>NZ_APML01000034.1 GCF_000359605.1 Gracilibacillus halophilus YIM-C55.5
TCGCAGTGTATCCTATACCGCGGGCACGTCTGCAGCTAACTGTGTGAAGATGAATACTTCACACAGTGGATCTTCAGCTCGTGCGTTCCCGCAGGAGTCTCCGTATTTTGCCTACGCTTAACTTGAAATTGTTCGGATTCTCGCTCTTGCTATTTAGTTTTGTCCCAGCCTCATTTTTTATTTTTGAGCTTTTTTTGCTAAACGTAGAGCATTTAACACAACGAGTAGTGTTGCTCCCATATCTGCGAAAATCGCTAACCACAATGTGAGCCATCCTGGAATCACGAGTAATAACGCCAACGCTTTTAATGCAAGAGCAAAACCAATATTTTGCTTAATGATCTGCAATGTTTTCTTACTTAATTCGATTGAATCCGGTAGTTTGTCTAGATCATCTCCCATTAATGCAACATCCGCTGTTTCTAATGCCACATCCGTTCCTGCACCACCCATGGCTATTCCAACAGAGGCTTCTGCTAAAGCCGGTGCATCATTAATTCCGTCACCAACCATTGCCACTTGAGGATATTTTCGTTTCAACTCTTTCAGTGCGGTCCATTTTTCTTCAGGAAAAAGATTTGCCTTAATGTCCGATACGTTCATTTTGCTTGCTATCGATTGAGCAACTCGTTGGTTATCCCCCGTTAACATAATAGTATGCTCGACGTTGTGTTGATGAAGACGTTTTATGACTTTCGATACGCGGTCTCTTGGTTCGTCAGCCATAGCGATACAACCAATCACATGATCTGTTGTTCCGACAAACACCACTGTTTTACCTTGTTGCTCCCACTCATCAATATCTGGTCGATCGATGTGTGAAAACAGTGTTGCATTTCCGATTTGATATGTGACACCGTCAATGGTTGCTTTCACACCTTTTCCGGGTAGAGATTGAAAGTCCGTTGCTTCTACACGTGGCAAATCTACCGCTTCTTGTAAAATGGCCTGTGCTAACGGATGTTCTGAATAGGACTCAAGAGCTGCCGCAATCTGTAATACTTCCTCTTCGCTTTCCTTAAATGATAAAATATTCGTTACACTCGGCTTTCCTTCCGTCAATGTTCCTGTCTTATCAAATGCGATCGCTTTTAGATTCGCCATCGCTTCTAAATAGCACCGCCTTTGATCAACACACCATTACGGGCAGCATTTCCGATGGCTGTGACAATAGCGACGGGGGTCGATATCACTAACGCACATGGACAACCGACAACCAACACAGCAAGACCATTATAAATCCATTCTTGCCATGACGCTTGAAACAGAACTGGTGGGACAAATATGACAACTAATGCGATGATTAGTATGGCCGGTGTATAATATTTTGCAAAACGATCAATGAGTTGTTGGGCCGGTGCTTTCTGCGTTTGCGCTTCTTCTACGAGATGAATAATGCGTGCAATAGTTGAATCATCACTTGTCTTCGTTACGCGCACCATTAATGCTCCATCTTCATTTAATGAACCTGCAAAGACTTCTTGTCCTTCCGTTTTTTCCACGGCTTGTGATTCACCCGTAATGGCTGCTTCGTTTACCGATGAATGGCCATCCACCACTTCACCGTCCATGGCCATCTTTTCACCAGGCTTAACGACCATAATATCTCCAATATTGACTTCATCGACGTCCATCTCAACGAACTGATTATCTTTCTTTATTGTGGCACGATTTGGCGCGACTTCCATTAATGAATGAATCGAATCACGCGCTTTGGCCATCGAAGCATTCTCTAACGCTTCACTTAAAGCAAATAAGAAAACAACAACTGCCGCCTCTGCCCATTCACCAATCAAGACAGCACCAATCACAGCAATCGTCATCAATGTTTTCATATCAAAACGGAAACGAAATAAGTTTTGAACGCCTGTCTTCATCAAGTCAAAGCCGCCAATAACAATAGCTGAAGCAAAAGATGCCAGCGTCAGTCCATGATGATCACCAAATTGAAATAAGAAAACATAGCCGATGACGACAAATAATAATGATACAGCTGTCAGTTGATTATCTTTTTTTCGATAGAACGGGATCGTCTTTTGCGGCTGCTTTTCTGGATAGACTTGAATGTGATCAAAAGCACCGGCCTTCTCTAACTGTTCCAACGATGGATGACCATGAACCGTTAATTTAGCTGCAGCAAAGTTTAATTCTACATCTTCCACTGTGTCTAAATCACGTACATTCTTCTCAAATTTTGCTGCACAATTTGTACATGAAAGTCCCTGCAAACGATATATTTGCTTCTCAGCCATGAGCAATTCCTTCCTTTTGATGAATTTTCGCATTTGTAACTAATTGAACCATGTGTTGATCCTTTAATGAATAGAAAACGAGTTTGCCTTCTTTACGATATGTGGCTAAGCCATATTCCGTAGTGTGCGTAGGTGATGCGATGCTGTTGCTGTCGTTGTACCTAAAATATTCGCCACATCACAGACACAAAGTTCATCTTCTAAGGTTAAAGCATAAGTGATTTTTAATCGAGTAGCATCAGATAACGCTTTAAACAACATTTCTACGCCATTCATCTCTTCCATTTTTGGCGTTAACCGATTGACTACTGCTTCATTATAGCAATACGTATCACAAGTCACTGTCTTTCGATTCTTTTGATTAACCATTCTCATCCCTCATTCAAATATTCGTTTGATTGTTTGAATATAGTATATGAAAAAAAGTTACCAATAGCAACTCATTTTTACGAATTCTTTTTTATATTTTCATATCAACCAGTTTTATCCTGCAAACAGTTCATTATAATTTAGCGTTTTGCATGATAAGCGAATATTCAATGCAAACAAGTGCTATGCAGACCCGTGTTTGACGCATATATTCATTTTCGATGCAAACAACTGCTTCCACGTCTTCTATTTGAAGTATATATCAATTTTCCATGCAAACAGCTATAATCCTTTCTTCTGTTTCACGCGAAAAGGAGCATCAATTTCTACAAAAAAAGATTCTCATCAACATAAGCAATGAGAACCTTTCAATCATTTTATTGTAGCCCTGGAAAAGCTTGCTGCCTTAATGCTTCATATATAATGATGGCAGCTGTATTGGCTAAATTCAGCGAACGCACTTGATCAGTCATATGAACTTTCAAACAACGATCTTCTTTTCCAGCGATTAACTCTTTTGGAATACCGTCGCTTTCTCTACCAAAGACGAAAAAAAGCTCTTGATCGCTATTGCTAAAATCATAATCGGTATAATAACCTTCACCGAAATTTTCAATATAATAAAATTCGCCATTCGGATAAGCTTCATACAAGTCTGTTAATTGATCATGATAGCTGATGTCCACATCATACCAATAATCCAAACCAGCTCTTTTCACCATTTTATCATCCGTCGAAAATCCAAGTGGACGAATTAAATGTAATTGTGCACCAGTAGCTAAACAAGTCCGTGCAATATTCCCTGTATTTGCTGGGATTTCTGGTTGGAATAAAACTACGTGAATTGCCAATCTCGTCACCTCTAACTTCCTTGATTAACGAAGCTATTATAACACACTTTTTTACCTGTGCACGTTATTCCTCCCCAATTCGAAAAAAGCGATATTCACATTCGGGCGTCCATGCCGCAGAGTCTTCATACGTCCAGTACCGATGCCTGCTATTGTTTGTATGTGCATTCACTAAGGGCATGTTTTCATGATCTTTAGCCACAACAATCGTATTGTGATCCCATCTTCCATCACCTTGAAAATCATAACAAATCACATCGCCTGGTAGTAAATCTGAAGCATGATCCAATTCCTTTCCTTTTAATCCAACATTCGAACCACTCAAATACCAGCGAAATGCATTCGCTACTGACCAGCTATAACTCCAACTCTCATCATTGTACCACCAGCCGCGCGAACGATTCGGTGCTCCCCACATCGGAGCCCCTCCCGCGCGTAAACATTGTGAAATGTAATTGGTACAATCATTGTCTTCAAAGTAACGATAAGTTGGATTCGCGTTATTCCACCAACGCTCAGCATATTGCACCGCTTTTCTTCGATCATATGAAAAACGAGGCACCTCCTCGTAAGACGTTACGTGTACTGGCCGTATATTTTCTATTTTTTGTCGTGTGATTACTCTATCATGGATGCGCTTTTGATGATCGATAAAGGCTCGATGTGTTTCAACTTCTTCCTCATGATAATATGTTTCTTGATCTTGAATCAAAAACTTTATATGAAGTTGGTAATCAATTTCGTCGGTTGTTTCACTCATTTTTCTTCCTGATACACCAATTTCTTTGACGTGCTTATCACGACGCTTATGTAAGTCAATTTTTCGGAAAAAAGGATGGGGCTCTTTCTTATTCGTGCATTTTTTTTGCCAATACTGATGCAAAGTCTCCATTTTATTCATCAAATCTTCACTCCCTTACAACAGGTGATACTACTATATTATGTGTGACGGAATAATTAAGAAGTAAAGAACGAGTGAGGCCATTTGTATAAAAATCATGGGAAATGTTATTACATTTATAAAATTTTTAATTTTTGGTAAATTCTAGTGATTTTCCTATCCATAACACATATGATAGACATTGGGTTTAAAAAATAATCAAAGGAGGCCAATCGATGAGAAAAAAACTATTAGCGATCCTAGGTGTCAGTACATTAACCATTGGAATGTTAACA
Source organism: Gracilibacillus halophilus YIM-C55.5 (assembly GCF_000359605.1). GTDB lineage: Bacteria > Bacillota > Bacilli > Bacillales > Amphibacillaceae > Gracilibacillus > Gracilibacillus halophilus. The sequence goes on from NZ_APML01000034.1 coordinate 4,649, forward strand.
GCATGTGGCGGAGATGAAGGAGAAGATGCTCCAGCTGATGAGAATGTAGAACAAGAAGAAGGTTCCGGTGGTCAAGAAGAAAGCGAAGAGTAATCTATCATTTAAAGAAAGGGGAAGCCATTACGACTTCCCCTTTTCTAATTGTAAGAGATATTGTTTTTTATCGACACCGCTACCGTAACCAACGAGTTTACCACTCGTTCCAATCACCCGATGACAAGGAACAATAATCGAGATTGGATTTTTGTTCATCGCTCCACCAATGGCTCGCACAGCTTTAGGTGAACCGACTTGCTCAGCTAAATCTTTATATGACCATATGTCACCGAATGGTACATTTTTTATGAGTGCGTGCCATACCTTCTTTTGAAACGTTGTGCCAAACAATTGATACGAGATCGAAAAGGTTTGGCGTTTTCCTTGAAAATATTCGTCTAATTGATGAATGGCTGAGGTAAAATGATTCGACGATTGTGTCATGTCTGTTGGTAGGCCATGTTTCTGACACCAATTGATGACATCCATCTGGTTCTCAATAAACGTGCCGTAAAACAATGAAAATAAATTCGTTTGATCCCCGATAAGCGTAATCGTTCCTAACGGTGAATCGACTTCGTCATAATACAATCCATTCCTCTCCCTTATGAGCATGAACGAGATCATTCTAGCATGAGCGATGTAGGTCTAGCCTGAATCAACATTTTAGTTTGTATGTTCAATGCGAAAATCGAGCCCTTTTTCCATTTCGACAAGTACTTCATGATCACTTTCTCGCTTCATTGCTTCTTCGATCGCGTCAAACCCTTTTTCTTCTCCGATTTTTCCTATCGCCCAAGCAGCCGTGCCTCGAATCACAGGGCGTGGATCTTGCTGCATAAGCTCAATTAACTTATCTGTCGCAGCTTTTTCTTTATAATGGGCTAAAGATAGGATCGCATTTCGTTGTAAAGGTTTTTTTCCGCGCCATGATCCAGCCATTTTGCCGAATTTTTCTTTAAATTCACGATTCGATATTGATAACAGATCAAGTAAGCGTGGCTTCACGAGTTCCGGATCAGGCTCAAATTCTTCATGATGATGAAAATCAACGTCCCGATTATAGGGACAAACGACTTGACACGTTTCATAACCATAAATCAAGTTCCCTAATTTATTCCGATGCTCATCTGGCATAAACCCTTTCGTCAATGATTGAAACGCCATACAAGCTTGTGAATTAAGTCGACCTGGCTCGACTAACGCCCCTGTTGGGCACGCATCAATACATTTCGTACACGTTCCACACCCGTCCGTTATCGTATCATCAGGGGTGAACGGAACATTGGTAATCATTTCTCCTAAATAAATATAGGAACCGTATTCTGGTGAAATCATTAATGTGTTTTTTCCACTGAATCCAATACCAGCCCGTTCTGCCACTGCTCGATCCGATAATTCACCAGTATCCACCATCGATCGTGATTCAAAACCCGCCAGTTTCTCTTGCAAAAATGCCGCGAGTTTATCTAACTTTTCCTTCAACACAATATGATAGTCTGTTCCCCATGAAGCACGAGCGAACATGCCACGACGATCGCCTTTTACACTTTTGGGTTCATTTTTCATTCTTGTCGGATAACTAAGAGCAATAGCAATCAATGATTCAGCTCCAGGCATTAACCGCTTTGGTTCAGTTCGTTCTTCAATCGTTCCTTTTTCAAAACCAGACGCATAACCAAGTTCTTGTTGTTCTTTCAATCTTGCTTTTAATTCGGCAAATGGTTCAGCACTCGCAAAGCCGATTTTATCAATGCCGATTTCTTTGCTATAGGCAATTACTTCTTGCTTCAGCTGTTCATAGGCCATTGCTCTTGTCACCTCCTATTGTTTTACTTTCGCTGTTCGCATACGGTTAAGACACGCAGCCACTTCAAAACGTCTCGGTCTCGCCAAATCACCTGGATGTTGCTTTGGAAATGGGGCAAATGCCTGTAAGCCGTATTGATCAATGATCGTTTCTAATTCATCCAAAAGGTTTGTGAGTGTTTTTTGTTGCTTAAGCGTACCTTGACCTTCCATATAGCGAAGAATCTCGGAAATCGCTCTTGTTTGTGACGCATCCACCAATTGTTCGACATCATGCAGTTGAATCGTGGAATTACCCATCATAATATTCGTTAAGCCTTTCGCCTGAACTTTCTTTTTCTTTCCTTTTCGTAAATCAAGGCTATTCGGTAAAAAGATGCGTTGATTCATATTCTCTGTCAACGTTTCTTTTTTCGCGTGACGCGTGACCGGGTACTTGTTTACAATTTCTTTTGCCTGATCGGTGACATTGTGCGGCACATATTGATCCATCATAATCACATCATCAGCTACATCAAAATAGTCACCCGATCCCCCCATCACAAGTATACTGGATACATCTAAGTCATCGCGAAGTTGTTTAATTTTATCAATAAATGGTGTAATCGGTTCTTTCTCTTGATTCACCAATTCTTGCATACGTACGTCACGTATCATAAAGTTGGTGGCACTTGTATCTTCATCAATTAACAGACTTGTCGCACCAGCTTCGATCGCTTCAACGACATTTGTTGCTTGGGATGTACTACCACTTGCATTCTCCGTTGTAAACTGTTTTGTATCTTGACCGTGAGGCAAATCATTAATAAAGGCAGAAATATTCACAGAAGTTACTTGGCGACCATCTTCTGCTCGAATTTTAACAGCGTTCGGATCTGTTACAACATATTCTCTGCCGTCTCCACGAATATGATGATAAACCCCTCGTTCTAACGCTTGAAGCAATGTACTCTTTCCGTGATAGCCACCACCTACAATAAGTGAAATTCCTTTCTTAATCGCCATACCCGCTAACGGCTTCTCGCGATGCGGGATATTCATTTCGACACGATTGGCTTCTGGACTTTTGAAAGGAACAGCGTCTTTTAACGGTTGATTGCTTACACCACTTGAGCGTGGCAATACGGAATCATCGGCAACAAAAGCAATCCAGTCATTCTCTTGCATCAATTGCCGAATCACTTGATGTTGATCGGCTAGCTGAACACTGTCTTCAATCTGTTGATCCGTAATAGAAAATATCGAATTCTTTAGAATGGCAGGAATGATATTGAAGAATAGTTTATCCGCTTCCCGACCGTTAATTTTTCGACCGTTGGCAGGCAGTCCGACAGAAAAGCAAATCACCGTTTTATCTTGGTGAACTTGGACCGCTGTTCGTTCAAGAATTTCTTGACCCGGCTGATCAATTTCAATCATGCCGCTTTTCCCTGAGCCTTTACTTCTTGATGACTCCTGTTGGATGGCTTTGGCGACTGAACGAGCGATACGGTCAGCAGTATAAACGTTTCGGTTGCGGTCTTCTTTCCATTCTTGTTTGATAGGCCGATACGCATCTGGGATGACAATGCGAATTTTCGAAGGCGATGCAAACGGATCTCCTTGCACGTAATCCACGCATACCTCATAACGATGGAAGGAATAACGACCTTGAAGTGATTTATATGCTTTGTACCCTTTTCCGTCTATTTGTTGTAAGAGTTGTTGCAATTGCTTCATGCTATCGAAACTCCTTTTCTTACTTTTTGCTCTACCTAGGATACAATTTTTTCAACAAGGTATTCAAGTATTTTTCTTAGAAAAACTATTTCATCCTTCTACACTGCCAAGATTATGTTCATGTACGTAAGAAGTAGTCATTTATTTTAGTGTTTCCTTACTGATTAGTTCCGATTCAACAATATATCGATCTGGGGCTGGTCCTACAAAATCAAACGGATAACAGGTCGTTAGCGTTAAGGTGGGCTCTTCTTTTTCGACAATTACTGTTCGGTCTTCTGCATTTGTGACCCATGTTTTACGAATTTGATATTCATATTTCGTATGATTGAATGTAATATAGAGTCGATCACCATCTTCTAGTTCATCTAAGCCAATAAAAACCGTATCTCGATGACCTGCTATCGCTGTATGGCCATTTTGATTGGGTAGTACTGTATAAGGCGTATCATACAAGCCAGTCCCATCTTCTAACGTTTCTTGATCGGTTCCGAAATAAATCGGATAAATCTTCTCTAATTTAGGGATTGTTAGCGTGCCGATTTCATCACCTTCGTTTAATTCTTCATCATCTTGTTTTACTTCCTGGGCTAAATCAGAAATGCCGGTTTGCATCACAGTGTTATGCCAATTTGCATCAATGGATCTTGCTTGTTGACTATTTGCCGTAACTGTATCAGCTTGTACATACCAATGATAGACGTTCCATCCTATCGTAAAAATGCCAATGGCAATCAACAAAATAGCTAGCTTTTGTTTCATCTTTATCACCTTTATTATAAATTGTTAAAATGGGATAGATGCAAGGCTACACCTATCCCTTTTGTTATCAACGGTCAAGATTGAACTTGTTTTCGACTAAATAATAAAAGTCCACCGATTTGAAGTATAATAGTTCCGATTACTAAGCCTATTGGAAAGTTGGTCGATGTATCTGCAAGGGCAGCGCCTTCTTCTTTCTCTTCTTCTGTGGTGTTATCAGTTTCTTCAGCGGGATTGTTTGTGTTCTCATCTGTAGTGTCTTCTGAGGTATTATCTGTTTCTTCAGCGGAGTTGTCTTTGTTCTCATCTGTAGTGTCTTCCGAGGTGTTATCAGTTTCTTCAGAGGAGTTGTCTTTATTCTCATCTGTAGTGTCTTCTTCATTTTCTTCTGATTCTTCATCAACATTCGGATTTTCCATCCCCATCATCGCATAATAGGCTGGTTTGACGTTGAATTCAGTGTCAAAAACAAATGGAGCGTCTTTTCCAACGCCATCATCACTATGTTCAGAAGCGCGATCATCTAGCCAAGTGTGATCGTCTCCAATTCCCCAAAAAGTGATATTGCTAATATTCGCATCCAATTCTTTATATAGATCGAACAACTCTGTATAACGGTCTGCTTGTTTGCTAAGCACTTCGGCAGGAATCTCATCATATCTGTTGTACTCACCACTTGGAGGCCAACCATAAATACTAACATCTAGTTCTGTCACTTGTATATCTAATCCCAAGTCGACAAATCTTTCAAAAGCTTCCTTTGATTCTTCAATTGTAGGCCAACCTAACTGAATATGAGATTGGAAGCCTACTCCATCAATCGGTACTCCATCTTCAACAAGGTCACTAACTAAGTTATAAAAATGATCATCTTTAGGCGATACTTCATTATTATAATCGTTAATAAAAAGCTTTGCATCTTCACCACCATATTCACGTGCAACTTCAAATGCTCGCTTAATATACTCTGTTCCCGTAATTTTATACCACGGTGATTCGCGTAACCCTTGCTCATTAGGTTCACCATCATCGATTACTTCGTTGACAACATCCCAAGCATCGACATCATCTTTATAACGTTCAACAATCGTCCTAACATGTGTCTCTAATCGATCAAGTAACAATTCCTTATTTTCTTTTCGCTTCTCTTCGTCAGTTTCATCAACCATTGGATTTCCTTCTTCATCTAGAAAGAACCAATCAGGTATCTGACTATGCCATATTAGTGTATGAAAACGTAAATCCATATCATTTTCATTAGCGAATTCAACAATCTTATCTGCTTCTTCCCAATTAAATTCGTCTTCCTCAGGTTGAATGGTTTCAGGCTTCATAACATTTTCTGCTACGATGCTATTATAATGATATTTTAATACATCTGCTGATTCACCTTCTAATTGATGCGGCTCTACTGCTGCTCCAATCTTAAATGATTCTTTAAAATGTTCTTTCATCGATGGTACATCAGTTGCATGAAGAGCTTCCGTATCTTGTGCCGATACAGTTGAACCAAATAATAATAAGGACGATAATGCAATCCCAGATATTATAGGTACTTTTCTACCCATTTGAATCTCTCCTTTACAAGTTTTCGTGAAAACACACTTACCCTATTTCTTCTCATTCACCTCACTTTAATAAATATCATAGTATACTCTAAGTTTTTATGTTTTGTAAGGGGTTTCACGATAATGTTTATTATACTGTGTTATCGTTAGTTTGTCCACTGTCTGAACAAAGTTTCTTGGATTATTTGTTTAACAATGAGTAATTATACCTTTTAAAATATTAAAAATACGCTCACTACCTAAGTTACGAAGCCTAAGTAATGATTAATGAAAATAAAAAAACGTAATGCTTCATTTTCAAACGAAACACTACGTTCACACCTATGTAATGGAGCGGGTGATGGGAATCGAACCCACGACATCAGCTTGGAAGGCTGAGGTTTTACCACTAAACTACACCCGCATCATAAAATTACTAAAAATTCAACAAATCTTTACATTTTTTAAGCACGTTTTACATTATAACAATCCCTTATATACATTGCAACAGTTTAATAAAACTATTCACAAAAAAGGCTTTTACTAAATCACGATATAGTAAAAGCCCTAAACTGAAGCTAGAATTGAATCAACTTTTATCTTTTCCCTTTGCGAGTTGTTCACGATTTGGTGTGCCAGGTGATTGTTCTAACCAATGATATTTCACCATTAAATTCGCTGCTCGCTTGGCCAATTGTCCTACTTCGAAAGATAATCGCTCATAATTCAAGACCAAATCGATCCGTTGACTAACCGCTCCTGCCATCACATAGTTTCCTGTTCCGGTTGATATAATTAACGTTAAATGAAACATCATCAACTTATCTGAAAAGGTAGGGGTTGTCGAATTACTTATCGACACATCTGGTACTTGAGGGGTTTGAATATCATTATCTTGCAATGTTTCAGAGAAAATCTTAATATGCTTCTGTGACATTTTCTTTGCTTTCAACATGAAATCTTGCACTTCCTGCATTGGTGATGTTTGTGCAAACGCTAAGCAAAGATTTTCACCTAAGCTATTAGTCATGACATTTAAATATAAGTGAGAAATTTCAATCGCATTTAATGGCCTCTTGTCGCTAAAGGGGTTCAGCCCACTAAAATAATTGTTATGATGAATAAAAGATGAATGATGAGGGACTTCAATATATGGATGTCTCGCATTTAATCCCTTTGCTAAAGAAACATCCATTGACTCATTAAATAAACTTAACACATCATTTAGCGCATTTGATACAAAATCTCGAATGCTCCTTTTATAACTCATGGATACAAAGCTACTGTATGTAACCATTCCTACCTTGCTCATTTGATTGACATACGTCAGACAAAATGAATCCGTAAATAACCACGGCGCTTCCATGTTAACATCTTCATCACCAAACCCTTTCGGTATAGCAAAATGTTCACTTTCAAAAATCGCTGTCAACTGTTTGACATGATTCGACGATATATCATAAGCATAACGTACAATCGGTTCAATATCTTCATCTTGAATATGTTGTAACATAAACCTTAACATACACTCTGACATCGTTTCATTCATATAAATCGTCCAAAGCGATCCGATCTCAGATGACGTTAAGTGGATGTTATGTTCATTCAAGCTGAACGCCTCCTTCCTATACATGTTCTAGTGTTTATCAGTACAAAAAAACTATTCATGATTTATTCTTTTTCCAAGGAGGATCTCCGTTCTTATGCAACAGTTGATTGATTTTATGGATAATGTAAGGAAAAAGAAATGCTAAAATCGTACAAATGATGACAATTCGTTCGGGAACAAACTCTAACAATTTAGACATCATTTCACGCCCCTATCTTTGGTTCGATCGGTTGATCCAATATGCTCCAATGTCACTTGTGAAGAAACATTAATAACACTTTTTGTAAACAATTGTTTGCCAGCATTCCAATCTCCTTCCATTCCCCTCCATTTACCAGAGTGACTACTCTTCAACTTTTGATCAAAACCAAAAATATCCACTTTCCACTCTTGTTGAGCTTTACTAACCACATTCATGATAAGTTCTTCTATTGATTCTTCAATTTTCTGTTTGATTTCCTTCTGATAATCTTCATTAATCAATGTCTTATGACCAAACATCTCACCAACCGATCCTGAAATTTCAATTTTTATATCAATTTTTACTTGGTCTGGATTCTCTGGATTTATTTTCACCTTGCTACTTGTATCCTCAATTTCATAAACCATTAACTGATCATCTACCTGGAAATTGATGACCCCACCATTGATTTTTCCTTTGATTAAATTATATCCTTTTGTTTCAAAGGCATTAAGTTTTCCTACCATTTTATTATTTGGTCCGTTAAAAATTGCACCGCCTTCCGACTTAATTTCTTCACCTTTCACCTTTACTATAGGAATAACAAAGCTACTTTTATTTAATAAATCGCGATGTAGTTTAGCAGTTCTGACCGAAGGGATGACTTCAATTGTTTTTGTATTATTTTTCATAATCGAATTAACGTATAACGCTGGGGTCTTTTCGTACTTTGGTACAATATCAAAAATTGATTTTGCAGAACTTTCTGACACTACTATACGTATACCTCTACGCATTTCATGATCTCGTAAAAAAAAATCCACTACACTAGAGAACATTTTTTCTTGCTGTGCTAATTCTGATGAAACAACAATTAGTTTCAAATGATCATAAATTGGCGTTAAGCTCGTCTCTTTTGACATATCACGATTCATATGAAAGACACTATTTCCTGTAACCGACAAATTTTTGTATGCTTGTTGATTACCACCGCCTCCTTGACTTGGTACTGTAAAGCCAGAGGGAACGGCAAACTGATTCGTTAATGTCACAGAGGGGGTTTCTGAACTATGATCTTCACCCAAATCTAAGGCACTGCCAATCACAAAACCGAAATTTTCTATTGGATTTTCATCCCAACAACCACTTAAAAAAATCATAGTTAATACAAGAAATGAACAAGAAAGTAATCGTCTAGCCATTTCCTTTCACTCCTCTGAACTTGGCAATGATAACAAACAATAACAAAACAGCAATCGAATAATAGAATGAAACATAGCCGGTCACTTCCCCAAAAGTCGAAACTTCTAATAAATTACGTGGCAACATGGCAATGAAAAACACAACTGGAGCAATCGATAGGACAATCGTTTTTTTTCCTTTCCTCTTCAACAACATTTGAATGCCAAGTACTGCTAAATCGTAAGCCATCGCTGCTGTATTAAAAATTGCCATAATCCAAATCACGAAAAATATCGAATCAAATCGTTCGAGGATCCCACCAGGAATTTCAATCATTTTTGCTAACTCAATCGTTGGATAAATGAGATTGGATGTCACCACATTGCTATAGGCAGCGATACAACCTACATAAAGAATCGTAAACAAAACCAATGGAATCAAAATCCCTTTTGTTACCATCTTTGGTGTATCTTTCGGATTTTCCACATATGCTATATAAAACCATAAAATAATAAACCCACCGAAAAATATGCTTCTACCCAACCCTTTTATATATCCATTGATATCGGTCTGAAACAATGGCGTTACATGTTTAACTTCAAACCAATTTATATTAAAGAAAAAAACAACAAATGCGAAAATAATGATGAACGGAATAAACAACATATTAATACGCATTATACCAGCTCTTGAGCCACCTACCGCATACACAATAATCAATAAAAAAGACAAAGAAGCCACCTCAATAGGGGTCTGATCAAACAAATATATTTTACCGATGTCAGCTAAACTGCGCACTTGGTATGCAGCAATCGCAACAAATAAGAAAATAAAAAAAAGACTTAAAATACAAGCAATCGGTTTTGTTACAATACGTGATGCATAAGTAAGAAATGATTCTCTAGGAAATTTGGATACAAACTTGGCCGTCCACCATGTCAAACCCGCAACAACCACACCAGCTGCTATCACCGAAAAAACCCCGTCCAACCCAGTTGTCGCAGATGCAACTTCTCTCGGCATAGATAAGGCTTCTACACCGATCATAAAGCTTGGAAGTGCGATCATTAATTCACGTTCACTCAATTGCTCATCAGCATACTGAAAACCTGTCATGTTTAGTGATCTCCTTTATTTGCAGAGGATTTATCCATTGGTTTCATATATTTTGGTCGTTTCGTAAAAACAGTTATTGGTAAACGAACAAACAAATCCATCCAATCACGATAAAATGTTGGAGCATAAGGCGTCGAATAAGGTACACCGATACTTTTCAAATTGACAATATGAATATTGATCATAATATAGCCTAAAATGATGCCATAGAGACCTAATATCCCTGAAAGAATAAGTATGCCAAACAAAATAATCCGGAATGCAATCGCTATGCTGTATGCAGGTAGTGAAAAAGAAGCAATCGCATTTAATGCTACGACGATAACCATAATCGGGCTAACGACACCCGCTCGAACGGCAGCATCACCAATTACGAGACCACCAACAATACCAATGGTTTGCCCGATGGTTTTCGGTAAGCGAGCACCTGCTTCACGCAATAATTCCATTGTCCCTGACATTAATAGCGCTTCAACAAACGGGGTGAACGGCACGCCCTCTCTTGACGCAGCAATTGAAAAAGCTAAATCTGATGGAATCATTCCTGGGTGAAAAGAGACTAACGCAACATACACAGCCGGTAAAAATACCGCAATAAATGCTGCAATATAACGTAACACTCTAAGTAATGATCCTACTGTCCAACGTTCGTAATAATCTTCTGGTGACTGTAGAGAGTTTCCTAATGTAGTAGGAGCAATTAAGACAAACGGTGTACCGTCCAGTAAAATGGCTACCTTTCCTTGTAATAGAGAAGCTGCAACTTTATCTGGGCGTTCGGTATTCATCATCTGTGGGAAAGGTGATAGAAAACTATCTTCAATCCACTGCTCAATAAATCCTGTTTCGGGAGCATCATCCATATCGATCGTTTGTAACCGACGATTCACTTCCTGTACAATATCTGGATGAATCACACCGTCCACATAACTTACCACTAAATTTTTCTTTGATCGTCGGCCCACTTTATGTGTTTCAAACCGAAGATTCGGATCTTGAATATATCGGCGAATCAATACAATATTCGTCCGTATATTCTCGACAAATCCTTCTCTTGGTCCACGAATCAACGTTTCGGAAACGGGTTCTTGTATTTGACGCTTTTCCCAACCTTGCGAACTAATAACAAAGACTTCGGCCAATCCGTCTAAATAGAAAATGGTACTGCCACTTAAAATCCCTTTCGACAAATCATCCAACGTCTTCTTTTTTTTCACTGCCGTTGCTGACATGATTTCTTCATACAATGTTTCAAATAAAGCCTGTTTTTGATCAGGTATTTGGTTTAAATCTTCGTCTAGTTGAATATGACTCATCACTTGGTTACGTATGTATTGAGTGTCCACTAGTCCTTCAATATAAGCAATCGCGCAACGATGATTCGTACCTCGCACGCGAAATTTTCGTACAACCAAATCATCTGGTTTGCCAAGTAAATTTTCCAAATTTTTAATATTTTCATTTAAATCTTTAACCAATTCAATTGAAAAATTTTCTGCTTGATTATTTTTTGTATTGTTACGTTGGAGAAAGGAACGCCATCTCATATTACTTATCGCCACCTAACGTACTAGTTACCGAGCGCTTCAATATATATTGTAGGAAATACCCGCTTAATAAACCAGGAATCACACTAATAATGGGCAGCCACACAGGACCTAGCAAAGGAACGAATGGTGAATAAATGACACCAATGGTTACAAAATAGGCGGAAAAAACAAACGGCATGAATGAAAATGGTTTCCTCGCACCACCTGCATCACGATAGGCATCCCAAATCGCATAAAAATAGATACATGGATAGAACATTAACCAATGATAATTCGCTTGTTGAATGGCTTGTTCCATTTGACCTTGAAAGCTAAGTATAATGATCCGATTAAAATTGCCTTGCACATTGACCAAAAATTCTAATAATAAGAGAACTGTTCCTTTAAAGTATTTCCCATTCAAAAATTGACCGAATCCAGGAAATGCAATGCTCCAGAACAGTTTTTCAATGGCCCGTTCCTGAATCATCCCGAACCGCACACTCTCTTAATAGGATGTAGTGGTCTGAAATAGGCCTTCGATCGGATCTTTTCACTTAGCAAATATCGTTTCATTCCGCTCATATCAATAATTCCTTTGTTTTCAATTTTGTATGGCTAGTTATAGTCTTTACCTGCATCTTGTAAATTATGTGAGACAAATAAAAAAACCGCAAATATACAGATCCTCTGTACACTTACGGTTCATTTTTTCCAATATCGTTCTTGGACTCATTAAACTTTAGATGAATAATAATAAACTTAAGGCCATCACTGCCATTCCGGCGATTAAACCATAAATCGATGTATGTGCTTCATCATATTTCTTGGCTGCAGGAAGGAGTTCATCTAGAGATATAAACACCATAATCCCCGCTACCGCTGCAAAAATAATACCAAACATCAAGTCCGTTAGAAATGGCATCAAGAATAAGTAAGCGACAATTGCTCCTAACGGTTCCGAAAGCCCCGACAAAAATGACCAGCGAAACGCTTTTTTCTTATTTCCGGTTGAAAAATAAATCGGTACAGATACAGCAATTCCTTCAGGGATATTATGAATCGCTATCGCTACGGCAATGGCAACGCCTAAACCAGGATCTTGTAGGGCCGAAGTAAATGTAGCAATCCCTTCAGGAAAATTGTGAATCGTAATCGCTAAAGCCGTAAACGTCCCCATCTTAAGTAAACTTTTGTCCCCACTTGCAGTCGATTTGGTTTCTTTCATATCTTCCACTTTTTTTAATTCATGAGGATTTCCTTGTTTCGGAATCAAACGGTCAATTAATGCAATCAAAATCATCCCTGCAAAAAAGCCAACAACCGTAAACCAGTTCCCTGCAATTTCACCTTGTGAACTGACTAAAGATTCTTTCGCTTTTACAAAAATTTCAACCATAGACACATAAATCATCACACCCGCCGAAAAACCGAGCGCCCACGATAGAAATTTCGTATTCGTACTAGAAGTAAAAAAAGCGAGCACACTTCCAACACCTGTCGCTAAACCAGCTAACAACGTTAAACTAAATGCTAACCATACACCGTCAAATCCAAACATCGTCCATTCGTTCTCCTCTCCCTTGAGTAATCGTACATCTCTATTTATATGCAAATACCTATAAAAAGTTTCCCTTGTGAAAAATTTTACTCCTGATTCAAAAGATAGTCAACTAAAAATCGCCACTATTAAAGTGACGATTCACCATGTTGCTATATATCTTCGTTTCGATAAGAATACCAGTTAGCGATCCTGTCTACATCATGTTCATTCAATTCTTTTAAAATAAGATGTCTACCAGCAAAACGACTAAGAATAGCTGTATCTAGTGAAGCTAAATCCTGCTTTCGATGAAATATATGCTGTTTGAGCTTAAATGATTGCAATCGTTTATGATTCACAAACACTGTATCTTTATTGATTTTACGACTTTGTAAGGTGAGTTGATCCCCTTCAATTTGGTAACCTGCCACCTTATACTGAAAATAAGCAAGTATAAGCGCGAGTACAGTTATAACTAATGGAAGCACAATCCACTCGAAAGCAAAAATGCCTACAATCGTCGTTGCTATCAAAGGAAGAACCCCCATACGAACAAGATAATAAGGTAACGCTCGTTTCGGTACATGGGCCATTGACGATTGCGTATAACGATACTCTGGTAATAATTCTTCTAAAAATGCAGCGATTTGTTTTTTCCTTATTAACGGAAATAATATCGTATACATCTCTGGACTATTTGTCACCTCGCCACTAGCCACTTCAACATATAACGTAGCAAAACCTAATGGCTGACGAATGACAGTTTCATTGATTCCTACGGCTTGAATTCGTTTCAACGGTATGGTTGATTGTTTCTTTTCCAACAAGCCTCTTGTAATAAATAATTCTTTATCATAACGGGTAATTGTAAAATTCCAATATTGAACCAATGTCATCAATATGCCAAATGCCCAAAGTAATATGAAGAAAAAAATCGCAAGAAATATAAATGTAGGTATAGCCTGTTCAAATACCCAATTGGTTAAACGATTATAATAATGATCGGGAATTAATGACTCCAGTTCGGAAAAGGAAACCCCAATTAAACCAATGATCACACCAAAACTACCTGATGTAGAACCTGCAATGAATAACGACTGCAAACGAATCGTTTTCGAAGGATAATGTTTGGCATTTTTTTCGTTTTCAGTCTGATTCAACGGTTCCGATGCTTCATGATCCTGAGCGTTTTGATGCTTATTATATTTCAAATGATCGTGTAATGCTTTTCCTTCATGCATTCTCACAGCATGTAACTTCGCATCAATATTATGGTCATTGCCGGCTGTTTCAATTTGTACTTTCGTTAAACCGAAGATCCGATGAATGACACTTTGTGACAGATCAATGGATTGGATGCGATGTTTTGAGATCGTCCGCCTTTTTCGAATGAGGATTCCTTGCTCGATTCGAATTTGATCGTCTTCCACTTGATATGTATAACGAAACCAAGACAAGACTTGATAAATCACAATCAATACAAGAAACAAGCTTGTAGCAACTCCGAGTATCAACCAGGAGCGATCTCCTATAGCAATGATAAAAGGTGGTAATAAGCTAACAATCATCTGTCTAATGGTTTGAATCACCGTAAACAACATGGAAAGTGGATGAAGACGTTTCGGTTTAGACATCATCTTGCTCCACCCTCGCTAATTCTGAAATTTGATCACGTAAATCCGATGCTTCCGCTTCCAAAAGCGCTGGAATTTCATGTGTTGTCGCTGCAGTTGAAATTTCCAACGTAGCCAGACCATACTTTTTTAAAATCGGTCCTTGTTGAGTATCGACGTGTTGCACGCGAATCATAGGTACGAGCGTGCGTGTCACAATTAATATTCCATGTTGAATATAAATTTCTTGGTCAAATACTTCATATCTCCATCGCTTCCATCGTAAATTAGGAAGAATAATGGCCGAAAACACCCATAAAACAATGGTAAAAACGGCAAGCCCTGCACCAATCCAGTAATTAAAAAAATCAACAAATGATGGAAGGATTAATGAAGCCACAGTCAGTAATAAAGGAATGACCGTTACTAAATGTGCAGTTACTTTCCATGCCTTCACCGCATCTGCAGCAATCCGTTCAGTCGGTGGCAACCTCATAAAGTTTTCCCCTCTCTTCTTTTTTACTACCATTTATACGATAACATAGACGACGAGGATTCACATCTATTTTTTGGAAAGTGTTTCAAATGAAAGCGTGCGATCTGTCAATCGTTCGAGCAACTCGTAATGATGACTAATCGCGAGTATACCAATGCTTTCTGTTTTTGCAATTTGTCGTAAAACATCCCATATATCTGCTTGCGTGATCGGATCTAACATTGTCGTGATTTCATCAGCAATAATAAAGTCTGGACGTGTCATGAGGCATCTCGCAATACAAATTCGTTGCAATTCACCACCTGATAACTGATCAGGGAAACGCTTGAGCCATGACGAATGAATCTGTAAGCGTTCTAACCATTCATCATCGATAGGTCCAGCTTCTTCAAGCACTTTTTTAATACGCCATTTCGGATTTACGGCTTGTTCAGGATGTTGCCAAATCAGTTGAACCGGGTGAGGTTGTCGTTTATTCTGCACGCGATTTATAGTCCCTTCATCTGGTGTAAGATACCCTGCTACCACTTTAGCAAACGTTGATTTTCCGATACCGCTGTGACCAGTAAGTCCAACAATTTCACCCGGTTGTACCGACAAAGTGACATTTTGAAACAAATAACCTTTATTCGCTATATGATACGTTAGATTCGATATCGTCAGCATTTACGAACTCCCTGTAAAATCATTTTGTGGCAAAGCCTGCCATAGTTTTTTTGTATAAGGATGTTGCAACTGGTCGCCATCACCTGAAAAAGACGTTTGATCAGCCACTTCCACTATTTCGCCTTGATTCATGACAGCGATACGATCGGCTAGCTGCAATCCTACATCAAAGTCATGCGTAATGAAGAGGATCGTTTTTCCTGATTGTTGCAATTCTTGAAACAAAGTAATCACTTCTCGCTTGGTCGCCTCATCTAATCCTGGTGTAGGCTCATCTGCAATCACCACTTCAGCCTGTGTCGCAAACGCAATCGCAACAAGGACTCTTCTAGCTTCTCCACCTGACAATTGAAACGGATACTTGCTCGCCATTTCTTTCTGTAAGCCTAATCGTTGCAATAGCTCAAGCATCTTTTGCTCTGGGTTCATCTCTCGGATGACTTCGACAATTTGTTTTCCAACTTTCATAAGTGGATCTAATGCTTCAACAGATTGAGGAATATAGACAAGATTCGTCCCTCGATCATGGGTAGTGATGGGTCGCTTGTTATAATAAATCTCACCTGTTCGGTATAGATTTGTTGGAAGTAAGTGAAAAATACCTTGTGCTAGTAAACTTTTTCCTGATCCACTGGCACCCACTAATCCGAGCACCTCTCCCGGTTGTAACGAAAGCGTCACCTGATTCAATAATCGCTGCTCACTGACTCGGTGAACAATCGAAAGTTGATCAATTGTTAAAATAGGTTTCATACGAACGATCCCTTTCTATATAATGCTTCCATGTATTTGCAAACCATTGGAACAATACCACCATTACGAGAAGCGTTACACCTGGGAAAAAGGCAAGCCACCACATTCCCGATGATAAATATTGCATCGATTCTGATAAAATAACCCCAATCGCAGGTTCTTCAGCAGATAGCCCAAATCCTAAAAAAGTAATCGCTGCCTCATGTAAAATCGCATGAGGAAATATTAAGGTAAAACCAACCATCATTTGTGGTAATAGATGAGGCAAGAAATGATGCTTCGTTCGCCACCAAAATCCTTTCCCCAATTGCTTCGACATTTGTACATACGGCATTTCCTGTATCTGCAACCACTCGGCACGTAATACTCGGGTAATAACTGGCCAGTGCGTGAGCATGAGTCCAATCACCACTCCTCGAAAACCACCTCCTAACACGAATGAGATTAATATTAACGTAATCAGATGAGGGAGGCTTAAGAACAAGTCGATGAGCCAAGAGACGATATGATCGAGTACTGAATGAATAGAAGCTATAAAACTCAAGAAAAAACCTAAAGTTGTCGATAACAAGGCAGTAACGAAACCAATCGTTACGCTTAATTGAATGCCCTCTAGCGTACGAAGAAACATATCTCTACCTAGCCAATCCGTTCCAAATAGATGGGACCAGCTGGGGGACTCATTTTTCTCGGTTAATGCAATGGTGATACTCTCTTCCTGAATCATAATTGATAGACTATAAATGAAGAGAAACAGTACAAGCGGTATCCACAATTGTTTTCTCATGATGGTTTCTCTCCTCTACGTAACCGCGGATCTAATAAATAATAAAGCATATCCGCCAGCCAATTTCCTACAAACACAAACACCGCACTCATCACTACAATGGCTAAAAATAATGGCACGTCACCTTGAAGACCCGCATCGACCACTGCTTGAGCCAATCCAGGATAACTAAAGACTTGTTCTGCTAAAATCGCTCCACCAAATAATTCACCAAATGATGCAAAATGTACCGACACCGCAGGAATCATCACATGACGCAAACCATGTCGTATAAATAAGCGCATACCAAAAAGCCCATTCGCTCGCGCTTGAAGAATATGAGGCTGGCGCAACACATCGACTAGCTTTTGGCGTGTATGTAAACAAACATTCGATACCCCGACAACACTTAGTGTCATCGCAGGTAAGATCGCATGATACAGCCGATCCATAAAGGTAACTTCTGAACCAGTGATTCCAATAGGAGCACTTAATCCTGTCGGAAATATGCCCAACCATACAGAAAATACCATTAGCAATAATAGTCCTAACCAAAATCCAGGTGTAGATAAAAGTACATAACAATACCCTTTAATAAAGCGATCAAGCCATTTCCCTTCATTCATTGCGGCCAACGTTCCGAAGACCATACCAAAAATCCCTGATGATACCCATGCGATAGCAATGAGTAAAATGGATGAAAAAAAGCGATCGCTAATGACATCGAATACTGGCGTTCGGTAAATGAGCGATGTGCCAAAATCACCTGAAAGTAAGTTCGTCAACCATTGTTTATATTGAAGAAACATCGATTGATTCAATCCCCAATAACTTTGAATAGCTTCTCGTTGTTCTGGACTAATGAGAAGCATATCAGCGCCGATATACGCTCGTACGGGATCAATTGGCGATAGATAGACGAGCATAAACGTTAGGAAACTGACCGCAAATAATAAGGTGAATAACCGTATGGTTCGCTTGATGACAAATTCTTTCATTTGCACTCGTCTCCTCTCGATTTACTCGTTCAACGTCCAGTCTGTTATTAAATCAGTGATAGGCCAGCCATGTCCATGAGGCTGAACTTTTTGATTTCCTATATCTATATGCTCATTGATATAATAAACATGGTTTAGGTTCACTAACCAAACCCATGGCGCATCACCACGTACACTCATACCGGTTTCTCCATCCCATTGTGCTTTTTGCCAAAATTGATAAGCGACCTCTTCTGACTTCGCGTGCATGGCTTGTTCTAAATATTGATCGACTGTTGAGTTTTGATAGTAATTCGCATTGTAATAATCGATTCCTTGCATCTCAGAATGATAGAGCGAATATAATTCCACTGGATTATGACTTCCCCATCCCATCATCACTGGATGGGAATGCATGTTTTCTTCAATCACATTCCAACTAGCCCCTTCAGTCGTCACTTCAATGCCAAAGTTATTCATCATGTCAGCAAATACGAGAGATAACGATTGTCTCATTTGATCTTCTGAAGGGTAATAAAGCGTCATACTCGCACGCTGACCATTCTTTTTGAACACCCCATCTTCTCCACGAGACCAACCGGCTTCATTCAATATTTGTTCCGCCTTCGCTTGATTTGCATCGTTAATTGTTACTTGACTATTTTTCCAAGGTAGCCCATCTACAGTAGAATAGGCAACTGTCCCTTCACCATTTAACACGCCTTCAACCATCGCCTGACGATCAACTGCATAATTCATTGCTTTACGAATCGCTATATCCGATGTCACCGCATGTCCAACAGCCTCACCTTCTCCATTTGTCGTCGGCTCAAGGTAAGGTAACATGACCCCACGATTATCAACACTTCGTAACGATACACGTTTCATACCTGTAAAATCTTGATTCGCTTGCGTGATCGGTACTGAAACAACGTCTAATTCTCCTGCTTTGGCCGCTGCAATCGCTTGATCTTCAGCAATAAATAGGAAAGTGAGTTGTTCAAACGCTGGCTGACTTCCATAATAATGAGGATTCGGTTTTACAATTAATTGCTCCCCCTTCCGCCATTCGACCAACTGATAAGGACCGGAACCAATGGGGTTTTCAGCATAATTCTCATCATACGCATGCTCTGGGACAATACCTAACGTTTGTAACGTATAGACAAATGTCGATTGAGGTTCATGTAATGTGAATGTAACCTTGTAATCACTCATTTTTGTCATCGATTGTACATTTGTAAGATCGACAACAGATTGCGCTTTTTTCGCTGTTTGATATGTAAAAATGACATCGTCTATTGTTAATGCTTCACCATCTGAAAACTTGGCATCTTGTCGAATGGTTACTGTCCACTCAAGACCATCATTGGACACTGTGTAATCTGTAGCTACATCATAACCAATATCCATGTCTTTGTTTTGCTTTAATAATGTACTTTGAAACAATGGTGATCCATATCGTCCCCATCCTGTCGTCGGATCAAAGCCATCATCAGGTTCACCGCCTATGGCTAGGGTTAACTGATCATTCGGCTCACTTGCATTGGTTTCAGGTGTAGGTTTATTACTGCAAGCGACTAGTATACTGAAAATCAATAATACTAGTAATATATTATATTTTTTCATGATGAATAACTCCCTCACTTATCGATATTCGTCATTGATCAATTATATCATAGAGGTGTTGATTGAGAACACGTAATTGGAAGAAGTTTTACAAAAATCGCAGACCAAAAATTTTTTATGATAACCAGGAAAAGTTTCTAGATATAAGGTCGATTTCCCAGTAAAACTTGAATGACAAGGAAAACAGCACGTGATCTTGATTCGATTTCCGGGTCAACATACACATCCGTTCATTTTTCATGCCAACAGTATCTACTCAAGCATTTCAAAAGAAAAATTAAGTTTTCAATGCAAGTTCCGCTCCCATTTATTCTGTAAATATCTCCTTTCTCTGTAACATAAATAACGGTTCTCACTCATTGCTGCTTGCTGCAGATCACATTGAGATAAGAACCGTACGTCATATTTCTAATCTGTATTCACTTCAGATAATGATCGATTTGCGATTTGATGAATCATGATGGCATTATAAGCACCACCGAAACCATTATCGATATTGACTACACTGATTCCTGAAGCACAAGAATTTAACATGGTGAGCAATGCAGACAAGCCTTGAAAGTTAGCACCATAACCAACACTCGTCGGAACAGCGATGACCGGATGTGATACTAATCCTCCGACAACACTCGGTAGCGCTCCTTCCATACCAGCGATGACCACAGATACAGTCGCCTGACGAATCTCATGGATATGCTCGAATAATCGATGAATCCCTGCGACACCCACATCATAAAACCGCCTCACTTCTGCCCCAAAAGCTTCAGCTGTTTTCGCTGCTTCTTCTGCTACATGTAAATCAGACGTACCAGCACAAACAATTGCAACATATCCTCGCCACGCTTGGTGTCGCTCTTTGCCATTCGCAAGAAACAACGTACGTGATGTTTGATCATATGTGAATGCAGGCATTTGATTTTGAATATCTGCCGCTTTCTCTGCATCAACGCGTGTAACAAATACATTTTCCTGCTTTGCATTTATTGCCCGGGAAATATCGATAAGTTGTGACGGTTCTTTTCCTTCGCCATAGATCACTTCAGGAAAACCTTGACGTTTGGTGCGATGGTGGTCGACTTTAGCAAAACCTAAATTTTCAAATGTAGCTAGTTTTTCTTTAGCTTCATCTGCTGTTACATGTCCTTGTGCAACTTTGTGCAAAATATCTTCTAACATTTTAATCACAACCTTATGTTAAAAAAATCTAGTGATAGTTCTAGCCACATTGTGGTATGTCTGAAACATCTCTTGATATCGACGGTGGCGTTCTTCGTTTGGCTCTACGATGTAATTTATCGGTATATTTTCCTTAATTGATTCAAAAGATGGTACTTCACCAATCGCCACAAGTGACGTCCAAGCTGCGCCCCACGCTGCGGCATGATGTGTATCGGCAAGCTGAATCGGATGTCCAAATACATCCGCTACCATTTGTACCCAAAACGGTGATTTCGACAAGCCACCATTTACCGAGATGGTTTTCGGCTTTCCTGCAATGTCTTCTAATGATTGAGCGATTTGATACAAATTAAACGTGATTCCTTCTAATACGGCACGAACAAAATGCGCCCGTTGATGCGTCACTTGAAGACCATAAAAGTTACCTTTTGCGTTTTGATTCCACACCGGCGCACGCTCACCATTTACATAAGGCACAAATAACAAGCCATCAGAACCAATTTTGATTTCTTCTGCTTCTCGTAGTAGCTCCTCATGCGAACCGTTATATGTAAATAAGTCTTTGATCCATTGTAGAGCTATCCCACCATTATTGGTAGCACCACCGATAATGGATGAATGGGCCGTGAAAGCGTAACTAAATGTTTCTTGATTGTCATTCACATGTTGTCCTTCAATCAGTTGTCGAATGGCACCGCTCGTTCCAACTGTAATTGCAACCTCTCCTGATTGAATCGCTCCATTGCCAAGATTCGCTAATTGTCCATCAGCCGCACCGATCACGAGAGACACATCTTTTGATAAACCAATTTCCGTTTGAATATTAGATGATAATTCAGTGATGATTGCGGTTGGTTCCACAATGGTCGATAATTGTGAACGTGATATACCAGCTAGTTCAAGTGCTTCATCATCCCAGTCGAGTTGATGGATATTCATTAGTCCAGTAGCAGAAGCCATCGAATAATCTATAATTCGTTCACCTGACCATTGAAAAAGCAAGTATTCTTTCATCGACATATAATAGCTGGCTTCTTGGTAGGATGGATCTTGGACTTGTTTCATCCAAATTAATTTTAGCAGTGGTGACATAGGATGAATCGGTGTCCCCGTTTTTCGATATATACGTCGCTTAACGGAATCCTCTAGCTGCTCAACAACATCACTGCTTCGACCATCAGACCAAATCAACATATTTGATCGTGCCTTTCCTTGTTTATCCACACAAATGAGTGAATGCATCGCACAAGAAATACCGATGGAAAGCACATGCGTATTGGATAATTTCGAGAGCAATGTGTTTAATACGAAACGTGTTTGTTTCTCAATCACATCAGGATCTTGCTCAGCATAGCCAGATTTCGGATAAAGGGTCTCGATCTGTTCTTCTGATTCAGCCAACACGTTTCCCGTTAGATTAAAGGCAACTGCTTTTACACTCGTCGTTCCGAGATCAAGTCCAATGACTGCTTTGCTCATCGTTTGTTCCTCCTCATCTAGTAAAACCATCACCAAGTATTGAAGGACTTCCTCGTTTATGACAATGCTTTGTTCATACTGCCACTTTTATAACCTACTAAGTCCATGGTGACATATTTATATCCATAGCTCTGCAGTTTTTCCGTAATTCGCTGATGATTTGCTAGTAGTTTTTGCATATCTTGAGGTTCGACTTCGATTCTAGCTATCTCTTCATGCGTCCGAACTCTCACCTGACGGATACCAACTGTTTTTAAAAATGCTTCTGACTTTTCAACTTTTGATAATTTTGCTTGTGTAATTTTCTCTCCATAAGCTATCCTTGAAGATAAACAAGCAAAAGATGGTTTATTCCAAGTATCGAGCTCCATTTCCTTTGACAGCTCACGAATTTCTTCTTTATATAAAGTCGCTTCCGCTAACGGTCCACGTACACCTTGCTCTTTTGCTGCTTGCATTCCTGGGCGATACTCGCTTAAATCATCAGCAATTACACCATAGACGATATTCTTATAACCTTTATCCTCCATAATTGGAACGAGGTGATCAAATAAACTATTCTTACAAAAATAACACCTGTTTTTATCATTTTCCGTATAACCAGGTATGGCGAGTTCACTTGTTTCTATGACTTGGTGTCTAGCACCTATTTTTTTCGCCAAACGTTTTGCTTCTTCTAATTCACTTGTCGGATATGTTTCAGAGTCAGCGGTTACGGCTAATACGTTATCTACACCGAGTGTATCAACAGCCACTTTTAATAACAGCGTACTATCAACACCACCTGAGTAGGCAACAACAATTCTTTTCATATCTTGGAGAATCGAGACTAGTTTCCGATACTTTTGCTCAACCATTATTCGATCTCCTTTCTATTATATCGTCATACTGCCAAATCCACCATCTACACGAAGCAATTCACCCGTCACAAAACCGCTCGCTTTATCGGAAGCTAAATAAACCGCAGCACCTTGCAATTCTTCTGGTTCACCAAAACGATTCAACGGTGTATGTCCCATAATCTGATTGACACGCTCTTCACTTAATATTTTTCGATTCTGTTCGGCGGGGAAAAAGCCTGGAATAATCGCATTGACACGGATATTGTGCTCAGCAAAGTCACGAGCCAAAAATTGCGTCACATTATTAATCGCTGCTTTTGACGCAGAGTAAGTAAATACTTTCGATAATGGCGGACCTGATGATACGGATGAAATATTAATAATACTACCGCCACGATCCTGTTCAACCATTTTCTTAGCAAAAATTTGTGTAGCAAAAACCACGCCTCGTAAGTTGACGTCCATAATCTTATCCCATTCATCCGTCTTTAGTTCAAAGTAAGGTGTAGGACTATTCATACCTGGTGCATTCATGAGGATATCCCATCCTCCTGCCCAACCTTCAATTTCTTTAGCTACTTTTTCAACCGTCGATAAGTCACTGACATCAGCTTGAAAGGATCTTGCTTCGCCACCTGCTTCATTAATTTCTTTCGTTACTTCTTCAGCGGTCTCCATATTACGTCCGACAATCGCTACTTTCGCTCCGTGTTCAGCTAATCCCTTGGCGATTGATCCACCTAGCGTACTATTTCCCCCAAGTGCTACAGCTACTTTCCCCGTTAAATCAAATAGTCGACTCATAACATTTCTCCTTTTCATTCTTTTTATTGTAAATTTTCCTCTTGATCAAACGTAAGATCATACGTTTTTGATAACGGTTCCATATTTTCGTGTTGTTCCACTTCTTCGATCATATGTTCTGATACTTCTATCTCGCCGATATCCAAAGTATTTTTAATTCGAACGACTCGAGCTTTCGAAAAATCTAAGATGTTACAAGTCTTAATGGCAGCTTGAATCGCTGTTTTATCAGTTGGCATAGCAGTAGAAATATGTGTTGGTCCTACAACAGTTGACGTTAAACCATTCGCATAAGTAGCTTCACGATCCATCTTGTCAACTAATTTTTGCGTCGTAAAATCAGCTGTTCCAACACCATTCGCATTCCCACCCGTTTCTTCCGTTAGATCCAATACGACCATTTTCGTCACATCTGGACCGCCATAAGCATACGGTGTCGGATAACGACCAGTAATGTTTGGATCCATACCATCCCCACTTATGTTCTTACCAATCTCATCAATGACAAGCACATCGATTTGGTCGAAAAAGATTTTAGGTAGCGATCGCTTGGCATGTTTTTGCATCTCTGGCTCTCGTTCTTCAATTTCTTCAGCTCGTAATACTTCAAGGCTCGCCACTTTGTCAAAGGCATTCTCAACTGTTGCTACAGCAAACAATATCGGCATTTTGTCAATAATGATGTTGGCCATGGCTGGTACATGTTCAGCCATATGTTTAAAACCTAATTGATGACAAGCTTCAGCCCCTTTTTGCTTTCCGAGTCCAATACTAATCATTTTCTGAATACCACTTTCAACTGGCCCTCGAAATGCTGTATGCGGTTTCACACGATTGATAACCACAATTCCATCTGCTTCTGATGCCAAACGGTCAATATAGATCGGTAAACCATTCGCTAACTCGTCAATTTTCACAACTTCCATTGATGAACGAATAGGGGCACCAACGACTTCTTCTTTCACTCCGAGATGTTCTAGTACCCCCTTTTGTCCTGACCCCGTTGCGCCGCCGTGACTTCCCATGCATGGGACAATAAACGGTTTTGCCCCATGTTTTTTGAGAAAATCGATCGTTTCTTTCGTCATTTCAACTAAACGATCTAGTCCCCGACTGCCAACAGCGACTGCAATTTGCATTCCTGGTTGAATCTGTGTTTCTAGCTGTTTTTCGCGAAATTGTTCCTGCATCCGTTCCCCCACATGGTCAATTTGTGTATCGTCAAACGACTGTTTCACTTTGAGCATTTTGGGAATCGGAATATCTTTCACTAAATCATGTAGAATCCCCATTCATTGATCACTCCTTTGGCCAGCCTGTTCTTATATCTTTCAAACAAGACAGCACTAGAATAATAGTCTTGAAAAATAAACTACAAATGTTACTGTCACCATACTTGCCACTGTCGAGAATAAGACGGTTTGGGCTGCAAATTCTGGATGGCTCTTGTATTCTTCGGCAATAACCGCACTATTCACCGAAGTTGGCATGGCTGAAGCTATAAAAAGCGCTTGTGCCGTCATACCTTCTAATTGAAGAACATAGATAAGTCCCAGTGCAACAAGAGGGCCACCCATTAACCGTAATGCAATACTGGCATATACCGAAAATAACCCTTTACTTATTTTCAGTTTTGCCACTTGTGCACCTAGAGTTAGTAAAGCTAGTGCAACCATCGAATCGGCGATATAATTCGCTGGCACCCAGATTGGTTCGGGAATAGGTACATTCCAAGCATTCAGTAACACGCCAGCTACCATCGCATATAGAACCGGCATTTTAAAATATCCAAGTGCCGCTTTCCATTTGCCTTCTTCCCCTGCTCGCAATGAAAAGATGCCATACGAAAATAAGAAAATATTTTGCAAAGTTAACATAATCACTTGAATGGACATGGCAAATGCATCACCACGAAACACTAAATCATTTACTGGAACACCGTAATTGCCTGAGTTAAAAAACATCGTACTATTAACAAAAGTCGTTCGTTTTCCACCATTTATGTTCATCACTCTAGCAATCAACCAACTGATGACACCAAGTAAAGTAACAAGTAAGATAAAAAAGAAAAGAACGCGCAAAAATAAATCGAGTCCGAATGTTGCGTCATAGAGTTTAACAAAAATAAATCCCGGCACAACAAAATAAATATTTAGTTTGGCCAATGTTGCGAGATCTAGTTCAAATTTGATATGCAATGAGTAACCGATCGCCATTAATATGGCTACGGGGAGTAAAATATCCTTAAAGATGTATAAAAATTCTGTCATGCTCGACTTCCCCTTCATCAAATAACAACGTTGTTATTTATATAGTATCATAATTTTTTCAAAATGGAAATGTAAATTTTCGTGTTCTATACCATTATGTAGAGAAAGCTGTTTCAATCTATTATGCAAAACAACTTTCTCTTCTCTATGAAACGATTATTTCGTCACATAAATCGCTTTTTCCTGTGCTTTCAAACATAACTCGGCCGCTTTTAAGGCATGTTTTTGCGTCATCGCATGTTCGGTTCGATATATACAATCCTTGATCAATTGACCAAAGAAGGGATAACCAACTTTTCCGTTTAAGTCAAAATGCTGCTCACCTTCTTGATTGACTAAGTATAACTGATTCCCGCCTCTATCGCTTGCAAGATCAATATATTTACGTATTTCAATCATACCTTCTGTACCAAGAATAAATGTACGTCCATCTCCCCATGTCCGGAGCCCATCTGGTGTAAACCAGTCAACACGAAAGAACTGCGTAGCACCATTATCACCTACAAGTGTAGCATCACCATAATCATCTAACTCTGGATATGTTGGGTGATCATAGTTTCCTATTTTACTATGCAATACTTCGGCATCTTCACAACCAGTATAGAAAAGAAATTGTTCAATTTGGTGACTACCAATGTCACATAAAATGCCACCATACTTCTCTTTTTCAAAAAACCAGGTCGGGCGGGAAGATGCATTCAATCGATGCGGACCGAAACCTGTCACTTGAATAACTTTTCCAATCGCTCCTTGTTCGATTAACTGTCCAGCATAGACTGCGCTTTCGACATGCAACCTTTCGCTAAAATAGACCATATATTTTTGACCCGTTTCTTGAATCACCTCTTTGGTTTCTTCTAGCTGTTTCAGTGTTGTAAATGGAGTTTTATCGGTGAAGTAATCTTTTCCTGCCCGCATCACTCGATGACCCAATGTACTCCGTTCTGATGGAATGGCTGCTGCAGTAACGAGTTTAATATCTGGGTCATGTAAAATTTCTTCCAAGGATTCGGCTTTTTTTGCTTGAGGAAATTTGTCTAAGAAGTTATTCACCTTTTCTTCATCGGCATCATAGACCCATTTCAAGGTCGCACCTGCTTCCAACAGTCCATTACATTGACCAAAGATGTGTCCGTGATCAAGGGCGACTGCCGCAAATTGAAACTCCCCTTCTTTAACAACTGGATTCGGCTTTCCTTGCGGTGCATAATTCATTCCATCCGCTTTACTCATGTGAACGAGACACTCCTTCCACAAATTTCTTCTCCACTAAATTGTAAATGGTTTGCACTCATTTTTCTATAATAATGTATTCCTTTTCATCATATCATTTATATGAGATAAAGTAGAATGAATTCTTTTTTCGTATGGTTTTTCATAAAATATATTGAAACGACAAATCATTATTCAGGAGTGAAGTCATGAAGGTACAAGTTCGTCAAGGTGATACGCTTTGGTACTATAGCCAGCTGTTCTCAATTCCTTTACCAATCATTGAGGCATCCAACCCAAACGTGAATCCCCATTCACTTACGATTGGTCAAACGATCGAAATACCAGGTTTTTTAGAAAAAGACTATCACATTAAGCCAAACGACACGTTATGGAATCTCGCCCAAACCCATCAACTTCCACTAGATGGCCTACAACTGGCGAATCCAGAAATCGATCCAAAAGAACTACAAATTGGGCAAACGCTACTAATCCCCCATCGTGTGACAGACATCATCATTACAGATATCAACCACTATACGTATGACAAAATGGTAAACGACATAAAACATCTCGTTTCGGTTTATCCATTTATTCAAAGTCAATCCATTGGTTCCTCTGTTTTAGGGAAAGACATCCTCGAACTCCAAATCGGTACAGGTACCAATCTGCGACACATAAATGGCTCTTTCCATGCCAATGAATGGATTACTACACCGGTAATTATGAAATTTCTCAATCAATATGCACTATCGCTGACAAATCATGAACCGATACGCGATTTACATGTACTCTCTTATTTTCAAAATACACAGTTATCTGTCGTACCAATGGTAAATCCCGATGGTGTCAACCTTGTTTTAAAAGGAAGTGAAGCTAGTGGCGAATGGAAAGAAGAAGTAATTTCAATGAATGATGGTCATCGTGATTTTTCGAATTGGAAGGCAAATATTCGCGGGGTCGATTTAAATAATCAATTTCCTGCTTTATGGGAAACTGAAACGACTCGTAAACCGACGTCACCTCAGCCACGAGATTTTCCCGGCAAGCGTCCATTAACTGAACCTGAAGCAATCGCCATGGCCAATTTAGCGCGACAACGTGATTTCCAAATCATAAACGCCTTCCACACACAAGGCGAAGTCATCTATTGGGGATATCAAGGATTAGAGCCTGCACATGCGAGATCGATTGTCGAAGAATATCAACGCGTGAGCGATATGAACCGATTCGTTATATAGATAGCTTTGCCGGTTACAAAGATTGGCTGATCCAAGAATTTCAGTTACCTAGTTACACCGTTGAATTAGGCACTGGCGTGAACCCCCTCCCTATTGAGCAATTTGACGAAATTTATCAGGAAACACTAGGCATAATGCTCGCAACACTGTATCTCTGATGGAAATATGAAGTTGAGAATAAATCTGCTGAAGTTGAGAATAAAATCGCGAAAGTCGAGAATAAATTCCATATATACAACAAGAAAAGAGTTTAGCAATTCTTTTGCTAAACTCTCCTCAACGATCATTACTTTTATTCGACCCATTTTACGACGTCATCAAATGGACGGCGTTTTTTCGGTGCTGGATCGTTCGCTCGATAACCGAATGCAGCCATCACTGAAATAGAGAAACTCTCATCATCGAGCAAGCCTTCTTCACGCAATAAATCATTCATCTCTTTCATTGGAAAACCTTCGATTGGACAAGAATCAATCCCAATTTGAGCAGCAGCTGTCATCATATTACCGAGCGCAATATACGTTTGTTTGGATGCCCAGTCAGCCATACGGTCTTCATCTTCCAAAATAGCGAAATCTTCTTTTTGAAAGTTTTCGACCATCTGTAATAAACCGTCTGCCGCTTCTTCTGGAAATTGTAATACATTTTTTAAGTGATCTTGTAAATAAGCGGAATCATAGCGCGTGTCCTTTTTCGTCCGTGCTAATACAATGACAAAGTGACTACAATCCATGA
Source organism: Gracilibacillus halophilus YIM-C55.5 (assembly GCF_000359605.1). Taxonomy (GTDB): domain Bacteria; phylum Bacillota; class Bacilli; order Bacillales; family Amphibacillaceae; genus Gracilibacillus; species Gracilibacillus halophilus. The sequence continues at coordinate 34,344 of NZ_APML01000034.1, forward strand.
TTTTTCCACGCGCGCCCCACGATGTTTCTTTAATTTTCTCACGTAGTGCTTCATTTTGAATGACTAAAAAGCGCCATGGTTCGAAACCAAATGAACTTGGTGAGAGATGTGCCGTTTCCATAATAAATTGGAAATCATCTTCAGGAATTGTTTTATTAGCATCGAATTTCTTCGTAGCATGTCGAAAATGGAAAGCATCAATAATCGCTTGTTTTGTTTCCTGTTTCTCTTGTGTCATTATAACTCCCCTTTGTCCTAAGATTCGCTATCTATTATAGGGAGTTTTTTGGAAAATCACGAGTAATTTGCTTATTTCATTTGTTTGTCATATAAAAGAATCGCGGTATCAAGATATCGATAGTCAAATGCATGAACATTCGCGAATTGCTGTTTAACCATGCTCGCTCGTTGTTATAACAATCTTTTATACAGTACCTCAGACATTTCTTTATTATGTAACTCTGTAAAATACATCATAGCTAATGCATTAACGGCTGGGGATTCATAACGAACAATAGGGTTTGGCATCACTTTGGCGATACCGCCCGTACCACTGATGGTGTGTATCCCATTGTTCGATCAACCATTCATGAAAAGCGTCTGGTTTGTCTTCCGTAAATTTTACATATTAGATCGCAATTAATAATTGATCAATGAGATTTACAGATTGTTGATGTCCCGATTGAAATGCTTGTATTTTACTATGATAGACTTCCTTGAAAAATGGTGATCCAATAGGGGATAAAGGCAACAGATTCAAAGTATATTGCAGTTTTTGATGGTGATAATCAACCTGAGCAGAAACCGTGAAGCATGTAGCTGGTGCAGTAGGATATGTAAAAACTATAAATGCGGATGCAAACATGTTGCCTCGATAGAACGGTCATCTAAAATATAAATATTGAGATCACCAGGATAATACAAAGCAACCAAAGCGTTTAAGGTATTCTTGAATAACAACTTCTTCATTATACACAGAAATAAATATAGCTACTGATGGATAACTCGATAATCATGTAATGTTAATAACAAAGATGATCCTTGATATTTTTCTAATTGCGATATTCGTTCATTGACCGCTGTAATAGTTTTGTTAATCGTTTCTAATAGTATTGAAATGATCAAAATAACAGCAGCATTTTGATAGTTTTTTTCAAGTTGTTTTTATTCATGACTACACACAACTTCTCTTGCTGTCTGAAATCTTGAACCCCTTATAGTTGTCATATAAATACTCTGTGACGAGCTTAATTTTAAATTCTTCACTATATTTAGCCATAAAAAATATTTAGCCATAAAAACACCCCCGAAAGTTAGATTTTCAACTCTGACTTTCGGGGGTCGGTACCTTCGTACTTACACAGTTTTACTTAGTGCGGAGTCTCATTACTACCAAAAAATGCAGAGTACTAAAACCTATATCATCTTCTTCATATATCGTCAAGAATATTTTGTAAAAAATTATTCTATGGCAAATCATTTCCTGCCACGCGATATAAATCATACCATTCTTCTCGCGTCAAATGAATGTCTGATGCTTTTGCAATGCCGGCTAATCGCTCTGGATTCATGGTGCCGACGATCGTCTGAATGCGTGCGGGATGTCGTAAAATCCATGCCACTGCAATTGCGGATTTCGTTACCCCTTTTTTATCAGCGTATTCTTGCAGTTTCTCATTCAAAATCGGAAACTGATCATTATCAACAAATACACCTTCGAAGAAACCATGTTGGAATGGTGACCAAGCTTGGATGGTCATATCATTTAAACGGCTATAATCTAACACACTACCATCACGTACAATTGCCGGGTCATGTTCCATATTAACGTTTAAGCCAGCATCAATCATTGGAGTGAACATTAAACTAAGTTGCAATTGATTTGCAATTAAATCTTGATCTACATATTTCTTCAGTAATTCAATCTGCATGGGATTATGATTGCTCACACCAAAGTGGCGTACCTTTCCACTTTTCTCTAATTCATTAAATGCTTCTGCTACTTCTTCTGGTTCCATTAACGCATCCGGTCGATGTAATAATAAAATGTCTATGTAATCGGTTTTTAAGCGCTTCAAACTACCCTCGACAGATGAAATAATATGATCTTTTGAAAAATCAAAAAAACCATCACGAATGCCGCATTTCGTTTGGATGACCATCTTCTCACGAATGCTTGGATTCATCTCAATCGCATCAGCAAAAATTTCTTCAGATTTTCCCTTTCCATAAAGATCGGCATGATCAAACATGTTAATATCCTGTTCTAACGCATTTTCAATCACACGATTGGCTTCTGAGGTCGACAACTGATCCATCCGCATACAACCTAATGAAATATCACTTACTTCTAAACCACTATTCCCTAGCTCTAATCGTTTCATCTTTTTATCACCCCTTCGTCTTCAGTGTAGCACATATTCAAAATGTAAGCGATTCATAAATTCCATGAAAAAGAACTCACGCGAGAATTCCAACACTCAGGCGAGAAAAAATCGTCACTTACTATAATCAGTCTCTCATTGCCAAGTAAAGTGCACCTTTTACACCCGCTTCGTCAGTGAGACCAGGAGGGACAATATATTGATCAATTTCACGCTCCGTTACATACGGGGACGTCACATAGCCATTCAACATGTGTAAAACCTTCTCGCGAATGAATGGAAACAGCTGTTGTTGCTTCATGACACCACCACCGATGACGATTCGTTCAGGTGACAAAATATAAATATAATTTGTCAAAGCTTGTGCTAAATAATCAGCTTCCAGTTCCCATACTTGTTCGTTGTCTGCTAATTCTTTGGCACTTTTTCCCCAACGCTTTTCAATAGCTGGACCAGCTGCCAATCCTTCTAAGCAATCACCGTGATATGGGCAAGTTCCTTCATAGTCATCATTAGGATGTCGTCGCACTTTAATATGTCCCATTTCCGGGTGGGATAATCCTGTTAACGTCTGCCCGTGAAAATAAGCACCTGCGCCTATTCCTGTTCCGACAGTAATGTATAAGCAAGTATCGACATCACGCGCATTGCCCCATTTCGTTTCGGACATAGCAGCTACATTGACATCCGTATCAATAAAAACAGGCACGTCTAACGCTTCTTTTAACGTTCCGCCGAGTGGATAGTCAACCCAATCGGTTTTTGGCGTTTTCTGTAACGTTCCATAACTAGCACTCATTTCATTACAATCAATGGGGCCGAAACTACCTACACCAATGCGAGAAATTCCCTTATCCTCAAAAAATTCAATCACTTTCGGCATAGTGATATCCGGGTGTTCCGTCGAGATGGTCGTCTTCTCGACAATTTCACCTTGTTCTGTGCCAACAGCTAATACGAATTTAGTGCCGCCTGCTTCAATGGCTCCGATTCGCACATTAATCGCCTCCTCCTACACTTTTTCGTAATGACCATATCGATAATGTTCCTGATCCTTTCACTTCAAACGTTTCTTCATTGGGATCGGGAAACATTCGTGCCGAAAAGGTTAATGCGCCTCCATTCACAAACAACTCAATGGACGAATGATCGAGATAACAATGCAGCGAATGTAATGGTTCATTTAACATCCCTATACGCTCTTCTATCTCACCATTATCTAACCTCGGTCTTGTGAAACGGATGCTTTTCTCTGATGCATTATATTCCATTGTAGCATAACGAAAAATCGACATGTGAATATCCTTTTCTTTACTCACTTCAAAGTACCATTCACTAACGCGCGGTATGGGACCATTCCAATTGTCATAAAAAGTGTGTTCTTCCTTCGTTTCTCGTAATTCTTTTAATTCTGGGACAGGCTTTTGATATAATCGGTCACCCTCTCGTACTAATTCCCGTGGTATCGTTAACTGATGAATCCATTGATTAGAAATCGTTGGGTGATGTGGTTCATTATCATCTGCCATGCCCATCCAACCAAATAGTAATCGACGTCCATGCTCATCTTTTGTCGTTTGTGGTGCATAAAAGTCAAATCCTCGATCAAGTTCAACAAATGGGCCGTGCGTAAAGTCATCCTTCCACTCACCAATGACATATCCGGATTGATATGTGTTTTGATAATCGATGCCAGAAGCTGATAATCCTTGTGGTGAAAACAGTAAGATATCTTTTCCATCTAGCTGAAAATAATCAGGACACTCCCACATATAACCAAAGCCACTTGATAGTTCACCACGAAATGTCCAATCGTTCAGATCTTCTGATTCATACCACACAACACTTCCTTTTTCTTGGTCCGTTTGCGCTCCGATGACCATATACCATTTCGTACCTTCTTTCCATACTTTCGGATCTCGAAAATGGGCAGTATATCCATCAGGCACCTCTATCTGAACACCTTGTTTATGAAAGACTTGTCCGTCTGTTGATGTTGCCAAACATTGATAAGCTTCACGAACTTCATCATTTTTCACATTTCCAGTATAAAATAAATATAGTTTTCCTTCATGAACAATTGCACTACCAGAATAACAGCCATCCTTGTCATACCAACTACTCGGCGTGAGTGCGGGTGCTTCTAATTGCCAGTCTACGAGATTCTCAGAACGGACATGCCCCCAAAATTTCGCTCCATGAGCCGTATCAAATGGCATCCATTGAAAAAAAAGATGATACGTTCCATTCCATTGGATCCAACCATTCGGATCATTTAATAGACCGACAGGAGAAGCGATATGATATTGAGGATAATAAGGATCATTTTTTACTTGTTCTTGATGTTTTTTTCTATATTCTTCAGCTTTTTGTTTTAAATATTCGTCTTGATTCATAATGCCACCCTTTCTTGTAAATAGTATAGACCGGCATAAACCGGTCTTTACTAAGATGATTCATCTTTATAACCAAATAAGTAGGTTAAGATAAATGCTGTTGCAATCGATACAACATTGACAAGAATATACCAAAGAATTTGTTCATTTAAATATAGTAAAACCCCTGGAATCACCGTGACGGACATGCCGCTCGCTTCAAGATTGACAAGTGCTGCTAAAAATCCACCAGCACCTCCACCAATTAGTCCCATAATAAATGGTTTTCCGTAACGTAAATTTACACCGAATATTGCTGGCTCTGTAATTCCTAGAAAGGCGGATAACGACGACGGATAAGCTAATGCTTTCATTTTGGTCGCTTTACTTTTTACACCAACAGCTAATGCTGCCCCACCCTGTGCCGCAATTGATGCTGAAATCAGTGGATTGAATGGATTATTTCCTAAATTCTCTAACAATTGAATTTCTAAGAAGTTAAAGATGTGATGAACTCCAGTGATGACAATTATCTGATTAAAGAAACCAATAATGAGTCCACTCAAACCAAATGGTAATTCTAACAGTGCGCGTGTACCGTCAAAAATCCAATTTTCTACTAAGTGTAAAACAGGTCCCAGCGCAAATAGTGATAATGTAATCATTATAAGTAATACGAGAAAAGGCGTTACAATTAGGTCAAGTGCTTCGGGTACTCGCTTGCGGAAGAACTTTTCGATTTTTGCTCCAATAAAGCCAGCAAAAAAGGCTGGTAGAACGGAACCTTGATACCCGATGACCGGGATGAATCCTAAAAATTGAAGCGGGTCTGCATTACCTTCAGCGACTACCCATGCATTTGGCAGCGATGGCGATACGAGCATGAGCCTAATACTAATCCGATGACAGGAGTACCGCCAAACACGCGGAACGTTGACCATGCTACTAATGCTGGTAAGAAGACAAACGCGGTATCCGTCAGTACTTCCGTAAATAATAGAAAATTGTCAGAAATGCTGTCAGGGGTGAGCCCAAATAGCGCTAAAACTTTTTCATGTGTAATCAGGCCACGAAGCCCCATAAATAAACCTGTTGCAACAAGTACCGGAATAATCGGAACAAACACGTCACCAAATGTACGAATAGCTCGCTGAAAGCGCGTACCTTGATTGGCTGCTTCTTCCTTCATTTCCTCTTTCGAAGTGCCTGTAACACCAGATTCAGTTACTGCTTGATAGATATTGTTAACGGTACCGGTGCCAAAAATAATTTGGTATTGACCAGAATTATAAAAAGCTCCTTTCACTTTATCAATGTTTTCCACTTGTTCCACGTCGACCTGATCATGATCGTGAACCATAATTCGTAATCTTGTGGCACAATGGGTAATGGACTGTATATTGTCCTCTCCACCAATTGCTTCTACTACCTGATTGGCAATCTCTTGATTGCTTGCCATTGTTTCTCCCTCCTTTAATTTACGGGATCGATTCCACAATCGATAAAAATTAATCATTCCCCTAAATATGATGTCGTTTTCATTTTATGGGAACGATACCACAAAGAAACAAAGAAAAGACATGGATTTATGGAATCGATCTCATGTCAATTTCAAATTTATCATACACTATCACGTTTTAAAAGTCTATAGTTGTGCATTAATTTTTTTTGAGGACATTTTCCGTTGATCGCTTCTAACAATAATTCGGTAGCTTTCTCCCCTGCTTCTTCATTTAGAAAATCAATCGTCGTAAGGCTTGGCTCTATATATTGTGACAATGTCGAAGCGCCTGTTGTGGCAATCGCTATATCTGCGGGTATTTGTAGCTGGTGTTCTTTCATACATTGCATGGCACCAACGGCCATACGATCCGTAACGACAAATACTGCATCTGGTGTTTCATCAGTTGATCGCTCAAGTATCGTTTGCATCGCTTGATACCCTGATTCAATGCTGAAGTCACCGATTTGCACCCAGTTCTCATTCATTGGCAGTTGATGTTTTTTTAGTGTGTCCTCATAAGCTTGTTTACGGATTTGGCCAACAGCTGGATCACTAGGGTCAACACCGATAAAGCCAATACGCTGATAATGCTGTTCGATAAAATATTCGATCATTGTTTGTGTCGCTTCGTAATCTGGATAAGTAACCGAAATCGTTTCCGCTATCTCTTGTCCCAATACTATAATCGGGACGTTGGCTTCTTCAATCGCTTGGATTAACGCCGGTTCTTGATTCGTCCCTAATAAAAGAATGCCATCGACATGACGTGATTGTAACAATCGGATAAATTCAATTTCTTTTTCTGACTCAAGTGAAGTGTCCGTTAATAACATTTGGTAATGATTCGATTGTAATACTTTATTCACACCCGTAATCACACGACTCGCTGTTTCAGTACTAATTTTAGGTAAAATGACACCAATTACACCTGATTTTTTCGTACGTAACGATTTGGCAGATTGACTCGGTAAATAACCTGTTTCTTCAATCGCCTTGGTAATTTTTTGGGTAGCGTCTTCACTTACGTAACCATTGCTATTTAAATAACGAGAAACGGTCGAACGACTCACTCCCGCTAATTTCGCTATATCATTAATCGTCGTCATAAGTCTCTCCTCATTTTCATCGTGTTCATCTCATCTTCCACTTTTATTCTATAGAAATTTGGTGAAAAAGGAAAGCCTGTCATTGCATATTCTTCTCACGACAAGCAAAACTAACAGACAAAGCACAACTTTACTTAGGAGGAAACAATCGTATGACAATTGAAGCACTTTGGGTGATCGCACTTCTAACCGGTAGTTTGATTGTTTGGTTAAAGCACTGGCCATTATTACTCGTCCAAGTCGCAATAGGTATCGGGATTTATTTTCTAGACGGAGTATTTCTTACCATAATCATGATTGGACAAATTCTTTTTGGCCTATGGATCTTATATCGCTTGTGGCAAGCAGTCGATTATAACTATGACTTAGAATTAGAAAAAACACATCGTATTCCGCAAAAGCATACAAAAGGCGGGCAAGATGGTACGCGTAACCATTTTTTATAGACACATCGCTTTCATCAATTCGTCACTTCTTTTCTTCCATAGAACACGAATTTTTTGCTATAATGATTTCGTTCATTTGAGGAAAAGGAGATCAAGCGATGTTACAACAATTTTTTTCATATTATAAACCACATAAACGCCTATTTATGATTGACTTTGGCAGTGCCGTCATTGTCGCAATTTTGGAATTGGCTTTTCCACTAGCCGTTCAATGGTTAATCGACGAATTACTGCCTGGGCGTGATTGGGGTATTATTATTACGGTTAGTATTCTGTTATTTGCCGTTTATCTATTAAGTACGTTGTTACAATTTATCGTTAGTTATTTGGGGCATAAGCTTGGGATTAATATCGAAACCGACATGCGGGAGGAACTCTTCACCCATGTCCAAAGGCAATCATTTCGCTTTTTTGATAATACAAAAACAGGGCATATCATGAGCCGAATTACAAATGACTTATTTGATATCGGTGAACTGGCCCATCACGGCCCAGAAGATGCATTTATCGCCGTCATGACGTTTGCGGGAGCTTTTGGAATTATGTTCACTGTTAACCCTTCCCTCGCATTAGTTGCCTTAGTAATGGTTCCTATACTAGTTGCACTCGTCACTTATTGTAATAAAGCTATGAATCGAGCATGGCGAGAAATGTATCAAAAAATCGGAGATGTCAATGCTCGCGTAGAAGATGCTGTCTCAGGGGTTCGCGTGGTTCAATCTTTTACAAACGAAGACTTTGAAATCTCTCGTTTCCAGAAAGATAACGGACTGTTTCGACGGACAAAAATTGCTGCTTATAAAGTCATGGCTGGAACAAATTCAAGTATTTATATGACGACACGTTTATTGACACTATTAGTATTAGTATTTGGCGCTTGGTTAGTCATCAATCAAGAACTACAATACGGCGAACTCGTCAGTTTTGTATTATATACGAACGTGTTAATTAAACCAATTGATAAAATTAGCGCACTACTCGAAATTTATCCGAAAGGAATGGCTGGGTTTCGCCGTTTCCGTGAAATGATTGCAAAAGAACCGGACATTCAAGATGCGGAAGACGCAGTATCGGTTGATAAATTAGAAGGGCATATTCAATTTGATCATGTTACGTTTTCCTACGATGAAGAACAAACGGTATTGGATGATATCAATGTCACCATTCATCCTGGTGAAACAGTAGCTTTTGTCGGTCCATCCGGGGCAGGGAAGACGACGATCTGTTCGTTAATTCCGCGTTTTTACGATGTAGATCAAGGGACAGTGTCGATTGATGAAATGGATATCCGTCAGATGACAAAGCAATCTCTTCGCTCACAAATTGGCATTGTTCAACAAGATGTATTCTTATTTACTGGTACAGTTAAGGAAAACATTGCGTATGGCAACCAGAACGCTAGCGATGAAGAAATTTATGAAGCCGCACGAAAAGCACACCTCGATCAAGTGATTGAAAATTTACCGAATGGATATGACACACAAATTGGTGAGCGGGGACTAAAACTATCAGGTGGTCAAAAGCAACGAATGGCGATTGCTCGCACCTTTTTAAAGAATCCACCTATTTTGATTCTAGATGAAGCAACATCTGCTCTAGATACGGAAACGGAGCGTTTGATTCAACAATCGTTAGATGATTTGAGTCAGCACCGGACAACACTAGTTATCGCCCACCGTTTAGCGACCATTCGTGATGCAGATCGCGTAGTCGTAGTGACAGAGGACGGAATTGTCGAACAAGGGGCTTATCAAGAACTACTCGATCGCAACGGCGTATTCGCACGCTTACATGCGATTCAATATAATGAAGCACAGGAATAAGCAATCATTGCTTTTTTCTGCCTTCATATATTGAATCATAGTCATGACAGAAACGTACAAACTGCCATCATGGGAAGATGATCACTTTTCTTGAAGTCATTTGCTTGTATTGATAGAATAATAGTTCCTCTGTTTGTAGAAAATTCACATGTCGCAATGTGAATCATTTTCATTTCTATCTTAACTTAAAATTAATACAAAAGTCCCGCTACTCTATCATTTACTGAGGAATCAACTTTCGACAAACTTGTTCCTTTCATTTATATAGAAATAGATGTTTTTAGCTATTGTAAAACTAAAATAAATACGATAAAATACAATATATAGTGATAATTTAATAAAAAACATCAACATATGGTGTTCGATAATCCTATCGTTAAAAGCGGTCATTACGCTTTTTATCAACATACATCAAGTACTATATCTATCATCGCTCTATTTTATAAGGGCGCTTTTATTATGTATATGGAGGTTTTTACATGACAACAGAGGTAAAATCAATTAGCCAGACCGTCACAGATGCTTTAGAAGAAGCGGAAAGAAAGTATGGTCTTGACACAAAGGATTTACAAAAACGCATTGAGGAAACAGCAGATACCAATAAGGATTCCACACAAGAAGCGCTCTTTTATGCGTTAAATCGGATCTCCATGGATCAGCCAGACTGGACATTTGTTGCTGCTCATTTTCGCTTGCGCCAACTTTACCAAGAAGCCGCAACGAATCGAAACTATGATGCCGATCAAAAATACGGAGATTTTTATTCGCTAATCGACACTTTGACGAGCTTTGGCATTTATGGACAAGAACTATTACATTCATATAGCAAAGCAGAAATTGATGAACTCGGTCAATCAATCGCACCTGAACGCGATGATCTATTTAATTATATCGGCCTTTTCTTATTATCAGATCGTTACTTAGCACATGATCATGAACGCAATTTATATGAACTGCCACAAGAACGTTTTATGATTATTGCGATGACATTAATGCAAAACGAAGCACCTGAACAACGAGTAGAATTAGTAAAAGAAGCTTACTGGGCACTCAGCCATTTATATATGACTGTTGCGACACCAACTCTATCCAACGCTGGTAAAAGTTATGGGCAATTATCCTCTTGTTTTATTGATACAGTTGATGACTCGTTGGATGGTATTTACTTAAATAATTGGGATATCGCACGCTTAAGTAAAGACGGCGGTGGCATTGGCATCTATTACGGTAAGGTTCGTGCACTTGGCTCTGATATTAAGAAATTCAAAGGAAACTCTTCAGGTGTCGTTCCTTGGATTAAATTAATTAATGATACAGCAGTTAGTGTCGACCAACTTGGTCAACGTCAAGGAGCAGTTGCCGTTTACTTAGACGTATTCCATAAAGATATTATGAATGGCTTCCTTGATCTAAAAACAAATAATGGCGATGAACGCCGCAAAGCACACGATATTTTCACTGGTGTATCATTACCTGACTTATTTATGGAACAACTCGATGTTACTGATGAGAACGGAAAGAGTATTGGTGAATGGCATACGTTCTGTCCACACCAGGTCAAACAATTTATGGGCTGGAAAGATGAACATGGCAACCCACTCGGATTAGAAGACTTCTATGACGAAAATGATAAGAAATATTTCACTGAAAAATATTGGGAAGCAGTGAACCATCCGCTTCTACCGAGAAAAACGTATCGTGCAATGGACATTATGGCACGCATTATGGTTGCCCAACTTGAAACAGGCACACCATATATGTTCTACCGTGATGAAGTAAACCGCCAAAATCCAAATAAACATAAGCGCGGAACAGGTAAAACATCCATTTATTGCAGTAACTTATGTACAGAAATTGCACAAAACATGTCGCCAACTACTATTTCTAATGAATATGAAGACGAAGATGGCAATATTGTCATTGTTCGCAAACCTGGTGACTTCGTTGTTTGTAATCTATCATCGATCAACTTACCAAATGCTGTACGCGCAGATGTGATGGAACGACTCATCAACATTCAAGTACGCATGTTGGATAATGTCATTGACTTAAATACGATTACTGTTGGACAAGCGCAAACCACTAACAAAAAATACCGTGCTGTCGGATTAGGTACATTTGGATGGCATCATCTTCTTGCACTTGAAAGTATCCATTGGGAGTCTGATGAAGCCGTTGACTATGCAGATAAATTGTATGAGGATATTGCTTATTACACGATTAAAGCCTCTATGGAATTAGCCAAAGAAAAAGGCGCATTTTCAGAATTTGAAGGATCTGAATGGCATACTGGGAAATATTTTGAGCGCAGAGATTACACATCGGATCGCTGGAACAACTTACGCGAAGACGTCGCAGCAAACGGCATTCGCAATGGCTGGTTAATGGCTGTTGCACCGAACTCTTCAACAGCAAAGATCGGTGGATCAACGGATGGTATCGACCCATTATATGCTGTTGAATATGCTGAAGAGAAGAAAAATTTCAAATTTAAAGTTACTGCACCTGACTTAGATCACGTGACTTACAATTACTACCGCCGTGCTCGTCATGAGTTGGATCAAGTGTGGAGCATTCGACAAAATGCCAAACGTCAACGTCACGTGGACCAAGCCGTTAGCTTTAATTTCTATGTTCGCCATGACATTAAAGCAAAAGAACTGTTAAACTTACACAAGGAAGCATGGAAGAATGGACTGAAAACGACGTATTACGTTCGCAGTACATCACAGACTGAGATTGAAGAATGTGAAGCGTGCCACAGCTAATTCGTGGCACCTTGTTTCTTCGATTTTTCGAACATTGAAGGAGGAAACCGTGCATGTCACAAATGGACCAACCCTTATCAAAAATTAAACTGTTAAACCCCACTTATCCAAATAAATCGACCGGTATTATTAATGGAGAATCTTCTGGATTACTAAATTGGAATGATATTGCTTATCCGCAAATGTATGATCTCTATCAAACATTGCTTGCGAACTTTTGGAAAGCACAAGAGATTAACATGCAAGATGATATTAAACAGTGGGAATATCTAACAGAGACTGAGAAAGATGTATTCTTGCGCATTAATACACAGTTAGCATCATTAGACAGCTTACAAACGCCAACGATGACAGAAGTTATGGATTACGTAACCGATTCGAGTTTCAAAGCGATTTTTGCTGTCATTTCACAACAAGAAGCTGTTCACAATGAATCGTATTCTTATATCTTAAGTTCACTCGTTCCGTTACGTGAGCAAAATGAACGATTTGACCAGGCGAAAGAAGATCCCATCGTTAGAAAACGAAATCAATTAATTTTAGATCGCTATGAAGCATTTCGCCAGCATCCATCACCGCAACGTCTATTTGAATTAGCGGTCAACTCGATTAATTTAGAAGGCATTTATTTCTATGCTGGATTTGCCTTTTTCTATCATTTAGCCCGTCAACAAAAAATGGTAAAAACGAGCTCTATGATCAGCTACATTCAGCGCGATGAGATGCAACATGCGTATTTTGTGTCCCAGTTCGTTCGTATTTTACTAACAGAAAACCCAGAACTCAATACGGAAGAAAATATCAATTACGTTTATCAGACGGTCGATAAAGCTGTGCAGTTAGAGAAAGAATGGGCCGATTACATCTTAAAAGATATTGATGGCATTGACCTTGAAGAGTTCCATGGCTATGTAGAATACCTCGCGAATAAGCGATTCCGTCAGCTGGGTCTCGATAATTATTATCCTGCACGCGAAAATCCAATGCAGTGGATTCAAGTGTTTAGTGATGAAATGATGAACGAAACAAAATCCGATTTCTTTGAGCAAAAGTCGAGAACGTACACGAAAGTATCTTCATCAAACGGATTTGACGAATTGTAATTTATAATATAGGAGGACTGATCAAGCGATGAAGGCAGCCATTATATACACATCGGTAACTGGAAATACCTCAACGCTAGCCGAGTTAATTCATGAACGGATGGAAAGTCGTGGCATGGAGACAGACCTCATCCCAATTCATGAATTCCGTCCTGGACAGTTATCTCAATATGACATCATTGCCGTTGGAACATATACTTGGGATAATGGTGAACTTCCGCTTGAAATGGAAGACCTATATGAAGCATTTGAAACCGAAGACGTGAAACATGTAACAACTGGTGTATTCGGAACTGGTGATAGTTTCTTTGCCCACTATTGCGGCGCTGTCGACCTTTTTCGAGATATGCTATTTGCACAAACGAGTCTCGCTGTTACACTAAAAGTCGAATTAACACCACAGCAGACCGATCTCGATCGTTGTGATAAATTCTGTGATCGTTTAACGCGTGAGCTTATCCTTGTATAAGTTGGTGCTCCTAAAGCATCAACTTTTTTTCTGTAACTAAAGGAGGAATCATATAATGTTAGTCGAATATCTTCTCGTATTTCTTGGAGGAGCGATACCCTGGTTTGAGATATTAGTTGTCATTCCTTTAGGTGTTTTTACTGGCCTGAATCCAGCTCTTGTGATATTAATTGGCATTGTTGGCAACTTATCGACATTGATACCGTTAGTCATTGCTTTTGAGAAGGTAAAAACATGGATCACTGATAAAAGCGATTCCAAAAAACAGTCCAAACGATCTGCGCGAGCGAAAATTATGTGGAACAAATACGGCCTACCGGGAATGATCATGCTTGGACCTGTTGTTCTTGGCTCTCACCTTGCTGCATTTATTGGGATGACACTTGGATCATCGAAACAAGCGGTATTGATCTGGTCAACGATCGCGATTGTCATTTGGGCACTTGTATTAGGAATTGCGACTGCACTCGGATTTGAAGCCTTTGTCCCTAAGCAATAATATTTTTGCGAAAATGACCATCATTTTGCGATTTTGAAAATTTTTTTGCGAAATTAGAAATAATTTTGCGAAAAACAAGATATTTTTGCGACAGGCAGATGATATAGCGATATTCGAAAAAGTAGGTGGACGCAGTGTATGAAACATTGGTGATTGTTCATATTTTCTCCGCGATTATCGGTGTTGGTCCTGGATTTATTCTCACAACGATTGTAAAGTCAGCGCAAACCATTAACGAGATTCAATTTGCATTCTTTCTCAAAAGAAAAGTGCATAATATTGTTATCTCTGGTGGTAGCTTCATGTTACTGACAGGTATCGCTATGGGCATCCTTAAGCCAAGACTGTTTCAAGAAGGATGGTATCTACTAAGCTTAGTGCTCTATTCCATTTCGTTTCTAATGGGACCAACCGTGTTAAAACAGTATACCAAACCGATCAAAGAACTTCTCGCACAACAGCCAGAAGAAATACCAACTGTCTATCACGAGTATATAAAAAAATTATTAATAGCTGAATATATAGTAAATACACTTCTGATCATCATTATTCTTCTCATGATCACAAAGCCATTGTAAAGACACTGGGACAAAGGATTTTTAAGTCATGAAAACCAAATGTTAGCTGATAACATACGAATTTCCTTTTGTCCCAGTCTCCTTTCACTGACCATTTATCCATTCTGATAATGTATCCATTTCTTGTTTGATGACAGGTAAATGGTTCGATAGCCAACGGATTAAATACCCGCGTTCATGCAGCTTTGTTACACTAGATTGATGACCTTTCGTCTGACGTAACTCCGATTGAATCAATTCTTCATCAAAGTTTATATTCGGTCCGATGACCCAAACACTACCTACATACTGATAAGTTTCCATCACACCTAGTGCAGCTATTTGCTGGTGTGATGGATTTAAACGAACAGCATCATAAGCTAAACAATCTTCGCCTGACCAAACTTGAAACTTCGTGTGACACTCCTGAAACTCAAATGATTCACCCCGCTTGTCACGACCAGGATACAAAATTTCCTCCCACCAAACCGAAGCCGTTCGGTCCATGTCGATCGATATATCACTATGAAACCGAGCATCTGTAAAAGGAATCACCTCTTCTCGCTTCCACTCGAGAGATGACCCTTCTTCTAAATGAATGTTGACGACTTGCTGACTCGGTTGCTTGTTAAAAGATGGATAAATCTTGGTCGCCGATTGCGGATGTAGTCGAACTTGTGCCCCTTTTTCCAAATAAACGCCAAACGTATTTCGGTCACCCGCAACCATTCCACCCGAAGATTCCATTAAATAAACGGTTGCTCTATGAGAATCATCCAAATATAATGCGCGACTTGCCTTGAGTGGCGGTTGATGATAAAGATCTGTCATGACAGTCTTACCTTGCTTTGAAGCAAAATGCATATCCAGTTTACCGTTACGTTGGGGATGTTCCACTTGATTAGCTGCCAGCATGTTCCGTTTCTCCACTTCCTTCTAATAACATGTCATGCTGAATCCATTCAATGACTTGATCGACGCCATTCCCACCTCGCACATTAGCAAAAACATATGGTCGCTCTTTCCGCACAACACTGGCATCCTGTTTCATTTTTTCAATATCCACACCAACATAAGGAGCCAGATCGATTTTGTTAACGACTAATAAATCCGAACGTGTAACACCAGGTCCGCCTTTACGTGGAATATCGCCACCTTCTGCGACATCAATTACATAAATATAGCCATCAACGAGTTCAGGACTAAATGTTGCCGATAAGTTATCCCCACCACTTTCTAATAAAATCAAATCAAGGTCATGAAATCGTTCCTTTAATTGATCAATCGCTTCAAAATTCATCGATGCATCTTCACGAATCGCTGTATGTGGACAACCGCCTGTTTCCACACCAATAATACGATCATTTGATAAAATACCTTGTTTCATTAAATATTCGGCATCTTCTTTCGTGTAAATATCATTTGTAATAACCGCAACATTATAATGATCTACCATGCGTTTCGTTAATTGTTCAGTTAATGACGTTTTTCCTGAACCAACTGGACCTCCGATACCTACAATAACAGGTTTCATATATCATTCTCCTTTCACATTACGAAATAAATAATCTTGATGGTAAAAATTTATGATTCATGGATGCAAGCTCTAGCCCAATGGCATGATTGGACAAATCACTTAATGAACGGTTCAATGTGATTTGTGCACCCTTTTCCATTTCCGGTATTAAGCGATGAATGACTTCGATACCACCCTTTTGTCCTAATGGAATCGCCCGCACAGCATTGTGTACTAAACCAACTGTTGATGAATAGATGAACGTTAACAATGTCGTATATACATCAAATTCCATATCGTACGTGTACAATGTATAAGCCATTGGAAAATGTCCATAAATTCGCTGGTTCCGAAATAGTTGGTACCATTCATGCAAATTCTCTGTTTCGTGAACAGGAAGGATCGCCTGCAAAAATTGTTTTCCTATCATTCGACTTGCTTTACGTGTTTCCTCTGCATTTTTACTAGCATCACATATTTTCTCTAATCGGATGAGGCTGTGCCAATCTTTGTGCGCGAGCGATTCATAAGCTTCTTTCACAAAAATGCCATCTGTATAACTAATATTTTCATGAATGTACATTTGTAAAAACTGAAACAAATCTTCTTTTGTTCGAATCTGATCTTCTTGAATATAAGTTTCCATCCCAAACGAATGGTATAACTTCCAATCGGAAAAGCCGAATCATGAATATGCATTAAATACAAAAATTTAGTGCTGATGCCCTCGGTACTTAAATGGTTGTTTAAATCTGTGTTCGGTCTGTTCATATGTGACACCTACTTCTTCGAATAATCGCTCGAGCGTCTGATCATAGCGAACGATGATTTGGTTTTCTGTAATTAAGCATGGGGTGTGTCGATTTCCCAATTCAAAAGCGGTTTTGCCCATTTCGACGATTGATTCGGGATACGCGACGAATGCTTTTTCTTTTTTCGTTTGAATCACAATTTGTCGTTGTTCATCTTGATAGACAATATCACCAACCGCTAATGGTTGTTCTTGTTCCAGCGCAATCGCAACATCCGTTCCTTTGTCCGTTTTCTTTCGTAAGATTCGTTTATTTAATTCATCCCAATCTAATTCGATAAACTCACGATTCAGATGACTTTCCTGTTCTTGTTCAATATTTCCGATCACTTCTTTCGTTAACATTGATAAGCCCCCTTTATTGATCCATTGATCATTGATTTGACGATGCTTTGCAAAGTTAGCTGAAGCCGAGCCCACGAAAACTGAGCATTTTATCAACAAAAGCTTTTCTTAAAAGGCTGTTTTCGTAAACTTTGTTGTTTTAAGATGATTCGCTATCGGCGAATGCTTGC
>NZ_APML01000035.1 GCF_000359605.1 Gracilibacillus halophilus YIM-C55.5
AGATGGTTCATAGGGAAGACCTCTTTTCTGTGAATTTTGTCTGCTAACTTTATTCTACAAAAAAGGGTCTTCCTTTTTCTATGCTCACGGAAGATTTAATATCTATTTACACAAACTATTTTACACTCTCAGAGCAAAAACTGTCTAAATTAGTTTAGCGATTAAAACGGTTTAATATTATGTATTTAACCATGAGAAATAGAAATATTGTTGATGCAGCCTATTATCATGTTCGTTGTTTGGATTTATCGATTTGTTGGTTTATCAAATCAGCAAAACTCAATAATATAGTATGTCTCATTGTTACGCATTATCATCCAAGCAATAATACAGTACTGTTTATGGTAGAAATTAACTTTAAAAGGGTTGGTAGAAGCTGAGAAATAACCAATCGTTTTTTCTTCAGTATATTTGATTAAACTTTTATATGGTAAAATAGAAACAGAATTTTATGAATTGAAAACAAGTAATTATTTCAATTGTATTGTTTATGTTGGGGGGGGTTCTAAATTTGGAAGAGATAGGAATTAAAAATAAACATCGTGTACAGAAACATGGGGAAGTATTTACACCAAAGAAAATAGTAAAAAGTATGTTAGAAATACAAGAAGTGAATGAAGCCTGTAAAAGTTTAACGTCAACTTTTTTAGAACCTTCTGCTGGAGAGGGTGCTTTTCTCACTGCAATCCTTGAAAGAAAGCTAAATATAGTTGTAGAACAATATAATGATGGTCTTGAAAGATTTGAGAATTATTCTTTGTTAACTTTAACTAGCCTTTATGGTATTGAATTGTTAGAAGATAATGCACAGACGTGTGTATTAAATATGTTTCAAGTCTATTATGATATTTATAAAGAACAAGTTCAGCTTCATAATGGAGAGTTAAAGAAAAAGGTATTAGATAGTGCTAAGGAGATCATTTCATCTAATATAAGGCAAGGAGACTTTTTATCTAGGAATACAATAGATGGTAAGCCGTTGGTATTTAGTGAATGGTCTCCAATTAATATGAGAAAGACAACTAAAAACATTAAAATACAGAGAACAGAATACACTTTAGATGAAATTTATGAAAATACCGAAAAGGAATTCGGGGAAATTATCAATAAAGCTATAAATAAAACCATAGAGCCGTATAAACAATTAGATATGTTTGAACTTTTAGAAGAAGATGTTGAGAGTGAAAAGGAAATTTCTAAAAAGATGCGATATATCCCCGTTAACATAACAGATGTGTATACTAAAGAAATGGAGGAATTTTATGAATAAGACAATAATCAAGCCTTTTGATGAAATTGAATATAAAGTGTATGGTTATACTTTACCTGAAGTTCCTAGTCATGATGGATATGTAAAAATCGGTGATACAACAAGAAGTGCAGTACAACGAATTTTTGAACAAGTTGGGACTGCTGGATTAACCCCTGAAGTTTTATTTGAAAAGAAGGCACAGAAATCAGATGGAGAATGGTTTCGAGACAAAGACTTACATAGATTTCTGATTCAAAACGGAATTCAAAAGGAAAACTTTAATGGTCGTGCAGATGAGTGGTTCTATTTTAATGGTACACCTGATAAAGCTGAAAAATTAACCAATAAATTTATCAATAGTGACTATGATGAAATACAAATTGATGATGAGCGTTCGGACTATATATTAAGAAATGAACAACAACAGGCAGTTGAGAAAACATATGAGTATTTTCAAAGTGCTCAGGAACCAAAAGAATTCTTATGGAATGCTAAACCGCGTTTTGGTAAAACATTAACCACTTTCGAATTTATAAGAAATTTAAAAACTACCAACGTTTTGATCGTAACTAATAGACCTGCGATCGCAAATTCATGGTATGAGGACTTCAATAAATTTATTTCTTGGCAAGAGCCACAAATGAAATTCGTATCAGAAACGGAAGCGTTGAATGGAAAAGCTATGACAAGAGAGGAATATCTTAAATTTATTGATACCACGTCTTATTCTGATCCTTCTCAAATCACCTTTATTTCATTACAAGACTTAAAAGGAGCAAAATTTGCTGGTGGTAAACACGATAAATTAGAATGGATATCTGGTTTAAATTGGGACTTGTTAGTTATTGATGAAGCGCATGAAGGTGTAGATACGAAAAAAACAGATAGAGCATTCAGTCAAATAAATAGAGAATTCACTCTACACTTATCTGGCACACCGTTTAAAGCTTTAGCTAATAATAAATTTTCTGAAGACCAAATATTTAATTGGTCTTATGTTGATGAACAAGAGGCCAAACAGGAGTGGGATCCAACAATTGGTAGTAATCCGTATGAAAGCCTACCAACTTTAAACCTGTTTACGTATCAAATGAGTAAAATGATTGAGGCAGAAGTGTCTGAAGGAATAACATTAGAGGAAAAGCAAAATGTTGATTATGCTTTTGATTTAAATGAGTTTTTCAGAGTGAGAGAAAATGGTCGGTTTGTTCATGAGGATAGTGTTATGAGTTTTCTTGATAATCTAACATCTGGGAAATTTCCATTCTCTAGTGAGGAATATCGTAGTGAACTAAATCATACTTTTTGGCTCTTGCCACGCGTAAATGCTGCAAGGGCACTTGAAGCACTACTGAAGCAGCACCCTATCTTTAAAGAATATAAGGTAGTATTGGCAGCAGGAGATGGTGTTAGTCTGAATGATGGTATAGAAAAAGAGGCGCTTGACTTCAAAAAGAACACAAAGAGCTTTGATAAAGTAAGACGTGCTATTGAAAAATTCGATAAAACAATAACGTTATCAGTAGGGCAACTGACAACAGGTGTAACTATTCCTGAATGGACAGCTGTTTTCATGTTGAATAATATTGAATCCCCTAGTTTATACTTTCAAGCTGCTTTTAGGTCACAAAATCCACACGAATTTGAAAAGGGAGGAAAAATATATCGAAAAGAAAATGCTTATATATTTGATTTCTCCCCTGATCGAACATTAAAACTTTATGATGATTTCGCTAATAATTTAACGGGTGGTAGTTCTAAAACATCGGAGAAAAGAAAGAACAAAATAAAAAAACTCTTAAACTTCTTTCCTGTTATCGCTGAAGATGAAGATGGTTCTATGCAAGAAATCGATGCAACAGAAGTGTTAACAATACCTACTCGTATAACATCACAAGAGGTTGTTAAAAAGGGGTTTATGAGTAATTTATTGTTTGCTAATATATCAGGAATCTTCTCAGGGGATTCCCCTTTTAAAGAAATTTTAGAAAAGATTCCACCAGAGAAAAACAAACGATTAGATGATCGTCGTGAAATCCCTGTTGCAGATCCCCCCTTAGATGATGAAGGAAATGTAGAAATACCTGATGAAGTGGTGATAGGTAAATCGAAAGAACTTTTTGGTGATAAAATATATTCAACTATAGATATTGTTGATAAAGCGTTATCTTCATCAGAAGAAGCAGAGGAAAAGCAAGAAAAGATTGTTAAACATTTGGCCAAGGATATCACAGAATCATTTTCTGACGGTTTTACAAACTTAAAAGATTCGTTTGACTTAAGTAAAACACAAGTTGAAAAAGTGGAAAATTCAGTAAACACAGCGTTAGAAGATATGATTAGTGAAAAAAGCTTAACTCTGAATAATCAAATAAAAGAAATAGAAAAGGAGTATGAAAGTAAAATATCAGAATCAGATTCAAATAAAGACGAAGAGATTCTAGTAGCAACATATCAACAGTTTGAAGAAAAGAAGCAGGAAATTAAAAACTCCTTTGAAGAAGAAATTAATAAAGAGGTTGAAAAAACAGTCAATACCGCAGTAGAAGAACAAATAGAAAAGGTAGAAGAAAAGAAAAAGAAAACAACAGAAGATGATGTTCGCGATCATTTACGTGGATTTGCGAGAACAATACCTTCTTTCTTGATGGCGTATGGTGATGACAATACAAAGTTATCAAATTTTGAAAAAAATATTGATGAAGAAACTTTTGAGAATTTAACAAGTATTACTATAAATGAATTTAAGAAACTTCGAGATGGATTTGAATATGTTAATGATAATGGCGAAGAAAAAGCAATTCCCGGGCTTTTCAATGAAGTAGTGTTCAATGCTGGTATTCAAGAGTTTTTAGACACCAAAAAGCGTTTAGCAAATTATTTTGATGATAGCTTGCAAGAGGATATTTTTGATTATATCCCGCCCCAGAAAACAAATCAGATATTTACTCCAAAAAATGTTGTTAAAAAAATGGTCAACGTTTTAGAAGAAGAAAATCCAGGTATATTCTCTGATAAAACGAAAAGGTTTGCTGATTTACATGTTAAAAGTGGCTTATACATTACCGAGATAGTCAAGAAATTAAACGATGGATTAAAAGAGCAAATTCCTAACCAACAAGAACGTATTAAATGGATTCTCGAAAAACAAGTGTATGCATGTGCACCAAGTAATATTATTTATAATATTGTTAAGAACTTTATTTATAATGGAATGGAAGGTGTTTCAACAAGTAATTTACGAGAAATTGACACAATGAAATTATCAGAAGATGGAGCCTTGGCCTCAAATATTAACGAAGTTATGGAGATGATAACTTGAAGTTTGATGTAATTATAGGTAACCCTCCTTATCAAGATGAGACAAGTGATACCAGTTATAATCCTATATACCACTTGTTTATGGAGGAATCATACAAGTTGGCAGAAAAAGTCGAGTTTATTACTCCTGCCAGATTTTTATTCAATGCAGGCAAAACACCGAAAGCTTGGAACAGAAAGGTTTTGAATGACGAACATATAAAGGTTGTTTATTATGAACAAGATAGTTCAAAGGTATTTCCTGACACTAATATACCAGGTGGGATAGCTATAACTTATCGAGATGTTAATAAATCATTTGGGGAGATAGGTACCTTCACGCAACTCCCTGAACTAAATTCTATATTGGATAAAGTTACTGGTGAAACAACTTTTGAATCTATTATAGATAATATATTTCCACAAAATAAATTTAACTTGGATGTCTTGTATGAAGATTATCCTAAATATAAAAACATTATTGGTAGTGAAGGGCGTGAAAAAAGGATTACAACCTCAATAATTCAGCAATTGGATATTTTTACGGAGGTACCTACTACTCCTGATGATGTAAAGATAATTGGGTTGATTAATAACAAACGTGTGAATAGATTTATACATCCTAAATATATTGAGAAACATCAAAATCTACATTTGTATAAAATCATTTTACCTAAAAGTAATGGAAGTGGAGCTATAGGAGAAATTTCAAACACTCCTTTAATCGGAACTCCAATAATGGGAACCCCATTAATTGGTTACACACAATCGTTTATTAGTATTGGTTCGTTTGAAACAGAATTCGAAGGAAATGCAGCATTAAAATATATTAAAACTAAATTTGCTAGAACTATGTTGGGTACTCTTAAAATAACTCAGGATAACAATAAAGATACTTGGCTTAATGTTCCTCTACAGGACTTTACACCTAATTCAGATATTGATTGGTCGAAGTCCATTGCTGAGATTGATCAACAATTATATGGAAAATATAATCTGGATGAAATAGAACGAGATTTTATTGAAAATAAGCTAAAAACAATGGAATAAAAAAGTGAAAGAATGCTTGGAAAGTGTTTGTCAATATAGGGTATAGGGTTTTTATAAAAAGACCACAAATTATACTAAGGGTGTTAGAAAAACCTTTTGTAATTTAGGTATTTGTAAAGTAACGAGGTTGTTTGTATGTCAACACAAAACTAGAAATAAATGCTGAGATCTTTTGGTATTCTTCTACTCATCCATTAAAGATGTAAGGTTTTAATTTGTATTCTATAATAGTCTTAGTGCGAGGTTTTACTGATGCATATAGCTACATGAAATTTTCTAGAATCTGAGGTTTAGTTCTATGTTTCCAATTCAATTTTATGTTTGAATCAAGTGTGCATGACCTTTATGAAACTGTTCGATTAAGTTTAACCTGTGCACTAGTCGAGAGTGTAAAATAGTTTGTGTAAATAGATATTAAATCTTCCGTGAGCATAGAAAAAGGAAGACCCTTTTTTGTAGAATAAAGTTAGCAGACAAAATTCACAGAAAAGAAGTCTTCCCTATGAACCATCT
>NZ_APML01000036.1 GCF_000359605.1 Gracilibacillus halophilus YIM-C55.5
CCTTTTTCGATACAAACAACCGCTCTCGCTTCACCTGTTTGACTCATATATCCGTTTTCGATGCAAATATCCTATTGTTTTCACTCTGTTTCACTCATTTACACCTTAATACAAGCTACTGTGATTCCAGTACCAATACATCATAAGCTTTCATTATATAATCACCTCGTAAAACTTGTTCTTTTACAATATTAACCATTTTTTGATGGATGGTGATTAACTGGTCGCTCGAGGCAAAATTTAAAAGTATATAAAAGGTTCGGTTTTCTTTCACTCTAATGGCTATTTCTACTTTTTCTGGCAATGACAAAGCATCTGAACGCTGAATATGAAGATCTTGTAACATTTGTTCAGCGATATCATACGAAAATACACCGCCAAAATAATAAGCGTATCCTTGACCGAACTTGCGTTTCGTAGCTGCTGGTTTTCCTCTATAATAGGCATTGTCAAAAGAACCAATCATTTCAACATCGCTATCTTCGAGTGACAACACTTCATTGAATCCTTCCGTTGTAACAGGGTCTCCGTGAAATAAAGAAACAGTCGGACGCTCTTGTAAAGGACTGATCAACGTATATTCTTCTACTGTACTCCCTGTCAGATCAGCCAAATACCCAGGGTGCTTCATCATATACGTTTGACCTGTCAAATCTTTATAACCTGTTCTACAGCCAAAGATTGCCGTGCCACCTTGCTTGACATATTCTGAAAATAAGTTTGCGGTTTCCTTCGTTAAGATAGCAGCATGTGGATAAATCAATACTTGATAGCCGTTCAAATCTTCGACCGTCTTCGCTTGTTCTATATTTAACAGGTCAACCGGAATATGTTGATATTGAAATGCTTTAAACCAAGCTTCCTGACTTTGATCGATAAAGTCCCCATACCAACGATCCACTTCACCATCCCATTCATTTTGATAATCAATAACGATCGCTGCTTTCGCTTGATACGATGAACCAACCAAGGATGAGCCAATCTTCTTGATCTCATGACTGACTTGGTCAATTTCATCAATCCTTCGATTTCTCTGGTTATGATAATCATTGATACCATGCCAATAAATCTCTGAACCTTTTGTTGCGGTTCGCCAGCGGAAATATAGAATCTGATCCGCTCCGTGGGCGATCGATTGATATGTCCATAGTCGCAGTTGTCCCGGTTTCGGTGTCGGCTGTTCAATTCGATTCACCCAACCACCTGGTCCTGCTTGTTGCTCAAAGATGGCAAAGTTTCCGCCAAAACTGCGGACATTACTCAAATTGAAACTCCATTTTCGATCTTGTAAAGGTTTCTTTGAATCATCCGGTATAATCTTATTAAAATTCGGATAAGAATCATACGCATAAAAATCTAATACATTTTGTGTTAACTGATGATTATCTAAATGCTTAAACATCCCATTCGTCGTAATCCACTGTGTATTCGTATGCGAACGAATCACATCTGCCTGTAATTTGGCAAAAGCAATCGCACTATCGGAAAAAAACCTCTTCTCATCCAATGCTTGGTGCGGATTATGTGAATCATTTACGGTTGGCTGTGTTAAATAGACTTGCTCCCAACTTGTGTACGTCTGATTCCAAAATACCGTTCCCCAAGCGTCATTCAACTGATCTAATGTTTGGTATTTTCTTTTCACCCATTGACGAAATTGATGATGATCGGCATCAGAATAAAACACATTAATCTCACAATTTAACTCATTATCAATTTGCCACCCAACAACCGTTGGATGATCCTTGAAATGTGCTGCCATTTGATTAACAATGTTCGCTGATAGCTCTTGATATTTCTCTGAATTATAATTGTAATGCCTTCTAGCCCCATGCTTAAACTGAACACCGGATTGCGACACATTTAATACTTCAGGATATTTCTCCGTTACCCATACCGGTGGCGTAGCTGTTGGTGTCCCCATAATCACTTTCAAATCATACTTCTTGGCGACCTCAATCGCTTCGTCAAATAAAGTAAAATCATAGATTCCTTCTTCTGGTTCAAATATCGTCCACGCAAATTCTCCCATCCGAACATAAGTAAACCCTAATTCTTTCATTCTCTGAAAATCGCTCTCCCACAAATCCTTTGGCCAATGTTCAGGATAATAACAGACTCCTAGCGTGATTTCTTTTTCATTTAACACATCATGTATCATATATTTGCTCCTTTTTATCTCTTATTCTTTGACAGAACCACCTAAAATACCAGAGACAAAATGTTTTTGTAAGATTAAAAACACCACCATGATCGGTACGACGGAAATAGCTGTTCCTAACATTAATTGTCCATAATCAATCGAATTTAGCCCTGCTAATGTAGATAGCGCAACTGGTAATGTGTAATTTTCTTGTGTTGTCATTACAATTAAAGGCCACATAAAATTATTCCATTGGTGTGTAAATAAAAAGATCCCTACCGCAGCTAAAGCTGGCTTCATGGTTGGCAATGCTAATTTAAAGAAAATCGAAATTTCACCTGCACCATCAATCCGCGCCGCTTCAATCATTGAATCGGGTATTCCTTTCATATTTTGCCGAATTAAGAAGATCGCAAATGGATAACAAACTTGTGGCAGTATCACCGCTCGATATGTGTTAATCCAATCCAATGCCGAGAATAATTGAAACAATGGAATAATCGTTGCTTGATATGGAATCATCATCGCTAATAAGAAACTAGCAAAAATAACGCGATTCCCCTTGAAATCATACTTCGCAAAAGCATAACCTGCAGCTGAACAAACGAGTAGACTAGCAAAAACGAATATGACCGCAATGACAATTGAATTGAACAAATTTCGCAAAATCGGGATCGCATCGTGTAAATTTGTCATATTCTCTACCAAATAACTACCTGGCAAGATTGTCGGTGGTGAGCTTAATATTTCCCCAGAAGGATTGGTAGCTCCTACAACCATCCAATAAAATGGACCAATTGAGAAAATAACTCCTACAATTAACAGACCATGTAACAGTACTCTTCGTAACACTGATTGTTGATTGTCCATCATTCGTCCTTCACCACCTTAAATTGTATCCATGATAAAACAGCGATAAATAATACGATAATATAGCAATCGCTGATGCATAGCCAAAGTCAAAGTAATTAAAGCCTTGGTTATATAAATAATACGTAATGGTTAAGGTCGCATTGTTCGGACCACCATTCGTTAAGTTATAAGGCTCATCAAATAATTGGAAGGTTCCAATGGTTGATAAGACGAAAGTGAATAACAATACCGGTTTTAATTGCGGAATCGTTATATGAAAGAATTTTCGTATTTGGCTTGCTCCATCGATACTAGCTGCCTCATATAAATCGTTTGGGATATTTTGCAAACCAGCTAGTAATATGACCATGTTATAACCCGCCCAACGCCACGTGGTGACTAAGATTAATGAAACACGCGCCCAAAAGCTGTTGGTGAGCCATTCCACTTTTTCCAAGCCAATCGATGCTAAGATAAAATTGACTAAACCGTAATCAGTGTTTAACAGTAAGATAAAGATAATTGATGCTGCAACCAATGAAGTTACTGCAGGTGTGAAAAATGACACACGATAAAAGGCTCTAGCTCTTAAAAATTTCACATTCAAAAATACGGCTAATAGTAATGCAATAAACAACATAATCGGTACTTGAACAAATAAAATAATAAACGTATTTCCAAGTGCTTTGTAAAAAATCGGATCGCTAAATAATCGGATATAATTATCTAATCCTGAAAACTGATAAACGCCCTCTACTCTCGTTTGAAAACTTAGAATTAAAGACGCTATAATTGGATAGACCATAAATGCTAAAAATAACAATACAGCTGGGAATAGAAAAAAATATGGTGCCGTTTTCGGTGTAATCCATTTCCGTTTTTCTTTTTTCTCTGCCTGAACAGCCATCGAACCCCCCCTAAAATTGAAAGGAATGAGAGCGAGCCGACGATCAGTCAGCTCGCATCATTTTTTAATTTGTTGTTTCCTTACTCGTCTGTTGCGATGCTCTGTTCTCACCTTCTTCTAGCATGTCTGCTGCCGGTTTATCCTCAAGCATGAATGCTTCGATTTCACTTCCCATAATACTTCTGACTTCGAGTTCTGCCCCATCATGATTAACAGCCGGGATTTCTGGAACGACTTCAGCAAACTTCTGGAAGAAAGGTTCATTATTAAAATACTCTTGATTCTCTGAAAATTCAGGTTCTTCATAGGCCGTTGTTAATGCCGGAAATAAACCTCTATTCTGTAATGCTTTAATTTGTGAATCTACATCAGTAGTAGCAAATTCTGCAAATGCATAGGCCGCAGCTTTATTGTCTGATGAGCTCGGGACACCTAATGCCGAACCACCATTATTCGAAGCTCTTGTTCCGCCTTCTTCCATAGCTGGTAATGGAACCATATCCCATTTACCTGACAATTCTGGCATTTGTTCAATCATCGTCCCACTCCACCATACGGCACCTGGTTGAGTGGCCACTTCTCCGTTTTTCATTGCAGCTACATGACCATCCCAGTTATTTGTAAAAGTAATTAATTCTTCATCTTTTAAGCGCTGTAATACATCAGCCGCTTTCTGACCAGCTTCTGACGTGATATTTAATTTACCTTCCTCATTGAAATAGTAAGAACCTTGTTGCTGCATCATGACCCTTAACAAGTTATCATCATAGCCACCTAATAAGTAATTTCCGGTATGATCGACTACTTTTTTACCAGCTTCAATATAATCATCCCATGTTTTAATACTTGTCGGGTCGACGCCAGCTTCTTTAAATATATCGACACGGTACATCAAACCAACTGGCCCTAAATCTCTTGGCATCGCGATAATATTTCCTTCCGCATCTTTCAAACCTTCCAATTTTGCTTCTGGAAACTTATCAGCATGCTCGTCGTATCCCATTTCTGATAAATTCGTAAAAGCATCTGGAAATTGTTCAGTAAATGAAGCGATCCGGTTATTTTCAATTTGGGTGACATCTGGCAAACCACTTCCACCACTAGAAAAACCAGCACTTAACTTTTGATAAACTTGATCAACTCCACTACTTTCGACGGTAACGTTTACATTTGGATACTTTTCTTTAAAAGCAGGCAGTACATCTTTCTCTAAGTAATTGCTTCAAGCGCCCATGCCCACACAGTAATATCACCGCTAACTTCTTCTGGATCATCAGGCATTGTGACATCTTCTCCACTATTATCAGAACTACAGGCAACCAATAACAAAAACACGAACGAACAAAATAATAATACATAAATTCTTTTCATCTGTAGCACCCCTTTTTGATAATAAAATGACCATACAAACAACTTGATAGATGAAGTTGTTGTTTGAATTATAAATAAATGCTACAATATTTCATATAAGAAAAGTTAGATCTTTGGTATGTATTCATTAAAAATGTATGCGGTTTCAAAAAATACCTTATTGTGTGGTGATCATCATGATGGAAACTCCGCTCACTCAGGAAAAACAAAACGTACTGGAATCGTTACACGACTTGATCCCCGTCCCCTTCACCTTACTCGACCAACAAGGGAACATCTTATATACAACGTTGACGAATCCATCCATTCATCCACTATTCCAATCAGTCGATCATTATATCGATTCTTTGAATAATAGCGTTTCAAGCATTCAAATCATTGAAACCGAGTTTTTTGAAAAAGTGTTAGCTATCCCTTGCAACGAAAATCAATGCTCACTTGGTCAAATATTCATTGGACCAATCGTAAACCCGCAACCCAAAAAACAACAGATCGAATCCATGTTACACGCACAGAAGAAGCGCTATAAACAAGATGTATTAGAAAACTATTACCTTTCGCTGAAATTTATGCACGATCACCAACTCATTCATTTAGGAAACCTGACATATTATCTTTTGTTTGCGAAAACATTGCCGAATGGTCATTCAACGCCGAAGACATCAAATGATCATGTAATGAAAAATAATGATATGTTCATTTCACAGCATGAACCCAATGTGTATCATCATGATCCATTATTAGAACGAAAGGTATATCAATACATAGAAGATGGTGATATCAACCATGTGATTCACTACTGGAAGGAATTTAGTAAGAGAACAGATTTTGAATATGCCATATTATCGAAATCGGATCATTTGCGTAGCGAGAAAAACTTAACAATTGCTATGATTACTTTGGCTACACGCGCTGCCATTAATGGTGGCGTCCATCCAGAAAAAGCTTATTCATTGGGAGATCGATTAATACAAGAACTGGAATCACTGTCTAATGCAAGTCAAATACATTCATTTAAAGAACATGTATTGTATCAATTCACTGAAAAAGTGGCTCACAGTCAGAGACAACAATATTCAAAAAAAATTAGCGAATGTCAGAAATTTATTGTGAAACATTTATTTGATGGTATTTCTATATCGATGGTTGCTCAACATGTCGGAGTAAATCCAAAATATCTTTCGAATATATTTAAACATGAGGTTGGCATCACCCTTAGCGAATATATACAGAAACGAAAAATAGATGAAGCAAAGAAGTTTATAATTTACACCGATGATTCGTTAATTCAAATCGCAAGCATGCTTCATTTCACAGACCAAAGTTATTTTACAAAAATCTTCAAAAAACATACCAATCTAACACCAGCACAATTCAGAAATGCTCATAAAAAATATTCTTATTCATAGATGTGGAAAGGCTATCCCGTTTCATGTTCGCGGGATAGCCTTTCGAACTTATAATCGATTTAATTCTTTTAGTACAATTCTCCCTGTCGGCGCGGTTTCCCATATGGGTTTGTATTCATTACCCCACTCTTGTAACAATTTTTCATAAAATGTCTTACGTAGGTGATTGTAATATTTAATCTTTGCACTCGATCGATTTACATCGTGACGCACATTGTGTAAAAACTCGGGAACATGAACCCATCCAAATCGTGCAACCAGGCGTAATACCATTCGTGCATCTTCGTAGTATCGACCTTTCCATGGATCATCGATAATCCAGCCGCCTACTGCACGAACTGCTGACGTGCGATAACATCTTGGATTTACCATATAACCTAACTTCAAAAGCCAATCATATTTATTCGCAAATGTTGGTTGAATGACTTCTTGCTTTTTCACAAGTTCACCACTGTCATTTTCTCTCCATAAATAATGATTCGCATAGCTGATACCCGCATTTGGTTGAGCAGCTAAACCTTGGACCAATTTCCTAGCTGCATTTGGATCTAGCCAGTCATCACTGTCTAATTGAATAAAATAAGG
The DNA here is from genome assembly GCF_000359605.1 of Gracilibacillus halophilus YIM-C55.5. Classification (GTDB taxonomy): domain Bacteria; phylum Bacillota; class Bacilli; order Bacillales; family Amphibacillaceae; genus Gracilibacillus; species Gracilibacillus halophilus. The sequence goes on from NZ_APML01000036.1 coordinate 7,268, forward strand.
AGTCTGGATTTGTTTTAGTGCTGTATTTAAAACAGTGGAAATACCACTATTCTTTTTCATCTGATAAAATTGAATCTTGTTGCTTTTTACCTGATCTCTAATAACAGATTCAGATTGGTCAGTTGATTGATCATCAATGATGAGTACTTTTTCTGGTTGCAAGCGTTGATCCAGTGCGCTACGTATCGCCTGAATCACAGTTGGTGCATGATTATAATTTGGAATCACAATTGTATAGCGCAAATCTGGTTTAAACTTATAAGATGGATTTTTTTCAATCGATACTAAATACTTGTTCCCGTTAATATCTTGCCAGTTGGCAACATACTCTTCTCCCCATTCACGAAGTAGCTGGTTGTACAAGTCATAGCGGTATTTGACACGCATCGGTTTGGTTTGTTCAAACTTTTGCATATTTGCGGCATATTTACGTCGATGGTATAAAAATTGATCCATCCATATGAGCGGATATTGTCTTGCCAAACGAAAAGCAATTTGAACATCATCGACGATCATATCTCCCTCGTTTTGCGCGAGCCAACCGCCAACATGTTTCAGCTTCGCCGTCCAAAAGAAACGTGGGACCATCGCCATGTTAATCTTTTTCATTAAATCATACTCATCTTGATAAGGTTCTAGCCTCACTTCTTCTCTTTTCACAAATTGGTCTTGTTCATCATAATAATAAGCATAGTGGTTAGCATAGATTAATCCTGCGTCAGGTCGCTGCTTCGCCTGATGCACCATGGTTTGAAGTGTACTTTCCTCAAACCAGTCATCGGCGTCAAGTTGGATCAAGTAAGGCGTCTTTACCTTCGTTAACGCATAATTAAGCACGCGGGCCTGACGTAAATTTCTTCGAAGTTGGAGAAACGTTATTTTTTTGTGGGGTAAATAGGATCTCACGATTTCAGCTGATCGGTCAGTAGATGCATCATCAATAATTAATAGGTGCCAGTTTTTATACGTTTGTCTGAATACACTTTCAATAGCGCTATTCACAAACTTTTCTTTGTTATATAATGTGAGCACAACAGTTACTTCAGCCATATTCGTCTCACACCCTTTCTTTTTGGAATCAACTGAACGGATTGCCAAAGATCACTCGAACCTACCATCTCCAACCGATATTGATCACCCCAACGTATCAGTGCTTTTTCACTTTCCATTTTTCGAATTTGGTTATAAATCGTGGCATTTTGATCCAAGCTTAAATTCGTTTGATGATAACGAAAGTGGTAAAGGTCTCGATCAATATAATGAAACGTATACTCATCGAGTAGTTGTAATAACATACGACGGTCTTCCATATACCGACCACCTGTTAGTGAATCGATGTTCCACCCGCCTACAGCTTTGACAGCACTCGTACGATAAAATCTTGGTTGTACCATCGGATCATAAGTGACAAAATCGTATCGGTCTAGAAATTGATGATGTCGTTGCACTTTGTTTAGCTGGAGTGAACCATTTGCTTCATGCCAATGCATTGTATTTGCATAACATAACCCAACGTGATCGGAAACGCATTTCATTTCATTCAACATGACTTCAATCGTCTCGGGCTCGATCCAATCATCACCATCTACTTGAAGAAAAAATGGTGTATCAATTACCCGGAGTGCCGTGTTTAACACATCGCAAATACCGGTATTTGTCCTTTTCTCGATAATCGTTGTTTTGGATGATGGTGCATGTGCTTTCACAAATTCTAATGATCGGTCAGTAGACGCATCATCAACCACTAACAACTTCCAATTCGAGGTGGTCTGCCTGCGTAATGACGCAATTGTCTCAGCAACGTATTGCGCTTTGTTAAACAACGGTAGCACAACAGTTACATCAGCCATCCGTACCACCTCACGTTCCTGGTCCGGTTCCCGGTGCAGTTCCTGGACCGGTATTCGGTGCTGTGCCTAAAGGGTTTACGTCTCGATTCGGTTGAGAAGTAGAAGTGGAGGGAGTTGTTTGATTGTTTACCGGTTTCGTATTGGTTGAAGGTTGTGGTGTTGGTACTTGCTCGACAATCGGTGGCGTATTTTTGCGAATCGCCCCATCGGTCTTCCTTATGAGATAATCCAATTTCTTCCACCCTTTTCCGAACGTGGTTATCTTCGGCTCATATTCATCTCCCCAACGTTTCAAAGAATTGCGTATTGTCCATTCTTCGGTTTCTGCATATTTGTCAATTTGATTGGTATGATTATTTGGATGTCGACGATGCATATAAAGCATTTGATCCAACCAATAGAACCGGTATTTTTCAATTAAGCGATGCAATACACGCTTGTCCTCCAAATATCTACCTTCGTGTGGATCATCTGTCGGCCATCCTCCAACACTTTTCAAAGCATCTGTCCGATAAAAACGCGGCCAAACAGACGTATTTGCTAACATAAAATCATACTTATCTTTAAATAGACGCCCTTTGTACACTTCAGTCATTAAACGATTGCCGTTTGCATCTTCGTGAATAATTTGGATATTCCCTGAAATGACGGCAACATCAGCTGTCTGCTTGCGAGCTGCATGCATTAATACTTCTAATGTGTGTGGATAAAACCAGTCATCACTATCCAACTGAATCAGATAAGGGGTCTGAATTTGTTGTAGACCTTGATTCATGGCCTTAGATTGTCCCATGTTTTTTTCCAATTGAATCAGGCGAACACGCTGATCATTCAAGAATGGTTGAATGGCTTCACGGTACGGTTCTGTACTCCCATCATCGACTAATAATAACTCCCAATTCTCATACGTCTGATCAAACACTGTCTCAATAGCTTCTTTTATAAATTGTCGATTCGGATTGTAAAAGGGCATTAATACTGTCACTTTGTAGTCGTTTCGCACATTACTCCCCTCCCTGTTTTGAAACTTCTTCCACAAACGTTTAATTGATTCCATTCTCCTTCACTCCTTTACATTGATACATAAAATCAAACCATTCTTTAGCAATTTTATCTGGAAATGCCTTTGCGCTTTCCTTTCGAGCAGCTTTGCTAAGTCTCCTTCGTTTTTTTGGATGTTGAATGAATTCTTGAAGTGCTTGCTTATATTGATCGAGTGATTCATCTGTCCACACGAGACAATCGGGATCATCACCAGATGGTTTCCAGCTCACACCATCTAGTAACATTTGTGAACGCGCTATCTCTGGAAAGACTGAACGATTCGGTGCGATCACTGGTATTTCACAAGCCATTACTTCTTTGACATGAGTTGCACCTGTTTCCCATTTACTACCGGAGACGTATGCACTCCAAGTACGAATGATATCGGCAATCTGATGGTGTGGGACTTGATACTTCACTTCAATATTTTCTAGTGAATCAGGAATCCACTTTAGCGCATAATCTGGCTTATTTCCGAAAATCATGACAAAATGAACATCAGGGAACGCTTTCGCCAAATAAGGGATGACTTCCGCTCCTTTTGTTGAAGGGTCTGGTGCGTCATTACCAATCCACCCTACAGTAAGTTCTTTTGCCTTACTCCCTGGATAAAAAATTTCTGGGTCAACCATGTTGGGAATGATTTTGATCAGATCTTTTGGATAATGAGGCCACCCTTTTAATAATAATTCTTTATGAAATTGGGAATAAACAACGAGTGGTACTGGTTTTATCCAATTTTTTTCAGTACGAATATTGGGGCCTAAGCTGTAGTACTCACCTGCATTTGCTAAATCCCAGTAATTAAAAAAATAGTGGTTCCACCAACCTGGTTCTTCTCTGGATACAAGTTTTACTCGATCAGCATCATATAATGGCTTCTGATTTGGGTTTGGTGAAAAAGCGAGATCAATATCTTTTGGACAAAGGCGGGACAACCATTTCGCCCGCATACTCGCTTCTATGACTGGTCCTCTTGCGTCTGGTATTTGAAAATAATCCATGATAAATCGAAATTTAAACAATTCTTCCTCCCACCTTTCTTTTCGGTATACAGTACTATATGGTGAAAGTGAAAACTTGTATAGTATACGTGAAAGAGGACAAAAATGGATTTTAAAAAGAAGCGATAACGAAGAAACAGAGGGTATGTAAGCAAGTAGCATATATAAGTCCTTTATGCTACCTACTTTTAGCATTTACTTTTATAGCTTTTTTGAAGTCTCAGGTACAGTTTGTCGTCGAAAATAGTCATACGTTCTAGATAATCCATCTTTGATTGAAATCATCGGTTCCCACGATAATTCATTGAAAGCTTTTTGGTTATCAAGACAACTGTTTTTCACTTCTCCAGATCGTGCGCCTTTATAAATTACTTCTACTTGTTGCTGATGAATCTGTTCCAATTGGTCAACTAACTGACGAACCGAAGTTGCTTCATTTGTACCAATCTGTATCGTTTGATTGGTTCCTTTTCGAAGAGAAGCGATATTGGCATCGACCACATCATTCACATAAACAAAATCTCTTGTTTGCTCACCATCTCCATAAATATAAACGGGTTGATCCGCTATTATGCGATCGTTAAAAATGGCGACAACGCCTCCTTCACCGGTTGATGGTTGTCGTGGTCCGTACACATTCCCGTATCGGAGAATTGTATAAGATAAGCCATATAAACGGTGAAACTGCTTAATATACATTTCTGCAGCGTGTTTTGATAAACCGTAATAAGAAATCGGACACACGCTTTCTGCTTCTGTGATCGGCAATTGAGTGGCTTCACCATAGACTGCTGATGAAGAAGCAAAAATGAACTTCTTAACACGATATTGACAACTTGCTTCTAATAATCGAATCGTTGCGATAATATTGACCATAGCATCTTGATCAGGGCGAGCAACAGAAGTGGTTATATCGACTTGTGCCGCTAAATGAAACACAATATCGGGTCGTATTTTTTGAAAAAGGGGTGCAAGATTATCAGTGACAATATCTATTTCATGGATGATTGCATTCGGATGAACATGATTTATATTTCCCGCTTGAAAATGATCAAACACATGCACTTCATGCCCTACATCAATCAGCCGATCAACGAGGTGTGAACCGATAAAACCAGCCCCTCCAGTGACGATCACATTCATCGATTCCCCTCCTTTACTTGCATGACAGTTTGGTGTGAGAGTAAAGGAGTGGGAAATTGATAATTGACAGGTACTTTGTCGCGAATCGTTTGTGCGATGTGATCGGTAGAGACGACTTCTTCATTTTCTTTTGGAAGTCTTTCGGGCTTCTTGTTTCTTGGGATTAAGCGGTAAGCTGCGATTCGTTCAATCGTTTGCAATGAAGTTTGATTCGGTATTCGATAATGTCTTGGTAATCGATTGGTGATTCGTTCAAACATTTGTTGATTCATATAAATGTGGGGTTCCATCTGATCTCGTTGAAATAAACGACGATACGATTCTTGAGGTATCGCAGAAAAATGGTCATCATCTTCTAGAAAAGGACCTGTCGGTGACGCCTCTTCTTTCGAAAAAAAATGACGCACCTTCCAAAAAGTAAACAGAAACCACAATTTTATATTTTCCATCAGATTACGCATACGGCTCACCTTGCTTTTTCGCTTCGATTTGATCTAAATAAATTTTCATAAGGTTGCGCATCCCTTTTTCAATCGACCAGTGTGACATTCCCCACTTCTTCGCATTTGATCCTAATTTTTTGCGATATTTTTTGTTGGATAATAAGAGATCAATATTTTTATATAAATTCCACGCATCTTCTGGTGGGGTGAGAATCCCTGTGACACCATGTTCAATAATCTCAGGAATACCACCCACTTCACTTGCAATCACTGGTTTACCAGCGACTTGAGCTTCAATGACCGATAGCGGCTGATTTTCAATTAATGTCGGTAATACAAATAAATCAGCCATTGATACAATACCAGGGACATCTTGTCGTCTACCTAAGAAAATCACTTCTTGTTCTAGACCAAGTTCTCTTGTTAATTGCCGTAAATTCTCTTCTTCTTCACCAGTTCCAACAATCCAACACACCCAGTCTTGTCGTTTCTTCTTTAATTCTTTCAACGCTTCGATTAAATAATTGACCCCTTTTAATTCGACGAGACGTCCGGTAAATAAAATTAATTGCTTTTCTTTCGGTTTGGTAATATTCGGTTTCTTTTTCAATCGTTTTATAAATTTCTCTGTATTAAATCCGTAATGCAAGATTTCTAATTGTTCTTCTGGCACTTGAAATTCTTCAGTCAGGATATTTTTCATCCAGTTATTAGCAACAATGGTATGATCAGCTGTCGTTGCACCTAGTTTTTCGACTTCATCATAATACGCTCTAGCAATGTCTGAGGTATCCGATTTGTGCACCGTTTTTAATTGACGACGGATTTCATGTGCTACTGAGCCATGTAATGTAGCAATCTGCGGGGTGTTAGCTGGTTTAATCCGATTGATCGATAACGTAGAAATTACGTCTTGCGTGTGAATCAAATCATATTTTTCCAGTCCGAAGTAAGCCACACTTAATTCATACACATACCGTTGAAATTCGGTCCATTTCACGAGAAAATTGGAAAACATATCAGGATAATTATCTTCATTCACATTTGCATTAATAAGTGGAATGACTTTTTCCCGAGGTAACACACGATTTTCTGTATATAGCTGAACCGAAATGTTTTCTTCATCATAGCCAATAATATCGACGTCATGTCCATACTCGGTTAATTTCTCATGAAGCTGCTTCATATACGTCCAAACGCCACCAACATGAGGTAGTGGCCAATAGGTAGCTAATAATATCTTCATGCACATCTCTCCTATTTTTAGATCATCTACCTTAACTATATTGAACAAAAGCGGAATTGGTGTAGGCTGATAACGTATAACTGAAGGATATAGGCAAACTTATCTTACTTTTACCATTTGTAAGATAATCGGTACATTCTTTTCTGGTACATCATCCGTAAGAAAGACGAGCTTTCCTTGTGCCACTGTATAATGCGTAGATGGCTGTAACATACCATTGACAAATAAGAGCATATAAGATACTTCCTCTACATCGAATAGCTCGATCGATTCAGATAAATGATGGTCTTCTGCGTCATATTCTCGCTTCTCGCCGTCTGAGGTGGTTACAAACGTGAGAATCTCGACGTTTTTCGGAAGTTTCATATGTTTCATTGTTGGTGTAGAGATGGTTGGTAGGGACAAATATGGCTGCGATTTCTTCATTCTTCGTCACACCTTCCTCATCGTCTTCTTTCTAAATATAGTATATTTGTAGATTAAAATTCGGTGAGGGAAGTGCCTATTTTTTATGGAACATTTCCCTAGAAGGCGGGCAGTTGCATATGTTGTAATAGATCGCAATCAATCGAGGAGGAAAACAAAATGGGCTTAAAAATTATCAAACCAACTTATGAAATGGGTTCAAAAGTTGTCACTGCACCTGTTGTGACACGTTTTTTTCATCAAACATTAGAAGAAAAGCAGGCGGGAGATACAATAAAGGTTGATGTAAGTGACTTCTTAGATGATACAGGGGAAACACCTGATGAATTGCCAGAATTAAATATGAGCAACAGTTATTTCAATGTATATATCAATGGTATGTTGCAAATGGAGGATAATTTCGCATATACCGCTGGAGAAGCGGGAATTGGCAACTTACTAATTACCTTGCCAGAAGAATCGCATATTGCGAGTGGCACTCCGATTATACTCGAAGTGATTAATTACGAACCGGTCGTAGAATAATATGGAGGGTTGATTTGATAAAGGGCTGTCCCGTGATGCGGAAACAGCCCTTTATCAATTACTGCGAGATTTTTATACGTTTTTGATACCATTGGATGGTTTCAAGTAATCCTTCGCTTAACGAATAGCGTGGGGAATAATGCAATAATTCTCGCGCCTTATCAATAGACGGTAGGCGAGATGGGATATCTTCATAGCCTTCACCATATGCAATTTCATATGGAACATACAAATAGTCGGAATCGCTACCCGTTAAAGCGATAATTTTTTCGGCAAGTTGTTGAATCGTTAGATGTTCGGTTCCACCAATATTGATTGCTTCACCATTGACACGGTCTTCCATCGCTTGTTCTAACCCGCGAACAACATCTCCTATATAACCGAACGTTCGCAGTTGGGTCCCGTCGCCATGAATGGGTAAGTCTTCTCCTTTCAAAGCTTTTGTAATAAAAATCGGCACCACACCACCATAATCAGAGTTGGTCTGTCTTGGTCCATAAGCATTAAAAAAGCGCACAATGGTAACAGGCAATCCTTTCTTCGCATACCCGAAACATAGATGTTCATCTAATGCTTTTGCTGTCGCATAGCACCAGCGATGAATCGAAGGATCACCAAGAATACGATCAGAATCTTCACGATATGGTAACTCTGGATTTCTACCATAAATTTCAGAGGTTGAAGCAAAAATGACTTTTTTCTGATATTGATAGGCTAATTCTAGGATTAACTTCGTCCCATCTACATTTCCTTCAATCACTTTTAACGGATCATCCACTGTATTTTTTACACCAAGCACGGCTGCCAGATGATATACGAGATCATGCGTTTCCATAAGATTTTCCATGAGTTCTTTGTTTAAGATATCACCTACGATGAGTTGAAAGGATTCGTTCATTTTGGCCAATTGTAAATAGTCTGTAGATCCATTCGACAAATTATCAACCGCTGTTACTCTATATCCTTTATCCAATAGATGATCAATAAGGTGTGAACCAATAAACCCTGCCCCACCGGTCACTAATATTCGTTTCATGACTGATCTCCCCCTTGCTTGAGATAAAGCTGTTCTGGGAGAATCAAATGATCGCTGATGGTTTCAAATAATGAAATGGGGAGGTTCGTATGTGCCGTTAAGATCACAGTGACTACATAATCTTGCTTTTTTAATTCTTCTTCTGTCATTGATTGATAATGTTTCACAGTGGGTACAAAAGGATCATAATAATCAAATCGAACACCATCATCTTCTAATTTTTCTAACACTTTTACTGCACTCGATTCTCGTACGTCAGCAATGTCTGGTTTATATGACATACCGACAATTAACACGCGATCTGCCTGATTTGTAACATAGCGTTGTATTTTCTTTGCGATATATGCTGGCACTTCTTGATTGGTTTGTTCGGATACTTCGATATACGACGGGTTATGTTGATGTTTCTCTGCTTGATACGCTAAATAATGAGGGTCAATTGGTATACAATGGCCACCAATGCCCGGACCTGGGTAATACTTTGTGAATCCATATGGTTTGGTCGCTGCTGCTTCAATAACCTCATTCACATCTAAATTCATCTTTTCACATAACATCGCAAAATCATTGATAAACGATATATTGACAAAACGTTGCGTGTTTTCTAATATTTTTGTCATTTCAGCTGCACGCGTCGATGATACTGGATGAACCGTGTCAAAAACGTACTCATAAAGTGTAGTCGCCTTTTCCAAACAGGCTTGCGTTGTTCCGCCAACAACTTTAGGAATCGTATAAGCCGGGACATTGCTACCTGGATTTATTCGTTCCGGTGAATAAGCAAGGAAGACGTCTTTGCCCACTTGCCAACGTGATGCCTTAAGTTTGGGGAGTAACACCTCTTCGGTCGTCCCTGGATACGTCGTACTTTCTAAACAAAGCAATTGATTTTCTGAGATATGTGGCATTAATTGATCAAATGCTGATTCTACAAACGATAAATCTGGTTCATTTTTCTCCTTCAGTGGCGTTGGCACACAAATAATGACTGCATCCACTCCTGTTATCGCTTCTGGCTTTGTCGTTAAATGAAATTGTTTCGCTTCTATCATCCGTTGTAAAAAAGCTTCATCAACATCAGGATTTTGTGAACGACTTTCTTTTATTTGTTCAATTCGACTTACATTTATATCGATGCCATAAACAGTAAAATCATTTTGAAGAAAAAGTTCGGCTAGCGGAAGTCCAACATAACCGAGCCCAATAATCGCAATGGATTTCATAAAACTCCTCCTTTTACATTACCTGATAAACTAATGTATGAAGGAGCTTTTTTTCGGTATGGACGAATGAAAGGGGACAAATAAATATGTGTGCTTATCATATAACAATGAAAAAGTTGAGAATAAATTGCTGAA
>NZ_APML01000037.1 GCF_000359605.1 Gracilibacillus halophilus YIM-C55.5
AGTCTCCGTATTTTGCCTAAGCGGTATGTAAACTTAAACTTTAATGTTCGGATTTTTCCTTTCTAATTACTCTTTTGTCCCAGCCTCATCTTGAGGGATAAAGTGTTTATGTCTTCGTCATTTGAGAAAAGGCATAATCACTAGCTTCAATGGTTTTTTCAATATCATTATCAGTATGTGCGGTTGTTAAGAACCACGCTTCATATTTGGAAGGTGCAAGGTTTATCCCTTGACTTATCATCAAATGGAAAAATTCTGCAAATTGTTCACCATTAGTTGCCTCTGCCTCAGCATAGCTAGTGATGTTCTGATCAGTAAAATAAACAGTCAGTGCACCTTTTAATCGGTTAATCGTTATTTGCACATCATGTTTTTCGGCCGCTTTCAATAATCCCTGTTCTAACTTGGCTCCTAAGCGGTCTAATTCTTCGTAGATTCCGTGTTGTTCGAGTACTTCAAGACAAGCAATTCCCGCAGACATTGATGCAGGGTTGCCAGACATTGTGCCTGCTTGGTAGGCAGGGCCAAGTGGTGCGACTTGTTCCATAATTTCTTTCTTACCGCCATATGCACCGATCGGTAAGCCACCACCAATGATTTTACCTAGAGCTGTCATATCGGGTTCAACACCTACTAATTGTTGGGCTGATCCATACGTGAAACGAAAGCCAGTGATCACCTCATCGTAAATGACTAGTGCTCCGTGTTCGTGAGTGAGTTGATTCACTTGTTCTAAAAATCCAGGCTTTGGTTCAACAATACCAAAGTTGCCGACAATCGGTTCCACTAAAACAGCGGCAATTTCCGTGCCCCAATGAGATAAAGCTTCTTTAAAAGCTTCGATGTCATTGAATGGAACGGTAATCACTTCTTGAGCGGTCGCTTTTGTTACGCCAGCGGAATCAGGATTACCTAAAGTAGAAGGTCCTGAACCAGCTTCGACTAATACAGAATCAAAATGCCCATGATAGCAACCAGCGAATTTAATCACTTTCTCTCGATTCGTATACGCACGAGCGACACGTACGGTGGTCATCACCGCTTCAGTACCTGAATTGACGAAGCGGACTTTATCCATCGAAGGAATGACTTCTTTTAACTTTTCGGCAAAAATGTTTTCTAGCTTTGTTGGTGTACCGTATAGCACTCCATTTTCTGCTGCTTGTTGAATCGCTTTTGTAATGTGCGGATGGGCATGCCCAGTGATGATGGGGCCAAATGCACCTAAATAGTCAATATATTGGTTTCCGTCAACATCCCAAAAGTGCGCCCCCTTGCCTTTATCCATATATACCGGCGTGCCACCACCGACACCTTTATAGGCACGAGATGGTGAGTTGACCCCTCCAACAATGTGTTCTTCTGCTTCTTTATGTAAAGCTTTCGATTGTGTAATATCCAACATAAAACCTCCAATAATAGAAAGTACCATATATAGTATAGCACTTTCTTATATTGGAGGGAAAAGCCTTTAGCTCACATGACTTCTTTTAGCTTGCGAATATACAATCCGCGAATGAAGAAGAAATAAATGGCATAAATCGCCAAATAGCAACTGATGAGCAATAGGCTTGGCATGAAAACAGACGATGTGAGCATATTTTGCAATGCTTTAAACGCAAAGCTAGCGTGAATCACAGCTACCGAAAATGGAATAAAGAATAGATAGGCCACTTGTTTTGTTGCAATTTTCTTCATTTCTTTCACTGTTAAACCGATTCGATACAATGATCGATAACGACTGACATCATTATCTAAATCCTGATACATCTTGAAATAAAGAATCGAACCAGCTGCTAAGAAAAATAGAACACTAATAAATAATCCAAAGAACAAAGCAAAGCTTAATGAATTTTTTAAGGTCAGATAAATTTGAGCTTGCGTGTCAATGCCTGTTACAATCTCACGATCTATCATGTGGGTGCTGTCGTAAATTGCTTCTGCATGACTCGACCAATTATGAATAGAGAAAGCAACGTAACGATACTGCTCGTTTGGTTCTTGTACACTTGCATAGTGTTGATACATTTCGTCTGATACGACAATCGTGTAGCGGTTATGTGTATTTTGATTGACAATCGTATCCATCGTTTGGACGGTGAACGTTTCTTCGACATTTTCAGAAGTAACGGTCAACTCATTTGCAAATTCCTCTTCACCGGGTGTTAGATACCGCGGGAGCATAACAACCATTTCATCGTTACTCACGTCAATATCGACAGTATTCCCATTTAATTTTTGTAACTGTTTATAGTTTGAAACTGAAAGTAAATCGACCCAGATGTCTTGATCCATATGATGAATTTTTGCTTGGGTTCTTTCCATCGCTAATGATTGATAGTCTATCCCTTTTTGCTCCAATTGTTGTTTAAATGTACTTACTTCGTCATCCATGTTTGCAATGTGTTCTTCACCTTTACTTAACAGACTCACATCTTGTGCTACGAGAGCTTCTGCTTCAGTTTTCGCACTTTGATAAGCGCCGAACAATACCCCTGAAGCTGTAAATGCCACGGCACTTAAAATGGTTACGAAAAATAACAAACGAGAATGATCTTTTAACTTGTAATACAGATCAGAAATGGTAAGTAAATTTGTTTGACGAAAATAGATGGACTTATTTCTTCTCAGTAAGTTGATCAATGCGACACTGCTTTGCGTAAATAACAAATACGTACCTGGAATGATCAATAACAAAATAGGAAACATTCGTGGAAATATCGAAAGTAAATCAGCTGTCCAAGCAAGCGAATAAGCTGTAATTACGAGTCCTAAGCCAATGATACTTAATATCCAAGAGAACTTCGGCACACGTTTAGCAGCCTTTGCCCCGCGGAATAAGTCAACCACAGCATTCGTTCGCATCGTCCAAGTGATCGCCAGTGTATTTAATTCAAACATGACAAAATAGCTGACTACGGTTAATAGAACGGCTTTCGGTGCAATGGCAAAACCGAGCGACCCGTCGATATCAATCATGTTTGAAAATCCCATAATAAATACATTAGCAAACAATGTCCCGATTAATAAACCAGCAACAATAGACACACAACCGATAATCGTGTTTTCTAATATGAGTAATCGATTCAACTGTCCTTTACTAATCCCTAACGTCATTAATAGGCCGTATTCTTTTTTGCGCGATTTAATAAATGCACCGGTCGAATACATGACGAATAAGAAAGAAAAGCTGAAAATAATGATCTCAACAGCTGCAATTCCTCGTTGCACCGTTTGCCGAAATTCATGCCCGTCGATTTCAGGGTGAAACATAATGACAGCATAAATGAAAAAGACGCTAACGGAAAACATGCAACTAAAAAAGTAACTCATGTATTGCCGGGCATTTCGTTTTACATTATTAAAGGCGAATTGTTTGAAGGTCATCGGTATCGCCTCCTAGCATGGACTGGACATTGAGAATATCTTGGAAGAAGTTTTGTCGCTGATCACCTTTGTGCAATTCATTAAAGATTTTTCCGTCTTTAATAAATAAAATGCGTTCACAGAAACTAGCGGCAAATGGATCGTGTGTCACCATCAATGTCGTTGCATGCTGTTCTGTATTAAGTCCAGTCAGTGCTTCCATCACTTGCTTAGAAGACTTTGAATCAAGGTTACCGGTTGGCTCATCAGCAAAAATAATGGAAGGTTCGTGAATCATCGCCCGCGCAATAGCAGCTCGTTGCAATTGACCGCCTGAGACTTCATATGTTCGATTTCGCAATATGCCATCAATGCCTAACGTATTTGAAATGTGTGCAAGTTTTGTTTCCATTTCTTTTACTTTTCTCCCGTCTAACGTGAGCGGAAGCATAATGTTTTCGGCAATAGTGAGTGTATCTAGTAAATTGAAATCTTGAAAAATAAATCCCATTTCTTTTCTACGGAATGTAGCTAACTTTTCTTTTGACAGTTTGGTTATATCTGAGCCATTAATCGTTAAAAATCCAGCAGAAAGTCGATCAATGGTTGATAATAGGTTAAGTAAAGTTGTTTTTCCACTACCAGATGGGCCCATCACACCGACAAATTCTCCTGCTTCAATATTCATGGATAAATGATCGATTGCTTTATGTTCGATTCCTTTCTTGCCACCATATATTTTTGAAATACTTTTTGCTTCTACAATTGCCATAACTTATCTCCTTTCGATTGAGCTTACTAACTATTATATAAAGGAATGGTTCGTATACCTATTGAATATTCTTTCAATATAAAAAAGAAATCTTACAAAAGTGTAAGATTTCCGTCATCCTTGATCAAAACGAAGTGTAATTGTAGTCCCTTTTCCTTCAACTGATGAGATAGACAGTTCGTGATCAAGTGCTAGGCAAATCAGTTTAGCTAAGTGTAGTCCCATTCCCGTTGATTCTCTATATGTGCGCCCGTTCTCGCCAGTGAAAAAAGGGTCAAAAACACGTCGGATATCTTGCGATGGAATTCCAATTCCCTCATCTTGAATATGTAAGTAAATGGCTTTATCAGCACGCGTCGTATAAAACAGAATATTACGATTGTCTCCATTCGAATATTTAATCGCATTGCTCGTGATCTGTTCAATGACAAAACCTAACCACTTCTGATCGGAGTAAATCATGAGATCGCTATCGATATCTATCTTTGGATATGTCCGATGTCGAATAAAGCTTGACTTGTAATCATGAATCACTGTTGTCACTAATTGCTTTATATATAGCTGATCGACATGAAAATCACGTTCAAATTGTTGCAGCCGCGATTGATATAAAGCCAATTGAAGTCCGTGTCTGATCCTGTCCAACTCTTCATCAAGGTTTTGACGAATCGAAAAAGGGATTTGCTCTTGTTCTTTTTCCAATAACAGTTGGATGACTGAAACAGGAGTCTTCATTTGATGAATCCACTGTTGCGTAAATAAGCTTTCTTGTTTCTTTTCGATTTGTAATTGATCAAACTGTTGACGAAATTCTTGATATTGCGCCTCATAATGGCTAGCGATTTGTTTCGTGAGCTGGTTAGGGCTAGAAGGCATCCATCCTTTTTCATCGGTTTGTTTCGAGCTGAACTGATAAATTTCTCGAAATCTAACATAGCGAAAGAGAAGAAAAATGAGTAAACACCCTGTGGCAAGGATGAAAATATAAATCAGTGTACCGATAGGAATGACTGAACCATGTAATGAAGTCGCTAAATGGACAACAATCATTAGTAATACCATTTGTAAGTAGAAAAACAGAATCCAGCTTAATTGATCTCGTAAAAATGCGATCATCATTCCCACACCTTTTCCAGTTTATAACCAGCACCACGTAAGGTAAGAATGGCATCATTAATGCTAGGCTCGAGAATTTTTTTCGCAGTCGCGTGATATTTACACTTAAGGTGTTATCATCGACGAAATCTTGCTCATCCCATAATTTTTCTAATAAATACTCTCTAGATATGACTTGGTTCGGGTACTCGAGTAGGGCTTGAGCTAGGAGGCATTCTTTTTTGGTCAACCATTCATACTTGTCTTGATAGGATAATGTAAATGAGGCTTTGTTTAGTATGAGGCCTTCAATATCAATCCATTCACTTGGCTGACTCGTGCGGTACTCACCATAGACACGGCGAAATAGGCTTTTGATTTTTGCTAATACAACCTCTAATTGAAATGGTTTTGTTATATAATCGTCAGCCCCATTTTCAATTGCCATGACTTGATCCATTCCGCTATCCCTTGCTGAAATGAAAATAATGGGGCATGTGCTAACAGAGCGGATTTTCCGACACCAGTAGAACCCATCAAAACGGGGTAAATTAATGTCTAATAGGACGAGTTCTGGCTGTATGTCTTCAAATTCTTGTTGTACGGCATCGAAATCGTTGGCAATCGCGACATCATAATTGTACTTTTTTAAAAAATCTTGCAAAATGGATCCGATCTTATCGTCGTCTTCTACAATATAAATTTGCATAGGAATCCTCACCTCTATACGTCTATCGTAAACGAAAAATTGGAAAAAGAAAATATGATTGTTATCAAATGCAATGAATGTGAATTATTTGAGTCTTGTCGTGATATCCAGTACCCTTATAAGTAAGACAATGAAATGGAGGGATCTTTGTGAGCATAGAAGTCGGACAAGAAGTAAAAGATTTTACTTTAAAAAATAACGAAGGACAAGCAGTTAGCCTTTCAGACTATCGTGGACAAAATGTTGTACTTTATTTTTATCCAAAAGATGATACACCAGGTTGCACGACTGAAGCATGTGACTTCCGTGATAACCATGAAAGCTTCAAAGAATTAGATGCGGTGATTTTAGGTGTCAGTCCAGATTCGGAGGAAAGCCATAAGAGCTTTGCTGAGAAACACGATTTACCATTTGAATTGCTTGTCGATGAAGACAAAGAAGTGGCTGAACAGTTTGGTGTATGGCAATTAAAGAAAAAAGCAGGAAAAGAATCAATGGGCATTGTGCGCTCTACTTTTATCATTGATAAAGAAGGCGTATTGCAAAAAGAATTCCGCCAAGTTCAAGTCAACGGTCACGTGGAAGAAGCGCTTAATTATATAAGAGAAGAAATGTAAAGTGTAAGCTATTTTGCTTACGCTTTTCTTATGAAAAACATATTGATTCTCATTTTCCATATACTTATATTGACAGAGGATCATTTGTAGGAGTACACTAATTGTAAGAATTATAATTTAATAATGATATTTCATTCGTTTGCGTATGGAAATCATTTTTCTAATTTTTTGTAGAAAGTGAGGTGCATGGCGGTGTCAGAGCAAATGCTTCAAGAAGCAATTGATAAGTTGAAATCGTCTGGCGTACGAATTACACCACAGCGTCATGCGGTGTTGGAGTTTTTATTAAATGCTGATACACATCCAACTGCTGATGATATCTATAAAGCGTTAGAGGGAAAATTCCCGAATATGAGTGTTGCAACGGTTTATAATAACTTGCGTGTATTTCGTGAAATTGGATTAGTTCGTGAGTTGACATATGGTGATTCTTCGAGTCGCTTTGACTGCAATACGGAGAAACATTATCATATTATATGTGAAAGTTGCGGAAAAATCGTCGACTTCCACTATCCAAGCCTTGATGAAGTTGAATCATTAGCAGAGCAAATTACAGGATTTGATGTAAGCCATCACCGTATGGAAGTTTATGGCGAGTGTCAAGAATGCAAACAAGAAAAAAACCAAATCGTATAAACGAAGAAAACACACGATGCAATTTGCACGTGTGTTTTTTTAATGTTATTTGCCATGATCATTTTGTTTCTTTGAGTTATATTTTTCGTCGAATTCTTTTCCCTCTAGATCCTTGTCCAATGTTAATGGTTGCTTGCAATGCATACAAGCATCGACGCGCCCAAGCATCTTTGTTTGTTTCTCACATGTTGGGCAAATAATCGGAACAGCTTTCGTTGATAACATCCCGATCCAAAAATACACAACGGTACTAAATACGATCGCTAGCATTCCAATAATCATGAAAATAAGCATTAACCATTCTACATTTTTCACTAGTAAGCCGACATACATAATCCCCATACCGATGAAAATCAAGCTAAGGGCAAATGTGCGAATATGATTGATCTTACTTTTGTATGTTAAGTCTGCCATATGTCCTGCCTCCAAGATAACGTATCCTCTACATTATACCATATCCATTATCTCGTACCAATTTCAATGTATGTATGAGGGATGAAGACTTCGACAAAATCACGCGTGCGGAACGCGGAATTTTGGGTAAAAAGTAATAAATTGTAGAAAAAAATAAATTTTTTCGCAATAAAAAAAGGGATTATTCATTTGATATCGAAATAATTATAAGATTGGTATGAGAAAGAGGGGATGAGATTGGAGGATATTTTACGGCCGATATACCAAGAAAGGGCCAGTAAACCCAACACGTTAGGTATATTAATTATGGAAAAACAAGAAGCTGTTAGTCCAGAAACAGATGACTTTGATTCCATTCTGTTAGTGATTGTAAAGGATGCAGATAAGGATTGGTTGGTGAAACATTATGAATTTGGTGATCAATCAGCTGCTTTACACGTGATCGATCAGGAGTTATTAAATGAGTGGATGGATACAAGTGCTTATCGAAGAGCAGTCGAATGGATTATTAATGGAAGAATACTTTATGACAGAAATGAATATGTAGCGAATTTAAAAGAAACGTTACGAATCTTTCCATATGAGAAGCGTTCATTACGTCTTGCGATTGAGTTTTCCAAAATTACGAGAAGTTATAGTGAAGCAAAAAACTTATATGATTCGGGAAACTACTTAGATGCTTATAGTCGTCTGTTGCGTTCATTACATTATTTAGGACGGATTGCTATTATTGAAAAGGGACATCATCCAGAAGTGTTAGTATGGAATCAAGTGAAACGGATAGAGCCAGAAGTCTACAAGCTATATGAAGAGTTAATCCGTAGTACAGAAGATACGAAGAAACGTGTAGAGTTAATGTTGCTTGCTATTGATGTTTCCTTGAATCAGCGAATTGATGTCTGTGCCCCGCATTTATTAGAGGTTATGCAGGAGAAAGAAGAACCGTGGGGATTCGGTGAATTAAAAACCCATCCTCAAGTGGCGCCGTACATGTATGATCTCGTTAGTATGGTGGAGTATCTCGTGTCGAAAAATATAATTGAAGTTGTATTGGAGCCAACGAAAAGTGAAGGCATACGTCATCGGAAATATAAAATCAGTGAATCCGCATCATAAATCGATGCATCAGAGTAGGGGAAGTAAATGAACTTCTGCTACTTTATTTTTTTTAAGATATATCGCACAAATACGGGTACAATACATAGTATAAAGATGTGCCTATAGAAATTGAAAAAACAATTGACACTATATTTTCTACCATGTTATATTATTAATCGTCGCTGAAAGACAGATACCTCATAAAAACAAATGGGCTTTAGATGGAAGAGGGTTGATTTCCTTGTTTCATCAGTTAAAAGGTAAGTAAGAATATTTACCTTATGAATTGTTCAACAAAAAATATTTTGGTGTTGTTGACAGCGAACTTATCAAATGTTACTATATAAAAGCTGTCGCATTGAGACGGCAAAACATTGATCTTTGAAAACTGAA
>NZ_APML01000038.1 GCF_000359605.1 Gracilibacillus halophilus YIM-C55.5
CACATATTACTGGGAAATCCCTAGCTCGATCTACTCCGTTTTCCCGGTAAATCGCACATTACTGGGAAATCTCTGGCTCGATCGACTTAGATTTCCCAGTAATACAATAGAAAGCTAGGCTTCTTCACTTCAGAAAAATGAGTCGACATGCAAAAAGACGATTCATTATGAACCGTCTTTTCAACCATATATAATTACTCGCCTCCATTTTCTTCATCACAACCACAATCTTCAGATGGACGCATTGGTTGCCATGGTTGTGATCCCATAGAAGGCTGCTGTTGGTTACCAAATGGCATCATGCCTTGCTGGAATCC
Organism: Gracilibacillus halophilus YIM-C55.5; assembly: GCF_000359605.1. GTDB lineage: Bacteria > Bacillota > Bacilli > Bacillales > Amphibacillaceae > Gracilibacillus > Gracilibacillus halophilus. The sequence continues at coordinate 318 of NZ_APML01000038.1, forward strand.
ACCACCTTGTGGCATGGCACCTGGCATACTTTGTCCTCCTGGGGTTCCACCTTGTGTGAGACCAGGATACATCGACGGCGATTGATTCGGTTGAGATTGTTGCCATGGTTGCATACCTTGAGATTGATTTTGTGATCCCATAAATGGCGGCATTTGTTGATTAGATTGTTGCCATGGTTGCATACCTTGTTGTCCATATGGTTGTTGCTGCATTTGTCCACTTGGCATTCCAGAAGGCTGTTGGGCTCCTTGGTATGTTTGCGGTTGTTGCATTCCACCTTGATTCCATTGCGGTTGTTGCATTCCACCTTGATTCCATTGCGGTTGTTGCATTTGTCCGCCTGGCTGCCATTGGGATTGTTGTCCCATCGGCATTTGAGAGGTTGGCGGCATTTGATGATGTGAATGCATCATTGGTTGTTCGTTGCACCCACCTGCCATTGGCCCCATCATTTGACCGCCATAACCGTACGGGATACCTTCTGAAGAATAGCAAGGGGCTTGCATTTGTGGTTGTTGCATTGGCATTTGCTGCGCTTGTGGCATCTGTTGTGGTTGTTCTTGTGCTCCTCCTACTTGTGATGGTTCTTCTGGCATTGGCGGTAATTGTTTATCAAATGTGGCATCGTTAAATTTATTCCACTTTTCGTTTTCCAATGATTGTTCTTTGTTTATCGGCATTTGATTCAAATGAAACGGTAAAGATGGCATTTCTTTTTTCAATGGCTCCCACTTCTTCCCTTCATCTTCTGTAATTTCTGGGGTAATTTGCGTTTGTTCAGGTTTTACTTCCTGTTTTTTCTTTTCAGTATTTGGCATTGTTTGTGGCTGTTGTGTTTGTGGCTGCTGTTTTTGTTTCTCTTTGTTCGTTGATGTTGGTACTTTTATTTTCATGCCTGGCATAATCATATCAGGATTGGATATCTGAGGATTGGCTGCAATAAGGTCATCAACATGAACACCATACTTTTGCGCGATTTTCCATAGTGTCTCATCTTGCTGAACGATATGAATTTTCAACAGACTAACTCCTTTCTTGATCTTGATTCTTTTCCAATGTATCGATCAAATTGGTCTTCTGTACCAATCTATGCAACCAGCCCAGATATGTTCACTAAAATCTACATCCATGGATATGATATTCTATCTTTATAAGCCTATGATAAGGATAGCATTCTCTCTAGCGCTTGTTTTGATAACGTTGCTATTTGATGCTCTACAATGATTTGGTTTGTATTCTTTCTTGCTACCACTTCTTCAAGTGACCATAATAAATGGGGTAAGTCAATCCGATTCATCGTTAGACAAGGACACGTATATGGATTTAAACTAATAATGTCTTTGTTAGGGTGTTGACCGATCAATCGATTCACCAAATTCATTTCCGTACCAATAGCCCACTTTGTGCCTTTTTCCGCTTTTTCGATCGTATCAATAATATATTTTGTTGATCCTGATAAATCAGAACGAGTGACCACTTCTCTTTTGCATTCCGGATGTACAATAATTTTCCTATCTGGATCATGTTTTCTCAGATAATCAACGTTTTTTACGGTGAAATTCTCATGAACCGAACAATGCCCTTTCCATAAAATCACTTTAATATCTTCAAGACGTCCTTCATATTCTAATTCACTATTGATCGGATTCCAAACAGCCATGTCATTGATTGAAATACCTAATGCCGCCGCAGTATTTCGGCCTAAATGTTGATCTGGTAGAAATAGTAGGCGCTGTTTTTGTGTAAATGCCCATTGAATCATCTTCTTCGCGTTTGATGAGGTTACCGTTGCTCCACCATTCTTTCCAACAAACGCTTTAATTTCAGCTGTCGAATTCACATAAGTTAATGGCAAGATCGTATCACCAAAAAGTTGTTGCAACATGTCCCAAGCTTCTTCTGTCTGTTTATGATCGGCCATATCTGCCATGGAACAACCCGCACGCATGTCTGGTAACACGACTTTTTGTTGATCTGATGTTAATATATCTGCTGTTTCCGCCATAAAATGAACGCCACAAAATACAATATATTGAGCATCTTGTTGAGCTGATAGCCGAGCTAGTTGCAAAGAATCACCGGTTGCATCCGCAAATTGAATCACTTCATCTTTTTGATAATGATGACCTGGGATAAAAAGGTCTGTCCCCATCTCTACTTTTATCTCTCGAATTCGTTTTTCCATCTCTTCTACAGATAAATGTTTATAATTTTCTGGCATCTGTTGATCTTGCGCTGTTAACAAATCGATTAATGCCATGTTATTTCCTCCCTTCATCGATCAATAAACTCAAATCAAGTGCCTTTGTTGAATGCGTAAGGTACCCTAAAGAAATGTAATGAACGCCTGTATCCCGATAAGAGGCAATATTTTTTGGTGTAATATTACCTGAAGCTTCGGTTATCATCGTCTCTGGTATGAACGAAAGCATGTTTTTTACATTCGTTGGCGTTTGATTATCCAACATGATGACATCGACTTTCGCTTCCACCGCTTCTTGTAATTGTTCGAATGTTTCCACTTCAACTTCTACTTTGACCATTGGGCCAAGGTGATTTCTTATGTTTTGTACTGCACTTCGAATCGAACCTGCACAAGCAATATGATTATCCTTCAGCATGACAGCATCATACAGCCCAAAACGATGATTTACACCTCCACCACAAGTCACTGCATATTTTTCGAACATGCGCAAACCCGGCGTTGTTTTCCTCGTATCACAAACTTTTGTTGTATTACTATTTAGCTGATCCACAGCTTCTTTCGTTATCGTTGCGATTCCACTTAACCGTTGCAAAAGATTGAGGATGACACGTTCTCCCGTTAATACAGCATGAATAGGACCTTCGATACTAACAATCACATCACCCGATTGAACGAGATCACCATCATTTTTATAAAAAGCGAAGTGCACCTGTTCTGAAAGTAATCGAAAACCTACTTGGACAATATCACAACCGCAAAAAATCCCCTTTTCTTTTGCAATAATGTGGGCATGGCACTGTTGTTCATCTGAAAATAAGATGCCATTTAAGCGATCACCGCTTCCGATGTCTTCTTGCAAAAATACCGTTAACTGCTGTCGTAAAGCGATTTGATTCAATACATTACACCTCTTTCGTTCAATACGGATTGTTGAATATAAATTGGATGTCTTTCAGCTTTTATTTTTGATTGCTTCAGAGCATCACGGCGAAAATGGGCGCCTATACTTTCTTCACGTAATAAAGCGGCTGTTGTCAGTAAACGGGCAACCGTTAATTGATGGATGGATTCAATTTGTTGGCGCGTCAAACCTTTCGTGTACAGCGAGTGATCAATAGAGGGAAATGCATCAAGCCATGATTGCATATAACGTAATCCCTCTTCATCTCTCACAACCCCAACATAGTTGTGCATGTGTTGTCTAAGTTCTTCAAGATCGGGTAATTGAAGGGAAATGCCAGTCGTTTGTGGCATCGAACGGACCATTTTTTTCCTTGTAGACGGTCGAATCTCTCGTTGTAATTCCTTAGCTACTTCTTCAGCAAACACAATGGCTTCTAACAATGAATTACTTGCCAAGCGGTTGGCCCCATGAACACCCGTACAAGCAACCTCACCAACGGCATACAGACCTGAAACAGAGGTTTTACCCGTGAGATCTGTATGTATCCCTCCCATTAGAAAATGAGCGCCAGGTATGACAGGAATATACCCATTACGCCAATCTATGTTCGATAATTCACAAATTGATGCAATCGTAGGAAAGCGTTGATCGAAATCTTCAATGTGTGAAATATCTAAAAACACTTCGTTTCCTTGCTTCATTTGATGATCAATAGCACGTGCTACTTCATCCCGTGGTGCTAAATCCCGATCAGGATGCACATCTTCCATAAATCGTTCTTGATATTGATTGACTAGAATGCCACCCTCACCTCGAACGGCTTCAGAAACTAATCGATGTTCGGCTTGATAAGAAGTATGTAGCAATGTAGGGTGGAACTGAATAAATTCGAGATCTGTTAGTTTAGCTCCTGCTCGATAAGCAATCGCTAAGCCATCACCAGTAACAGTCCAATCATTGGATGTATGCTGATACAAGCCACCGACACCACCTGTAGCAAGCACAACCGCATCAGCATAATAGCCATACATCTGATCCTGTTCATCCAACGCATATATACCACAGCAATGATTATTTTCCATGATGCACGAAACAGCGGTGTGATGGGTGAGAATACGAACGTTATCTTTTATTTTTTGCTGATAGAATTTCATAAAATAGGCTCCTGTCTGATCCCCGCCAGCATGAACAATTCGTCGATAACGATGTGCGCCTTCAGCGGTTAAATCAAGATGTCCATCTTCGTTACGATCAGCAGGAAACCCCTCTGTCAATAATTGCAGAACATGATGTTTGGCAACATATGTCATTTTCTCTACTGCTCGCTTATGATTAAAAAAACAACCTGCTTCTAATGTATCGTTGTAATGTTGTTTCCAACTGTCCTTCGAATCTATTGCAGCTGCTATCCCCCCTTGTGCTCGGTTCGAATTGTTTTGATCGATGGTTCCTTTTGTCATCACAGTTACGTCGTATTGATCTTTTAACTGATCAGCTACGGCTAAGGCAGCTAATCCTGCACCTACAATAAGAATATGTGCTCTAGCCAATACATCACCTTCTTCACTATGTGTCTTTACACATATATTTACATAATTATTTACAAAGTGCAAGAGTTTTTATACAATACAAAGGAATTCAATTCATAACTTGGAGAGGATAACCATGATTTATTGTGACTATGCAGCGACAACCCCCATGTCAGAAAAGGCGTTAGATGCCTATCAACAAGTTGCGCGTTCTTATTATGGTAATGCAAGTAGTTTACACGATGCTGGCGCAAAGGCAGGCAACCTTTTGTCACAAGCACGTCAGTCAATTGCTGCGCATTTACGTGTGCCTCATGACAGTATTGTCTTTACAAGTGGTGGAACAGAAAGTAATTGTTTAGCCATTGATACATTATTACGCTCAATCCAGAAAGAAGGGGTCAAACATATTATTAGTACGAGCTTCGAACATAGCTCGCTGTTTGATTACTTGCAATCACTTCAACAACAAGACCAATATGATGTCACGTTTCTTTCTGGAAATGAACATGGTGTGATTGAGTTATCTGAATTGCAAGAAGCGATTCAATCAAACACAGCTCTCGTTACGATTCAACATGTTAACAGTGAAACGGGTGTGATGCAGCCAATCGAAAATATTGCAACATTTTTGCAATCGCAATCAATTCTTTTTCATAGCGACTGTGTTCAGTCCTTTGGTAAAATAGATATAGTACTAGATACAATGCCAATCGACGCGATTAGTTTCTCAGGACATAAAATATTCGGTCCTAAAGGAGTAGGAGGTATTTATTTTCATCCGCGCTTAAGACTTGCTCCTCATCCCGTTCAAACCAACCATGAATTTGGTTTACGTCCTGGTACAGTAGATGTGAGTGGTATATTTAGTTTCGCCGTAGCTGTCGATGATATGTTTCACAAACAAAAGGATACATTTGCGCATTTGTGCCAATTAAGGAACAGCTTTCATCAACAATTACGCGATAAACAATTGCCGATCAAGCCCATTGTGAATGGTGATTCGCACATTTGTCCAAGTATCATTGGCTGTGAAGCTGATTATTTACAAGGGGACTACATCATGCTTGAATATAACCGTTACGGAATTTTTGTATCAACGGGTAGTGCATGTAGTATTGGCAACCATGAAACGCCACGGTCATTACAAGCGATCGGCAAGACCAATGAAGAAAGCAAACGCTATGTTCGTTTTTCATTTAGCCATCTTACGCATACGCGTGATATTGCAGATATCATTTCAGTTACAGAAACCATTTTTTCTTCCAATGAAAGGAGTCGTATCTATGAGTAAAAAGCTAACAGGTGATCATCGGCGTCAACACGTTATTGAATGGTTAGAACAAAGTGATCAACCATTAACTGGATCCGATTTAGCTAAAAAAGCAAACGTTAGTCGACAAGTCATTGTACAAGATATTACGTTGTTAAAAGCACAAAATCATCCGATTATCGCAACAAGTAATGGATATTTATATATGTCATCCCATCAAGAAAATCAAGGGTTTGAAAAAGTGATCGCGTGTAAACATACAAGTGAAGAAACGAAAGAAGAATTATATGCCATCGTTGACTGCGGGGCGATGGTGAAAGATGTCATGATTGAACACCCTGTCTATGGTGATTTAAAAGCATCGCTCATACTCAGTGACCGAGCTGAAGTGGATCAATTTGTGGAGCGAATCGAAGCAGAAAATGCACCTTATTTACTAAAATTAACTGGTGGCATACATAACCACACGATTGTAGCAAATGAACAATGGAAATTAGATAAAGCTTATCAAGCATTACATGAAAAAGGATTTTTGGTAGAAAATTAACTCAATAAACATGCCTTACTTCATTTGAACCTGAATCCGTGACAAGATAAAATAGTGAATTCCTTGCACCTCTTCATATAATTGATGTATGAACGTTGTTTATTTCAAAATATATTTCACCAGGAAGGTGTGCAAGATGAAATTCATTTTAGAGCAATCAGATGATACGTTATCGCACACATTGATGAATTGTTTTCCTAGCAAGTCTGCAAAATTTCAAAAGTGCAGGCTTATTTGACATTTGACATATTTTCAAATGATAGGGATACCGATTGGAGCGAAAGACGGC
>NZ_APML01000039.1 GCF_000359605.1 Gracilibacillus halophilus YIM-C55.5
AGAAAAACTACCATCATCAACCGAATGACGACACAAAGCAAAAGCAAACCGAAGAAAAACTGCCATCATCAAACTGATAAAGCCCAAAAATCGTAGAAAAACGGATTCCTTATGCAAAATAACTTACAAATAGCGGAATAAAAATATCATTCTACTAAACATATCAACAAAAGGAAATCGAATCGCTCATAAATTTCCCGGGAAATATCGATTCTTGGCAATTACCAAATTGATATCAATCTGATCGTACGTATAACGAAAAGTAATGTGAATGAAAAATCATTTATTAGCCACATTTTCAAAAGAATATGTTATGATGGTGAAGCGAATTTTTAAAATGTGAGGGATGTACATGATGCAATCATTAGCGCAAGAGGCAGTTATTAGTTTATTGTCTCACCTGATATTTATCGTCATCACGTGGCAAGTGTTACAATCAGTCAATTTTGATGCGTTATTTCGGAAACAAAAAGTGATTGAAGCTAGAATTTTGATTATTTTTATCACGATAGCTATCGGTACAACAGTAAGTAACTTTTTCTTGGACTTTCTTCAATGGTCACAACAATTAATCTATTTATTTTAAATATAGAGGTATGGATACTTCATTTCCCGTCAACACTTTCTACTAAAAAAGGAGTGCGGGGAATGAAGTATTTTTTATTATGTACGATCATCATTAGTCTTTTTTGGTGGGATGATAGACTCATAGAAAGTCATGCAACGAGTGTGACCGAACCGCTAAAAGATATGTTAGAAGCGTTTGAAGCAGCAGGCCTACAAGCAGATGAAGCCCAAATCACAATAAAAGAAACAATGACGATTGACGATGTGCAGGCCTTTCTTCAGTCTATTGAAGGATTTACATTCAAAGCACAACAAACTGAACAAGGTACAATGAAATATTCGGCCAACCGTCGAGAATCAAATCATCAAGACGAAACATTATTATTGGTGCAAACTCAACAAAACTCGCAAAACTATCAACTTGTTTATCATATGACAAATACATCTTTTACAGAATCGATGAAAAAGACTTATCGACAAAAAATCACACAAGTGACCAAAGTCTTATTTAGTGAGAATATGCAAAGTTTTGCTTGTATCAGTGCATCAAAAAATGGTATTATTAATGTTGATTCTGTATTGAAGAATTTTACGAAACGTTTAAATATACAATGGATGAATAAAACAGAGGAAATGAATTTTTATACACGAACGGGATATACGTCAAGATGGCAGCAAACCGTCCCATCAGAAGAAAATAATATGAATGTACAATTCGCGGTACGAGAGGGTTTAGCTGAAAAAACGACCATCACATTAGGAACACCTATCCTAGTTCATGAATATTAATAATAATGAATATGGACTGCAGAGGAGAATGAGCCTTGGAAAAAATCATCGTCCGTGGTGGGAGGCAGCTAAAAGGTACTGTTAAAGTTGAAGGTGCCAAAAATGCCGTACTGCCTGTCATCGCTGCAAGTATAATGGCAAACGAAGGAAAAAGTGTGATTCATGAAGTACCTGCTTTAGCAGATGTGCATACAATTAATCAAGTATTAATGAATATGAATGCAAATGTGGAATACAAAGAAAATACAGTTACCGTTGATGCAACAAATGAATTATTAACCGAAGCACCATTTGAATATGTTCGCAAAATGCGCGCATCCGTACTTGTATTAGGTCCGTTGTTAACGCGTTATGGTCATGCCAAAGTTGCGTTACCCGGTGGTTGTGCGATAGGTTCGCGACCAATTGACTTACATCTAAAAGGCTTTGAAGCAATGGGAGCCAAAGTACATGTAGGTAATGGGTATGTTGAAGTGTATACAACCGAACCATTGCGTGGCGCCAAAATTTATCTCGATATGCCAAGTGTAGGTGCAACGGAAAATATTATGATGGCGGCCACAAGGGCGAAAGGAAAAACTATCATTGAAAATGCTGCAAAAGAACCAGAGATTGTCGACTTAGCCAATTTCCTTAACAAAATGGGTGCAAATGTTGTCGGAGCAGGTACCGAAACGATTAAAATTCATGGTGTAAATCGCTTGCAAGGCGTAGAGCACACGATCATTCCTGATCGCATTGAAGCAGGAACGTTTATGGTTGCTGCTGCGATTACAGGTGGAAATGTTTTTATCCGCAATGCCGAGGTTGATCACGTTCGTTCACTTGTTTCAAAATTGGAGGAAATGGGTGTTCGGATTTTAGAGGAAGAGGAAGGAATCCATGTATTAGGTCCGGATATTTTAAAGGCGGTTGACCTTAAAACATTGCCTCATCCAGGGTTCCCGACGGATATGCAATCGCAAATGATGGCATTAATGTTACATGCACATGGGGCGAGTGTGATTACGGAAACAGTGTTTGAGAATCGTTTTATGCATGTTGAGGAATTTAGACGAATGAATGCCAAATTAAAAATTGAAGGTCGAAGTGTCATTGTGGAAGGCCCTGTAGCTTTACAAGGGGCGGAAGTAGCAGCGACTGACTTACGTGCAGGTGCAGCACTGATATTAGCTGGATTGGTTGCAGAAGGACACACAAGAATTACTTCACTCCATCATATTGATAGAGGATATGTAGATATTACTGAAAAATTTGCAGGAATTGGTGCAGATATTGAACGGATTGTAGAAGAACCAGAAGCAGAGGTTAGTGAGATCAATCAAGAAGTGCAATTATAATAGGAAAAAGACTGCGTTCAAGGCGTAGTCTTTTTTTAATATGTGTTGGATAATTCTAGCGTGATGCGCATAATTCTAGCCTGACGCAGATAATTCTGGCCTGACGCTCATAATTCTAGCTGACACCCTCATACAAATCTAGCTTGTTCGAGTTCTATTTGAGCATAGAACCGAATACAAATAGATTAGCGTGATGAAGGAGGGTATGGATGACTAAATCAACTAGTATTCGCTGGAAACTACCGGTGACTGTATTTGTAACGACTATTCTATTAGTGATGTTTCTCATTCCGACACTTATTGTGATCGCTTTTCAAAACGATAATCGTGATGAACAGGCATCGACTGAGCAGGTAGCTACGCAATCTGAACCGGTCGAAAAACAAGACTTAAATTCTCCCATCGATGTGCAAGTGTTACGAACAGCTGAAGATGAAGTAGAAAATGTTCCGCTCGAAGAATACGTTGTTCATGTGGTTGCTTCAGAAATGCCTGCTGATTTTGAATTAGAGGCATTAAAAGCACAAGCCTTAGCGGCAAGAACCTATATCGTTCGTTACTTAATGCAAGGTTCTGACGAAAATTTACCTGAGGGAGCAGATGTGACAGATACCGTGAATCATCAAGTGTATAAAAGCAACGAAGAATTAAGACAAATATGGGGTTCTGATTACCATTGGAAAATAGACAAAATCACCAATGCTGTGGCTTCTACGCAAGGGCAAATTATTACCTATAAACAAGAGCCGATTACACCAGCCTTTTTTTCAACGAGTAATGGTTATACCGAAAATTCAGAGGATTATTGGGCAAACGAGCTTCCTTATCTTCGCACCGTAGAAAGTCCTTGGGATAAACAGATTTCACCAAAATTCGCCGATCAAAAAACCTTTCCCCTCCATGAGGTAGAAGAGAAATTGGACATTGATATTACCCAACAAGTACAAAACTTCCAAATTGATCGTACCGAAAGTGATCGCGTGGCTACTGTTTCGATTGGAGATCAACAATTTACTGGAAGAGAAGTACGAGAAGCTTTAGGCTTACAATCCAATGATTTTACGATTACGATGAAAAATAATCATCTCGTGTTTACGACAAAAGGATATGGGCATGGCGTCGGAATGAGTCAATACGGTGCGAACGGCATGGCGAAAGAAGGCAAAAGTTATCAAGAAATTGTGAAACATTATTATAAAGGAACAAATGTTACAGCTATCGAACAAACCGCTTCGAAACTACTAGCGCAAGAAGAATAATTTTTTTAGATTTTCGTGTATAAATTTTCCTTCATATGATCACAATGGTTGCTGAGGTGATGCATAATGGAGGAAAACAAAAACGTTTCAAAAAATCGTTGGAAACGTCTATTCAAAAAGAAGTGGTTCTTTCCTGCACTGTATTTAACGGTAGCTGCACTGCTGATTACGGGTGTCCTTTGGTATCAAAATGCTATGAATCAAGTACCTGATATTGCAGAGGACATGGAAGAAGAATTGAATGATAGTGAAAATGCAACAGATGAAGAGTCAGCACCTGTCATGCAACAGCAAGAAGTCTTGCAACTCCCTGTAGCTGAAGATTTACAAACACAGATCGTGACGAAATTCTATGATTATCAAGCAGATGCAGAAGCGCAGCAAAAAGGTTTAATTCATCATCAGAATCGATACTACCAAAGTGACGGGATTGCTATTTCAACTGATGATCATCAAGCGTTTGATGTGATGGCATCGTTATCTGGCACCGTTAGTGAAGTGAAGCAAGACCCTCTATTAGGAAATGTCGTAAAAATGGATCACGCAGAAGATATATCGACATATTATGCTAGTTTAGAGGAAGTATTGGTTGAAAACGGTGACGAAGTGGAGCAAGGACAATCAATTGGAACAGCTGGTCAGAATACCTTAGGACAAGATAATGGTGTCCACGTTCATTTTGAAGTAAGAAAGGCAGACACACCAGTAAACCCTGAAACGTTCATTAACGAACCGATCAGTCAGATTGTTTTACCAGACGATGCTTCAGAAACAGAATCCACTGAAGATGAAGCAAATGACAGCAAGAATCGAATGAAAGTAGTGAAGAAGAGTCGTCAACGGAAGACAATGCAACTGAAGAATCGAATCCATCAGAAGAGCCAGATGAAGATGGCGAGCAAGACACAGAAGATGAAAATGCAACCGAAGAAGAATCAAGCGCCATGTCATAAGCTGAAAAATCCCTTATCCGGAGTGGGTAAGGGGTTTTTCTATTGGCTAGGAAATTGTGACATTCAGTTTGTTGCATTTGATAGGATACGCGTCAAACGGAGGAAAGGAAAGCAGCTGTTAGCCTCGAAAAAGGGGATACGCGTCAAACAGAGAAATCGAAACTAGCTGTTAGCCTTGAAAAAGGATATACACGTCAAACGGAGAAATCGAAACTAGCTGTTTGCCTCGAAAAAGGGGATACGCGTCAAACAGAGAAATCGAAACTAGCTGTTTGCCTTGAAAAAGGATATACGCGTCAAACGGAGAAATCGAAACTAGCTGTTAGCCTCGAAAAAGGATATACACGTCAAACGGAGAAATCGAAACTAGCTGTTTGCCTCGAAAAAGGGGATACGCGTCAAACAGAGAAATCGAAACTAGCTGTTAGCCTTGAAAAAGGATATATGCGTCAAACAGAGAAATCGAAACTAGCTGTTTGCCTTGAAAAAGGATAAATATAACCGCCATCTTTTTTTAAAATTCAGGAAATATTTTGTCGACTGAATCAACTATTTGACGAACGATTTTACATGAAAACCACTTGCATATTTTCTCGAATGTGAAATAATTAATAATTGTGAAAGGAGAAGAAATCATGGAACGGTTAACAGATACATGCGATGTTTCGCATCAATCAGAAATTCATTTACATCAATTCTTGACGATGGTCAGTTTAGATAATGATGAAGCCTCGACATTACAATTAGCGAAAGATTTTTGCTATCAATCCGATTCATCACTCGATCATCGTTTGGCACTTGAATTGTTTTATGTCAATGGTTGTGAAAAAGAGTTACGCGATTTTATCGAAATCAATCGCCAAAGTGTTTTATACATCAACCGCCAAACAGCTACACTCTACGAACTGATGGTGGACGGTAGGAACTATCAGTCGATACACCACATTCGCACCTTTGCCAAATCGCTGACCTGTGATCAACCAGAACTCGCTTGTTTGCGATATTTTTTATACATAGAGTTGGACTGTTCGGTGTACAATTACGATCAAGTTGGTTATTATTTAAACAAAATTCAGCAATTACTTCCCAAGATTGACAACCCACTCTTATTATCTTTCTTCAACATGAGAATGCATACCTATTTATTCATCTACTACTGGAAACGAAATGAATTAATTCTAGCGAGAAAACATGCCTATGAAGCGTTACAGATACCCAATCATATGAAGCACAAGGCTGATTTACACAAGTATTTGGCGCTCAGCTATATTTATGAAGATTTTGAGTCATGTATCTTTCATATCGAAGAAGCCAAACAAATGGCCGATAGATTAGCAGATAAGGTGCTATTCAATCAAATTACTTCGATCACGCATCCGTTTATTTGTGCCTATTTTGGCGAAGTAGACGGGATACATACGAGTGATCCAATTGAACAAGCGCATGTCGAAATTGTCAGAGGGAATACGAACCGAGCCAAACGGCTATTAGAAGCTCTACGCGTCATCACACCATTTACACAATATTATTTAGGATTGATAACCAAGCGGCAACATTTCTTTATCCATTCTTATCAGGAATTTATGGAAAAAAGGAGTGATCATTTTTTTGCAAGGTTGCCGCTTCAGGCATACCATATGCCATAAAATAATACATGAATAAGTAAGGAGGAGATGTCCATGAACCCACTACATAAGCGGTTTGATCTCACTTACTTCATGATGTCATTACAACAAGACCCTGATTTTGACGATATCGGATAGTTGCACATGCATGACTGGGGATTCCATGACCGGTTCCCCAGTCATTTCTGTTTCATGGGAACGCTGTTTTTTAAAACGGTTGTTTCTATTTGACACAATAGATGATGAGCGTGTAGGCGATGACGCCTGCGGGAACAGCACGAGCCGAAGACCCCGCAAGAAAACTTTGTTTTCTGAGGAGGCTGAGGCCGTGCCCGCGGCAAGCATTCGCCGATCGCGAATCATTTTAATAACAAAATTCACGAAAAACGCGTCACTAAAGCCTTATTCCTAACCTTTCTTGAAAATCTAGTCATATCACCTTTTATTGTTTAATATACTGTTTACAAACCATCTACATTTGTCTGAGGTGAGAATGTAGAGCGTGCCGTCAGCTAAGAATCACACATAAAATGAGTGATCAAGTAGGGAAACAGCCAGTATGTAAAAATAAATAACGCACATTTTTTGACGAACGTTTCATAATCTGATGAAAGCTTGTCTCCATTCACACCTTGGACGGTCAACATCACAGGGAGGCGAGTGAAGTGCATGATTATATTAAAGAGCGTACGATGAGAATTGGCAGATATCTCGTGGAAACGAAGAAAACTGTTCGAGTGATTGCTAAAGAATTTGGCGTATCCAAAAGCACGGTCCATAAAGATTTAACAGAACGACTACCAGACATCCATCCTGAATTAGCAAACGAAGTCAAACAAATTCTCCATCACCATAAATCCATCCGTCATATTCGTGGAGGAGAAGCCACGAAGCAAAAATACCAAGTAGATAGCAATGAACCATTCCAGGCTGATCCGTTATCCCACCATATCATTACAAAACAACCGGTTAAAAAATAATCGTCAATGATTGATCCTCTTTCCGATCATACATAATATTCCAATTTTAGACAATCATCCGTTTACGATTCGATAATTTTCCAAAAAATAAACAAATTTTTTCGCATTTTTTTTGAAAAGGAGTAACGTAGCTGAGAAATTTGTGCTATTATATATAATTAGAGGTATTATGTTCCACTATAGTAAAATATGTCGATTTTATATAGGTAAACCATCATGGGTATAGACATCATATAAGTGGAAGGAACGGATGTTACAGCAATTGGAACAATATAGGGAGGATCAATATACATGTTTTCTAGAGATATTGGAATAGATTTAGGGACGGCAAATGTACTGATTCATGTTAAAAGTAAAGGAATTGTATTAGATGAGCCTTCTGTCGTTGCGATGGACCGAAATGCTGGCAAGGTCTTAGAAGTAGGTGAAGAAGCAAGACGAATGGTCGGACGTACACCAGGTAACATTGAAGCCATACGCCCATTAAAAGATGGCGTTATCGCTGATTTTGACGTGACAGAATCGATGCTGAAATATTTTATTAATAAAATTAATGTGAAAGGATTTCTCTCAAAACCTAGAATGTTAATTTGCTGCCCGACCAATATTACGAAGGTCGAACAAAAAGCGATTAAAGAAGCGGCTGAAAAATCAGGTGGCAAAAAAGTCTATTTAGAAGAAGAACCAAAAGTGGCTGCGATTGGCGCTGGCATGGATATCTTTCAACCGAGCGGGAATATGGTTGTCGACATTGGTGGAGGAACAACAGATGTCGCCGTTTTATCCATGGGAGATATCGTAACCGCACAATCGATTAAAATGGCGGGGGACACATTTGATAGTGAAATCCTCCAATATGTGAAGCGAAAATATAAATTATTAATTGGAGATCGGACAGCAGAAGATATAAAAGTACATGTCGCTACGGTGTTCCCTGGTGCGCGTGAAGAAGAGATTGATATTCGTGGCCGAGATATGGTGTCAGGCTTGCCGCGTACGATTACGATCCGATCAGCGGAAATTGAAGAAGCGTTACGCGAATCAGTGTCGATGATTGTTCAGTCGGCTAAAACGGTACTTGAGCGCACACCGCCTGAATTGTCAGCTGATATTATTGATCGTGGTGTGATTTTAACAGGCGGCGGAGCACTGCTTAATGGTTTAGATCAATTATTATCCGAAGAATTAAAAGTACCTGTTCTCATGGCAGAAGAGCCAATGAATTGTGTGGCGAAAGGAACAGGAATTATGCTTGAAAACATTGATAAATTAGAACGCTCCATCGTGTAATCTACATAGGTTTGCTAGGTGCGTGAAAGGAGTCTGACTATATGCTTAGAGGTTTTTATACGGCGGCTTCAGGAATGATGGCCCAACAGCGGAGACAAGAGGTATTATCGAATAACATGACGAATGCGCAAACCCCTGGTTACAAGCAAGATCAAGCACCACTACGAGCGTTTCCGGAGTTGTTAATTCAGCGCATGGAAAACCGGGAACTGCCAACGCAAAACGAAACCAATATACCCACTAGGACTGAAATTGGTTCAATTAATACAGGAACCTATGTGCATGAAGCCATTCCAGATTTCAGCCAAAGCTCGTTACGAGAAACGGGAGTATCGACGGATATGGCAATTGTGCAAGGAGAAACCCCTGATGAGAATGGAGCGGTTTTTTTCTCTGTTCAAAACGGTGAAGGTGAAGAACGTTATACACGAAACGGAAATTTTACAGTAGACGGTGAAGGATTTCTCACCACGAATCATGGATTTTATGTACTAGATAATGAAGGAAACCCGATTCAAACTGACGGACAAGAATTTGACGTTACCGAAAATGGTGTACTCAATGTCGGTGAAGAAGCGATCCCACTCGACTTAGCGTACAGTGCTGATCCGAATGAGTTAACGAAAAACGGCCAAGACGTTTATGAATTAGACGGTGATGCTGATCCATTAGCGGATGCGCGAGCAACAGCTGGCTTACAGTTTAACATTCAACAAAATCATTTAGAGAATTCAAACGTAGATCCTGCTCAAACAATGGTTCAAATGATGCAAGCGTATCGCGCATTTGAATCCAGTCAAAAGGCCGTGCAGGCTTATGATCAGAGCATGGATAAAGCAGTTAATCAGATCGCTCGCCTTAGATAAGGAGGATATGTCGAATGTCTAGAATGTCGTTCCAAGCAGCTGCGACAATGAGTCAATTGCAAAATAAATTAGATACCATAGGAAACAATTTGTCAAATGTGAATACACATGGTTATAAAACACGTAACACGGATTTTACATCACTGTTAGCGCAACAATTAGAACAGGAAGATGATCCAGCTAACGAAGAAAATCGTCAGACACCAGAAGGAATTCGCCTCGGTATGGGAGCGCGTCTAGGGCATACTAATTTAAATCTTACGCAAGGATCGCTTGAGACGACTGATCGAGCACTGGACGTGGCATTGCGTGAAAACAATCATATGTTTCAAATCAATGTCAATGAAAATGGGGTTGAAGAGACAAGATATACGCGTGCCGGGAATTTTTATTTGAGTCCAACAGAAGGCGATCAAGTAATGTTAACAACGTCTGATGGAAATCCTGTGTTAGGTGAAGAAGGTTCGATTGTGTTAGATAATAATATGGATGATATTAATATTGATGAACAAGGTCAAATTTTTGTTACGCGAAACGGCGTAGAGCAGCAGGAAGGTCAGTTGGCAATTACTGAAGCCGTTCGACCACGCATGTTAGAAGCGACAGGTAATAATTTGTTCCGTCTGTCACAAGATACGATTGATAATTATCCTGTCGATGAGATCGTAGAAGATGTCGCTGTCGCTGATGTCAATGTCCAAAGTGGTGCATTAGAGACATCGAATGTTGATATGGCGACACAAATGACAAACTTAACACAAACACAACGAGCCTATCAGTTCAATGGCCGTACTATTTCGATGAATGACCAAATGCAAGGGTTAATCAATCAGTTGCGTTAACTCGGAACCAGTTGAGTATTAAGGATAAGGAGCCATTACGCATGTCAGAAGAAGAAACCCGATCAGGACAATCAAAAATCAAGAATAAAATCAGATCATTCGTTCAATCCATAAAAAATAAATGGAAAAAAGATGATGATGAAGCAACGGATCAAGCTGAGAAATCAAGAAGAAAAAAGAAAGAAAAGCAACCCGTTCGTCGCATCATTCCCATTTGGTTGAAAATCGTGATCATTTTACTTCTTAGCCTGTTTGCTATGATGATTGGTATGATGGTTGGCTTTAGTATCTTAGGAGATGGCAACCCTATTGATGTCCTACGATTGGAAACGTGGCAACATATTCTCGATTTCATTACAGAAACTTAAAATAAATGAGAACCCCGAACTTTTTTGATAAAGTTCGGGGTTTTTGGTTGCGTGTGAAGGATTTTACTGTGCAAACAACGGGCTTGGTTATGGCTGTTTGCATCGAAAATCAATTTATGGGTCAAACAGCGCTCGGTGCTAAAGCTGTTAGCCTCGAAAACGGATATATGATGCAAACAACGGGCTTGGTTACATCTGTTTGCATCATAAATCGATATATGCATCAAACAGCGCTCGGTGCTAAAGCTGTTAGCCTCGAAAATCGATATATGATGCAAACAACGGCCTTGATCACAGCTGTTTGCATCGAAAATCAATTTATGGGTCAAACAGCACTCACAATCACAGCTGCTTGCCTTAAAAAAATCATCAGACTACTTGGTAAAAGATTCGCGCAAGCTATGCACATCTTTCTGCACATCTTCTAAATCATTCAACCGTTTTGTAAGTGAATCATTCATATCTACAATATATTCATTTGTTTTCTCAGCATTCGATGTAAGTTCTTCGGTGGTTGTCGTAATTTCATCAATCGATTCGGTCAATGTTTGGGTTTCCTGATTAATTTTTTCCGTATGTTCAATATTCGTTACAATATTATCGAGCAACGACTTGAAATTTTCATTTAATTCTAAGATCTTGCCAGATTCTTCATTGATATTATTCGCTCGGCTCTCGGATTGATTCGCAATCGCATCAGCGTCCGACAAGATTTTGTTAACGGTATTGGTAATTTGATCGGTTGCTTCAACTGAGCGCTCGGCCAACTTGCGGACTTCATCAGCTACAATCGAAAAACCTTTCCCATGCTCACCGGCACGCGCTGCCTCAATGGATGCATTTAGTGCCAACAAATTCGTTTGTTCTGAAATATCATTAATCAATGTAACAATATCTTGAATATTTTTTATTTCATCAGTGAGCCCACGAATTGAATCTTTCGTATCATTGGCGCGATCAGCAATTTCGGTCATCATATTGGATGCCCCTTCAATCCGTTCCATCCCTTTTTCCGCGCCATGTTGCATGTGTTGAAAGCTATCGGTTACGTCTTTTAATTCTTGTGCAATCGATTGGAAATTTTTGTTCATATTGTCTGTGACAGAATTCGTTTCTTCAAACGAGCTTACATTTTGCTGTGAATACGCCGTAATGTTTTCGTGGTATTCTTTCAGCTGATGTAATCCCTGTGTAATGGCATCAAATTTTTTGAAAATACTTTCTGTTTTCCCTTCAACAAGTGCAATTTGGTCATGCTGTTGCTTGCGATAGTGGACCATTTGATCCAATAAATGATTGAGCCGCGCACCAAAATTCGTAATTTCATTTTGACCTTTGATGTCCATTCGCGCTTCTAGGTCTCCATTTTCAAATTCTTCGATTTTTTTCTCCATTTTATGTATCGGTTTAATCACAAGATAACGCACAAGCAAACTAATCAATGCGGTACCGACAATAATATTCATGAAATTATTGATCCAAATGCCAATTTGTCCTAAATCAAGTTTTGTCCACTCGATCAGTTGAATAATAAAATTAGAAATGGCACTGTTGCACAAAAGTACAATCGCTAATACAACCACAATCCGAAATTGTAGCCTGTTCCAGAATTTTAATTTATGTTGCTGAGACATCTAATCACCCTTATATCAAAAATTGTCGAAATGTACATACTAAATAACTACCCTTTCTATAAACATAGTAAACCAATTGAATCATATTTTCTTCAAAAGCTAACATAAAATATACCAAAAGTATGACTATGAAGAAACTAATACGATTTATAGTAATTCATAAGACTTATTATAAACAGTTATGATTTTTCGTGCTGATTTGGTATACTTTTGCATAGATGAAGAAAGGAGCAAAAATGATGAATGTAGAAGAAATTAAACAAACGATTCCACATCGCTATCCATTTTTATTAGTCGATCAGATTCTGGAACAAACAGATGAACGGATTAAAGGCAAAAAAAACGTAACGATTAATGAACCATTTTTTCAAGGGCACTTTCCCGATTATCCAGTGATGCCAGGGGTGTTAATCGTTGAAGCGCTCGCTCAAGTCGGTGCTGTTGCTATCTTAAGTAAGGAAGAAAATCAAGGGAAAATCGGCTTCTTAGCAGGAATTGACAAATGCCGCTTCAAACATCAAGTCAAACCAGGTGATCAACTCGATCTAGAAGTCGAAATTATCCGTCTGAAAGGACCTGTCGGAAAAGGAAAAGCAACCGCCACTGTAGACGGCGAACTCGCTTGTGAAGCTGAAATCACATTTGCAGTCAAATAACAAGAGAGCTCATCCTTTTCGCCATCCGACCAAATGACTACAATAAATTTCATCATAATTGTAATATTCTTTCGCAGACTGGTTAAGCTAGCAGTGACAATACATGAAGGAGGATTATTTGATGAAAAAATATTGGACGTTGTTTGGTACGATTGCTCTTTCTATTTCACTATTAGCTGGTTGTGGCGGGACTGAGGAAGAACCACCAGCGGAAGAACAACCACAGGAAGATCAGCAAGGAACGAATAACGGCGAAGGTAATGGCAATACTGGAGAAAATGGTGGTAACGGCAATACAACCGAGGAAAATCAACAAAACGGTAACAATGGTCAAGGCGGAAATACCGAAGAAAACATGGAAGATGCAGAAGAAGAAATGGAAGATGAAATGTCTGATGAAGAAGAACAAAATCCAGCAGAAGGTGACGCACCAGAACAAAAAGACGAAAACAATAATTAATTCTAGAAAAAAGGGCTTTTATACATATTTTCATGTATAAGCCCTTTTTTCTTTATCAAATGAAAAAGTTATGATATAGTAACAAAATGACTGACTGGTCATTCAGCGAAACTATTAAACAAAAAAATGAAACATCTTCCATACTCATTCCGTACATAAGTAAAGGCAGGTGAAACGCGTAATGGAGGCCAAAAAACAGCGAATTATTGAAGAAAGCATGAAGCTGTTCTCAGAAAAAGGGTATCATGCGACATCGATTCAAGAAATTGCGACAAATAGCGACATATCAAAAGGTGCATTTTATCTCTATTTTGAATCAAAAGATGACTTACTTCATGCAACATTTCAATATTTCACCAACAGTATTTTACAGAAGGTCGAAACTATTCAGGAGAAGTCCATCGAACCAAAAGCGAAATTAACGGAACAAATGGCAACATTCTTGTCCTTTTTCCGCGACCATAAAGAATATTTAATGCTCTACATAAGAGATTACATCAAAATTGGGGATAAAATGGACGATTTGATTATTCACACGCACCAACACAGTTTTATGTGGTCTTCGCTCAGTCTAAAAAACATATACGGCGAAGCAATCGAACCCTTTATCGTGGATGCGGTTATTACGATGGATGGAATCATGCAAGGATATCTGAAGTGGATGGCATTGCACGACTTTTCGTTTGACGCGGACGAACTCGCGACATTTATATTTCGGCGTATAGATGCAGCGATCCAATCCTTGATTCAGGAAGAGCAATCGATGTTTCAATTGGATCAACTGCAGCACGGCATCGGACATACGAACCCATCCGAAAATCAAATCGTACAACAATTACGTCAACAGTTGCATCGATTCATGCATGAACCTGCTTTTAAGGATGCGGAAGAAGCCATTCAAGCACTAGAAGAAGAAGTACAGAAAGATGAACCGAAAAAAGTGATTATCGAAAGCATGTTAGCGTATCTTGAACAATGGAATGTTTTCCAATCAGACTGCCAAGAACTCAGAAAAAAATATTCAATAAATAAATGATAGAGAGGGGACAAAACGAATGAAAAAATGGATCATTATGCTCATGTTAACCGTTCTGACATTATCTGCATGCTCAAGCAATAATGCAGAAGAAGGGGAGGAAGAAGAGCGCGTCGCAACAGTGGAAGTAACAGAAGTGACAAAAGGTGATTTACAAGAAACGAGAAATTTTTATGCCCGTACGATGCCGAATCAAACGACACCAGTGATTCCACAAGCTGCAGGAGAAGTAGATGAATTAGAAGTGGAAAATGGAGAACAAGTCGAAGAAGATGATACATTAGCGACCATCCAGACACAACGCGGGAATATCGATATCGATGCACCGAGTGATGGCGTTGTTAGCCAACTGAATGCACAAGCTGGATCAATGGTATCAACGCAAGATCCACTTTTAGTCATTCTCGATTTAGATCAGTTAACGATACAGTTACAAGTACCTGATACGCAACTATCTTTTTTTGAAGAAGATGAAACGATGACGTTATCTATCGATGGAAACGATCATGAGGCGACGATTGAATATATCGCAGATGCCACCAATGACGCAGGACTGTTCCCTGTCGAGTTAAGCTATGATAATCAGGATACCGATTATAAAGCAGGCATCACTGCATCTGTCAGTGTAAACGAAACGGTTGCTGAAGACACACTACTTGTTCCGACTTCGGCCATTATTGAAGAAAATAATGAAGCTTATGTATTTGTAACGAATGATTCGCAAGCTAAGCGCGTGGATGTGACGATTCAAGCACAGCAATCAGAAACAACGGCCATCGAGACAGATGACATGGCAGAAGGAGATCAAGTGATCACAGATGGTCATTTAACGATTACCGATAATAGCGATATTCAAGTGGCAGAGGAGGAGTAATCATGAAATTAGTCAATACATCCGTTAAGCGCCCAGTAGGGGTTATCATGATCGTCCTCGCCATCATCGCTATGGGCATTATTTCGGTAAGAAATTTAGCGATTGACCTGTTTCCAGAAATCGACTTACCGGTTGCTGTTGTTGCAACGAATTATCAAGATGCTTCACCACAAGAAGTCGAAAAACTCGTCTCAGAACCAATTGAAGGATCTGTCAGCTCGATTGAAGGGGTCGATACGATTCAGTCCCAATCACAATCAGGTTCTTCATTAGTCGTATTAATGTTTGAAAATGGCACGAATTTAGACAATGCCTTACTCGATGTCCGAGAAAGTGTGGATCAAGTAAAGGCGATGTTACCTGAAGGAGCGGCTGAACCAAGTGTACTCCGATTTAACCCCAATCAGATGCCGATCATGTGGGTTGGATTAACAGGATCAGATACGACGCAATTACAATCGGTTGCTGAAGATACGGTTCAACCTTACTTTGAAAGACAATCTGGTGTAGCGTCTGTCAGCTTAGAAGGTGGTCAAGAACGTGTCATTCATTTGGAACTTAATCAAACGAAAATGAATCAATACGGTGTGACGACGAATCTGATTATGCAATCTTTAAATGGTGCCAATCAATCAGCTTCTGCGGGTACCGTGCAAAAAGGTGATCAAGATTTACAAGTACGTATCGACGGTGACTTTGAATCCGTTGATGACATTGCCCAAACGATCATCCAAACACCACAAGGAGGACAAGTCCGCGTAGAAGACGTCACCACCGTGAAAGATACGGTCCAGGATAATGGAACGACACTCGTCAATGGTGAATCCGCTGTTGTACTTAGCGTATTAAAACAGTCAGATGGCAATACCGTCGATGTATCCAATAATATTTTGAGCGCTGTCGACGATTTACAGTCAGACCTTCCATCTGATGTTGAGTTGGATGTCGTTGTTGATACGTCCGAATTTATTAAACAGTCGATTGATTCTGTGATTCAGAACATGATTTACGGTGGGATTTTCGCCTTACTCGTTTTACTACTGTTTCTAAAAAGTGTCAGAGCGACAATTGTTATTGGTCTGTCTATCCCGATTGCTATCATCTCCACATTTGTTTTACTGTACTTCACCGGTGAAACATTGAATGTGTTAACAATGGGCGGGTTAGCTCTCGGTATTGGGATGATGGTCGATAGTTCGATTGTCATACTCGAAAATATTGTCTCATACAGGCAGCGAGGCTATAACATTATCGAGGCGTCGAAAAAAGGTGCTTCAGAGTTAGCGCCTGCCGTTATTGCCTCAACAACAACTACGTTAGTCGTCTTTTTACCGATCGTATTTGTTGAAGGCATGGCATCTGAATTATTCACACCATTAGCATTAACGGTATCATTTGCCTTAATTGCATCACTCGCTGTGTCCGTTACATTGATTCCGATGTTATCGTCGAAGCTCTTAACGAAAGCGATGAGTGAAAGTGGGCGTCGATACTGGTTTGACCGTTTCCTAAATAAAATCATTCAAGGCTATAAGCGCGTCTTAGAAAAAGCATTAAAGCTGCGGAAAACGACGATTGCGATCACCATTGCTGCGATTATTGGCAGTTTAGCGTTAATTCCGTTTATCGGCACTGCGTTTATCCCTGAGGGTGATCAAGGACAGATCAGTATTTCCGTCGAAACGCCGAGCGGTACATCCGAGGAGAAAACATTAGAAATTACGGAAAATATCAATGAAACGCTCAGCGAATTTGACGATGTGATTGATGTGAATTACGTGACAGTTAGTAGCGGCAATGCTCAAGCCGCTGTAATGAGTGGTTCATCTGCAGCCAGTTATACGGTTCAGCTTGTAGAACAGAATGAACGCGAGAAAACGACGTCTGAAGTCGTGCAACAACTCGATGAAGAATTAGCTTCGATTGTTGGTGCGGACGTGACGGTCTCTGAGATGAGCTCAGGTGGCATGAGTTTAGGCGATCCGATACAAATTCAACTAAGCGGTCCAGAAAATGATGTGTTAGAAGAGCTGACGGATGAAGTCATCACAGCCATTTCTGACGTTGAAGGTATATATAATCCTTCATCATCGATTTCCGATACACAATCAGAAATGAATATTCACGTAGATCGTGAGAAAGCCGCTCAATTTGGCTTGTCTTATCAAGAAGTAATGAGTCAAGTACAAACGTCTTTTACAGGACAAACGGTCATGCAGTATCGTGAAGAAGGCGATGAAATGAACGTTCGCTTGATCCGACCTGAGGAGCAGCGGTCAACGATCACTGATTTGCGTAACCTTATGATTCAAAACCAACAAGGCTCACAAATTGCCTTATCCGCTGTGGCCGATCTTGAGCAGGTACAGACACCAGCAACGATTACGCGACAAAATCAACAGCGTCAAGTCAATATTTCGTCTGAGATTTCCGGTCGTGACCTTGGTAGTGTGATGAGTGATGTGGATGAAACGTTATCCAGCATGCATTTTCCAGAAGAATATAATTATTCTTTCGGCGGTCAGGCACAGGATATGAATGAGGCGTTTGCTGATTTAAGTCTTGCGTTATTGTTATCGATTTTCCTAGTGTATGCCGTCATGGCGATTCAGTTTGAGAACTTCTTGTTCCCATTCATTATTATGTTCTCGATGCCAGCAACCATTGTCGGCGTGCTTGGCGGACTGTTCGTGACCGGGAAGCCGCTCTCGATTACAGCCTTTATCGGTGTCATTATGCTCGCCGGTATTGTCGTCAACAATGCGATTGTGCTCGTTGACTACATCAATATTCTCAGACGCCGGGGCATTGACCGCCATGAAGCGATTATCGAAGCCGGTAAAACAAGACTCCGTCCGATTTTAATGACGACACTAACGACGATTTTAGCGATGGTTCCACTTGCATTAGGCTTTGGCGAAGGAGCCGAGATGCAACAACCAATGGCGATTACCGTTATCTTTGGACTGGGTGTATCTAGCATATTTACACTTGTCCTAATCCCAGTCATATACACCTACTTTGATAATTTATCGGAACGTGTGAAAGGCTGGTTTAGTGGGAAGAAACGAAAGAAAAAGGTAGAGTAGTTTGAAAAAAGTCTGGCGATATGGCCAGGCTTTTTCTACATATTGTTATGGGAAATTCGCGCCTGAACAAATGGATTCTAGCGTGAGATTGATTTTTCTAGCGTGAAATAAATAATTCTAGCCTGAGAAGAAGTTAAAAGCTATATCTTTTGTTTTCAATAAAATTCCTTTAAAATATAAAAAGTATAGTATGAAGGTCATACCCAATCAAAAAGTATGGAATATATAAATGAGGATTGCTTTACCTAGAAAGGCTGTAGAACATAATGAGAAAAAAGAAAATCTTATTTTTTATTTATCAAATGGGTGCAGGTGGTGCTGCGCGCACGTTACTTAATATTATAAATAATGTTGATCGCGATCGATACCAGCCCGTGCTAGTGACGTTAAATTTTGATGGATCATACGAGCATGTATTGAAAGATGATGTAACGTTCATTAAGTTAGACACCAAACGCCTTAGCCGATCAATCTTTAAATTAGCTAGCATTATTCGGCGCGAGCAAATTGATATTGTGTTTAGCACGATACCACGTGTAAATACGATCGCGATATTAGCTCGAATCGTTTCATTTACAAGAGCAAAAAATGTGATTCGTGAAGCAGATAACTTAGGCGGCACCTGGAAGGAAAATATACAACTCTTAGCTTTCGGATTGATCTATCGATTATCACATCAAATCATCTCTCTATCAGAAGGTGTGAAAGACAATTTAGTAAAACGTTATAAGCTACATCCGAAAAATATTAAAGTCATTTATAACCCAGTTGATATTGAGAATATTAACGAACTTGCAAATACTGGAACAATATCGCCAGAACACGAAGCCCTGTTTACAACTGATCAAAAAGTCTTGGTAACAGCAGGCCGACTCGTTCATCAAAAAGACCATCATACGATGTTAAGAGCCTTTGCACTCGTTCATAAAGACATTCCAAGTAAACTCGTGATTTTAGGAGAAGGACCGTTAGAAGAGGAATTGTTGGCTTTATCGAAAGAATTAGGAGTGAACGAAGATGTTCACTTTGTAGGATTTCAAACCAATCCATATGTCTATTTTCAGCGTGCCGATTTATTTGTGCTCTCCTCGGTTCACGAAGGGTTTAGTCACGTAATTGCAGAGGCGTTGGCGACAAGAACACCTGTCGTATCAACCAATTGCAAGTCAGGGCCAAGCGAAGTATTGGACAACGGGACGTATGGTCAATTGAGCGAAGTTGGTGATGAGAAGCAGTTAGCACGGAACATCAAACAGGTCATCACACTTGAACAACAAGATATATCTACATTGCAAGAAAAAGGATTTGAGCGAGCAAATACATTTCATGTCAAAAAGATCATTAAGGATTATGAACAGGTCTTCAATAATGTGTTATAATAGTATCTTGTTTGAGGAAACGAAAAGGAGGGGATGAGTTTGCGTTCACAAAAAAAAGTGGTGCATCTTACAACGGTCCATCACCCTTTTGATACGAGAATTTATCATAAAGAATGCTTATCACTTGCAGAAGCAGGCTATCAAGTATCATTGATTGCTCCAGCTTCAGTTGAGGATGTCGAACAAGCAGATCAGCGATTGTCTCTCATCCCCTTAAAAAAATATACTAGTCGCTTGTTACGTATGATATTAGGTACATGGCATGCTTACCGAAAAGCACGACATATACAAGCTGATGTGTACCATTTTCATGATCCGGAATTGTTGCCGATCGCGTTTCTCCTGAAAAAGAAAAACAATGCAGTTATTTATGATGTCCATGAGGATTATTATACAAGCATTATTCAAAAGCCGTATCTCTGGAAACCACTGCGAAAATGGATTGGGAAAATGTATAACGTCATCGAGCGCTTTTTGACGAGGAAAATGGAGCTATTTTTAGCTGAAAAATATTATCGTGATCGGTATCATAGAGGTATGACAGTGCTCAATTATCCGATAATTAATCAAGCGTTATTGGAGAAACCCACTGGTCATGACTCGAGTCGTAAACTGATATATACAGGAAATGTATCTGAGGATCGAGGCGCTTTGTTTCATGCCGAAATCCCAACGTATAAAGATGTGGATATCTATTTTGTCGGAAAATGTCCGTCAGCCTTATCTGAAAAAATGAAACAGATCGCTCATGATCAAAGAGACAGTCTTGTATTTGACGGTATTGATCAATTTGTCGAAAGAGAAGCAATCGACCGATATTATGTTAAGCATGATTGGCTTGCGGGTGTTGCTATTTTTCCGCCAACGGAACATTATAAAAAGAAAGAATTAACTAAGTTTTTTGAGTATATGAGTGCGGGATTACCGATTATATGTTCAAACTTTTCGGCATGGGAGCAATTTATTGAAGCGTATCAATGTGGGATAACCGTCAATCCGTATGATGAAGAAGCGATTAAACAATCGATTGAATATTTGCAAAATCACCCACAAGAAGCCAAGCGAATGGGCGAAAATGGTCGAAAGGCTGTGCTTGAGGAATTAAGTTGGCAAACCCAGGAACAAAAGCTCGTGCAGTGGTATGATCAAACAACAGATAACCAAGCAACAAAGGTGACAAATTATGAGTGAATATGTGGACAATTTGATTTCGGTGATCACACCGACATATAATTCAGAAGCATTTATTGAAAAGACGATGGAATCGGTCAGGCAACAAACTTATTCGAATTGGGAAATGGTCATTGTCGACGATGGATCGACCGATGATACCATATCGATCATTCAAAAATATCAAGAGCAAGACGAACGAATAAAATTCATTCAATTAACTGAAAATCAAGGTGCTGCAATCGCCAGAAATACTGCCATTGAACATGCGAAAGGCAGATTCATTGCGTTTCTTGATAGTGATGACCAGTGGATGCCTGAGAAATTGGAAGAACAACTTGCATTTATGCAAGAGAACGATATTGCCTTTAGTTATACGGGGTATCAAGAATTATATGAAGACGAAGAAAAAGGAAATGTCATCACAGCACCACAAAAAGCCGATTATCCACAACTACTTAAAAATTGTGTGATCGGTTGTTTAACTGTCATTATTGACCGTTATAAAACTGGAAAATTGCAGATGGTCAATATTCGCTCACGTCAAGACTATGCACTATGGCTAGAGCTTACCCGTAAAGGTTATATCGCGTATGGATTAGATCGTGTATTGTCTCTTTATCGTGTTCGTGAACAATCCATCTCAAGCAATAAAATAAAGATGGCGAAACAAAATTGGTATGTGTATCGGAATGTAGAGAAGTTAGGTTTTTTTAAAAGTGTATGGTATTTTATTCAATATGCGTATTTCAAGATTCGAAAATATATAGTATAATCTCTTTCGTATGCAAAATTTGTAACATACTACTAATAATTAGCGTCAAATAATATAAAATAAGCACGAATTGTTATCATTAACTCTGATATTTAAAAGTAAAGGTGGCATATTTATGGATCGAAACATAGGAATTGTCGGGTTAGGATATGTAGGCCTTCCAATAGCAGTTGCGTTTGGTCAAGAGCATCATATCATAGGTTTTGATATTAATGAAGAACGAATAGATACTTTAAAACAGAACGAAGATTTTACGAATGAGGTCGACGTAGAGGAATTGGAAAAAGCGGATATTTCATTTACATCTGATCCATCTCAGTTATCTGATTGTGATTTTATTATCGTCGCTGTTCCGACACCCATTAATTTAAATAAATTACCAGACTTTAAACCGTTAGAAGGAGCTTCCAAGACAATCGGACAGCATTTAAGAAAGGATACGATTGTTGTATATGAATCAACCGTTTATCCAGGGGCGACAGAAGAAATTTGTGTTCCCATATTAGAGCGAGAATCTGGATTAAAGAGTGGGGAAGATTTCTATATTGGATATTCACCAGAAAGAATTAATCCTGGGGATAAAAAGCATACATTTCGGACGATTCAAAAAGTTGTATCTGGTCAAACACCAGAAGTATTGGATACTATTTCAGAAGTGTATGAAAGTGTAGTGGATGCTGGTGTGTTTAAAGCTTCGTCTTTAAAAGTGGCAGAAGCAGCGAAAATTATTGAAAATACGCAACGCGATGTGAATATAGCATTAATGAATGAATTAGCGATAATGTTTGATCGAATGGATATTGATACTTCTGAAGTGCTGGAGGCAGCAGGTACAAAATGGAACTTCCTTCCGTTCAGCCCAGGGCTTGTTGGGGGGCATTGTATCAGTATTGACCCCTATTATTTAACACATAAATCAGAAAAAGTTGGATATCGTCCAGAATTGATTTTGTCGGGACGTAGAATCAATGATGATATGGGGAAATTTATCGCAACTTCATTAATTAAAGAAATGATTAAAGAAAAAATTCAAGTTCATGGTTCAAGAGTGACTGTTCTTGGTCTTACTTTCAAAGAGAATGTACCTGACTTAAGGAATTCAAAAGTAATTGATGTGATTCGTGAACTAAAAGAATATGGTATTGACGTACAGGTGACCGATCCATATGCTGAAAAAGCAGAGGCGAAAGAAGAATATGATATAGACCTCATTGACTATGAAAATCTAGAACCAGCAGATGCTGTCGTTCTTGCTGTTCCGCACGACTTTTATTTAGAAAAAGGTTGGTCAGCCTTTGAAAAGTTGTTGTATAATGATGTAGGCATCTTTGTTGATTTGAAGAGTAAGCTCGATAAAGAATCATGCCCTAAAAGTTTTCGATTATGGCGATTATAATAGAAAAGGGCTAAAGTTATAAAAGGCACAATTTTGTGCCTTTTATAACTGATTATACTTATTTCTTTCTTAAGTAGAACCCTTCTGATTCGAAAAGGTTTTCTTTTGTATGACGATCGATAGTTCCTTTGGATGAAGAAGTACGGGAAGAGAAATCTGCGCGAATGATTTTTTTAAGTTTTTGGAACATGATTATCACCCTTTTTTCTTTAATGTACCCGTTGTGAATAAACTTATTCATGAGCTAAGAATAGATAAAAAGTGAGAAAAAGTTTACTTAATCAAATAAATACGACCATATAGGGGTGTATGATAAGCATATGCGACAATATTTAGAAGAAATTATAAAACGAAAAGACTTATTATTTTATTTGGTTAAGTCTGGGTTAAAAGCAGAAAACAGAGATAGTTATTTGGGGTATTTCTGGTGGTTGTTAGACCCATTACTTAACGTATTAGTGTACTACTTCTTAGTAGTTGTGATATTAGGCAGAGGAGACAGTGAGAATTATGCTGTTTTCCTTGTGATCGGTTTAGTTGTATGGCGATGGATCAATACGACTATCAAAACATCATCAAAAGCGATTACGAAATATTCTTCGATTATTAATCAAGTGTATTTACCAAAATCGATCTTCCCAATAGCATTATCAACATCGCAACTTTTTAACTTTATCTTTGGATTAGTAGTAATTGCTATTTTCTTAACGTTCTTTGGAATCGTTCCTGGGTGGCAAATTATTTATTTACCATTAATTATTTTAATTACGTTAATAGCACTACTAGCTCTTGGTATGTTGATCGCATATATTTGTGTCTTTGTTCGAGATATAGATTATATCCTTACACATATTATGCGCATCTTTTTCTATGCTTCACCAATTATTTGGGAAGGTGGACGTCTACAAAATGCTGATATTGTGCAATCACATGATTTTATCATGACATTAGCTGTAACGGTGAATCCAGTGGCAATCATTTTGGAAGCATTTCGAGATGTATTAATGCGACAACAAATACCAGACTTTTGGGGATTATTTATTATGACCATTGTGTCATTAGTTATGATTGTTGTTCTTTTGTATCATTATAAGAGAAACGAACATAAAATTATCAAAGCTTTATAAAGAAGGGATATA
This sequence comes from Gracilibacillus halophilus YIM-C55.5, assembly GCF_000359605.1. Lineage (GTDB taxonomy): Bacteria > Bacillota > Bacilli > Bacillales > Amphibacillaceae > Gracilibacillus > Gracilibacillus halophilus. Next base: position 24,488 of record NZ_APML01000039.1, read on the forward strand.
ACATGTCCATTGAAATTAAAAATCAAAAAAATCAATCGGATGAAGTCGTGATTCATGCGAAATCATTAGGAGTTACCTTTAATCCAGATTTTCAAAAAGACGACTATAAATCACATGCCATTCAATTTCTGAAGAGAAAAAAGAAATCATCTGCGAATAAACGAAAAGTATGGTCATTAAAAGATGTGGATTTCACTGGATATAAAGGAGAAGTACTTGGGATTATTGGTTCAAATGGTGCTGGTAAGACGACACTTTGCAAAGTACTATCTGGTATTTTAGAACCTGATCAAGGTCAGTTAAGTGTAGATGGTAAAGTATCTGCATTATTTTCGTTTGGTATGGGCTTTCGCAAAGAACTTAGCGGAAGAGAAAATGTTTATCTAAATGGGATGATGTTAGGAATTGGGAAGAAACAAATCCAGCATTTTATAGATGATATTCATGAATTTTCCGGTCTTGGTTCCTTTATGGATCAACCGATGAAATATTATTCAAGTGGAATGAAAGCACGGTTAGGTTTTAGTGTAGCAGCACATTTAGAACCTGAAATTTTAATCTTAGATGAGGCGCTAAATACAGGGGATAGTGAATTTAGTAACAAAGCTTCTGAAAAAATTAAAGAACTCGTATCTAAGGCAAAAATGGTAATTTTAGTGACGCATAGTATGCCATTTGCAGAGAAAAATTGTGATCGATTGATCTGGTTAGAAAATGGTCAGGTTCAAGAAATTGGCGAACCAAAAACTGTCGTTCAGCATTACAAAGAATCGATGCCAAGTAAGCCTAAAAAGACGAAAAAGACATTTGAATTGAGTGAAACAAATATCGAAATTGGTGAACAAGATGTTATCACAGCCAAAAATGTCAGTGTTTCTTACAAATTACGAAAAAGGGAATTTTGGGCTCTAAAAGATGTTAGTTTTAATATAAAAGAAGGTGAGATCGTAGGCATCATTGGTCATAATGGGGCAGGCAAAAGTACGCTTTGTAAAGTATTAACAAAGATATTAGAACCTGAACAAGGTAGTATGGAGATTGATGGAGATACATCTGCATTATTAGGATACGGTACCGGATTTAATGCACAATTATCCGGTGCAGATAATATCTATTTAAACGGAATGTTATTAGGAATGCCGTTAGAGAAAGTGGAAAATAATTTTCAACATATCGTTGATTTCTCTGAACTGGGGAAGAAAATCAATCGCCCGGTGAAGGAATACTCAAGTGGAATGAAGGCACGGTTAGGTTTTAGTATTGCTGCTACATTACAACCAGATATCTTCATTATCGACGAAGCATTATCAACTGGAGATATGGCATTTAGACAAAAGGCCACTGAGAAAATTCAAGAAATGATTCATAGCGCGAAAGCCGTTTTGGTTGTTTCACACAGTATGAATTTCGTAGAAACAGTTTGTACTCGAGCCATATGGTTTGAACAAGGACAAGTAATGTATGATGGAAAGCCGAGTGAAGCAGTATCGAAATATAATGAAAGTGTCAAAAGCAAAAAACAAAAAACTGGGAATAAGTAAGGTGTAGCATTATGTTAAAACAAAAAATAAAGAAAATATTGGTAAGTATCATTGAGCTTTTTGCTTATAAAATTTTGAATTCCCAACAGAGACGAGCACTATTTAATCGCCTTCCCGCACGCATTAGACATCGATTTAAGGGTTTTGTCAAAGTCGGAAAAACACAAAAGAAATTTAAAAAGGTTGAGCGTATACGATACAAATTACGTAATTTAGGCTTTGAGGAAGAAGCGATCAAAGAGTTTGAAGAAATGATTCGTGAGATCAACAGCCAGCTAATGAGACGAGTAGCTGCATGGGAGTTAGCTGTGTGGTTTGCAAATAAACAAACGCGCGAAGGTGCACAAAAGAGTATGGAATACTTGCCTATTGTGTCTGAGGAAGAAAAGGATACAGAAAACCTTCGTAAAATTGCCATCATTGAAGCCGAAAACCTAGTATTTTTAGACGAAAAGGAAAAAGCTCATCATTTGATACAAGAACAATTGCACCAAGAAGAACACCCAGATTTATATTTAGCTACAGTGAATACTGAAAACCATATATCAGATCGATTGAAATGGATAAACAAAGTTTATGATTATTATCAATTGGAACAAGTTCAACTCAATGATATAAATCAAGAGAGTGCTTATGATCAGTTAACAGTCAGAACGAATGAAAGTGGAATCCCACATGCAGATCAAGCGAAAGTGACCGTGATTGTACCTGTATATAATGCGACAGATGGCATTACAACGGCGTTAGATTCAATTCGGTCCCAAACTTGGACGAACTTAGAGATATTAGTTGTTGATGATTGTAGTCAAGATGATACACAAGCGATTGTAAAAGATTATGAGCACATAGATGATCGAATTAAATTGCTACAGACACCAGAGAATAGCGGAGCATATGTGGCACGTAATATCGCTTTACAGCAAGCATCGGGTGAATTTGTAACTATTAATGATGCAGACGATTGGTCGCATCCGCGTAAAATAGAAGTGCAAGCCAATCATTTACTTACGAATCATTCGATTATTGGAAATACATCACAACAAGCTCGAGCCACTGAAAAATTAAATATGTATCGTAGAGGGAAACCTGGGTTATATCTCTTTAGTAACATGTCTTCATTTATGTTTCGTCGAGAGACTGTGATGAATGAGATTGGTTATTGGGATTGTGTTCGATTCGGTGGGGACTCCGAATTTATTAAACGGATAAAAACGGTGTTTGGTGAAGACCAAGTCCATCAATTGGAAACAGGGCCTTTATCCTTTCAAAGACAATCGGAATCGTCTTTAACAGGTAATTCATCATTTGGATTTCCAGGGTTCTTTATGGGCGCAAGAAAAGAATATTTGGAAGCTCAAGTATATTATCATAAGACACATCAAAATCTATATTATGAATTTCCGCAAAACAAAAGACCTTTTGCAGCACCTGAACCGATGCTTCCTGGACGGATTAAAAATCAACGCAGACACTTTGATGTGATTTTAGTTTCTGATTTTAGACTTGATGGCGGATCTACGCTGTCCAATGTCGAAGAAATTATTGCGCAAAAGAAATATGGGTACAAAACGGGCATTGTACAGATGGCAAGATATGATTATCCGCCGAAGAAGAAGATTAACCCACGAGTAAGGGAGCTAATTGATGGTGAGCAGGTGCAAATGCTCGTCTACGGAGAACAAGTGTCATGTGATGTTCTTATTGTTCGTTATCCGCCTTTATTACAAGTTAAACAGAAATATGTACCAGATATACAAGCAAAAGATATTCGTTTAATCATTAATCAACCCCCAAAGAGCGCATATGGATTGGATGGTGACATTCGTTATGATCTAACCACCATTGATAAGCATATGAAGGATTACTTTGGTTCTTCAGGTACATGGCATCCAATCGGCCCATTAATTAGAGATGCTCTTCAAGACTATCACGCTGAAGAAATCAGAGATAAACCGTTGTCTGATCATAATTGGTTAAATATTATCGACTTGCAGGATTGGAAGAAAGAAATATTTGAACATAATCGTAACACGGAAGTAATAAAGATTGGTAGACATTCACGAGATTCAAAAGTAAAATGGCCAGAAGATAAAGAAACGCTATTATCAATATTTCCAGAAACAGATCGGTATGAAGTGCATGTTTTAGGTGGAGCTAAAACGCCAAAACAGGTGATAGGTTATATACCAGATAATTGGCGTGTGTATCAGTTTGGAGAGTTAACACCACAAGATTTTCTAAAACAACTCGATGTATTTATTTATTTCACTCATTCGGATTGGGTTGAATCATTTGGGCGTGTGATTATTGAAGCAATGGCTATCGGTGTTCCAGTTATACTGCCTCACGTATATGAGCCATTATTCGAAGATGCTGCCTTTTATGCTACACCAGCTACGGTCGAAGACACAATTGAACATATTATGAACAACCAACAAATCATGAAAGAAAAAGTGGAGTATGCCAAGAAATATATTGAAGCAAATTTTAGCTATAGACAACATTACCATCGTTTACAAACAATCATTGATCAATAAATCATTTCCCTATATTACATATCGTAATATAGGGATCTTTTTTTCGGAAATTTAGTAAATAATTTTGATAAATTATGGATATTACCATTACCATTCAATGATTTATTTGATATAATAGTTTTGTGATAGACTAGCATGTATTAGATAGATTGAGGAGGGAGATAATTTAATGGGGAAGAGAATTTTTATACTCTTAGCTGTTTTACTGTTACTATCACCTATGTCTTTATTAGGTGAAACGAGTGATTCTAGTAACGAGGATTTATCGGCAGATGAGTTATTTGAAAAAGCACAAGACGAGCCAACTGCTTCGGGAAAACTAGATCTATACATAAATGGTTATGAAACGTATCCAGAAGATGGTAGATTTGAAGAAGGTATTCAACGAAGCGTAGGTTATGTACTGGATTGGGCGCGAATCAAGCACAACAATGGCGATTATGCAACGGCAATCGACCGTTATAACGCTATTTTAAATGCGCCTGGGGTCAATGACACATTAGTGGCTCAAACTGAGAAACACTTGACGAATGCTAATGAAGAACAGCCAGTACCACAGGCAAATGCCCTCTATAAAGAAGCAACAAACAAAAGTACCGTTTCGGGTATTTTTAATGCTTTTGTAAAAGGGTATAACTGGTATCCAAATGACGATCGTTTTGTCGATGGACTCAAGGAAAGTGAAGAACAGTTATTTAATTGGGCTCTAGCTCAACATAACAACGGTCGTTATGACACAGCCATCGATCGATATAACATGATTCTAAATGCACCGATTGCTGATAATAAGTTACTAAATCGTGTAAAAGAACAGTTAGAAGCAGCTAAAAATGGTAATCGTCAGTCAGATGCGATTTACCAAGAAGCTCAAGAAGAACCGACGG
>NZ_APML01000040.1 GCF_000359605.1 Gracilibacillus halophilus YIM-C55.5
TAAACGGAAAAGAAGCAGTTCTTTAGACTATTATTTTAAGTCATCAAGCGTTTCTTGTTTTTCACCTTGATCGTCAGTTTCGTCGTCATCTTCTGGTGAATCTGTCAAGCCATAATGTGCACGAATTGCATCATGAATTTCTTGAGCTACCTGTGGATTTTCTTTTAAAAATTGTTTCGCATTTTCTCTTCCTTGCCCAAGACGTTCTTTATTGTAGGAATACCATGCGCCACTTTTCATCACGATATCTAGCTCGTACCAATATCTAATAATTCGCCTTCTTTAGAAATGCCTTCTCCGTACATAATATCGACTTCTGCCTGTTTAAATGGAGGTGCTACCTTATTTTTAACAATTTTTACTCTTGTTTTATTCCCTACCATATCGTTACCTATTTTTAACGTTTCAGCACGTCTAACCTCCAAGCGAACAGATGAATAGAATTTCAATGCTCGACCACCTGGGGTTGTTTCAGGGCTTCCAAACATAACGCCGACTTTTTCACGGATTTGATTAATAAAGATAGCTGTCGTTTTTGATTTATTAATCGATCCTGACAGTTTTCTTAATGCTTGAGACATAAGGCGAGCTTGTAAACCTACGTGAGAGTCTCCCATCTCACCTTCAATCTCAGCTTTTGGTACTAGCGCTGCAACGGAGTCAATGACAACCATATCAACTGCACCACTTCGAACCAATGCCTCAGCAATCTCTAAAGCCTGCTCACCTGTATCAGGTTGAGAAAGCAACAACTCATCTACATCCACGCCTAATTTTTTTGCATAAGCGGGATCCAACGATGGCGATAGGTAATAGTCATCCTCAGCATGACTGTTAGGAGCTATTTTCCCCCGCCTCACACCGTGCATGCGCGTTTCCACGCACACGGCGTTCCATCAAAGAAGAAAGCCGTTTATAAAACATGAAAAAATGATAGCTATATCGTATGGCTTGTCTTCACTTGACTATGCCCCTTCGCTCCACTTTCATTACAAAAGCTTCCTTACTACTACGGGCTGCTGCCCCTTCCCTTTAATGGTCATTTCCTACCATTTCGTGACATTAGGTGATGCTCCTTTTGCATTCACGGGGAAGGTTCTCTTGTACCGTATATCCTATCCTTCTCCACTCCCTTAGATGCCCACTCTAGCCCGTCAGTCATTCATCCGCTTATTGGTAAAAAAACGAATGAAATAAACAGCACTGTGCTGTATTTAGCCATGATAAGCACGAATACCATGTCTAAGACTGAAATAATTTAACGCCTTACGAGCTGTACCTTCGTGGATTCGTTCCAGTGCATACACACACGTTACTCATCATAGGAGTGTACTTAGACCCCCGGCTACTAAACTTGTAAAACATACAATATTTCGCCGCCCTCTCCGAACTTCGTACAACAATAAAGCACCTTATTCTTGCACGTCGGGGTATTAGGGCAAAGACGTTTACCAGCGTCTTTGATTTGGACTTTCACCAAACATATCAGATATACAATTAGAACAGTAAATTACTGTTCCTCTAACTTGATAGAGTATTTCTACTCTACTTTCGTTTAGAAACAAGACATACCATGCTCGGCGTCAATAAATGCTGCTTGTCCTCCAGACTTTTGGGCTTCAGCAATTGCATGCAATGAAACAGTTGTTTTACCAGATGATTCCGGTCCATAAATCTCTACTACGCGGCCTCTTGGATATCCACCGACACCAAGCGCAGTATCTATAGCTATGGAGCCACTCGATACAGTCGCTACTTTTTGCTCGGTTTGCTCTCCCAGTTTCATAATTGAGCCCTTGCCAAATTGTTTTTCAATTTGTTTGAGCGCCATATCTAGTGCTTGTTTTCGATCACTCAATGAAATACCTCCTCTTTTATTCTATTACTATCTTACAATGTTTTGTTCAATTCTACAAGCATTTTACGAATAAACGTTCCCTTATTTTCATAAGAAATCAAGGAAAAATCTACTTTTTATAAAAGAAAAAGCATTCACTCAGGGGAAAACGAGTGAAAATGCTTTTTTATTCCATCTATAATGACGATTTTCATTGCAACATCTGATAAAGTAATGCGTATCCTTTCTTTATACTTCTCGTTTGAATCGCTTCACGATCTCCATGGAACAAAAATTTATGAGTGGCGACATTTTGTTTTGTAGCAATCGAAATAAATACAGTTCCTACTTCTTTCCCTTCTGATGGATTCGGTCCTGCTACACCTGTAAAACTAATACCTACATCCGATTGATAAACATCTCTCACTTGTATCGCCATGTCTTCAGCACATGCTTGACTAACCGTACCATCATCATCAATGACTCGTTTGGATACGCCTAATACCTTTTGTTTTGATTCTGGCTGATAGACAACTGCACTACCATGAAAGATACTTGATGCCCCACTTCTTGCTGCAAGTTTTGAAGCAAAGCCTCCTGCAGTAAAACTTTCCGCAGATGCAATCGTTAAGTGTTTCTTTTGTAATAAATCAAATACTTTTTGATCAATCGATGTATCATTATAACCATAAAAATAATCGCCGACGCTACCCATGATACGATCTTCGACTTCATCAATTAATTGATCTGCTTCTTTTGGATTGAATGCTTTTGCTGTTAAGCGAATGGACACCTCTCCTTCTGTGGCAAGAGGAGCGATCGTTGGATTCGTTTGTTCAGAAATCATGTCTTGTAATTGATGTTCTAACTGCGATTCACCTATACCAATAAAGCGAAGCACCCTCGACTGTATAATAGCATCCAATGAATAATACTCAGCGACAAACGGTAATATCTTATTGTCCATGATAGCTTGCATTTCTCTTGGAACCCCAGGCATAAACAACCATTGTACATCGTTATATTCCACTTGTATCCCTGGTGCAATCCCTACTTGATTATCAAATATTTTTGATCCTTCAAAAACATGCGCTTGTTTTCGATTATTGGGCGTCATTTGCATGTTTCGCTTCTTAAAAAAATCAGCGATATGCTGCAATATATTTTCATCTTCTACAACTTTCAGACCTGAAACTTGTTCAAAAGCTTCCCTTGTTAGATCATCTTCTGTCGGACCAAGTCCACCGGTAACGAACACGACGTCTGACCGATCAGCCGCTAATTCAAACACATCTCGTAAGCGTTGTAAGTTATCACCAACTACTGTATGGTAATAGACAGACACCCCAATATTTGCAAGTTTTTTTGACATCCATGCCGCATTCGAATTCACAATTTGACCAAGTAAAAGTTCTGTACCAACAGAAATGATTTCGGCTTTGACGTTTTTCATTATTTTGAGTCCTCCATAACATGCCAGTTTTTTACAAAATATTCAACGCCAGAGATAATCGTTACAAGTACAGCAGCATAAAGTAATATATTCGCAACTGGTACATGGATAAACGCAAATGGAATATTATGAAGTAAAAGAGTAATGATCGCTAAGATTTGCAACACCGTTTTTAATTTTCCCATTTGACCAGCTGCCATCACTACCCCTTCACCAGCAGCTACTAATCGTAAACCTGTTACTGCAAATTCCCGACTGATGATTACAATAACAGCCCAAGCAGGTGCTAGTTCTAATTGGATCAATAAAATAAATGCAGCGGATACAAGTAATTTATCAGCCATAGGATCTAAAAATTTGCCCAAATTGGTTACTAAATTGTATTTCCTCGCATAATACCCGTCAACCCAGTCTGTCGCAGAAGCAACAGCAAATAAAATGACAGCCATCAATTGAGCTACGGGCAATGATTGATCAAATAATGTTACCGTCCCCCAGTTAAACGGATATGACAGTAGTAAAATAAAAATAGGAATAAGTAAAATTCGAGATATAGTGATTCGATTTGGTACATTCATTACATTCCACTCCTTCAATTCAATTATTCTTCTGTAGAAAGTAAAGTCATCATACTAAACATAAGAAGTCAAGGCAAAAAGAACCCCCTCTTCTTTTTTATATGAAAGAGGGAGACAGAACACCAAGATTTTTTAGACTTTATTGATAATATAAACATCTTTGTACTGTTTCACGTTTGGTATGAGCACTATTGATGCTGAATGTTTATATTAATATTCTGTGGTTGGTTTGGATTAATATCCTCTGGCAATTCAACTGCCATATCATTGATCATAATCGATAATTCTTCTGGAGCTCCAAAACTGAATGCTAAAGACTCAAGATCCGTAATACTGGTTTCGAATGGACTCGCTTCAGCTGTTAAATTATCAAAATATAGTTGCTCACCATTACCATCATAGATTTCAAGCCAATTTCGACTATTAGAAGTGACCGATAACTGTAATTCTTCTGCTGATGATTCTACCGTATAGTTGTGAGTTGTATCTTCTGATTGATTGAGTGTAACGGTGGTGCTTGGCTCTTCTTCTTGATTCTCATCTTGTTGAGTGGATTCTTCATTTGACTCATTGGTGTCTTCTGGCTGATTGGTTTCTTCACTGGATTCTTCGTTCGCTCCCTCGTCATCTGAAGCATTTGTTTCTTCTTGCTCTGGTGGCAACTCTACTTCATCGGCTGAATTATTTTCAGATTCAACAGGCGCCTCTTGGTTTGTATTGTCATCCGTAAAAAACCCTTGACTAAACAACCATATGACTGCCACTACACCAATGATGAGAACAACAACGATAATTGAAGGTAAGAGTGAAAAGATGGCTGGTACTTTTGTTGTGATTTTATTTTTTTTACTACTATTTACTCGGGACATCTCGACTTGCTCTTCTTGCTCAAATGGCAAATCTTGTTGATATTCCTCCATTAATTCACTTGGATCCAGCCCAAGAACTGTTGCATACTCTTTAATAAATGCACGAACATAGAAATTACCAGGCATCGCTTTAAAATTTTCTTGTTCAATGGCATATAAGTATCTCGTTTGAATCTTCGTTTCCTTCTGGATATCATCAAGTGATAATTCTTTTAATTCACGTTCTTGTTTAAGTCTTTCACCGATTCCCATATATGTAACACCATCCATCAATCATTTATCATATATTGTAAAGATCACATTCTATATCCAAATTATGACTCACATTAATCATATCTCAAAATGTCATATATGAAAAGGGGAATCTATCGACTACATAAAAAAGTGACAAACATCATTAACGATAACTATATTTTTCCATATAACATAAGAGAATGGTCTCCCCAATGAAACATTGTAACACCGTAGTTCTGGGTCATTTGATGTGTTGAAAAAAGAAGCGTATATCAACGGCGGTATGCATTTGTTGATTTTAACATTAAATAAAGAACCTTCTCACCTATCTAATGTATTTCATTTTGGAAAATGAAAAGAACCCTATAAAGTTGAGGTTCACTCTATAGGGTCTTTTGTCATCGTTATTTTGTACCTTCATTTTGAACGAGCTTGACCATAATATTTGCGATGGCATGTTGTTCTTTTTGATCAGCTGCATTCCATAAGTCACGCAATATTGCCTCTTCATTATTCTGGGCTTCGACTTGTGTTGATAAGTAATTCCCAATATCATAAGCCAATTCTGAAATCGCCTGATTACTAATACCATTACCTTGTGCGTCATGTAGCGATCGCCTAAAAAATCTTTCCATGAATCAAAGTTGTCTAATACAGACATCGTTCATTCCTCCTTTGTCAGCATACATTTATATCTTGCGAACAAAAAATGATTTTATGCATGCTTCGAGGAATTTTTACATCCAACCACCTTGGACGCGAACTATTTCACCTTGTATATAACTGGACTTCTCGCTCAAAAGAAAAGAAACAATATGAGCGACTTCATCTGGTGTCCCACTTCGTTGCAACGGGATTTCAGCATGCAACGCATTCTTTTCTTCATCTAATAAATGTCGATTCATTTTTGTCTGAATGAATCCTGGGCTGACACCATTTACACGAATGCCACTTGGCCCGACTTCTTTTGCTAAAGCTTTGACAAAACTATCCTGACCACCTTTTACTGATGAATAAGCAACCTCACAACTCGCTCCGAATTCACCCCATATCGAACTGATCAAAATAATGGCACCAAATTTTCGCTGTATCATATGAGGCAATAGATGCTTCGTAATTTTCCAAGGTGATGTTAAATGCAAATGAAGGATGTGATCCATATCCATATCATGCATCTCTTGAAATAGACCAAAGTAAGAGGTCCCACTAGCAAACACAATATGATCAATATCTACCGGTAATTCTAATAAAAATGAAGTTAAACCTTCTTTTGTTGCTAAATCAGCTTGAATCACATCATATATCGCATCATCTGAGATCAATGTTTTCAAATCAGAAATGGCTTCAAAATGGTGACAATAATGCAAAATTAGCTGATAATCTAAATCAGCCAGTTGTTTTGCAATTGCTGAACCTATGTCACCACTAGCTCCTACAATCAAACATTTTTTGCTCATAACAATACCTCAAGATTGATTGGATTGAACGATACAAGTAGCGATTCGACTTTCATCGATCCAATCATGTAAAAATTGATTTAATTCTTGATAATGTAGATCTTCTAACCATTGGATAGTCTCAAAGAAGTCAACCCCTAGCATGTCATAATGCGTATATTGGTTGGCCATAAACTCTAATGAATTCATCGCACGTAATGTCTGACCGAGCTTTTTGCGCTGTAAACGCTGGAAACTTTCCTCATCCAATTTTTGTTCTTTCAAACGCAACAAACTATGTTGAATATTTTCTGCTAACCCTTCTGGATCTTCCGTATTACCACCAATAATCGTAAAACCAAAATTGCGTTCTAAATGGTTCTCATAACTAAAGGATTGATCAATCAAACCTTCTTCATACAATTTTTTATACTCGATACCACTTTTAGAGAATAAATAATCAAGGATCATATCGATAAACCATTCTTTTTTTACAAATTCTTTCGGATCTTCTGGTAAGTCTGTTTCTTTTAATCCTACTAATGCTTTCGGAACAGCTACTGGCATATCGATACGTTTTTCTTTTTCAGCAACTGCTTTCGGTTCACTAGGGAATTGTCGCTTTAATGGTTCTGCAGGTTCAAAATTTTTGTTCTCTTGATTTTCTCTCACAAATGCTCCGATTTCTTCAGGATCAACATTGCCAGCAATAAATAACACCATATTAGACGGATGATAAAAGGTGTGATAACAAGTATACAAATCATCTTTTGTAATATTTTGAATCGAATCCACCGTTCCCGCAATATCGATTTGAACCGGATGATATTGATACATGCTTTTAATCGTCCCGAAAAAAGCGCGCCAATCCGGTTGGTCATTATACATCTGAATTTCTTGCTCAATGATTCCTTTTTCCTTCTCAACAGACTCCTCTGAGAAATAAGGATCTTGCACAAAATTGAGTAATGTACGTAAATTTTCTTTCACTTCAGCTGTAGCTGAAAATAAATAGGCAGTTTTTGTAAATGACGTATACGCATTCGCTGATGCTCCACGCTTTGAAAAATCCTGAAATACATCTCGATCTTCTTTTTCAAACATTTTATGTTCTAAAAAGTGCGCAATGCCGTCTGGAACTGTGATCGATTCTGATTGTTTAATCGGTACAAAAGACTGATCAATCGATCCATAATTCGTTGTAAAAATAGCATAAGCTTTCGTCATTTCTGGCTTAGGTAAAATGTGAACTCTCAAACCATTACTTAACTGATCACTATATATGGTTTCATTCAATTGCTCGTAATTATGACGCTTCATTTGAATCACCATCCTCACTTGTAAGTAAATATACCGTATCGAGCTGGATTTGTTTCGCCACATCCGTGACCTCTTGTTTGGTCACTTGTTGCACTTCTTGAATGAACTGTTCTGGTGAGCGCTGGCTATTACCAAGCACTTGTTGATAATGCAACTCCATCATACCTTGCGGGTTATCTAAAGTTTCTTTCAATTGATTCACTAACATGTCTTTTGTTTCTTGTATATCTTGCTCGGTAAAATCACCAGTACGCATTTGCTCCATTTGCTCTAAAATAATACTACGTGCGCGGTCATATTGATCTGGAGCGATTCCACTAAATACAAATAATAACCCTTTATGACTTTCCACACGGGACGCTGCATAATAAGCGAGACTGTGTTTTTCACGTACATTTAAAAACAATTTGGAACTCGGAAATCCACCAAACAATCCATTAAATACATGTAAAGCAGGGTATTTCTTATCATCATAAGTAATACCTGTACGATAGCCAAAATGTAGTTTGGCTTGTTGTACTTGATCTGTTTCAATAATGGTTTGTGACGATTCAATCTGTTGTTGTGTTGTTGGTTGTGTCAGTTGTTGCTGCGTGTTCCTTTGGATCATTTGATTTATTTTATCCATAACATCTAATTCATCGATATCCCCTATCGCAAACACATCAAGTCGATCTTCTTGCAACATTTTTTGATAATACTGATATAAACTTTCACCATTGATTTCTTCAAGGTCTTCACGATATCCATGCACACGTAATTGATAAGGCTCTGATTCACACATTTCCTCAATCATTCTTGTATTAGCAAATGACATTTTATCCTCAGTTAATGCTGTCATTTTGCTTTGTAGCGTTTGTTTTTCCCGTTCTACTTGTTGAGGATCAAATCCATTTCCCTCTAATTTCGGTCGATAAAGAATTTCTTCTAATAGTTGAATCGCTTGATCCAATAATGATGTTTGGCTTGAGATATATTGCTCATTAGCCATTTCTAAACGAACCGTTATGATGTGATTTTCCCCTTTTTTGCTACTGTCCATATGCAAAACGGCACCATATAATTCATCCAGTTGTTGCCTGAGTGCTATCGCAGTTGGATAATTCTGTGTCCCTTGTTGCAATACATATGGAAGTAATGCCCGTTTTGTAATCGAATCACGCGACAAATTGGTAACAAATTTAAAAGCAATATGTATCGTCTTAAATTTCTTCGTATGTAACAAGTGGATATCATACCCTTGTTTTGATATGACTTCTTCTACATTTTCTCTCATCATCAAGCTCCTTTTTCATATTTTTTATTAAACGATCGTTAAAATAAGAACTTAGTATATTTTATCTGATTTATCCGCAAATATTCTTGATCTGTGCGATCAGATAAAAAGAGATCTAGTACGTTTACCAGATCTCCAATTCTTGATTCAATTATGACATATCTAAAGTTGTTGTTTAACTCATTCGCTTACGGAGCACATAAAAACTAAAAACATCTGCACGAAAATAATTGGCTGAATATAAGACAGGTGTATGATCTTTCGTGTAGTGAATTTGTTTCAATAATAAAATGGCTTGATCCGGTTGGCAATTTAACATCGGTGAAATTCGCTCGTGATATCCAATCGGCTCTATATAAGCCACTGCATAGTCAATTTCAATTTTCGCATATCGTTTCAAAGCGTTAAAAATGGACTCCTGAGAATGGATCAATTCAAGTGGTAGTAAATGATGATCGACTTTATCAATCGCATATACGACAGGTTCACCATCCGCTGTGCGCAAGCGTTCCAGCTGAGCCAAATGACGAATCGAAAGCGGATCAAATCGGTTCATGTCTTCTTCTGTTGGCTCAACAATCTCAGCCGATATATATTGCACACCAGGTAGTTTCCCTGATTTTTCGATCATTTCAGTCACACTACCTAATTCCTCGATTCCCGATGAGAGAATAGGCTGCTTATTGACAAACGTACCAACACCCGGTCGATCAACAAGGACATTTTCTTCTTCTAAGATTTCGATCGCATCACGCACGATGCCACGAGTCACGCCGAAACGAGTAGCCAATTCATACAATGTAGGTAATTTTTCTCTTTCTTGATAAAAACCACGTTTAATTAAATCTCTGATTTCATGAACAACATCTAGCACCGAAGCGTTTTCCATGTTTGATAACATAGTCCCCCAACCATTCCTTATATAAATTATTATTACTACTAAATATAACACTTTTCTCACAATTTATAAAGATTTTTTTCTAAGAACTATTTGTCGTTGTTTGTTCCTCTACTTGACTTACTAATACATTTCTTGGTTTAGACCCTTCATAAGGCCCAACAATTCCGTGATCCTCCATCGCATCAATGAGCCGAGCCGCTCTTGTATAACCAACCCGAAAACGTCTTTGGATCATAGATACACTTGCACTTTGCATTTCAAGTACGAGTTGAACAGCATCATCATATAATTCATCATCGACTTCTTGAACCGTTTCACTCTCTTCTTCAGGAATCATTTCTTCTTGGTACTGAGCTTTCTGCTGTTCAATACAAAAGTCAACGATTGTTTCAACTTCCGTATCAGATAAAAATGCACCTTGAATCCGAACTGGTTTCGATAAGCCAACAGGGATAAACAGCATATCGCCTTTACCAAGTAGTTTTTCCGCCCCACCAGCATCTAAAATTGTTCGCGAATCTGTTTGTGATGATACGCTAAAGGCAATACGTGATGGAATATTTGCTTTAATCACACCAGTAATCACATCGACAGACGGACGTTGGGTAGCAATGACTAAGTGGATGCCTGCCGCCCGCGCCATTTGAGCTAGTCGTGTAATCGCATCTTCTACTTCATTCGAAGCTACCATCATTAAATCTGCCAACTCATCGACGATCACTACAATATACGGTAAATGAGGCTGATTTTCACCCGTGTCTTGATTATATCGCGATATATACTCATTATAACTTTCAATATTACGCGTTGCTGTTTCGGAGAAAAGGTCATATCTGCGCTCCATTTCACTAACGACTTTTTTTAGTGCACGAGATGCTTTTTTTGGCTCCGTAACCACAGGCGATAATAAGTGCGGAATCCCATTATATACATTTAATTCTACTTTCTTCGGATCAATCATCATCAATTTCACTTCATGAGGTTTTGATCGCATTAATATGCTCGTAATAATTCCATTAATACAAACACTTTTACCACTTCCTGTAGCACCGGCTACGAGTAAGTGTGGCATTTTGTTCAATTCTGCCATGATTGGTTCACCAGAAATGTCTTTGCCTAATGCGAACGAGAGCTTGTTCGACTGATTGTTTTTCTTCGATTCTAAGACTTCTCTTAAAGACACCATGGCTGTTTCCTCATTTGGCACCTCAATGCCTACAGCCGATTTTCCAGGTATTGGCGCCTCAATCCGAATTTCTTTCGCTGCGAGCGCCAAAGCCAAATCATCATGTAAATTGACGATCTTACTCACCTTGACCCCAGCTTCTGGATATACTTCATATTTTGTCACAGATGGTCCTACATGCACTTTCGTTACTCTCGCTTTAACACCGAAACTTTGAAACGTTTTTTCGAGTTTTCTTACAATTTGTTGAATAAATGACTTATCTTGTTGATTGACGGGATTTTTTGGTGCTTCAAGCATATTCATCGTTGGTAGTTGATAATCGATATTTTCATGCTCAGTCATCGGTAAAGTTTCGATGGAAGCATCTTCTTGTTCCATTTCAACTGGTTCATCCGTAGGTTCGACTTCACTACGATCATATGTTTTCTCTTGTTCTGTATCGTCAATTACGGAAGATTCATCCTGTGCATAAGCAATTGCTGGGAATTCTTCTTCCTGCTGTTGGTTGGTCTCAATAACTGGTTCTTGTTGATTGGTTATCTCTGCTTCTTTTTGGCGCTGTTTTTTCGATTCTCGCCAAGCTTTTACTTTTTCCATTTGGTTACTTAACCCATTTTTTAGTTTTTGGTATGCTTTCTGCAACAATTCACCCACTGACACATTGGTGAACGTAATGATACCGACACCAATCATGAAAAAGGAAACAAATAATGCCCCATAACTGGAAAATAGAAAGCTAAAAATTGCAAACAAGACAGCACCAACCATTCCTCCGCCAAGATAAACTGTATCACGTTCACCATCTAAATAACCGGTATAAAAATTAAAAGATTGATTGATAATGGATGGATCGTTGTTCATATCAAAAAGATCCATAAATAAATCAACATGTGTGTATACCAATAAACCCAGTAAAATCATGTATGTACTGTACCATTTTCGAGTCAACAATTGTGGCCATTTTCTTTTGATCATGACGTATACACCAATAAATACAAAGAAGATCGGTATTACAAAATACCATTGACCGAATAATAAGCGAAATATGTTTTCTAAAAGTGAAGAAATTGCTCCATCACTGATCATAGAGGCTCCACTACTAAAAATCGCGAGAAAAATAAATAGAATGCCGAGTAACTCCAACTTTATCTTATTTCGTAATGACTGTTTCTTTCTTCTTTTTTTCTTTTTTGCCATTTCTTTCACCTCTACATGCTAGATTCATAGCATACTTGTTTATGTCATAACGAAGCTACCCCTGCCATATCGGCAAGGGTCATTTAGACAATTCAATCGTTGATCTATTTCCATTATAGCATATTTAGCTAGGAAGGACGAACATCCTTTCCATAATCATTATCTGGCTTTACAATTGTTCCCGGTAAAAATTGTTCATTAAGGAAATCATTTGGATCTGTAGAGAGTAATTGAACTAAACGTAAATCGCCATTTTCTAATCGTTCCACAGCACAACTTTTTTCTTGAACTTGTACAACTGACTGTTTTTGATAATCAGATGAAGAAGCTTGATAAATATCTTCTTGTGCTAAAGGAGTATACAAAATCAATGCACATCATCTCCTTTTTCATCATCTTTTTGTTCTTCGATATATTGATTCAGTTTCTTCATTGCACCACTGACACCACCCACTTCATTAATCAATCCATTTTCAACTGCATCTTCACCGACTACATTCGTACCAATATCTCGCGTAAGGTTTCCTTTTGCAAACATCAAATCTTTAAAAGTTTCCTCTTCAATATTGGAATGGTCCCTAACGAAATGAATCACGCGATCCTGCATTTTATCAATATATTCAAATGTTTGTGGCACTCCAACGACTAACCCATTTAATCGAATCGGATGGATGGTCATTGTAGCTGATGGCGCGATAAATGAATAATCGGTGGATACAGCAATAGGTACACCAATCGAATGTCCACCGCCCAATACAACGGAAACAGTAGGTATAGATAATGAGGCAATCATTTCTGCTAATGCTAACCCTGCTTCCACATCACCTCCCACTGTGTTTAAAATAACAACAAGACCTTCGATTTTAGGATTTTGCTCGATGGCCACGATTTGTGGAATTAAGTGCTCGTATTTCGTTGTTTTGTTTTGTGGCGGCAATTGAACATGTCCTTCAATTTGCCCAATAATAGACAATACATGAATATTCGAATCTGGTGCCTTTGGTAAGTTGGATTGACCGAGCTGCTGAATTTTTTCTACAAGCTTGGATGCCTGTGCTTCATTATCTGTAGACTCTGAAGGATTTTTATCCATAAAAAACTCCCCTTTCACAATCGTTGTTCACTTAGTATGATCGTTACCTTGTGATTTCATACGTTCGAACAAGATCGTAAAGAGGTATATTTACTTCATTAAAATAAAAAGAGGGCTGTACCCAATCGTCAATATAAATATGACGTTTGGGACAGTCCCTTAGCTATACTGATCAATTAAACGATATAAGTTTTGCTCTTCAAATGGTGACAGTGGTACAAGTGGCAAGCGAACTGAACCTACATCTATATCCTTGTAGGCAAGTGCTGCTTTTACCGGTGAAGGAGATGGTGCCATAAACAAGGCTTTCATCACAGGTAACAGTTGACGATGTTTGTGGGCAGCTTTCGCCACATTTCCCTGTTCAAATAACGAAATCATTTCTTTCATTTGATTACCGATGATATGTGAAGAGACAGAAACGACACCTGTACCACCAATCGATTGAATTGGAAGTGTTAAACTGTCATCACCACTATAAACGGTGAAATCTTCCGGAACTTGTTCCAATAAAGATGATATGCCATCAAGATCTCCAGTGGAATCCTTTACCGATACAATATTTTCGATCTGTGCTAGAGCTGCGACGGTTTCAACTGTCATCTTCACAACCGCACGTGACGGGATATTATATAACATGATGGGAAGATTCGTTTCCTTGGCAATAGTGGAAAAATGATGATATAAACCGTCTTGATTCGGTTTATTATAATAAGGTGAAACTAACAGCGCCCCATCAACACCAATTGCTTCAGCTTCCTTTGTTAATTGAATCGATGCTTGTGTATTATTGCTTCCCGTACCAGCAATCACTGGAACTCTGCCATTTACGATCTTTACGACATGTTCAAATAAGTCCAACTTTTCCTGTAGACTTAATGTCGGGGATTCACCGGTCGTTCCAGCTACAACGAGTCCATCGGTGCCATGGGATAATAAATATTCGATAAGCGTTGTTGTTTGATCGAAATCAACGCGATTATCTTGATTAAATGGAGTGACCATCGCTGTTAGAAGTCGGCCAAAATCCATGATGTCACCATCTCCTTTCTTATCATCGCTAAGCCTAACGCGATGCCTCTATTTCCTATAATCTATCGTAGTTTCTCTTCACAAGCAAATCATCCAATTTGCATTGTCATCACTCATCTAAGCGAAACGTATGGTGCAAAACATTGACGGCTTTTTCTAGATACTGTTGTTCAATGAGTACCCAAATGGTTGTATGACTATCTGCAGATTGAAGGATCGGTATGTTTTCATCCGTTAATGATTGTACAATCTTTGATGTCACCCCAGGGACACCACTCATACCAGCCCCAACGATCGAGACTTTTGCACAATTTCTTCTTACTGTTGGGCGTAAATCTAATTGTGTTAAAATACGAACAGCGAGCTGTTCGTATTTGCTTAAGATCGTATATACAACACCATTTGGAGAAATATTGATAAAATCAACAGAAATGCCTGCTTCAGCCATTGCCCGAAACACATTCACATGAATTTGCTGTGGTTCTTTGCTTTCTTCAATTTTTATTTGAACGACGTCTTTCATATAAGCAATTCCAGTAATTAATCGATCATAGGACTTCTTTTTCATATGCTCATCCGAGATAATCAATGTACCGAAATCATTACTTTTCGTCGATCGAACCCGAAGAAGTAAATTCTCCTGCATCGCCAGTTCTACTGCCCGTGGATGAATCACCTTTGCTCCTTGATATGCTAAATGACATATTTCTGTGTAGGACATTTCCGTTCGTTTCTGAGCTGAAGACACCATCTGTGGATCAGCTGTCATAATTCCTTCCACATCTGTGAAAATATCCACATAGTCTGCTTGCAAAGCGACACCTAAAGCAACAGCAGAGGTATCACTACCACCTCTACCTATCGTTGTCACTTCGCCATCTTCCGTTTGCCCCTGAAATCCAGCAACAACCACAACTTGATACTCTTTCAATAACTGTTGAATGTTATGTTGCTGTATCGTTTTTATTTTGGCATTGGTAAAGTCGTTCGTTGTTATCATTCCCGCTTTAGCTCCGGTTATAGCAATAGATTGTAGATTTTGGTGTTGCAGCTCATTTGAAAACACAACAGAGGATAAAATTTCACCACAAGACAACAATAAATCCTCTTCTTTTTCCGAAATTTTCCTACTCTCTCCTAGTAATGCTAGCAATGAATCCGTTGCATATGGAGAAGGGGATCGCCCCATCGCTGAAACGACGACAACGACTTGATACCCTTCACGCACTGCAGATTGCACATGTTCGATCGCATACAGGCGTGTTTCTTTATCCTGTAATGAAGTACCGCCGAACTTTTGAACCAATATGGACAATGGTTTCCACCTCAAATTGGTTTAGAGCCAGTTATTTTTAATTAAGGATTCTGCAATTTGAACAGAATTCCACGCTGCTCCTTTTAATAAGTTATCTGATACAACCCATAAATGATATCCATTTTCTACATCTAAATCTTTACGAATACGTCCAACAAAAACTTCGCTTCTTCCAGCAGAAGCTAATGGCGTTGGATAGACTTGATTAGCAGGATCGTCCTCTAATTCAACGCCATCCGCTTGACCAATCACTTGTTTTAGTTCGTCAGTCGTAACATCAGTTTTGTCAACTTCAACATAAACACTTTCTGCATGCGAAGTGAAGAATGGTAGACGTACACACGTTGCCGATACTTTAATCTCATTGTCATGCATAATTTTCTTCGTTTCATTAATCATTTTCATTTCTTCAAACGTATAATCATTGTCTTCAAAAGTATCAATTTGTGGCAATGCATTAAATGCAATTGGGTAATGATGTTTGTCACCTGAAACCGGTAGTAATTCAGCATGTAAATCTTCACCGTCTAAGAATGCTTGTGATTGTGTACGTAGTTCCTCTACTGCCTCCGTACCTGCTCCAGATACAGCTTGATAAGTGGACACAATTACACGTGATAAACCAAACTCATCTTGGATTGGTTTTAATGATGCAACCATTTGGATTGTCGAGCAGTTTGGATTAGCAATAATCCCGTTATGTGTTTGAATATCTGATTCGTTCACTTCTGGTACAACTAACGGAACTTCAGGATCCATTCGGTATGCACTCGTATTATCTACAACAACGGCACCTTTCTTTACAGCCTCAGGTGCTAGCTTCTTAGAAACAGATCCACCAGCTGAAAATAGTGCAATATCTATTCCTTCAAAGCTTTCAGGCGTTGCTTCTTGTACGACATACGTTTCACCTTTAAATTCCATTTCTTTTCCTGCTGAGCGTTTTGAAGATAATAGATGTAGTTCCTTTATCGGGAAGTTTTTATTATCTAATGTTTCAAGCATTTTCTCCCCTACGGCTCCAGTAGCACCTACTACGGCTACATTATAGCTTTGTTGTGTCATTTGTTTCGTCCCCTTCCATTTTCTTTGCTAGATTTATTTTAACATAAACGTGAGCATCCTTATATTATTTCATCACATTTCGCTATTTCTTGCAATAAGTACTGGCTGAATTTGTTTATATTCTAACGCATGCTCAATGGTTTGCGGAATGAAAGTCATATCTGCTACTAATGAATTCGGTTTTTTTACTGGATCGTCTTGCCCATAAGGAACAAAATACATTAACTTAGTAGCCATTAGTTTCATTAAATTCACACCATTTAAACCAAGTGCGTCATTTGTGGAAATAGCAAGTACGATAGGATTACCATTGCGAATCGTTGCTTTAGTTGCCATAAGTACTGCTGAATCAGTAATTGCATTAGCTAATCGACTCATCGAGTTTCCTGTTAATGGCGCTAATACCATACAATCCAATGGTGCTTTTGGTCCTAATGGTTCTGCATCAACAATAGAAGTGACCGGCTCTTTACCCGTTAATTTTCGTACGTAATCCATATGGTCGCTAGCCTTCCCAAACTTTGTATCTGTCGTTTGAAAGGTATAAGAAGCTACCGGCACTACTTCCGCTCCCATTTCAACAAGCCGTTCAATCTGCGGAAAAACATCTGCATACGTACAATGTGATCCTGTTAAACCGAAACCAATTCGTTTCCCTTTTAGCTCCATGGTGAGACCTCCTCATGAAGATGATGATCATTCACTTGATTATTCGTTTGTCAGCTAATGCCCAGTATATGCCTAGACATCTGTTTTGCTACTCTTTCATGAGGAAAAAATAATTTTTTCAATACAATGAGCTAATATTTCTCCTGCTGTTTTCGGTGCCACTAACCCTGGTAAACCGAGCGCATGAATCGCGTGAATCCCTCTTGTTTTCGCATAATCAAAATCAATCCCACCCGGTTTTGAAGCTAAGTCAATAATTATCGCATGTGCTTGCATTTCTTGTATGATCGAGATATCCACTACATGTGCTGGTATGGTATTAATCAATACATCACATTGATTAATATATTTATGAACATCATTCAAATGATAAGACGTCCATCCTCTCTCAAATGCTCTTGCTAAGTCTTTTTCATCGGTAGAAATAACGGACACATTTGCCCCAAGCCCACTAAACACAGTAGCACATGTTTCTCCCACTCGTCCCATACCAAAAACGTAAACATTGGACTGATGAATCGTGATGTCAGTATGTTGTATGGCAAGCATAACTGCACCTTCAGCTGTTGGAATCGAATTGTAAATGGCTACATCATCTCGTTCCATTAACTTATTTAATGACAGTTGAGAAGCAGAAGTATATTGGATTAACGTTTGATTCGCAATTCCTGTAAATACTTCACAGTGTTTCGGCAATTGATCAAACCAATCTTTCGTTAAGTAAATCGTCTCTTTTGAAAATACTGTTTCGACAATGCCTTGATCGTCAATACCTGTTATAGGCAAAATCACGGCATCTAATGTCTCTAATCTGAGTTCATTTATACGCAGTTGTTTCACACCCGTATAGCTTTGTTCCACTTGATCAAATCCGATTAATTCTAGATCTACACTATCATTTTTATTTAAAGTATGAATAAGTGGCAAATATCGAGCATCACCACCAATAATCGCAATTTTTTTCTTATTACGCATGCTGTCACCTCACCGATATTTATCTTCTTTTCATCATATGACATCACGAAATAGAAGTGAATCCGCTTATGACTCATTATCATTTATAAAGAAAAACGAAGCGACATTTCATCGCCTCGTTATTATCAGTTACTTCATATTCACGCGAGTTTTTCATCGAATTTGATCCGTTTCAACAATAATCATATCTTCGCCGACTTTCTTTATTTGTCGCCAGTGAATTCTTGAATACGTATCGCTTTTTCGTAACCCAAGAAAACGATATTGCGGTATGGTAAATGAAATGATTTTTCCCGTTTTCTCATCGATTTCCAAATCCGTTTGACCAAGTACACCTAATCGGCTACCCGTGGTTAGATCAATTAATTCTTTGGAACTAAGATCATTAAAGCGCACTATATCACCTCCCTAACCGAGTGATGATGGGGTGATTGTGGCATGTGCTGTTCCCCTTTCAAATAAGCGGGTGACTACGTGATTGATTTGCGAAACATCGACTTGATCAATTTCTTCTTGCACTTGATCGATTGTAGGATGTTCAGAAATGGCCCACTCATTTCGTGCATTTCTACTCATTTTACTACTTGTACTTTCTAAACTTAACATCAACATCCCTTTTAACTGTTCTTTTCCATTCGTAAGTTCTTTATCTGTAATGCTTTGCGTCCATAATTCTTCAATCATGTCATCAATTTTCTGATCAACTGTATGGCGCTGTTCATTTGATGTACCCGCATAAATTGTTAAT
Source organism: Gracilibacillus halophilus YIM-C55.5 (assembly GCF_000359605.1). Taxonomy (GTDB): domain Bacteria; phylum Bacillota; class Bacilli; order Bacillales; family Amphibacillaceae; genus Gracilibacillus; species Gracilibacillus halophilus. The sequence goes on from NZ_APML01000040.1 coordinate 19,188, forward strand.
AAACCTGTATCAAGAAATGTACTATGATAAGAAAAAATGGCATACGCTAATCCATGTCTTTCGCGAATATCTTGAAACAACCTTGAACTCATGCTTCCACCAAGTAGATTATTAACAAGCAACATACTGTAAATATTGTCATCTTGCATCGAAATTCCTTGGTATCCTTTGCAAATATGTGCTTGTTCGATTTCTTTTTGCTTAACAATCTGATTTGATGTAAAAACAGGTGTTTCCCAGTTCATATGCAATGGTTGACTAGATAATTTGCTAAAATCCTTTTCAATTTGTTGAATAAAATCAGGTTCAACATTTCCAGCAACCGATATTACGATATTTGATGCAACATAAAACGTATCTTTAAATTGAAGCAGTTCATCTCTTGAAAACCCTTGAACATTTTCCTTCGTGCCAAGAATCGGTAATCCTATCGAATGATGTGGAAAGGCCGATTCTTCTAATAAATCATGTACGATATCATCTGGCGTATCTTCTGTCATATGAATTTCTTCCTTTACGACTTGTTTTTCTCTTGCTAATTCTTCGTCATCTATCGTCGCATTGATCACGATATCAGCTAATACTTCTACAGCTAAATGTTTATGAGTATCTAAAACCTTTGCATAAAAACAAGTAAACTCCTTAGAAGTGAATGCATTTAATTCGCCACCCATTTTATCAAATACTTCGGCTATTTCTTGCGCCGAACGATTCACTGTTCCTTTAAACATCATATGCTCTAATAGATGTGATATGCCATTATTTGAGATAGTTTCCATTCTCGATCCGGTCCGCACCCAAATGCCAATTGTGAGCGATCGCACCGCTTTCATTTCTTCTAAAACAATTCGAAGTCCATTGCTACACGTATGACGATAAATCAAAAAAATCCTCCGTTCTCCCTTTATAAAACATTTTTATTTATACATGAAAAAAGAAACTGGTTGGCCAGCTTCTTTTTTGATTAGTTATTTTCTTTTGTCTCATTTTGTTCTTGTAAGACCGCTTTGTGTGATAAATTGATTCGTCCTTGTCGATCAATTTCTTTCACTTTGACCATTATTTGATCACCTATAGAAACGACATCTTCAACTTTTCCAATTCGCTCTTCAGCTAATTCGGAAATATGAACAAGTCCTTCTTTCCCTTTAAATAATTCAACGAATGCACCAAATTTTTCAATTCGTTTGACTGTACCAAGATACATTTGTCCGACTTCTACTTCTCGAACAATATCTTCAATTCGTTTTTTCGCCGCTTGATTCATTTCACTATCTGTTGATGATATAAAGACATGACCGTCTTGTTCAATATCGATCTTCACACCAGTTTCTTCAATAATTTGATTAATTTGTTTACCGCTTGGACCGATGACATCACGAATTTTATCTGGATTAATGTCCATTGTTAAAATTTTTGGTGCGTAATCTGATAACTCATCTTTCGGCTTACCAATGGTTTCAAGCATGTGTGATAGAATATGCATTCTACCTTTTCTCGCTTGGTTTAATGCTTCTTCTAAAATTTCTCTTGATAATCCTTCAATCTTAATGTCCATTTGCAGTGCCGTAACCCCTTGTTCGGTACCTGCCACTTTAAAGTCCATATCTCCTAGGAAATCTTCCATCCCTTGAATATCACTTAATATTGTATAATCATCACCTGATTTTACAAGTCCCATAGCGATTCCTGCTACCGGTGCCTTGATCGGTACGCCTGCATCCATCATCGCCATTGTACTCGCACAAATACTTGCCTGTGATGTTGAACCATTTGATTCAAGCACTTCTGATACTAAACGAACGGTATACGGAAATTCTTTTTCATCTGGAACAACCACTTCTAATGCACGTTCGCCTAATGCACCATGTCCAATTTCGCGACGACCCGGTCCACGAATGGGTCCCGTTTCGCCTACACTAAAAGATGGGAAGTTATAATGATGCATAAACCGTTTGGACTCTTCGGTATCTAACCCATCTAAAATTTGTACATCACCTAAAGCACCTAATGTACAAACACTCAAAGCCTGCGTTTGTCCTCTGGTAAACAATGCTGAACCGTGCGTTCTAGGTAACAAACTCGTACGAGAAGACAACGGACGAATTTGATCAACTTGACGTCCGTCTGGGCGAACATTTTCTTTCGTGATCAAACGACGGACCTCTTCTTTCACGATTTTATCCATCACTGATTCCACTTGTGTGATCGTTTTTTCATCCGCCTCTTCCGCTTCATAAGCAGCTAGTACGTCTTTTTTTACTTGATTAATGGCTTCATCACGTTGATGTTTTTCCTCTACTTGAATCGCTTGAATTAAGTCATTTTTCGCTTTTGCCTCAACTTGAGATTGAATGGTTTCATCTAGTTCAAATAATTGTACATCCATCTTCTCGATATGAAGTGCTTCGATAATCTCTTCTTGAAATGCAACGATTCGTTTAATTTCTTCATGACCGAACATAATCGCTTCTAGCATGACATCTTCAGGGACTTCCTGTGCGCCTGCTTCAACCATATTAATTGCATCTTTTGTTCCGGCAACAGTTAAATCAATATCACTTTTTTCTTGTTGTTCAACAGTCGGGTTGACGACAAATTCACCGTCAACACGTCCGATAATCACACCCGCAATTGGACCACCAAACGGGATATCGGATACACTTAAAGCGATTGATGAACCAATCATTGCAGCTATATCTGCTGGATGATCTTGTGAGACACTTAATACCGTACTGATTACTTGAACATCGTTACGAAATCCATCAGGAAACAACGGACGAATCGGACGGTCAATAAGGCGAGAAGTTAATACAGCTTTTTCGCTCGGCTTTCCTTCACGCTTAATAAATCCTCCTGGAATTTTACCAACCGCATACAACCTCTCTTCGTAGTTGACTGTTAATGGGAAAAATGGTAAGTCTTTCGGTTCCGTCGACGCTGTAGCTGTTGATAATACAGATGTATCTCCATATTGGATAAAACATGCGCCATTGGCTTGCTTAGCTAACTCACCAATTTCAACACGAAAGGTTTGTCCAGCGATTTGCGTGGTAAATACTTGTTTTTCTTCTTCCATGCATTTGTACTCCTCTCAGGAAGCAACTTACGAATTGCGTTCCATTTTAATCAATCATAAAAACATATGTATAGCATCCTACTGCCCTATAAATATTATAGCCATAGTATTTTCGATTTACAAAGATTTATCATGAATTTTTTAAGATAAACTTACGCTTTTTCTCTCATGATAGAGAAAAAAGCGGGATATCTCCCGCTTTGTCAATTGGTTTAGCGACGTAAACCAAGCTTTTGAATTACATTACGATAGCGTGATACATCTTTATCACGAAGGTAGTTCAACAAATTACGACGTTTCCCTACCATCTTTAAAAGACCACGACGAGAGTGGTGATCTTTATTGTGTGTACGTAAATGATTATTCAAGTTCGTAATTTCCTCTGTTAGGACAGCGATTTGAACCTCTGGAGAGCCTGTATCACTCTCATGTGTTCTAAACTCATTAATAATTTCATTTTTACGTTCTTTTGTAATAGCCATCCTTTTCACCTCCTAATACATGAATTGAACCCCTATTCCCTAGCAAGCGTCGGAGTTATCGCTTTGCCAAGCAATGGTTCCACCTAAAAATGGTACAATGTTTTTCATAAAAACGCAAGGATTTTTAGTCATTCTTTGCAAAAAATTGCCGAGAGACGTGTTCATCTTCCTTTAATTTATCGATCAATTCATCAACATGATCAAACTTCTCTTCATCTCGTATATATTTTCGCCAATAAAGCCGTAACGTTTCACCATATAAGTTTTGTTGGGTATCAAACAAGTGTACTTCGATTTTAGGTTTTAATAAGTGGTCGACAAATGTTGGGTTATATCCTACATTTGCCATCCCTTGAAACCACTGTCCTTTCCAATCGACTTCTACTGCATAAACACCGATTCTTGGCAAATAATATGGTTCATCTACATATAAATTAGCGGTAGGATAACCAATGGTTCGTCCTCTCTGATCTCCGGTTACCACTTCACCCCTTACAGATATTGAGTAGCCCAATAATCGGTTGGCTTCATCAATATTTCCTTGTTGTAGTGCATGACGTATTCGGGTAGAACTAATTTTTTCTCCTTGATCTTCTACTTTTTCGACAGCAGAAACGTTGATATTTTGATCAACCATCGACCGAATATTCTCCATATTGCCTAATCCTTTATAACCAAATGTAAAATCGAAACCAGCAATAATATGTTGAATATTTAACCCATGAATAAACAGATCAATAAATTCCTCAGGAGAAAGCTGACTTAGGGCGTGATTGAAATGGATCACGTACAATTGATCGACTCCTAACCGTTCAAAAATCTGTACTTTTTCGTCATATGGCGTTAAATATGTGATTTCTTTTTTTGGCTTTTGTAAAACGACTGAAGGATGTGGATCAAACGTTATAACAACGGAATGTTTTTGTTCTTTTTGGGCAGTCGATACAGCTTGACGAATCACTTTTTGATGTCCGCGATGAATCCCATCAAAAAAACCAATCGCAGCGATGGATTCTGGCAAGTCTGACTTCATTTCATCATTTGGATACGAAAGTGTGATGACCTCCACACCAATCACCTTCTTTCTTCTGTTTTACAGCACGCGAGCTGGCTTAATTTCTGTTTGATTTTGATGTAGCTGATAAATGGCGAGTACCTCGTCTTGATAAAGCATGCGAAAGTAATCCGTTTCGGGTAAATGATCTGGTACAGGTAATTTTTGTCCATATTGTACTTTTCGTTTCGTCTCAGCATCTACTGAAATCGCCGGTAAATGACGAATCCCCATATTGATTGGACATATATACGATGTTATCTCTTGGTGATGATCTTCTATCTCAGCTAAAGGAATGCTATTCGATTTATTAAATGAACCTACTTCTGTTCGCTTTAAATCACTCATATGCGCTGGGACCCCAAGCGCTTTTCCAATATCGACACAAAGTGTACGTACATAAGTCCCTTTCGAACAAGTGACATCAAAACCGATATGTTCAGTTCTCTCGCCAGCATGATAATGGATATCTTTTACATGTATCGACGAAATATAAATGGACCGAACGGGTCTTTCGACAGGTATGTTTTCTCTCGCATACTGATAAAGTTTTTTTCCGTTGACTTTCACTGCTGAGTATAGTGGTACTTGTTGTTTTTGCTCACCATGAAATTGTTGAATGACTTCTTCTATTGTCTCATTTGCGATTGGTTTTTCCAAATGTTGAATCTTAGTCACCGAACCTGTATGGTCTTGTGTTTCAGTGGCTATTCCTAATGTTATTGAAGCTTGATACGATTTTGATACGTCCGTTAAAAAGGGAACGATTTTGGTTGCTTTTCCAATGCATAATGGTAATACGCCTTCAACTTCTGGATCAAGTGTACCTGTATGACCTATTTTTTTAATCCCTAACCACTTACGCACTTTCATAACACAGTCATGCGACGTATACCCTTTAGGTTTCCAAACTGGTAATATACCCTCCATAACTACCTCCGTACTCATATAGCACTACTTTTTATGTACCATGGTTCAGTGTAGAACCCTTGTTATTGTCTTAAAATATAAGATATTTCATCCAGCACAAAGGGAAAATAAGCTCGTTTTAGCTAAAAAAACATAGAGTCTTTTTGCGAGCGAAGAACGCCCGCTTTGAACGCACCTTTAATGTTCTTTTTAGCGTATCGCCTATTTTCCCGTTGATCTATTTCCTATTTTATCTATCATTGTTTCTTCCACAAAGTGAAAGGTTCTATCTATAACCATGCTTATTTCATGATTACTCATGATCACTTGATTGATTTAATTCACGAAGAATGTGTTCAATACGATTACCTCGTTCCATGGCATCGTCAAATTCAAATTGTAACTCAGGTGTTTTTCGTAGACGAATTCTTTGACCAATTTCTGAACGGATAAATCCTTTTGCTTTTGCAAGTCCGACTAATGTTTCTTGTCTATTCTCTTCTTCTCCAAGAACAGAAATAAACACTTTCGCCTGTTGCAAATCGCCAGTTACTTCTACATCGGTAATCGTGACAAAACCAACCCTTGGATCTTTGATTTTTCGTGAAATGATATCGCCGAGTTCCTTTTTCATTGATTCAGCTACACGATTCGCACGTAAATCACCCATTTTTCCACCTCTTTCTCACAGCGTCATGACTTAACGCACCTCAACATTTGTAATGGTTCTCTCTACTTCAAGAAATGAATCAATAAGATCAATGGCTTGTTGGATAATTTTTTCACTGATATCTTTTGATGATGAGACGGTAACGATTGCTAGCCTCGATCGTTGCCAAATATCTTGAAAATCAATTTCACTCACCGCAACATTTAACTGTTTGTGTAATTGATTTTTTAATCTTGATAAAATGGATCGTTTGTCTTTTAAAGAATAAGGCTCATATAGCAATAATTCCACTTCTGCGTATACAACCATTAGACTTTGATCTCTTCCATAATATAGGCCTCGATTACGTCTCCTTCTTTTATATCATTATAGTTTTTAATCGTAATACCACATTCGTAATTTTGGGCGACTTCTTTTACATCATCTTTGAAACGTTTTAAGGTATCAACTTCACCTTCATAAATCACCACACCATCACGAATTAATCGGATGCCGGAGTCGCGAGTGATTTTGCCTTCCATGACATAACTACCTGCAATGGTACCGATTTTTGAAACTTTGAAAATTTCACGTACTTCCACTTGACCAATGACTTTTTCTTCATATTCAGGATCGAGCATTCCTTTCATCGCCGCTTCTACTTCTTCAATGGCTTTATAAATGACACGATGTTGACGAATATCAACTTGTTCAGATTCTGCTGCTCGTTTCGCATTTGCATCCGGTCGTACGTTAAAACCGAAGACAATTGCATTAGATGCAGAAGCAAGAATAATGTCAGATTCTTTAATGGCACCTACACCCGTATGAATAATATTGACTTTCACACCTTCTACCTCAATTTTCTCTAATGATGCAGCAAGTGCTTCCACTGACCCTTGGACATCAGCTTTTACAATGACATTGATATCTTTAATTTCTCCTTGTTTGATTTGATCAAACAAATCATCAATGCTAACTCGCGCTTGGTCATTACGTCTTGCTTCAATATGCTGTTGTTGACGTTTTTCACCAACTTGACGTGCTGTCTTCTCATCTTCAAAAACAACAAATTGATCACCTGCTGATGGGACATCGTTTAATCCTGTAATCTCAACTGGCGTAGATGGTGTGGCTTTTTTCACACGTTTTCCAATATCATTTACCATTGCACGTACACGACCGAATGTATTACCAACAACGATCGGATCACCTACTTCTAAAGTCCCGTTTTGAACAAGTAATGTTGCTACGGACCCACGACCCTTATCAAGCTGTGCTTCGATAACTGTACCATTTGCTAAACGATCAGGATTTGCGGTTAATTCTTCCATCTCAGCAACTAACGTAATCATTTCTAAGAGTTCGTCGATGCCCTCGCCTTTAATTGCGGATAAATGGACAAAGATAGTATCTCCGCCCCAGTCTTCTGGAATTAATTCGTGTTCTGTTAATTCTTGCATGACACGATCGGGATTGGCTCCTTCGACATCCATTTTATTTACCGCTACAATAATTGGCACCTCGGCTGCTTTAGCGTGGTTAATCGCTTCTTCTGTTTGTGGCATGACACCATCATCAGCTGCGACAACTAAGATGGCAACGTCAGTTACTTGAGCACCTCTAGAACGCATACTGGTAAAAGCTGCGTGACCTGGCGTATCTAAAAAGGTGATTTTGTTGCCATTTTCTTTTACTTGATAAGCACCGATATGCTGGGTAATACCACCTGTTTCGCCTTCAGTCACTTTCGTATGGCGAATAGAATCAAGCAATGTTGTTTTACCATGATCAACGTGACCCATAATCGTAACAACAGAAGGGCGTTCGATTAATTTAGCTGGATCATCTTCTTCAATATAAGTCGATAAATCTGATTCGTCCACTTCTACCTGCTCTTCTGCTTCTACACCATATTCACTACAAATGAGCTCGATTGAAGCATCATCTAGATCTTGGTTTTTCGTAGCCATGACACCAAGAAACATCAATTTTTTTATAATTTCATTGGTTTCTTTATTTAATTTTTCTGCAAGCTCCTCGACAGTAACCGCACCAGAATACGTAATTTTACTAGGCGTTCCTTGGTTCTTACCTTTATCTTTGGTTTGCTTGTTGTTTTTACCTTGTTCTTTATGGTTATTCTGTTTGTTTCCTTTATTTTGTTGCTTCTTGTTCTTTTTATTCGACTTCTTCTTGTCGCTATTGTCATTGCTTGATTGATTTTTGTTTTGATTTTGATTTGATTCATTCGCCTTATGATTTTGAGAAGCTTCTTCTTGCTGATTCGTTCCGTTTACTTGAAAAGACTGATCCAATGTCGCTCTCATATCATCGTCAATCGTGGACATATGATTGGATACGGATAATCCTAATTCTTTCATTTTTGTAATCACTTCTTTACTTGACTTATTTAATTCTTTGGCATACTGATATACTCGTATTTTAGCCATACATTCACCCCCGAATATTGTTATCCAGTAACGATATCAATTTATCTCTAAATCCTTCATCATCAATTGAGATCGCCACTCGACCTTGTTTGCCTACAGCGTGAGACAATGTGTTTCTGTCTTCGATCACTCGATACGGAATATGATAAGAAACGCTTTTATCAATTAGTTTTTTCCTCGTTTGTTTTCCAATATCTTCAGCAATTAAAATGAGTTTGGATCGATTCGCTTGAATTTGTTTCACAATCTGTTCTTCCCCAAAAGTGCATTTTCCAGCTCGATTGGCGATGCCGATAAGTTGTAAATGCCGCTGTTCATTACCCACTTTGATCCCCTTCTATCTCATACCTTAATTCTTGATAAATTTCTGTAGGTATCGATGCGTTCAAATGTTTTTCTAATTCCTTCGATTGCTCTGCTTGATCGACTACAGAAAGATCTTTTGACACATACGCGCCTCTTCCATTCTTTTTGCCAGTCGTATCAACAAAAACGTCCCCTTCTTTATTACGCACCACTCGAATTAATGACTTTTTCGGAAACATTTCTTGTGTAATGACACATTTACGCATTGGCACCTTTTTTTTCTTATTAGGCATTAGATTCTCCTCCTTACTTAAACAGATCTTCATCCATGTCTTCGTAAGAATCTTCATAGTCTAAAGAATCATCATCATCTAATGCTTCAGTTTCATCATCTTGTTCTACTGCATTTTCTGATAAAATGCCTTCTTCTCTAGCTTCTGACTCACTCTTGATATCGATTTTCCAATTCGTAAGCTTGGCTGCTAATCGCGCATTTTGCCCGCGCTTTCCAATGGCTAGCGATAATTGATAATCTGGCACAACGACTGTTGTAGCTTGATCTTCTTCATCAACTAATACTTCGACTACTTTTGATGGACTTAACGCATGAGAAACGAAAACAACGGGATCTTCCGACCATTCGACAATGTCAATTTTTTCACCTTTTAATTCATCAACGATCGTCTGTACACGTTGTCCTCTCTGACCAACGCAAGAACCTACTGGATCAATCTCAGGATCCGGTGCATAAACAGAAATTTTTGATCGATCTCCAGCTTCTCGAGCGACAGATTTCACTTCGACAGTACCATCATATATTTCAGGTACTTCCATTTCAAATAACCGTTTTAATAGCCCTGGATGACTTCTAGACACAAAGATATTCGGCCCTTTGTTTGTATCTTCTACTTTTGTAACAAACACTTTAATTCTATCATGTACACGATACGTTTCAGTTGGCATACATTCATTAAGCGGCAACTTTGCTTCAACTTTCCCTAAATGTACATAAATAAATCGATTATCCATGCGCTGAATAGTTCCATTCATAATATCTTCTTCACGGTCAATAAATTCATCATAAATAATGCCTCTTTCAGCCTCACGAACACGCTGGGTCACTACTTGTTTGGCAGCCTGGGCAGCAATCCGCCCAAAATCTTTTGGTGTGACTTCAATTTCGACGACATCCCCAACATCATAAATCGGATTGACTTGTTGGGCTTCATCAACGGATATTTCTTGTTGTTCATCTTCCACTTCATCTACTACGTTCTTTTGGGCTAATACGCGCATAGATCCTTCTTCTTCATTTAAGTCAACTCGAACGTTTGTGGCAGATTTAAAATTTTTCTTATACGCTGAGATTAATGCCGCTTCAAGTGCATCCATTAATATGTCCTTATCGATCCCTTTTTCATTTTCCAAATAGTTCATTGCTTCGAATAACTCAGTATTCACCTTTTTTCCCCCTTTATCAAATATCAACGGCCAAATGGGCTTTGGCAATTTTCTGAAATGGTATCTCCACTTGGTGTTGCCTTGTCTTGATACGATAAGTGATTGTGACAGTATCATTTTGAAAATTTGTTAATTCGCCAGTATATTCTTTCTCACCGTCAATTGGTTCATAGAGCTTCACGAAAATATTTTTTCCAATATGTTCTTGATAGTCCTTTCTCTTCTTTAACGGACGTTCTACACCTGGTGAAGATACTTCAAGAAAATAAGCATTGCTCACTGGATCTACTTCATCTAGTTTCTCACTTAACTTCTCAGAAACTTGGCCGCATTCTTCAATATCCACGCCACCTTCTTTATCAATGTAAATTCTGAGAAACCAATTAGGTCCTTCTTTTTCATACGTAATATCAACAAGTTCCAAATTCATTTCATCTAGAATCGGAGTGACTAGTTCTTCCGTTTGTTTCACTATTTTTTGAGCCATAGGCACCCTCCTTTAGTCACGTCTTCTTTTATGTAGGATTTCATATTTATCATGGTAAAATGTCTGTAGCGCACATATGTCAGTGATGCGTTGAATGATAAATCCCTTGCCATCAAAGCCGGCAAGGGATAACATTCATCCAATCGCACTATGAAGAAAGAGTGGGGGCGTCCCCACTCTTTCTCCTTTCTAAGATAAAGTCTGATTTAACTATAGCACGAAACCATTCACATTGCAAACGAAAAGGTGACTCATCCATTAAAACAGAGAGAGTTGGTTCTTTTCTGCCATACCATCTAAGCAACCATGTTGATCAAGATACTCTAATACCGTTTTCGAAATTCGACTCCGTTCACGTAAATCTTCTTTCGATAAAAATTCACCATCTTCTCTTGCTTGAACGATATTAATCGCAGCGTTTGTTCCTAGACCATCGACAGCATTAAACGGTGGTATTAACGCATGCCCATCAACAATAAACTCAGAAGCCGTTGAGCGATATAAGTCAACTTTCGAAAATGTATATCCTCTCTCATTCATCTCGAGCGCCAATTCCAATACAGTTAACAAACTCTTTTCTTTTGGCGAAGCATCTAAGCCCTTGTCTTGAATATCTTTTATTCGGTTACGTATCGCTTCTGCCCCTTTTACCATCGTCTCTAGCTCAAAATCACTCGCACGCACTGTGAAGTAAGCAGCATAAAAATACAATGGATAATGAACTTTAAAATAAGCGATTCGAATCGCCATTAATACATACGCTGCCGCGTGTGCTTTCGGGAACATATATTGGATTTTCTTACAAGATTCGATATACCAATCAGGAACATCGTGCTTTTTCATTTCTTCAATCCATTCATCCTTCAAGCCCTTACCTTTACGGACAAACTCCATGATTTGAAAGGCCATCGATGCTTCAATTCCTTTATGCATTAAATAAACCATAATGTCATCACGGCAACCTATGACATCAGGTAGATCACAAATTCCTTGACTGATTAGTTCTTGAGCATTGCCAACCCATACATCAGCACCGTGACTTAATCCTGAAATCAGCACTAATTCCGCAAATGTTTTCGGATTGGTTTCTTCAAGCATTTGGCGAACAAATCGTGTACCGAATTCTGGAACACCTAACGTACCTGTCTTACACATAATTTGTTCAGGCGTAACCCCTAATACTTCAGGACCAGAAAATATTTTCATTACTTCTTCATCATCTGTCGGAATTGTGGTTGGATCAATGCCACTTAAATCTTGCAACATTCGAATCATGGTTGGATCATCATGACCTAAAATATCAAGTTTTAATAAGTTGTCGTGAATGGAATGGAAATCAAAATGTGTCGTCCGCCATTCAGAATTTCGGTCATCCGCTGGGTACTGAATCGGCGTGAAATCGAATATTTCCATATCATCTGGCACGACGATAATACCGCCTGGGTGTTGTCCGGTTGTTCGTTTTGCTCCCGTACACCCTTGTACGAGACGATCCACTTCAGCATTCTTTAATTGTAACTCATGATCACTAGCATAGCCTTTAACGAATCCATAAGCTGTTTTATCCGCTACTGTACCGATTGTTCCCGCTCGATAGACATTATCTTCTCCAAATAATACTTTCGTATAATTGTGTGCTCTTGGCTGATATTCACCAGAAAAATTCAAGTCGATATCAGGTACTTTATCACCTTTAAAACCTAAAAACGTTTCAAATGGAATATCTTGTCCATCTTTATTTAATTCTGCACCGCATTTTGGACATTTCTTGTCTGATAAATCAAATCCACTACCTACAGATCCGTCGTTATAAAATTCACTATACTTACAAGATGGGCATACATAATGTGGTGGTAATGGATTCACTTCGGTAATTTCAGTAAATGTCGCGATTAATGATGAACCAACTGATCCGCGAGAACCAACAAGATACCCATCATCGAGAGATTTTTTTACCAGTTTTTGAGATATTAAATAAATAACTGCAAAGCCGTGTCCAATAATACTTTCGAGTTCATTTTCCATTCGTTGCTGAATTAATTCTGGTATCGGATCTCCATAAATCGATGTGGCATAAGAATAACTAAGATTGCGTATTTCCTCGTCTGCGCCTTCAATATTTGGCGTGTATAAATCTTCTTTTACTGGTTTCACTTCACCAATTTGATCTTTAAGAGCATGTGGATTGGATACCACAATCTCTTTTGCCTTCTCTTCACCAAGAAATTGAAATGCATCGATCATTTCATCCGTTGTACGAAAATACGTATTCGGCAGTGTCTGGCGATTTAATGGATTTCCGCTTTGTGAAGCGATCAAAACTTGTCGATACAATTGATCACTTTGTTCCAATTGATGAACATTTCCTGTTGCTACACATAACTTACCCATTTTATCAGCAAGCTCTACGATATTTCGTATAATATCAATCACTTGCGCTTCATTCTGGATAAGTTCTTTATCCAGTAAATGAACGTAATTGCTAGGTGGTTGCACTTCGATATAGTCATAAAATTGAGCGACCTTCTCAGCCTCTTCCTTTGATTTCTGCATCATTGCAGTAAATACTTCACCTTGATCGCAAGCTGTACCGACTAGAATACCCGTTCGATAACTTTGCAATTTCGAACGCGGAATCCGTGGGACACGATAAAAATAATCAATGTGAGACAAGGAAATGAGTTTATAAATATTTTTCAGCCCTTCTTGATTAGTGGCTAATAACGTAGCATGAAACGGTCGTGATCGCTGATATGCATTACCTTCCCCCATATGTTGGTTAAATTGATTGTGATTCGTGATTCCTTGTTCAACGGAACGCTTCACTAGTTTCCAAAGTAAATAACCAGTAGCTTCAGCATCATAAATTGCTCGGTGATGCTGGGTTAATTCAATATCTAGCTTTTTACACAATGTATTCAATCGATGATTCTTTAACTCAGGAAATAAGAATCTTGCCAATTCCAATGTATCAATGACTGGATTGGTAGCTTCAGGTAAACCGATATGCTTAAATCCTGTATTTATAAATCCCATATCAAATTCCGCATTGTGGGCCACTAATACAGCATCTTGCATCCACTCATGGAACTCACTTAAGACTTGATCCACTTCTGGCGCATTTTGCACCATGTCATCAGTAATGCCTGTTAAATCAGTGGTCGTTTGAGATAATGGGTGATGCGGGTTGGCAAACGACTCATATCGATCAACGATTTCACCATTTTTCACTTTAACTGCAGCTAATTCAATGATCGTATCGTAAATAGCGGATAAGCCTGTTGTCTCAACGTCAAAGACAACGTACGTATCTTCAAGTAATTCACGATCAGTTTCGTTATATGCAATCGGAACACCATCATCAACAACATTCGCTTCTACACCATATATCACTTTTACACCATGCTTCTCACCAGCTGCATGGGCTTCAGGATATGCTTGTGCGACAGCGTGATCAGTAATTGCGATGGCCTCATGCCCCCACTTGCTCGCTTGTTTAATCAATTGTGAGGCTGAGACAACTGCATCCATTTGGCTCATTAAAGTATGAGCGTGTAATTCGACACGTTTTTCACCATCTTTTCCTTTATCATTACGCATTTTAGGGGAAACTTCTTGTATATCTCTTGCCATCATCGTCAGTTCGTTCGTATAGTTATCAGTTTGCACGGTACCCTTAGCTTTTAGCCACATTCCTTCTTGAAATTGTTGAAATTTCTCAACATCTTGATCACCTTTTGAAAACATCTTAATCTGAAATGAATCGGTATAATCCGTTACCTTTAGCATTAATAAATGTCGACCAGAACGTAACTCTCTCACTTCAGCTTCAAACAAGTACCCTTGGAAAACGACATTTCGCTCTTCTTCGGTAATTTCTTGCATCTGTATGGCTTCATCTTTTATCGGATAACCGAGCGTAACTGGACCGGTAGGGCCTGATGATTCTTCTTGTTTTTGCTTTTCACGCTTCTCTTGTTGTTTAAATGCCTCTTCTACTCGTTTTTTATCTTCTAAGGCTTTTTCTTCTTGAAATTTATCAATTTGTTCTTGCTGCTTTTGCACTTCAAATTTGATTTGTTTCTTCGGTAATCCTGTTTGATGACAAAATGCTAAAAACTGTTGTTGTACATCTTGTTGAAATGACTGTTTTTCAATTTCATTACCAACAGTTAACATAATATATTTATCGTCTATTAAAGGTTTTTTCTGTTCTAATGCTCGATACTTAGGCGATGTTTGACTTAATTCAGAAATAAAAATGCGCCAATATTGAAACCATTCTTCTTCAGACAATGTCGGGGTTTGAGATGTTATTGTCCAGTTCACTTTTGCAATAGATGAAAAAGCTTCTGTTAATTTCATTACGAACGCTTGATACACATCCGCAGGCAATACAGATTCCGTGTGAAAATGAAATTGCCATAGCGCGTCAGCTTTAAATACTTCCAATTTCTCAATCGTTGCATTTTGGAAATACTTATTTTTCATATCATCTGGTAAACCAATTTGCTTCATTAAAATCTGCAATTTTTCGGAATTGGAAATACCCATTTTCGATCTCCTTTATTTTACGTTTACTCTATTACTTGTCAGTGATTCGTGAAAAGAACCCATTATGCAGGAAACATCCCTTGTCATTCGATCGACAAGGGATGTGTTTCGCTAACAGATTTATGAAAAAACGAAACATCAAATCGTGGAATCATAAGGGCTATGTTCTTAATGACTCGATTCCAATAACGCTGTTAGTTTTTCGTCTAATTCCGATATATGGATATCAAATTGTTCACCAGTAGCTCTTACTTTACATTCAACGTAGCCTTCTTGTGCTCTTTTGCCTACCGTTAATCGTACGGGCAAGCCAATTAAGTCACTATCTGCAAATTTCACACCAGGTCTCTCTTTACGATCATCATATAAAACAGAAAAGCGCTTCTGCTGAAGTTGTTGATAAAGGGATTCTGATAGTTCAAATTGGTCTTGATGTTTAGGATTCATTGTCAGTAAATGAAGGTCATATGGCGCAATAGCTTTCGGCCAAACGATCCCGTCCTCATCATGAAATTGCTCAACAATAGCAGCTAGCGTTCTTGATACACCAATTCCGTAACAACCCATCGTCATGGTTTCTTGTTTACCTTGTTCATTTAAAAATCCTGCCCCGATTTTATCTGCATAGATGTTACCTAATTTGAATACATGACCCACTTCAATACCTCTAGCAAATTGGATCGTCCCTTGTCCATCTGGAGATGGGTCACCTTCTTGTATAAAACGCAAATCATAATAGGCATTGACTTTGAAGTCACGATCTGGACAGACATTGATAAAATGCTTATCATCTTGATTCGCTCCACAATACCCATTCATAATTGATCGAACTGCATGATCTGCGATGACATCGATTTGATCGATATGTACAGGACCGACTGAACCGGCATTCGCTCCGAGTACTTCATTTATTTCAGCTTCTGTTGCCATTTCTACATTCGTCGCTTGATATGCATTTTTTAATTTTACTTCATTTATATC
Organism: Gracilibacillus halophilus YIM-C55.5; assembly: GCF_000359605.1. Classification (GTDB taxonomy): domain Bacteria; phylum Bacillota; class Bacilli; order Bacillales; family Amphibacillaceae; genus Gracilibacillus; species Gracilibacillus halophilus. Next base: position 35,603 of record NZ_APML01000040.1, read on the forward strand.
ATGATCTCCTCTACTCAATACAAGGACAAATTCTTCATCAACCTTAAAGAGCAACGATTTCATTCCGTTTGCTAATGGTTGATCCAAATATTGTGCTACATCATGCATCGTATAACGTCCAGGGGTGTCTATAAGCTCTAACGGTTTCGCTTCTTCATTTGGTTGTAAATACTCATTGTTTACCGGTGCCATTTCAATATTAGCTGCAAAAGAAGAATGATCAGAATAAGCAATCGTATCTTCACCAATTTCTGAAAGAACCATAAATTCATGGGTATCCTTTCCACCCATGGCACCTGAGTCGGCAATAACTGCACGAAAGTCTAAACCACAGCGACGAAAAATATTTGAATAAGCGCGGAACATTTTATCATACATGTCATCAAGAGATTCTGTTGATTGATGAAACGAATATGCATCCTTCATCGTAAATTCTCTACCTCTTAATAAACCAAATCGCGGGCGTTTTTCGTCACGGAATTTAGATTGGATTTGATAAACCGTAAGTGGTAGCCGCTTATAACTTTTCACTTCATCACCAATTAATTTTGTAATTACTTCTTCATGAGTGGCGCCTAATGCGAATTGGCGTTCATGCCGATCATTTACTCGCATTAATTCTGCACCAAAGTTATACCAACGCCCAGATTGTTTCCACAAATCTGCAGGTTGTAATGCAGGCATTAGCATTTCAACAGCACCCACACGGTCCATTTCTTCTCTAATAATTTCTTCTACATGTTTAAGCACTCGATTGCCAAGTGGTAGAAAGCTATAAACACCAGCAGCCGTTTGCCGAATATAACCAGCACGGACTAAAAGTTTATGACTAGCAATTTCAGCATCAGCCGGTACTTCTTTTAACGTTGGAATTAAAGTTTGACTATGTCTCATTATGCATTTCACCTCAATTTTTCAGTTTCTTTTCTTATAGGAACAATCGTTGAATATCATTCCATGTGACGACAATCATTAACAATAACAATAATGCAAATCCAATTAGATGAACAACGCCTTCTTTTTGAGGATCGATTGGTTTTCTTCTAATCCCTTCAAGTCCGACAAATAATAGTCGTCCACCATCTAATGCTGGAAGCGGTAAGAGATTCATAATCCCTAAGTTTACGCTTAAAATAGCTGTCCAATAAATAAAGTTTATCATGCCAGTTTGAACAACTTGATCCGTCGCATCATAAATACCAACGGGGCCAGCTAACGCATCAATAGAAAACTGTCCAGTAACAAGCTTCCCTAAAGTTTGCAAAATTAACGTCGACATCTCATATGTCTCATTTACACTATAAGGAATACTGCGCAACAGCGACTTCTCCATTACCGGAGTCACACCTACCTGACCAATATTTTCTTGTTCAGGTACTTCTACTTCTCTTGGTGTAACTTGAACGACAATTTCCTCTTGATCACGTTGAACAAGCATTTCTAACGTTTCATTGGGATGCTCTTGGATCATCGACTGAAATTCATCCCACTTATCAACTGGTTGGTCATCGATTGCAGTAATTCGATCACCCGATTGGAAACCCGCTTCTTCTGCCGGACTATCTTCGGCAACTGTACCAAGTTCAATATGATCAACAGGAATCCCCTGTATCATTCCAACAATGATAAAAAGGATAAAAGCTAAAATAAAGTTCATTAATGGCCCTGCAAACACTTGCATGGCGCGTTGCCCAACAGATTTCGCTGCAAATTGACGATGATAAGGGGCAATTTGCGTTTCTCTCTCATCCATGACAAAATCTGCTTTTTCAGAGACATGAAACAGTTGTTTTTGTTCTTCATCGATTTCATAGCCTTCTATTGTTAATGCATGATCTAAGTCGATACGTTCGACTTCCATCACCATCGCATCTGGATGTTTGGATTTATGGTTGACAATAATTTTATTCACTTTACCATCTTCATTAAAAGTAATTCCAATATGCTGCCCTGGTTTAATGTCAATAATTTCAGGATCTTCCCCAGCGACGCGAACATAACCACCCATTGGTAATAATCGAATCGTATATAACGTTTCATTCCACTTAAATGAAAAGATTTTGGGACCAAAGCCGATGGCAAACTCTCGAACTAACATTCCGGCTCGTTTTGCAAATATATAATGGCCGAACTCATGCACAAACACTAAAAGGCCAAACATCAATATAAACGCAATAATTGTCTCCAAAAAAACACACTCCTTTTTTCGTCAATGGAAGCGACTAACGATGCGCTTCGTCTATCTTTATTCGTGTTTCTTGATCAATTTGATTAATCGTTTCTAAATCTGGAGATTGAATCAAGCGATGTGCTTGAAGCGCATGTTCCACAATCGTCTCAATCTCAAGAAACGTAATTTTTTCCTGTAAAAACAAAGCGACAGCTACTTCATTAGCGGCATTTAGAACGGTAGGCATCGAACCACCCTTTTTTCCAGCTTCATAAGCGTATCGAAGCATCGGAAACCGGTTCATATCTAACTCTTGAAAATGTAGCTGATGAAGTTGTTTTACATCTAATGGTTCAAAACTTAATGAGGATAGTCTTTCAGGATAGGTTAACGCATATTGAATTGGGACACGCATATCTGGCGTTCCTAACTGTGCGATGACACTGCGATCCACATATTCTATCATCGAATGAATCACACTCTCTCGGTGCTGAACAACATCAATTTTTTCATAAGGAATATCAAACAGCCAATGAGCTTCGATGACTTCCAATCCCTTATTCATCATTGTTGCAGAATCGATCGTAATTTTGGCGCCCATATCCCAATTTGGGTGATTCAAAGCATCGTTTACCGTGACACCTGATAAATCTGCTCGGGTCTTATCCCGAAAACTTCCACCTGATGCTGTTAAAATAATTTGATTGACTGACTTCTTATCTTCTCCGTTTAGTGCTTGAAAGATGGCCGAATGTTCACTATCGACTGGTAATAAGTTGACGTTATATTCCTTCGCCTTCTCCATAACGAGATGCCCTGCTGTTACCAAAGTTTCTTTATTAGCAAAAGCAATTTGTTTTTGGGCTTCAATCGCTGCGATCGTTGCTGGTAACCCCATACTTCCCATGACAGCATTCACAACTAGGTCAATTTCACGATCACAACTAATGTCGATTAATCCTTCTTCACCTACTAGGATATGTTGTGGTGCAACATCGATTTGTAACGTTAATTTCTCTTTGATGTCATGATCAGCTACAACAATAGTCTTTGGACGATGGTATTGGATAATGGGTATCGCTTTTTCGATATTTTTACCAAAGGCTATCGCGGTTAACTGAAATTGATCTGGATGCTCTTCGATGACTTCAACTGTTTGTAATCCGATTGATCCAGTTGCACCTAAAATTGAAATTTTTTTCATTGACTAACGCTCCAATATAAATTTTATCATTAAAAAAGAATAAAATGTAGAAAAGGAAAAACGAATAACCAGCTGTCAAAGCGATCTAAGATACCACCATGACCTGGCAATATATTCCCTGAATCTTTAATATCAAAATGGCGTTTAATCGCTGATTCAACTAAATCACCCACTTGAGCAAAGATGGAAGCGAATATTGTTACAACGAGTAGTATCCATACAGACGAGTGCACCGTATAAAACTGTTGAAAGATAACAGCTACCAAACAAGCGAGCAAAATCCCGCCTACAGCTCCCTCTACTGTTTTTTTCGGACTGATTTGTGGCCATAACTTTCGCTTACCAAAAGCTCGTCCACAAAAGTAAGCCCCCGTATCAGTTGAAAGTATAACTAGAATAGCATAAAAAATATAGACGAGTCCATCTTCCTGGAATCCTCGTGTTTGCATAAAATAATAAAAACCTAATCCGATATATAAGGAAGATAAGATGAGATAACCAGTATCTTCAAACGTAAATTTATTCTTCACCAATACAGTATATGCAAGCAACAGTAATACAAAGAACATTAAAATTTCTAAGCGATTGGTAAATAAAATATGGTCCTCTTGATACAATAATGTCCAAAGCAATAATAACGTCAACGCTGAAGGAATAAGATAATTTGTCGTTTGACGCATATGTAATAATTCAAACAACCCAATTGTAGCAAGAATATACATAACAATTTGAAAAGGAAGCCCACCCATGAAAATAAACGGGAAAAACACCAATATTGCTAAACACGCCGTAATGATTCTAGTCTTCATAATATCTCACATCCTAAATGCCGCCAAATCGACGTTTTCTTTGTTGATATTCGGTAAGTGCCTCTTCAAATTGTGCACCATCAAAATCTGGCCATAACGTTTCAGTAAACCATAATTCTGAATAGGCTGCCTGCCATAGTAAAAAATTGCTTAATCGCAATTCACCACTCGTGCGAATCAATAAATCAGGATCTTTCATATTTGCTGTATACAGATGTTGATCAATCAACTCTGCATCAATATCATCAATGGATAATTGTTCAGACTGTACCATTTGACAGATCTGTTTGACGGATTGAGCAATTTCATAGCGCGATCCGTAATTAATCGCTAAATTTAAAATCATGCCCGTATTATCAATTGTTTGATCAACAGCTTTTAAGACGGCAGATTTTGTGTGTTTCGGTAACGTCTCTACTTCCCCAATTGTTTGGACACGAACATTTTGTGCAATTAACTCTGGTAAATAGTCTTGTAAAAAATCAATCGGCAGTTTCATTAAAAATTCAATTTCATCTGTTGGGCGCTTCCAGTTTTCTGTTGAGAACGCATATAATGTTAAAATCTGTACCCCGTGATAATCAGCCGTTTTTACAATCCGTTTTACATTGTCCATACCTTCTCTATGTCCTGCAATTCGAGGTAAACCACGATTTTTTGCCCATCTACCGTTTCCATCCATAATAATTGCTACATGCTCGGGCGGTGTACCAAGCGATACAGATTCAGGTTCAGTCTTTTCCTTTTTTT
>NZ_APML01000041.1 GCF_000359605.1 Gracilibacillus halophilus YIM-C55.5
CCTATATACCGAAGAATTAATTCAAAACCACGGCACTATTATGGATAAGTACGACCCTGAGAAACGAATCGGTATGATTATAGATGAGTGGGGCGCATGGTATGATGTAGAACCAGGCACAAACCCAGGCTTTTTATATCAACAAAATACGATTCGTGATGCGCTCGTAGCAGGTGTGTCTTTAAATATTTTTAACCAACATAATGATCGTGTTCAAATGGCCAATATTGCTCAAACGATCAATGTGATTCAAGCTATGATTTTAACGGATAAGGAAAAAATGATTCTTACACCGACTTATCATGTATTTGAAATGTATAAGGTACACCAAGATGCAGAAAGACTTGCATTAGATGTTGAGACTGATACCTTTGGCGAAAAAGAATTGCCGCAAGTAAGTGCTTCAGCCTCAAAGGATGATCAAGGTCATGTTCATATCACGTTATGTAATTTGGATAAAGATCGTACAGCAGATGTGACCATTGATCTTCGTGGTATTCATACAGATCATATTACAGGCCGAACAATGACGGCTGATGAAATGGATGCCCATAATACGTTTGAAAATCCTAACCATGTACAGCCGACAGAATTCAATCAGTTCCAACTGAATGGGCAAGAGTTAATAGCTCAATTACCAGATAAATCTGTGACCTTGCTTACCATTAAGCCATAATGAGACTTTTCATAGAAGCAAGAACAAGTTGAATATCTCTTGTAAAAAGGTTATACGATTAAGTACGAATCTATAGAAGCAATAATTATTGAAAGAGGCTAGGAAAATACTAAATAGCAAGAGCGAGAATCCGAACAATTTTACATTAAGCGTAGGCAAAATACGGAGACTCCTGCGGGAACGCACGAGCTGAAGATCCACTGTGTGAAGATGGACTTTTCACACAGTTAGCTGAAGCCGTGCCCCGCGGTATAGGATACACTGCGAAAGTTTACTTGAGCAGATGTTGACTTATGTCCTATGGGTAAAAGCGAAGTATTTTGCCTAAGCGGTATGTGAACTTAAACTTTAATGTTCGGATTTTTCCTTTCTAATTACTCTTTTGTCCAGCCTCTTTCTTTTTAATGACAGAAAATTGTGGAATTTGCACGGATTTGTAAAAAAATTTACGATCTTTGGTAGAAAAGCATTGAAAAAAGATATACAGTTATATATAATAGAACCAAGCATTACTTATACGTACGATTTATATTTATGAATGGCACGTATAAGTAGAACTCTAATAAGTTGGTTGATTGTCAAGTGCGATGTGTATATTGAAAGCGCGTGCAGTGTGTAGCGACATTTGATGTATGTTTTGAAGGGGGAATTAGAAGGGAGTATAGCTTTCTATATTTTTAATCATTTGAAACCGTTTACGGAGCGAGAGTTTTGTATCGCTTTCGTCACGTTTTCGCTGTTATTGACTAGATTGATAGAACATAAGGAGGGGGAAATATGGCAAGTAATCAATCTGTTGAAACGATGAATAAAGGACAAAGTAAAATTGGTAAGTTTTTTAACTCGAAAAAGGTTGTCCCATATATTTTCGTTTCACCATTTATCATTTCATTTTTAATTCTAACTGTTTATCCTGCGATTCGTGGGATTACAATGAGTTTCCAAAGCGTTTTACCAGGACAAGTCGAATTTATTGGATTAGAAAATTACGCACGAGTCTTTAATTCAACTTTTTACCGAGCGTTATTAAATACCTCGATTTATGTGATACTGACGGTCGTCCTGTTGACAATTCTACCGATTATATTGGCGGTCATCTTGGATTCAAAGTTTGTAAAATTGAAAACGCTATTCCGGGCTTCTTTATTCATGCCGGCTTTAGCTTCCACAATTGTTGCAGGTATGATCTTCCGTCTGATGTTCGGTGAGACAGAAACAGGTGCTGCCAACCAAATATTAGGGTTGTTTGGTGTCGATCCCGTGAATTGGCGGTATCACGCTTGGTCGGGTATGTTTCTGATGGTTCTATTGTGTGTATGGCGCTGGTTAGGTGTTAATATTTTATACTTCTTAGCCGCTCTACAAAATGTACCGCAAGAACTTTATGAAGCAGCTGATATTGACGGCGCATCTATTTTACAGAAATTCCGATATGTTACATTACCATTTTTAAAACCGGTTACAGTATTTGTTGTGACAATTTCGATTATCAATGGGTTCCGGATGTTTGAAGAAAGCTTCGTATTCTGGGAAGCTGGTTCTCCAAACAATATTGGTTTAACGATTGTTGGATATATTTATCAACAAGGTATTCGTGAAAATGACATGGGATTCGGGGCAGCAATTGGTGTTATACTCATGATCATTATCTTTATTATCAGTTTCATTCAATTACTCATGACAGGTGCATTTAAGCGAGGTGACGAATAATGGAAAATCAAAAAAGAAGTACACTTTCATGGTTAGCGAATATTGGGATGGCGATCGTATGTTTAATCGCTCTATTTCCTGTCATCATGTTAGTGATTTCCTCATTCCGGCCGTCATCTGAAATCATGGCAACAGGGATTAGTTTGAAATTTGACTGGTCGATGATGAATCTAGATAACTATACGTATATCTTTACGCAAGCAGCCGAGTATTGGCAATGGTATACGAACAGTTTAGCGATATCAGCGATCACCATTGTATTATCGTTATTCTTTTCTTCCATGGTTGGCTATGCGATGGCCGTGTATGATTTTAAAGGCAGAAACTTGTTTTTCCTATTTGTTGTCTTTATCTTAATGGTACCTTTTGAGATCTTAATGTTACCTTTATTCCAAATGATGATTAATTTCTCACTTGTAAACACATATACAGGTGTTGTGTTACCGATGATTGTAGCACCAGTTGCTGTTTTCTTCTTCCGCCAATATGCATTGGGGCTGCCGACACAGCTTATGGATGCAGCACGAATTGACGGTTCAACTGAATATGGCATTTTCTTTAAAATTATGTTGCCACTCATGACACCTTCATTAGGTGCAATGGCTATCTTACAAGGGTTAAACAGCTGGAATAACTTCTTGTGGCCACTCATTGTATTGCGTTCAAATGATATGTTTACATTACCGATTGGTTTAGCGACACTACTTACGCCATATGGTAATAACTATGATGTGTTAATTGCTGGTTCAGTGATGACAGTCATCCCAATCATTATTTTATTTATATTCTTCCAGCGTTATTTTATCTCTGGTTTAACAGTTGGTGGCGTCAAAGGTTAAGAATCTATTATAGAAAGGGGTATACAGGTGTTTGGACAAAATTTAGTGAACTCCTTAGATCATATGCTTCGATGGATAATAAAAATTGCTTGGCTAAACGCTTTATGGATTGTCTTCACCTGTATTGGGCTGATAGTAGCGGGGGTTTTCCCTGCTACTACAGCTGCATTAGGTATGGCACGAAAGTGGAATCGTGGCCAAACGGAAGTATCAGTATTGAAAGAATACAAACAGTTATGGAAAGAAAATTTTTGGCAAGCAAATGCCGTAGGTTGGATTATGACGGTCATTGGAGGCGTCTTATTCTTAAATTATCAGGTGCTTAGACAATTAGAGAATCAAATACCTATTATCGTTGTGTTTGCTTTCTATCTAGTGATATTCTTTTATTTTATTACGCTCGCGTGGGTGTTTCCTATGCTTAGCCATTATCAAACAAAAATATGGCAGTATGTGAAAAATGCTTTTATTATCGGTATTTCTAAATTACCGTACACCATCGGTATTTTATTTGGAATGTTTGTAATTATTTATTTTTCATTAGGTTTCCCAAGTTTATTGTTATTTGGGACGGTGAGCTTAATGGCTGTATATATCATGTTTGTTGGTAAACTAGTGTTTAACAAAATCGATAATCAAATAGGCGTACAAAACTAATATGTACGAATGAGTTAATAAAAATATTAATCTTCATGTAATAAGTTTAAGGAAAATGTTATGTAAGTTATTGACGAATTTGTAGCTTAGTGATAACCTATAATAAAGCGGTTACAAAAAGGGCGTACGAATTAGTGATTAAACTAACTTGTACGTATAGGATTTGGGGAGGTGGTCAGTAATAATCATAAAAGATAGCGGAAATGATCATCATTAACCAATTAATTTAAACATAGGGGGTAAATAAATATGCAAAAAAAGGGTTTATTAGCACTATTGTTTAGTTTCATAGCTATGGTTTTAATTGCTTGTGGAGGTGGCAGTGATTCAGGCGGAGGAGCCGACGATGTAGAAACCGTTGGTGACGATATTGAAGATGCAACTGAATTAAAAGTATGGGTGTTTGCAGGGCAACACGTAGATTTCTATAAAGATGCTGCAGAACGTTGGAACGAAGAAAATTCCGATCGTCCGATTAAATTGACAGTAGAAACATATCCATATGACCAAATGCACAACAACTTACTATTAGCACTGCAATCACAGGATGGTGCGCCAGATATTGCCGATATTGAAATCGGACGTTTTCCAAACTATATGGAAGGTGAACCACAATTACTATCAATGAACGAATATGTAGAACCAGAATTAGATAACTTTGTATCCTCTCGATTTGACGTATACGCAAAGGATGGTACGTATTATGGTTTACCGACACACGTTGGTGCATCTGTAATGTACTATAACACAGAAATTATGGATCAAGCAGGTGTAGATATTAACTCGATTGAAACTTGGGAAGATTTTAAAGCAGCTGGACAAAAAGTTGTTGACAATACAGACGCAGTGATGACTAACTCATTCCCAGGTGACTATATGCCTTATTGGATCAGAGTGTCTCAGCAGAAATCGCATTTCATCGATGAAAACGGAAACATCCAAATGAATACAGAAGAAAACGCACAAGCACTACAATTAATGCAAGATATGCAAGACCAGGGCATTGCTGAAGTAGCCCCAGGTGGAGCGCCAGCTGTTGAAGAGTATTACTCCTATATGAATGATGGAGGAGCTGCAGCAATTGGTATGCCGATTTGGTTCATGAGTCGTTTTACAGATAACATGCCAGATCTTAAAGGCAAAATGGCTATTCAACCATTGCCAACGTTTGATGAAGATGATAACCGTTCTGCGGGTATGGGTGGTACAGGTACCGTTGTGACAAACCAAACAGAACACCCAGAATTAGCGAAAGAATTCTTAGCATATGCGAAATTAACGAAAGAATCCAACATCAAATTATGGGAGATTTTAGGGTTTGACCCTCCTCGTCACGATGTATGGGATGACCCAGCACTACAGGAAGATAATGCATATTATGAATTCTTTGGTGACAATATCTTTGATATCTTAACAGAAATTAAAGATGACATTGCGCCAGTTCATATCACTAATCAAACGCCTGATGTTGCTGATCAATTGAACTTAACGACACTCAATAAAGTGTTACGTGATGGAGAATCAGCAGAAGAAGCATTGCAAGCAGCACAAGAAGAACTTGAATCATCTCAAAGTGAATAAAAATTGTTTATTAACTGTCCATCTATTTTGAATAGATGGACAGTTTTAACGTGATTAGATGATTATTGTTTCAAAACGATCGTAAACCATTTATGATAGATATAGATTGTAAAAAGTAGGTGATAGTAATGAGAGTGCTTTATTTTGATTGTTTTTCAGGAATAAGTGGAGATATGACGATTGCTGCTTTGCTTGATGCAGGTATTCCTGTCGATGTACTTGAAGATTCGTTACATAAATTGTCTTTGAACCAGGATTATGAATTAAACGTATCTCGTGTCGTCAAAAATGGTATCTCGTCATTATCTTTTGACGTAAAAGCAGAATCACATCATCACCATCGACACTATCATGATATTGTCCAATTACTTGAAGAGAGTGATCTACAGCCATCAGTCAAGCACCATGCCGTAGAAATGTTTCGACTCGTTGGTGAAGCTGAAGCAAAAATTCACGGAAAGCCGATCAATGAAGTACATTTTCACGAAGTCGGAGCGATCGATTCCATCATTGATATGGTTGGCGTAGCATACTCATTGATTATTTACAAATAGATCGAGTGATTGCTTCTTCTATTCCGGTTGGATCAGGTGCTGTTCATATTGATCATGGCGTCTATCCCGTGCCAGCACCAGCAACCTTAGAAATTATAAAGGGTGTCCCACTAAAGAAAAGTGATATCCAGACAGAACTTACGACGCCGACTGGTGCCGCGATTGCTAAGCACTTTGCAGATGAATTTTGTACAATCCCTCATATGACTGTTTTACAAACAGGGTATGGGGCTGGGACGAAAACATTTGAAAATCATCCCAATATTTTACGCGTCTTGATCGGTGAAGCGTAATTGATCCAGTGATGAATCGAAAAAGCCAAAACACGAAACTAATGCGGGAAAGGAACTTTTTGCTTTCCCGCACTAGTGATGTGTTTTGACGCAATGGGTCACTTTATGCCTGGCGTGCTTTATAACGGGAACGATACTTCCCTGGTGTAATGCCTTCTAGTTTCCGGAATGAACGTATGAAATTTTGTGAATTATTATATTGCAATTGTTCTGCGATTTCTTTAACTGACATGTTTGTCGTGGTTAACCATTCTTTCGCTTTACTTAATCGAAAGTGCAATAAGTACTCGCTAAATGAATAGTGTGTCTCTTTTTGAAAAATACTGCTTAAATAATTTGGATTGTAATGAAGTTCAGCAGCTACAATATCCAAAGAGAGATCCTCGTTGTAGCGATCTTGAATCAGTTGTATCATTAGGTCTGAAATCTTTTTGTTTTTGGATTCAGCTCTTGCTTCTGCATGGTCGATTAATGGGAAAATAATCGCTGATGTCAGCCAATTTCGCAATTCATGAAATGTATGAAAATCTTCTAAGGTAACAGTTAACTCCTCGTATTCTACAGTTTGCTTAGAAACCCCTAGTAATTCTCTTAATTCAACTAATTCATAAAGTAAGCGAGAAATATACAGTTCCATTTGTTGATGGTGCATATCATGCTTTTGCAAGTAATCGAAAAATGCTTGCGTTTCCTCAATTGCTGTCGATTTATCGCTGAGTTTAATCGCATCTAATAAACGATTACGGATGCTCGTAGGATAAGAAGCAAGTGTTGTATACTTTCGATTTAGATTCTCATAGAAAATAATGGACCTGTATCCGAGTTTTAAGCGATATTTTAAGGCTTCCTTGCTTTCTTTGAACGATTTCGGTGCCTCTATTAACGAATCGAATGGTTTGCTTATGCCAATACTGGCTGATAACCCAAAGAATTCTTGAATATGTTCTTGAATGATTTTCGCTTTTTGATTGATAAAATGAGTATATTGGGCGTCATCCTGACAACGACTCATGAGAACGGTCACTTGAACATCATTAATCACGACAGGTGTCAGTCGATCATTTGTAGATATTAAGTCTTCAATTAAATTATTAATGGCAAATAAGAGTAGATCTTGGTCGCTGTTCTCAAATTTACTGTTTTCAACCGAATCAATTTGTAGAGAAAAGGTCGTCAGCCATGTACCATTTGCGATGTCATAATTGAAATTTTTTAATTTTAATGGCAGTTCGTGTTGGCTCACTTTTCCTTGTAACAACCGCATGACAAATAATTGCTTTAACTGATTAATTTGACTTTGCATACGGCGCTCTAGTTGATTGTTTTTGTTGGATAATTGATTAATATGAGTCTCGATAAGTTCAAACTCATTTTGGTTTCTATTATGCTCAGGTAGAGGGCTATCTTGTGTGTGATCAATCGCTAGCTTTAATTTTTTAATCGGTTTGTACAGTATTTTGCTTCCAATAAACGAAATAATCATGGACAGTACCAGTAAAATACCGCAGATCCATATGGTAACCCAACCAATAGCACTAGATTTGTTGTGTAAATCGCCCATCTCTACGAATGATAAATATGTCCAATCATTGTAGTCAGACACACGATAGGATACTTTATAATCAGTCTCCTCAATCTCGAAATTAAACTGTCCTTGACCGGAGTCTTTATGAATGGACTCTAATAAAGAAGGTGGTAAGTAACTCTGTTTGCCAATTACGTTTTGATTACTGTGGGCAATCATTGAGTCACTTTCATCCAGTACAATAAATGATTCCATTTCCGTTTTTTTAGCCATAGTTTCGTCAAGTTCACACGTAGGGATTAATACACTGACCATTCCGCTCGGGTTGGAATTACGAATGGGTAACTTTTTCACTAAGTTTATATACTGTGGGCAACTTTTCTTTGTAGCATTCGGTAACTCAATATTTTCAGCATTTTCCACTTTCCAGCTTGATTGTTCTGCTGTATTGATATAATCAGAATAGATGGTGTCATAGTCTTCGTGGGTTAGATGTTGTAAGCCATCATTATTAATTAACCAACGATGTTCCATACTTACCAAAACGATGTCTTCAATACCTGTATCAAGTGTTTGTAAATGGTTTAAATCACTTCTCAGCTTATGAAAATCCGAGAATGTTGCAGCTTTCATATCTTGTCTTAAATAATGTTGTGTTTGCGCACTTCTGACAAAATAGGTAACCGATAAATCAACGTATTCTAAAATTTGTTCTACGTTGGTTTGAATTTGGAAAATGTTTTGTTTCTTTTCTTCTTCTGAATAATTGATAATAGCCGCAGATGATTGTTGGTACGAAAGAACACCTGTAATAATAACAGGGACGGCACTTAAAATGATAAAAAATGCAATGAGTTTATAATAATGATTCGTCGAAAATTTTTTCATAAGCATCGATCCTTCGCTATCATTCTTTGAACTTATCCGTTGTGATTATAGTTTATGTCTTGTTGCTTCAAAGTAGTAGTTGACTCTTGTGTTTCGGCTTTTGCTTCTTGTTGCTGTTTTCGTGCAAGTTGTGTAAATCCAAGATGAGCAAAAAACATAATGATATAAGCGCTTACACTAAAGCTGAAGACAAAAATGATCCCAGGATAACGGAAGGATGCAACATATATTCCGAAAAGTATGGTGAGACAAGCGATGGAATAATGTAAGTTTGTAGCACCAATCAGCACGGAATATTTAATATATTGCCAGAATTTTAAGTGATAATGCGTGAAAACTGGTCCAATATACATTAATAGTAAAACGTAGAAAAAAGACGCGATAATAAATAAACCAAAAAGGATTGGATAAATTGGGCTTGTATACATAAATCCCGTGTAGCGTACATTGACATAAAGTAAAAATGCAAGTATAGCGATAACAATCATAAATAAAGTAGAGATTTTAAATTCCTTTTTGTAAGTGGATAGAAAAGTGTGATAAATAGATATATCATATTCTTTTCGAACCCATTTGCGCACGACAGTGAACATGCTGATAGTAGCTGGCATGATGCCGAAAATTAAAAGGCCGATGGCTGTACCAAGTATCCATAAAACATTTAACCAAGCAAATCGAGTTATCCATAAAGAGATTCGATAAAAACCTCCCCACAAACCAGTCATTTCCATATGATCACCTGAATTCCTTTCTATATGTTTGATGAAAAAATAGAGTATATCGTATATGATAAGGATACAGCAAAATAACCTAAAAATAAACAATTTTATAAAGCGCTTTCAAAAATAATCATTTTATAAGCATGAAGAAACCCTTAAGCCACAAGGGGAGGGGCCATGTGAATGAATCAAAATAATCATTTTATAATGAAATAAAGGCCTTAAATATATTGATGATTATTTTTGTAAAAAAGTAAATAAAAGATTGAGTTACAGCAAGGGTTTTCCTATTTTATGAAGAAGTGATTATATACATTCATTTATTAATCACATAACATAAGAATTGTACGAAGCGCGATTGGCTACGTACAAAAAATAAAATTTGGAGGGTGGTTCATTTGAGTAGTTGGAAAAAACTATTGGGAGCGATGGCGTTATTATGCTTAGTATTGTTCGCAGTTGCATGCGGCAATAATGAAAGCGCTTCAGAAGACAGCGAGGAAAATACAAATAACAATGAAGAAAATGGAGGTGAAGAGTCTGGAGAATCATCAGAACCGTATTCATTTGAGATTATGGCAAACTTACACACACCTGAAGTACCCGAAGAAACGATATTAGAAGAAATCGAAAGCAAAACGAATACGGACATTGAAATTCAATGGGTGCCCGATAACAACTATGAGGACCGTCTGAATACAGCGTTTGCTACCAGCTCGCTTCCACAAGCGGTCTTTCTGAAAAACCAATCGACGTTTATTCAATTTAGAGATGCCATTCAAGATGAACAGTTTTGGGAAATCGGACCTTATTTAGATCAATTTGAAAATCTATCTAAATTGAAGGAAAATGTATTGGACAATACACGTGTAAATGACAAGCTTTATACGTTATATCAAGGGCGTCCATTATCTCGTCAAGGTCTCATTTATCGTAAGGATTGGGCAGATAATTTAGGACTAGAAGCGCCAACCAATACAGAAGAGTTTATGGAAATGGCGCGAGCATTTACAGAAGATGATCCTGATGGCAATGGAGAAGATGACACATTTGGCTTAACGGATCGAAGCGATTTAATTTATGGTGCATTTAAAACCGTTTCTTCATGGTTTGGCACACCAAACTATTGGGGAGAAAAGGATGGACAACTACAGCCAGAATTTATGTTTGATGAATATAAACAGACGATGGACTTTTTTAAAGAAATGCATGAAAACGGATACATCAATCAAGACTTCCCTGTAACAAGTAAAGTCGACCAACAGGAATTTATAAAAAATGGCACAGCTGGTATGTATGTTGGGTCTATGGGTGATGTTGGTAGCCTTTATAACGACGCAGCAGAAATCAATCCAGATGTGGAGTATGACGTTCACAATAACATTGCTGGTCCAGATGGCGAATTTGGCGTATGGGCGATACCTGGTTATGGTAACTTAGTTATGTTCCCGAAAAGTTCAGTTGAAACAGAAGAGGATTTACTGAAAATTCTTGAATTCTTTGATCAAATGATGACACCAGAAGTCATTAACACGGCTTACTGGGGCATTGAAGGTGAACATTATGAAGTGAAAGAAGATCGCGCACTACCAATTGGTGAGCAAGCAACAAGAGACCGTGAAGTTAAACCATACCAAGCACTTGAAGTTGGTGAGCCTGAAACGAATGGCCGCTATGAAGGGTTCTTTGATTATGCACCGAAAGCAAAATCAGAAGAGTTATTTAAAGACAATGAAAACTATCTCATAGAGGATCCAACGATTCCGTTGTACTCAGAAACATATGTGAGTGATGGTGAACGCTTGCAACAAATTATTACAGACGCGACATACAATTATATTTTAGGTGAAATCGACGAAGAAGGATTTGACGCTGCTGTAGAAGAATGGAGAAGCGAAGGCGGCGACGCGATTATAGAAGAGTATAACGCTTCTGAGTAATCAACAGTCATTTTTGAGCCTTTACGATATATTCGTAAGGGCTCAATCCTTAATCAAGCAATGATAACGAGATACTCATTATGTTACTTGAGTTGCTTTTATTAATTTAAAAATACAGCCAAGTGCTTGTCTATCAAGGGGTTAGTAACTCGTAAGATAATGATTATTTACGTTATGACATCTGACGGTTACGCTTAATGTAATCGATACAGGTGACACTATTTTACAAATTCTGAAGAAAGGATGCTGTGTATGGAATCATCAACGGCTGTTCCAGTAAAAGAATTAAAAAAGCAAAGAAGGTCTGAAGTTTGGCGTCAGATTAAGAGGAATCGATTAATATATTTAATGATTCTTCCTGGGATTATTTATTTTCTTATCTATAAATATTTACCGATGTATGGACTCATCATCTCCTTTTTAGACTATAAACCATATCGCGGAATTATGGGGAGTGAATGGGTAGGACTTGAGCATTTTCAACGATTGTTTACGAGTTCGGAATTTTGGATGATCTTTAAAAATACGTTAGTTTTATTTGGGTTACAAATATTTGTCTATTTTCCTATTCCGATTATTATCTCGTTAATGCTTAATGAAGTCCGACACAGCTTGTTTAAACGAGGGGTTCAAACCTTAATATATATTCCGCATTTTATGTCTTGGGTTGTAATCGTTTCCATTTCGTACGTGATGTTGACGTTAGATGGCGGTATTGTGAATGAACTTCTCGATTATTTTGGTATTGGCAAGATCAACTTCTTATTAAATGAAGATTGGTTTCGACCCATGTATATTTTGCAAGTGATCTGGCGAGAAGCTGGCTGGGGGACGATTATTTTCTTAGCAGCCATTACTGCAGTCGATCCGCAATTATATGAAGCAGCCAGAATGGACGGGGCGAATCGATTCCGACAAATGTGGCACATCACGATACCAGCGATTCGTAACGTGATCATTGTATTACTGATTCTAAAAATTGGTGATGTTCTTGAATTAGGATTCGAACACGTATATCTATTATTAAACTCATCCAACCGAGATGTGGCAGAAATTTTTGACACCTACGTCTATGTAGCTGGTTTGCAACAAGGGCAATTTAGTTATAGTACGGCTGTCGGTTTCTTTAAAGGGATTGTCGGCTTAATCATGGTCGTATTTGCCAACTGGCTAGCGAAAAAATTCAACGAGGAAGGAATTTATTAAGAAGCGAAACATTACAGAAAATGAGGTGACGAGAATGGCGAAAAAGAAACAAAGAATTTCGATGGGCAGTAAGTTATTTGATGTGATTAATTATATTCTGTTAGCTCTATTAGGATTAATCACGATTTTGCCTTTTATCCATGTGGTTGGGAGTTCATTTGCTACAAGTGCGGAAGTAGCTAATACGAAATTTCTATTATTCCCGACTGAATTTAGTGTAAATGCCTATAAATATATTTTTTCAACAGATACCATTTTCCGAGCGTTAGTCGTATCTGTGATCGTAACCTTAGGCGGGACGTTGTGGAGTATGCTCTTCTCGACGTTAACGGCTTATGGTCTATCAAGAACAGATTTAGTTGGAAGACGGGTCATCAACTTTATGATTGTGTTTACGTTGTTATTTAACGGTGGGATGATCCCAACTTTCTTGGTTGTTCAGCAAACAGGATTGCTCGATTCATTATGGGCGCTAATTATCCCTGTAACGATTAATGCATTTAACATGATCATATTGCGAAGCTTTTTTATGAATTTACCTCCAGGTTTAGAAGAATCAGCAAAAATTGATGGTGCCAATGATTTTGGGATTTTGTTCCGAATTGTCATTCCCATTTCATTACCTGCGATTGCAACGATTTCGTTGTTCTACGCAGTGACCTATTGGAACACATATATGCATGCCATCCTCTATTTAAGTGATGCTGATAAGTGGCCGGTACAAGTATTGTTGCGTCAAATCGTAGTACTAGCAAGTGGTATTAATTATGACGGCCAAGATTTTACCGATGTGCCACCACCTGAAGTAACGGTCAAAATGGCGACGATTGTTGTATCTACTTTACCGATTCTATTGGTCTATCCATTCTTACAAAAATATTTTGCCAAAGGTGCACTATTAGGATCAGTGAAGGGATAAGTTAAATAAGGAAAGAAGGGAATGCCTATGGATGTTACGGGCCGATTGTTGCAAGAACTCGATCGACAATATGTAGGACTGTTTGATTGGTTAAGCGGTCAATTTGATCCAGTGACTGGAGGATTCTACTATGCTCGAAGTTCCATAGGGGCAAGAACATTTGCACCAGACATTGAATCCACAGCACAAGCTATCAATATCTTAAAACGGCAACAGCTTTTAGATGAAATGCCTGATCCAATACGTGAGTCCATTGTCAAGTTTTTTCAACGCAAGCAAGATCAAGGTAGTGGATATTTCTTTGACGAGCATCCCGCGATGGCTAAAGATGAAGTGATGGTGCAACGTGCATTGAATTATTCAATCGGTAGTTTGAAAAGATTAGGTGCCACACCATTATATGATCTGCCTAAAGCAACCAATGAGTGGCCGTCATTTACAAAATCGGTGACGGCCTATCGACAAGAGTGGGAACGGATTAGTCTTCAAAATAGTTGGCGTGGCTGTGATCGATTAGTTTCTTCGGCAGGTTATATTCATCACATGGAACCGGAACAACAAAAGCGTTATGTGCAATCATTTGTCGATTATTTAGCCGAGATTCAAGATCCAACGACAGGTTTATGGGGGGAGGGCTCACTTTATGTAAAAATATCAGGTACTTTTAAACTGCACACGTTTTATCGAAAATATCAGATGCGTATGCCCAATCAAGAAAAAATCTATCAAAGTATTATGAGATGTTTACATGAAGAAGAGGCCACTGATATGTGCTATGTACGTAATCCAATTGATTTACTCTCCTATTTAGAAGTGGAAATACCTAGAGAATATCGTCATCAAATTTGTAAAGTGACGATTGAGAATCTTCAGTCGTTCAAACAATCGGACGGAGGATTCTCTCGAGAAATCGATCGTTCACCTAAAGCACCGAATGTTAGTCAAGTAAAAGCGGGTGAACATTACCCAGAAATGCCTCGCCCCGTTGAATTAGGGCTCGGTTTACGTGAAGGTGATATGAATGCCTCAACTCAGGCAACGTTGATTAGGCAGCAACTGTATCATTTATTACAGACGGAAAGTGTACACTCGTGCGCCCGTCACAATTTTGGCATCGATTGAAAAGACAAATGACTTGATAGGAAAGAAGGAACCAATTTATGCGTATCAAGAAAGAGAAACATCTGTCATCATATGCGATTCAGTTGCTTGTCAATCACGCTATATTTCAATTTGGCGGTTCATTATCGATTATATTTATTAATCTATATTTGTGGCGGTTAACCAATGACCTTTGGATCAATGCAATCTATAATTTGGTTGCGATTCTCACCCAGGCGTTGACGACCTTCATGATTGGAAAAGTAGCTAAGAAAAAGGGAAGAACAAGCATTTATCGATATGGCATCTTCATGACGGCTTTGTTCTATTTATTTATTGTAACTGTTCAAGAGGATATTGTGACCTATTTTTATTTATTTGCCTTATTGCGTGGAGTGGCACAAGGCCTTTACTGGGTCGCTTACTTTACGATGGTACATGAAGTTTCATCAGATAAAAACCGCCACCGTTACTTAGGCTGGAATCAAATTGTGATGGGATCAGCTAACTTAGTAGCACCAGCAATCGCTGGTTTCATCATTCAACAGTCGCAAGCATTAACAGGCTATATCATTGTGTTTTCGATCGCTTTTACGATGTTTTTTATCGCCACATTGGGAAGCTTTCGCATAAAAAGCGAACAAATGCGCCACCGAAATTATTACATGCGGTATTTACCGTTGATTCTCAAACGAACACCTGCGTTTAAAAAAGCATTGTTCGGTTGGATGATTGTCGGTTTTCCGCAAGGGATACTCATGTTCTTGCCTGCTATTTTGATTTATCAAATGTTCGATGATGAAGGGGCGGTAGGCTTTCTGAATGCAGGATTTTTAGCGATATCGATCTTATCCAGTTATGTCATTTCTCGATTTGCGAATGTAGATGCTACCTACAAGTATTTATGGATTGCTGCTGTTGGTTTTCTTACGGCTAGCTTATTTGTTACATGGGATATTGCTATGTGGAGTGTAATTTTGTTTATGGTGGTGCTCCACTTATTTAAACCGCTCCAAGCCAATGCATATGCTGCCTATTATTTTCAATGGATCAATCGAGTACCGCTCCAAACTGAATTTCGAACGGAAGCCGTTGTATTGAGAGAAACGATTATTAATAGTGGGCGAGGTTTAGGGATTTTATTTTATATCTTTTTTTCGAATCAAATGGATACACAGACTGTTGCTTATGTTTTGTTGATTGTAATGGGGATTCAATTATTGTTACCGATGTTAGTAGAAAAAGGAGGAAGCGTTCATGAGTTTGAATCAATGGGAACAGGCTGACCCAGGGGTGGTGCGAAAAATTCATCAACCAGGTAAAGATATGATGATGATGGAAGTAGCATTTGATGCAGGAGCAGAAGGGGCAATGCACCATCACCCGCATGAACAGTTGACGTATTGTTTAGAAGGAAAACTCGTCTTCCAAGTAGACGGAGAAGAAAAGGTGGTGCAAAAAGGGGATTCCTTGCATATACCTTCAAATGTAGCGCATGGTGTGAAGGCATTAGAGTCTAGCAAACTATTAGATATATTCACACCACTTCGAGAAGATTTATTGAAATAAAGGAGGAAGTTGGATGGGATTGTTTGATGTCACGCAGTTCGGCGCGAGTGATGGCGAAACCGATCACACAGAAATGATGACCCAGGCCGTTAAAGCATGCGCTGATGCAGGGGGTGGAACGGTCTATGTTCCAGCAGGTGTATATAGAACAGGGCCCATTGAATTATGTATCATATGACACTTTATCTTGAACGCGGTGCGACACTTTCGTTTACGGACAACTTTTCACAGTATCCAATCGTCAAAACACGTTGGTCGGGTTATGTATGCCATGCGTTTATGCCATTACTATTCGGTAATCAAGTGGAAAATGTTTCGATTAAAGGTGAAGGAACCATTGACGGAAATGGTGAGGCATGGTGGCAAGTGAATCGACGTTTGCGCGATGGCGATGATTATTACTCAGAGAAAACGCAAGAGATTGCCGAAGCAAATCAGACTTTTACTGAACCAGCAGATACAAATTTAGTCGAATGGCCATCCCAATTTTTAAGGCCGCCATTAGTTCAGTTTTACCAAGCAGAGCATATTACGATGCAAGGTGTGACCGTGAAAAATTCTCCCTTTTGGAATACGCATTTCGTCTTTTGCCGAGATGTCAACGTTCATCACGTTCGATTTCAAAATCCGTCAGATACACCAAATGGCGACGGACTGGATGTCGACTCTAGTCAAAATGTTCGTATTTCGGATTGTCACTTTGATGTCGGTGATGATTGTGTCGTGCTTAAATCAGGCATCAATCAAGATGGGCGTTATCATGGCATACCAACCAAAAATATTACGGTATCGAACTGCACGATGCAGCACGGGCATGGTGGTGTGGTGCTGGGTAGTGAAAACTCTGGTGGTATTGAGAATGTCGTCGTTAGTAATTGTATTTTTGATGGTACTGATCGAGGGATTCGGGTAAAAACAAATCGGGAACGCGGCAGTTATATCCGGAATATTCTCATTTCAAATATCATGATGGACAGTGTTTTATGTCCGATTGCGATTAATTCTTTTTATCGGCATGGGGTCAGTAAAAGCAATCAAGCATTATTGGATGGAAATATTATCCCAGTTAGCGAAAAAACGCCAGTCGTCGAACAAATTCGGGTGCAGCAAGTGATGGCTAGAAATTGTCGGGCAGCGGCAGGCTTTATCTATGGTTTACCAGAAATGCCGGTGAGAGATATTTCTATTGAGCATGTAACCGTTGAGATGACGGAAGATGCCTCCACACCAGGAGGAGAACCAGATATGGTTCGAGAAAAAATCGAAATGGCTGGAGAAGGTATATTCGCGAAGTATGTTGAAAATCTTACCTTCCATCACGTAAAAGTCAAGACACGCACTGGTCCAGCATTGCATGTCGAAGAAGCGAAGCAAGTTATATTGGACCAGTTGTCGCAACAAGAAAAGCCCAATGATACACCAGTTGTTCGTTACCATCATATCAACGACTTACATGTTAGTGGCTTACAGTATCAAAAACTGGCTGAGGGATATTTGAAAGAAGGGGCGTTGATCAGAAATGAAGACATTTAAAAACCCTATAATACCAGGATTTTATCCGGACCCGTCCATATGCCGGGTAGGTGAAGACTATTATTTAGTGACGTCAAGTTTTGAGTATTTTCCTGGTGTCCCTATTTTTCATAGTAAAGACCTGGTTCATTGGAAGCAAATTGGGCATGTACTGGATCGTCCTGAGCAACTGAACTTGGATCAAACGCCGAATTCTCGCGGGATATACGCACCGACGATTCGCTATCATGAAGGTGTATTTTATATGATTACAACATTCGTCGAAAGTAAAGCGGGAGCAAGAATGAATTTCTATGTAACGGCAACAGACCCGGCTGGTGATTGGTCAGATCCGAACTGGTTGGAGACGCCACCTGGCATTGATCCTTCTTTATTTTTTGATGATGACGGTAAAGTCTATTATACCGGTAATCGCAAGCCACCATCAGGAAGACAGTATGCAAAGCATAATGAAATATGGTTGCAGGAACTTGATGTAGACAAAAAACAACTCGTAGGTCCAACTTACAGCTTGTGGGATGGGGCGTTGAAAAATGCTCATGCCCAAGAAGCACCTCATTTATATAAAATCAATGGCTGGTATTACTTAATAATTGCTGAAGGTGGTACAGGTCATACACATGCTGTCACTATTGCAAGAAGCAAGAAAATTACAGGACCCTATGAAATGACTGAAACCAATCCAATTTTGACACATCGTCATTTAGGAAGAGATTATCCGATTGTTAATGTCGGGCATGCCGATATTGTTGAGACGCAACACGGTGATTGGTGGATGGTTTGTCTCGCCTCGCGACCGTATGGTGGTTATTATCGCAATCTCGGCAGGGAAACATTTCTTGTGCCGTTTGTTTGGGAAGATGGCTGGCCGATTGTTAATCCTGGAAAAGGGATGATTGAGGAAGAAATGGCGTTTCCTCAATTGACGGAACATCGCTGGCCAAGTGAGGGGCATGCTGATTCCTTTGAAGCAAGCGAGCTGAGCGATCAATGGAATTTCTTACGTACGCCTCGTGGTAATTTTTGGTCATTAACGGAAAGGCCGGGTTATCTACGGTTACAAGCAAAGAAAGAAACGATCATGGAACAAGAGAACCCATCATTTATTGGTAGAAGACAGCAGCATATTCACTTTTTGGCTCAAACAGTTATGGCATTCAAGCCACAGACCGAGTATGAAACAGCAGGCCTGGTATTACTTCAAAATCATGAGTACCAATTTCGAATGGAAGTGCTATTAGAAGGAGAAAAAACATATATTCAATTGGTGAGAAGGGAAGCAGGCGTTGATGAAAGAATGGCGAAAAACGAAATCGATTCGGACAACGTTTACTTGAAAGTAGAAGCCGAAGGGCAGGCCTATTCATTTGCTTATGCAACAAAAGCGTGGGACTGGCAAGTGTTAGCGGACCGAGTGGATGGCACGATTTTAAGTACAGATCAGGCAGGCGGTTTTGTTGGTGCGTATATAGGGCTTTATGTTTCGGCAAATGGAGAAGATAGTACGAATTATGCCGATTTTGATTGGTTTGAATATCACGGAAATGATAAGTAGAAAGGTGGATTATAATGACAGTGACACAAAAGACCGCTCTCGATTGGGCGAAACTAGCTTGTGATACGTTGATGCAGCAATATGAACCTGTAAAATTACCACCCGCCGATCGCTGGCATTATCATCAAGGTGTATTTTTGTGCGGCATGTACGATGTGTGGAAACAAACGAACGAGAAAAAATACTATGACTATGTCAAAACGTATGTCGATCAGCTAATCGATGAGAACGGTAACTTTTACTTTGCCAGAAGTGAACTTGATGCGATTCAACCAGGTTTGTTGCTGCTGCCCTTGTATGAAGAAACGAAAGATGAAAAATACAAACTTGCTGCCCGTAAGTTACGCCATTTATTGAACACATTAAATAAAACAAAAGAAGGCGGCTTTTGGCATAAAGATAAATATCCGTATCAAATGTGGCTCGATGGATTGTATATGGCTGGACCATTTGCGATCCAATACGGTCAACGATTTGGAGAACCAGAATTAACGGACCTTGTCATGGAGCAGGAGCGGTTGATGCGCAAACATACGCAAAAGGAAAATGGTCTTTATTATCATGGTTATGATGAGAGTAAAAAAGCGCCGTGGGCCACTGAACAGGGCCATGCTCCAGAAATCTGGGGAAGAGCACTCGGTTGGTATAGCATGGTGACAGCTAATTTTATCGAGATGCTTCCTGAAGGCCATGAAAAACGAGAAGAATTGAAAACGGTTGTCAAACAATTGGTCGATGCGCTGATTACGTATCAAGATAAAGAGACTGGTCTGTGGTATCAAGTTGTTGATAAAGGTGACCAAAGTGATAATTATTTAGAAAGTTCCTGTTCTTGCTTATTCACTTATGCGATCGCAAAAGCTGTCAACATGGGGTATGTTGATACGTCTTATTTGACTTATGCCGAGAAAGCATACGACGGTTTGCTTAAAAATAAGGTAGAAGTAGATGATCGCGGACGTTTCCATTTACATGATATATGTATTGGAACGTCAATTGGTACTTATGATTACTATGTCCATCGCGAGCGCAGTACAAATGACTTGCACGGTGTCGGGGCCTTTGCACTAGCGAGTATTCAATTGGAGTTAAGCAAATGAAGAAGGTGCAACTTTTCCTAGCTGGGGATTCGACGATGTGTGATTACGAACCCGAACGCTACCCACGCATGGGATGGGGGCAAGTACTGTCATCCTTTTTTCATCATCAAGTAATGATTAGAAACCATGCTGCCTCAGGTAGGAGCAGTCGATCATTTTTGACAGAGAAGCGGTGGGAGGCGATTGAAAAAGAACTACAGGCTGGTGATTATGTGCTGATTCAATTTGGCCATAACGACCAAAAGCCTGACCTTGAGCGATCCACTGATCCGTTTTCGAGTTATCAAGAACATTTACAATTTATGATTGAACGCACAAGGACCTGTGGCGGGACTCCCCTCTTACTCACGTCGATTGCAAGGCGACACTTTAGTGAAACTGGTAAATTGCTTGATACACATGGGGATTATCCGAAGGCAGCTTGTGAACTTGCAGAAAAACAAGGTGTCACTGTGATTGATATGAATCGGTTGAGTCAGCGTTTGATCAGCGAGTTAGGAGAAGAATCGTCAAAAAAACTATTTATGTGGATAGCACCAGGTATCTATTCTGCTTACCCGGATGGGGAGCAGGATGATACCCACTTGCAAGAACATGGGGCACGTGCGATGGCGAGATTATTTATCGATGAAATCCAGGAGATAAAACATCCACTCGCAACTTTTCTTCCTAGAGATGAGGTGAAGTCATGAATAAAGTACATGTGTTATCAACGATTCAAAAACAGAAACTTGTGGCGGTGATTCGAACAGACAGTCAAGAACAAGCGATAAAAGTAGCGGATGCATGTATTGATGGTGGAATCTATACGCTTGAATTCACTTTTTCGATTCCGAATGTGGAAGAAGTGATACGTACGATGACGGAGAAATACCAAGATAACAAGCAAGTTATTGTAGGTGCGGGCACTGTGCTTGAGGCGTATGCGGCAAGAGAGGCGATTACGGCAGGTGCAGCGTTTGTAGTGGCGCCATCGTTTGATCAAGAGACAGCCAAGCTCTGTAACTTTTATCAAGTACCTTATATGCCAGGTTGTGTAACCGTATCGGAGATCAAACAGGCAATGGAAGCAGGTGCAGATGTTGTGAAATTGTTCCCGAGTCATACGTTGCGTCCAAGTTTTGTGAAAGCAGTACAAGCCCCGTTACCTCAAACCAACCTTATGCCGACAGGAGGCGTTAACTTAGATAATCTACGTGAATGGCTGGATGCTGGAGCGGTTGCAGTAGGTATTGGTGGGAATTTAGTGGCGCCAGCAAAAACGGGTGAGTATGACAAAATCACCGCATTGGCGAGACAATATGTCGATGAAGTAAAAGAGGTGATCGAATGAAAGTGATTACCTTTGGCGAAATGCTACTGCGGTTGACGACGGCAAATGATCAACGATTCTATCAAGCAAACAAATTAGATGTCTATTATGGCGGGGCCGAAGCAAATCTAGCTATCTCGTTAGCGAATTTTGGTTTTGAAGTTGATTATGTGAGCCGCCTACCAGACCATTTCATTGGTGAAGCTGCGATTCGTTATTTAGCGTCCCATCAAGTTGGTACGAATCAAATCTTGCGGGGTGGCGAGCGACTAGGGACTTATTATGTAGAAGCGGGAATCGGGAACCGTTCGAGCGCTGTTACTTATGATCGAAAGTTTTCGAGTTTTGCCACAGTAGATCCAGGCGTATTTGATTGGAATATGATTTTTGAGGGTGCAGACGTTTTTCATACAACCGGGATTACGTTAGCTTTATCCTCTTCATTGCGCCAAATCACCAAGCAAGCGATGCAAGCAGCAAAAGAAAAAGGAATGACCGTTAGCTTTGATTTTAATTATCGATCGAAGCTTTGGAGTCAGAAAGAAGCGAGTCAAGCTATCCAGGAGGTTTTACCTTATGTGGATATGGCGTTTTGTAATCATATGGATGCGATCTATCTTTTAGGTATCGACGAAGCGTTGGAGCAATGGGATGGCCGGCGAAAATTGCAGTATTATTATCAGCAGATTCAAGAGAAATTTCCAAGTATTCAAATATTCGCATCGACAAAACGAGAAGTCGTATCTACGTCGAAACATTACTTGCAAGGAAATTTTTATATAAATGATGAACTTTACCAAACATCGAGCTTTGCGATTGAACCTGTGATCGATCGCATTGGTGGGGGGGATGCCTATGCAGCAGGGATTCTTACTGGTCACTTAAATGGTTGGAGGCCAGAGAAGATCGTTTCCTTCGCTACGTCAGCTGCCGTGTTAAAGCACACGATCAAAGGTGATGGAAACGCATTTTCTTCATTCGAAGTCGAGCAGTTCCAGGAAAACATGGGCCAAGAAATCAAGCGATAATATGACAAGGAGGAATTATTCATGGAAGTACGTTACGCAAACCACCCAGAGGAGATTAAAAGGTATAATACGGATGAATTACGTGAAAAGTTTCTCGTCGAAAAGCTATTTGAACCAGGAAAAGTGCATTTAACGTATACGCATGTGGAACGAATGATTTTTGGTGGTGTGACGCCAGCAAATGAAGCGTTAACCATTAAGCTGGATAAACAGTTGGGTGTTTCCTACTTTTTGGAACGACGTGAGTTAGGGATTATTAATATTGGTAACCAAGGTTCGGTTGAATTAGATGGTAAGACATATGATATGAAACGACACGATGGTTTGTACGTCAGCCGAGGGACGAAAGAAGTCTGGTTTCATTCCAATGATCCAGCCAACCCTGCGAAATTTTATATTATTGCAGCACCCGCTCATCATACGTATCCGACAGTGAAAATTGATATTAAAGATATTCAGCCATTGGAACTAGGTGAATCGGGTACATTAAATGAACGTAAAATCCACCAATATATTCATCCGAATGTCTGTGAAAGTTGTCAACTACAGATGGGCTTAACGATGATTATGCCAGGAAGCGTCTGGAACACCATGCCTGCCCATACCCATGACCGTCGTAGTGAAATCTATTTATATTTTGATATGGAAGAGGATACGAGAGCCTTTCATTTTATGGGTGAACCACATGAAACGAGACACTTAGTGTTGAAAAATGAACAAGCTGTTATTTCCCCAAGCTGGTCCATCCATTCTGGCACGGCAACAAGTGATTATACATTTATTTGGGGCATGTGTGGTGAAAACATTACGTATACCGATATGGATCATATTCGCATGGATCAATTGCGCTAAGGAGGTAAGTAAATGGTAGAACAAGTGAATCAATTTTCATTAGACTACTTTTCGCTAAAAGGAAAGTCAGCGATTGTCACCGGTGGAAATACAGGACTTGGCCAAGCCTATACGGTTGCTTTGGCCAAGTCTGGCGCGAATGTATTTGTCGTGACACACGGGACGAATTGGGAAGAGACGAAAAGTTTACTAGAAGATGCGGAAGGCAAGGTGGAATTTCATCAAGCTGACCTTGCCGATCGTGAGCAGTTAAAGCAAGTAGTTCCGGCATGTGTGGATGCATTTGGTTCGGTGGATATTTTAGTGAATAATGCTGGTACGATACGTCGGAATCCGATCTTAGATTATGAAGAAACGGATTGGGACGATGTGATGGCGTTGAATCTAGATGCCGTATACTTATTGAGTCAAGCAGCAGCCAAGGTGATGGTTGAACAAAAAGCAGGAAAAATAATTAATATTGCTTCGATGCTGTCTTTTCAAGGTGGTAAGTTTATCCCACCATATACGGCTAGTAAGCATGCAGTTGCAGGGTTAACGAAGTCATTCGCCAATGAATTAGCACCGCATGGCATTCAAGTGAACGCAATTGCACCGGGGTATTTTGCGACGAAGAATACAGAGCCCATCCGTTCAGATGAAAAAAGGAGTGCCGAAATCTTATCACGAATTCCTGCCGGTTATTGGGGTGATCCGAGCGATTTAATGGGAACGGTTGTCTATTTAGCAAGCCAAGCATCGAATTATATGAATGGACATGTTCTAGCCGTCGACGGAGGATGGCTCGCAAGATAATTAGGAATGACTAGCGTAAAAGCTAGTCATTCTGCTCGTTAATAGATGTCTGCTTTAGTGGTCTATTCTCAAGTTTGGTCGTTTTATTCTCAACTTTGGTAGGTTTATTCTCAAGTTTAGGGATTTTATTCTCAACTTCGGCAGATTTAATCTCAACTTTAGTGAATTTAATCTCAACTTTCACCATTTTATTCTCAACTAAAGGAGGTTGGTTATGCATCTCAACTTAGGGATTCGTGGGCATGATATTGATTATGAGCACCCTGAGGAAATTGCGTCTGAAGTGGCAACAAAAGGATTGCAGGCGGTACAGTTAGCTTTAGCCAAATCATTTCAATCGCTTCCTACTGAAACAGGAACGTTAAGTCCAGGTTTTGCTCATTATATTCAACAATGTTTTCAAGAAAAAGGGGTTCAAGTTGCTATTCTCGGATGCTATATTAATATGATTCATCCAGATCAGGCGAAACGGGAGAAATTACTAGACCGATTCAAAGAACACATTCGCTTTTCCAGAGATTTTGGCTGTAGTATCGTGGGCTCAGAAACAGGAAATGTCAATGAAAAAATGGGATATACGGAAGATAATTTTACGGAAGAAGCATTTTGGAAAGTCGTAGCTAGTGTTCGAGATTTGGTGAAAGAAGCAGAAAAGTGGGGGGTCATTGTCGGTATTGAAGGTGGCATTAATCACCCCATTCATACACCGAAAAAAATGCGCTGGTTATTGGATGAAATTGATTCGAATCATTTGCAAGTCATTTTCGACCCTGCTAATTTTATGTCGATGGACAATTACCAACAGCAAGAAAGTGTGATCGAAGAAGCTTTCACCCTTTTTGGCGATCGAATGGTGCTGATTCATGCCAAAGATTTTGTGATCGAAAATAAATGGATCAAGATGGTCCCTGTCGGTCAAGGAATGCTACGCTATGATATCATCTTTCGATGGTTGAAAGACCATAAGCCGTATATTAACGTTTTATTAGAAAATACGAAGGAACCTTACATTGATGACAGTATTCATTATTTACATGACCAATTTCGTCGTGCATAAGAATGATAAAAAGGATCAGAATAAAAGCAGCGAATGGAAACAAAGGTTGAATACACCTTTATTTCATTTGTTGCTTTTTCTTTATATTAATCAATCATCTTTCGTTTACAAACAGATATAGATCATGTATAATCGTCGCTATCAGACAAATTCCGACAAAAATACTGGGGGTTTTCAACATGAAGAAAATAAGCATCTTACTTTTATCAGCTTTGTTGTTTGTTATGCTAGCAGCTTGCGGAACGACAGAGGACAATGAAGAAACAAGTGGCAATAACAATGGAAATAATAGTGAATCATCTGATGAAAGCTTATATAGTCAAATTCAAGAGAATGGTGTCATTACAGTAGGAACAGAAGGTACCTATGCACCTTTTACCTTTCATAATGAGGAAGATGAACTAACGGGATATGATGTCGAAGTAATGAGAGAAGTCGCTAATCGATTGGATTTGGATGTAGAGTTCAGAGAGACACAATGGGATTCGATGTTAGCTGGCTTGAATAATGAGCGTTTTGATGTAGTGGCGAATCAAGTGGGTATTCGTGAGGATCGCCTTGAAAAGTATGATTTCTCTGAACCATATACGTATACTGGCGCTGTCATTGTCGTACCAGCCGATAACAATGACATCACTTCGTTTGCTGACTTAGAAGGGAAAACGTCAGCTCAATCATTGACAAGTAACTTTGAAGAAATCGCGACAGAAAATGGAGCAGAAATTGTAGGTGTTGAAGGATTAGCACAGTCGATTGAAAATATTAAGCAAGGTCGCGTAGATGTAACAGTGAACGATCGCTTAGCCGTACTCGAATATATGAACGAGAAAGGCGATGATTCTATCAAAATTGCTACGCAACAAGACAATGTTTCACGTACCGCTTTTGCGTTTCGTAAAGGTAACGAAGAATTAGTGGAAGCTGTCAATGGCGCACTCAATGAAATGAGAGAGGATGGAACATTAGCAAAAATCTCGAAAGAATGGTTTGGTGAAGATGTTTCTTCTAAATAATACATTTGTATTTACGATAACAGAAGGGACAGCTGGTTGGGAACTAATTAAACAGGCTTTTTGGCCAATGGTAGAAGGCGGAATTAAATATACAATTCCGCTTACCTTAATTTCCTTTGCAGTCGGTCTATTGTTAGCACTACTTACGGCTGTGATGAGGTTGTCGCGTTCACGGATTGTACGAGCACCAGCTGCATTTTATGTGTCAGCGATCAGAGGTACCCCAATGATTGTTCAGTTATTTATCGTTTTTTATGGTTTACCTAATATCGGTTTAACAATCGAACCATTTCCAAGTGCTGTGATCGCCTTCTCGCTAAATGTGGGTGCTTATGCTTCAGAAGTGATACGTGCCTCGATATCCTCAATTCCTAAAGGGCAGTGGGAAGCAGGTTATACAGTTGGAATGACAAACGGTACAACCTTACGACGAATTATACTACCACAAGCCGCGAGAGTATCCGTCCCGCCGTTATCCAATACGTTTATTAGTTTGGTCAAGGATACATCGCTTGCTTCACTTATTTTAGTGGCGGAATTATTCCGACAAGCTAGGGAGATCGCGGCAAGGACTTATGAATTTTTGATTCTTTATATTGAAGCGGCCTTTTTATACTGGATCATTTGTTTTATTTTAACTGTTTTACAAGAATTGATCGAACGGCGACTCGAGCGTTATATTGCGAAGTAGGTGGTGGTTAACATCTTATTATCAATGAAAGGTCTATCAAAATCATTTGGTGATCTCGAAGTGTTGAAAAATATTAATATGGAGATTGAAAAAGGCAAAGTGGTAACGATTATGGGACCGTCTGGTTCTGGTAAGACCACTTTGCTACGTTGTTTGAATGCATTAGAGGAGCCGACCACAGGGGAATTCCATTTTGAAGATGGTTTTCACGTTAATTTTAATCAAAAACTAAAAAAGCAAGATTTGTTAACCTTGCGACGTAAATCGGGCATGGTGTTTCAATCTTATAATTTGTTCCCGCATAAGACCGCACTAGAAAATGTGACAGAAGGTCCGTTGGTTGTACAAAAACGTGACCAACAAGCGGTGATTGAACAAGCGAAACGTCTGCTTACAAAAGTAGGTTTACAGGATAAGATGGATTTATACCCTTACCAATTGTCTGGTGGTCAACAACAACGGGTCGGCATTGCTCGTGCACTAGCGATTGAGCCGGAATTGATGCTGTTTGACGAACCGACTTCAGCATTAGATCCCGAATTGGTCGGGGATGTCCTCAACGTGATTAAAGAATTAGCGAATGAAGGATGGACGATGGCTGTTGTCACGCATGAAGTGCAGTTTGCTACCGAAGTAAGCGATCATGTGATATTTATGGATGGTGGCTATATCGTCGAACAAGGAACACCCCAAAAAGTGTTAACAAATCCAAGGGAAGAAAGAACGCAACAATTTCTCCAACGTATTTTACGACCTAGCTTATAAAATGGATACCATAGTATAATGAACTAAAAGCAAACTTTATCTGTGTTTTCATCAGATAAAGTTCGCTTTTTTGTTGTGAATAAGCATTCGCTTGCTGTTTATTTGAGGTCAGATTTCAATCATAGGCATACATGGCAATCCCTGAGTAAATTTTATTTTTAGAAATCACTGAAGTCGCATATTCGATGGTCCGTTTATGAGAAAAAAGTTGCCCTTGTCATTTGTTATGACATGTAAGGGCAACTTTGTAAGCCGAGTTTAATTTTCGATCATTTGATTGACTTTATCTTGATGTTCTTCAATCCATTGTGATGCAAGTTTTTCAAAGGATGTACCGTTTTCTTCATTTTTATAAATCATATCTTCGAGTGCATCAATGGAAATGCCCCAATTGGATAAAATTTGATAGGCTTCTGGATATTCTTCTTCAATACCGTTATAGGACAATACATAAACGTTATCTGCTTTAAAATACTCATTTTGTCCTTCTAAAAATTTCAGATCATGACGAGCAAAAATGGAGTGTGGTCTCCATGCTGTAAATAGAACAGGCTCCTGATTGCTGATCTTCTCTTCAACGACTGAAATCATCGCACCCTCACTAGAAGTGGACAGTTCGATTCCACTTTCTCTCATGTTAAACCCTTCCATTAAATCTTTGGATAGGTCAACAATGCCTGCACCCTCAGCAATGGAAACGACTTGATTATCATACTTCTCTGGATTTTGCTTAATATCTTTGATGGTATTTTCTTCAACATAAGACGGTACAACCCAACCAAGTTTAGCGTTTTCATAACTTGTTGTCACTTTTGTCAAATCATCTTTAAACTTTTCCCAACGTGCGGCTTCGGTATAAGGTAACCATGCATCCATAAAAAAGTCGATCTCTTGATTCGCCATGCCTTCCCAAATCATTGGTTGAGAGATTTTTTCGATTTCTACAGTATATCCTTGTTCTTCTAAAATTTGTTTCGCAATTTGTGTTGGAGGTGCTGTACTAGACCAGGGCGTTTGTCCGAATGTAATCGTTCCTTTTTCTTCGTTAGTTGTGCCTTCGTTATTTTGTTCATTGTCATTCGTGGAAGGTTGTTCGTTCCCGCAAGCCACTAATAATACCATTGCAAACGATGATACCATCAATAATAAAAGTTTTTTCATGATGAATGTCCCCTTTATTGTATATTGTTATACATGTTGCGCATGTTTTCCGGAGTAAACTGCATCGTGTCTACTTTGTCAGCTTTCCATGAATAATAATTCTCTCCTTTGACTCGTTTTAATAGATTCGATGTGTCATAGATCTCTAAGTTGTAAATCCAGTTGGCCATAATCATCATTGCTGACATATGCGCCCCTTCATTAGAAGCTGTGCATATATCTTTGACTAAATGAATGTTGTAGTCACGAAAATAAGCATCATAAACAGAAGTCATTAAACAACCATCAGTGACAACGCCACCAATGATAAGATCTGTCACTTGCAAGTTGCGAAGCATCAAGTCAAGACTGGTTTGATAAAACGCGCTCCAGCGATATTTATCAATGATAATATCTTCTTTCTGAGGTTTAATCTCATCGATGATGTCAATGTTTTCTGTGCTGTTATTGTAGAAAAATGGTGTGCCATCTTGATTTAATGGTTCTCCTAGGGAAAGTCCAGCACGATCTGAACGGTTGATTTGTCGTGTATAGATAACGGGCATTTGTAATGCATGAAAACTGTCAATTAATTGTTTAGCGTTTTGTGTCACTTGCTCCATATGATCGAGGCCAAAGTTACTTTCTTTTTGTAAATCAATCAATACAAGAGCTGTATTTTTTCGCTTCATCATCATTACTCCTTTTTATCTTCCTTCTTAGGTAGGAAATCAAATATTTCTCCTGATTCCATTACGTTAGCTAAGCGCATCGTCCAATCAAAGTAATCATAGGAATCTTGTATAAGACGTAAATCTTTATGTGCAATGTCTTGCAATGCAGGATCCTCGGCGTTAGCCTCGATCTCTTTTAATTTGGGTTCCACTTGTTCAGCGGCTTTCAATATCAAGTTTCGTTCTTGACGCATCTTCTTAATAAAAAATGACATGAAGTTTTTCAAGAAATCTTTTTCTGCGACATAGTGATCTTTGCGTTCGCCTTTTTTCCAAACTTTTATGACCATTTCTGTTTCTAATAATTCTCGTAATCCATTGCTGACACTCGCTTTACTCATCGCAACTTGTGTTTTAATATCGTCGAGATTTAATGGTTCTGAGGCAAAATAAAGCACACCGTAAATGCGGCCAACGGATGGAGTGACCCCATATATCACCATCGTTTGGGCAATTGCACTGATCATCATGTCTCTTGACTGTTCGATCGCTTCGTGCTCATCTGTCACGATGTAACCCCCCTTTTTTATTATATACAATTTATATTATACATATTAAACAAATTATATAAATTATACAACCCCCTAATCGGCAAATTTTATTTCAATTAATCTATAATCGTAGCAAAGTTCTATCTAAAGGTATGGTAAAATAAACATAAAGTCGAACTTATCAGTGGGGTGAAAAAGATGGAACAACCACCAAATCATGAACATGTTGATCATCAGATGATGAAGGTTGAGGTGAATCTCGATGACACACCTGGCGAATGGTTAGGGTATGTCATGGATCGGTTGTTTGAGGCAGGGGCAAATGATGTCTATTATACGCCGATTTACATGAAGAAGAATCGCCCAGGAGTATTGGTGCAGTTGCTTTGTCATGAAAAGATTTTGGATAGGATGCGGGATATTCTTCTTCGTGAAACGACGACACTCGGCATTCGCTATTATCCGTTAACCGTTTATCGGATGGAACGGCGCGTGCGTAGCATTGAGACAATGTATGGCTACGTTTCAGTAAAAGAGGGATTACATAACGGACAAGTCATTAGTCAAGCGCCGGAGTTTGAAGACTGTCGAAGATTAGCTGAAAAACATCAAATACCGCTTAAAAAAATGTACGAAATGGTATGGAAGCAGATGACGTCTTGAGACGAGAAACCTTAAGAAGGTGATTCGTCTCGCTATGCTGGTCCGCACGTTTGTCGTTCGGTGAGTGTAGGTGATAATTTCTTAATGAAAGCATCAGGTTGGTTTGACTCAATATGTTCAATAATGCCGTGGACAATCTCTTCTGCTAATTCATCAACAGGAACACCGATACAAGTCATCGGCATTTCCATCGTGGCCATTTGCGGAATATTGTCATAGCTGATCAGTGACATATCATGGGGTATGCTGATTCCTTTTTCTCGTAATGCACGTAAAATTCCCCCACTAATATCATAGCTACCACCAATGATGGCAGTTGGTGGATTCTCTTGTTGCAATAACTGCTCTACCGCATAATAACCATCAAACCAGCCTAATCCTTCAGTATCAATCGACTGAACATGATTGGAGAGCCCCGTGTTGGTCATTGCTTTTTGATAGCCTTCGACTTTTTCCTTTTGCAAGCTATCATTTGTGTCAATATGTCCTACATAGACAATGGATTTGTGGCCTAAACGATATAAGTATTCCACTGCTTGCTGCATCGCCGCTTCATGATTGGCATCAATAATTGGATACGAACGATGATCAGTACTGGAAACGCCATATGCGATCATGGGGATGCTATCATTATCGACAGGGTCATCATTGGATTCTTCAAAGACAATCATCCCGTCCACTTGGAATTTTTTAAACGTATCAGTGGCAGTATCGACATCTTCAACAGATAAAATCATTGAATAAGGTGTCGACTCAAAGGCTTTACTAATATTTGAGACAAGAGAAGCTAATACGATTCGTTCGATGGTTGGCCAGATGAGCCCGATCACTTCAGTTTTCTTTCGGACGAGTTGTTTAGCAGCAAGATTTGGTTCGTATCCCATATCTTCAGCTACTCGTAATATTTTTCTCTTCGTCACTTCTTTGACTAATGGACTATCATTCAATGCTTTAGAAACGGTCGAATAACTCACGCCTGCTTCTTTTGCAATATCTTTTATCGTTACGTTCATGATTGTATCACCTAATTCTTTCTAAAAAATTTTTATTATGTATTGAGTTCTATTATAGGATAGTATATCATAAAAATAACAACGTTGTTATTAATGAAAGAAAAGTTTTTCAAATTTTAGGTCGTTTGTTTGATAGGAAATTTGAAATCGTTAACATTCGATAATCTATGAGAGGGAGTGGAGACATGGTAAAGCACTTTGAATCTGTATTGGAGGAATTGTCACAAAGAAAGGTACCAACTTCAACTGAAGAAGTAACTGTGTATACACCATCGTTTGAGGAACATGCAGGTAGCCAAGTCGTTATGGTGAAGTCAGGTACGGAAAAAATGATAGTAGCAGCAGGTGCAGGTGAGTTATTTGAAGCGTTGTCTGGAGAGGATATTGGTAAAGGGAAAGTTTGCCCGTTGACACATGAGAATCGGTTAGTCTTAAATCAGTTCTTTAGCTATACAGCTCCACAAGCATTTGGAACAGATATTGCGACGATGGGATTAGGTGACCGATTAGGTATCGCGTCGCCAGGTCATATCGACACGGTGAAAGAGCGTAACGTAAAGCCAATTTTAGCACAACAAAGCATTCGTGAATTAACGCTTTTGAATCGGACGATGACGGATATTTTAGATGCCGCGGCATTTGCTGTTTTTCAAGAAGGATATAAAGATGGCTATGGTGCAGATGCCGATCATATTAAACTGGAAAGTGATATTGAACACGCATTACAACTCGGCTTTTCGTTCCTTACGTTAGACTGTTCAGAACAGATTCGTAATGATGTAGAGAGTCAAACAAGTGATGAGATTCAAAATGAATTTGCGTCTTTATCCGATGAAAAAAGAGCGTATTTCAGTAACTATTATCTAGATCAAACCTTTAATGTACATGAACGACAAATATCATTTGATCAAGCCAACTTGGCGAAAAATGTTCTCGTGTACGGTGAGGCGATTGACTTTATGGAGCATGTCTATCATACGTACTTGCAATCACTGGATCGAGATGTTGATTTTGAAATTTCTATCGATGAGACAGAAACGGTGACTTCACCAGAAGCCCATTTCTTTGTAGCAGAAGAGCTTCGTCGCAGAGGGGTCAAGGTAGAAAGTCTTGCGCCACGTTTTTGCGGAGAGTTCCAGAAAGGTATTGATTATATTGGGGATATGGACCAATTCGAAAAAGAGTTAAAAGAACACGCTGACATTGCCAAACATTTTGGTTACAAGTTGAGCATTCATTCCGGTAGTGATAAGTTTAGTGTCTTTCCGATTATTGGCAAGTATACTGATGGATTATTACACATTAAAACAGCAGGAACGAACTGGCTTGAAGCCGTGCGCGTAGTCGCTCAAGAGAATCCAGATCTTTATCGCCGTATGCATGTATACGCTGAAGAACATTTTGAAGAGACTTTAAAGTACTACCATGTCACCCCTGACTTAGACAGTGTGACCCCACTGAAAGAACAACCAGACGATCAGTTACCTGAATATATGAACCATGATGCCGCCCGTCAACTATTTCATGTCACCTATGGCATCTTGCTGACGGCAAAGGATGATGCAGGTAATGATTTATTCCGCGATGAATTTTTCGATACGTTATTAAATAAAGAAGATGCTTATCGCCAAGCGCTCGCTCATCATATCGGACGCCACTTAGACTTACTCGGACTATCAAAAAAGGTGGGAATTGAATGAAACCATTTATGGATGAGAATTTTGTCTTAACGAATCCAACAGCTGAAAAATTATATCATCAATATGCAAAAGATTTACCGATTATTGACTATCATTGTCATTTAAGCCCGCAAGAAATCTATGAAAATACGCAATTTGAAAATATTACGAAAATATGGTTATATGGCGATCATTACAAGTGGCGGGCGATGCGGGCCAATGGTGTGGAGGAAAAGTATGTGACAGGGGATGCGAGTGACTATGACAAATTTCTCGCTTGGGCGAAAACTGTCCCGAAATTAATTGGTAATCCTCTATATCACTGGACACATCTAGAATTGAAACGGTATTTCTCTGTCGAAGAACCGCTTAATGAACATACGGCACCAGCTATTTGGGAAAAAGTGAATCAGCAATTAAATAGCGGTGAATGGAACGTGCGCGATTTCATAGTTAAATCTGGTGTGGAAGTGGTTTGTACCACGGATGACCCGACCGATTCATTGGAATTTCATGAAAAAATCAAAGCGGATGATCAATTTGATGTAAAAATTTTACCAAGTTATCGCCCAGATAAAGGGCTAGAGATTAATCGTGAAGGCTTTACAGATTGGGTCAACAAACTCGCCGAAGTTTCGCATATGACGATTGATTCTTATGATGCCTTTTTACAAGCGTTGGCCAATCGAATCAACTTTTTTCATGACATTGGTGGGCGTGTTTCCGATCACGCATTGGATGAAGTCGTGTATCAAGAGGCAACTGCATCGGAAGTTGCTAATATCTTCAATAAGGCACTTGCTGGTGAGGCGGTTACTGCTGAAGAGGAAGCGAAGTATAAATCATATACATTAACCTTTTTAGGAAAGAAATATCATGAAAAAGGTTGGGCCATGCAATACCATATCAACGCACATCGCAACAATAATACTCGTATGTTCAACGAGCTCGGACCGGATACGGGGTATGACTCCATGAATGATGCACTATTGGCCAAACCACTTGTAGGATTGCTCGATTCGTTAGATCAAGCGGATGCGATGCCGAAGACAATTCTTTATTCTTTGAATCCACGTGATAATGTGACGATTGCCACGATTATGGGAAGTTTCCAAGGTGGTGGTGTACCGGGGAAAATGCAATTTGGTACTGCTTGGTGGTTTAATGACACGAAATTAGGCATGATCAATCAAATGGAAACATTAGCAGATATCGGCGTATTCAGTCAGTTTATCGGTATGCTGACTGATTCGCGTAGCTTTCTGTCCTATACACGTCATGAATATTTCCGCCGAATTATGTGTAACTTGATCGGCCAATGGGTCGAAAACGGTGAGTATCCAAATGACGAAGCTGCATTAGCAGACATTGTGCAGAATGTATCCTATTATAATGCCAAAAAATATTTTCAATTTGATTAAGGAAAATGGATGCATAAGGAAGAACTGGTAGAGTATCATGCCCAGTTTTTCTTTTTGCTAAGGGCGAAAGGTCGATTGTATAAGGGTGTCGTTATATATGAGTCAAACAGAAGAAATAAGAGAAATGGTTTGCAGTAAAAATGTATTTATGATGCAAACAAGGGATTGAGGAGCAGCTGTTTGCAGTAAAAATGCATTTATGATGCAAATAAGGAATTGAGGAGCAGCTGTTTGCATAAAAAATGAGTTGGTGTGATTTTTACTGGTAAATCTAATCAGAATATGTGCCGATTTCCCAGTACTTTGAATTTTACCGGGAAATCGCAGTCAAATGTTCCATTGATTTCCCAGTAATTTTTCATTTACCAGGAAATCTAGTTAGAAGCATGTAGCGTTTTCCCAGTAATGTGCGTTTTACCGGGAAATCCCCTGATCATCAACTAAGGATTTCCCAGTAGTTGATCGATCAAAGGGAAAACCATCCGACTTCTAGAAACATTTCCCGGTAATTGTTTTTTTCATTAACGCTGTTTTCTAAAAGGTTGTTGCTATTTGACACATATTATGATGAGTGATAGGCGATGACGCCTGCGGGAACAGTACGAGCCGAAGACCCCCGGACGCACCTGCGTCTACTCGTATCGCTTTGAAGCGGGCTTCCTCGGTGCAAGGGAGCAGGGAAGTTTCTCAAGTAGTACCCTGGCTGAGGCCGTGCCCGGGTCTTAGAAGACACTGCGAAAGCTTGCTTGAGCAGATGTCGCAGTTGTGCCTGTGGTGCAAGCATTCGCCGATAGCGAATCATCTTAAAACAACAAAGTTTA
>NZ_APML01000042.1 GCF_000359605.1 Gracilibacillus halophilus YIM-C55.5
ATTTTACGGACTTAATCAGTGAAAGTAGCTGTTTGCACAGAAAATCAATATATGCGTCGAATAAGAGAAGTGAAAGTAGCTGTTTGCACGGAAAATCAATATATGCGTCGAATAAGAGATTTGAAAGCATCTGTTTGCATTAAATATTCATTTATCCTGCAAATAGTTAATATAGATGAAGCTGTTTGCAGGATAAACGTACGTAAACACACATCACAAGCTGATTAGACATGACGTTTACATGTATCTTCTCATGTTTTGAAAAGATACGTTTATTGATTCACAAACGATTGGGGCGGTTTTTGCCTATTTTTCCATTTTGCATAGTTTTTCAATTGATTATTCATTTGTATAGTTCGATAGTGGAAGAATTGCGCAATGTACATGATGCGAGCAGACAGGTGACGAATCATTTTCTGAAAATTTTACGAAAACCGAATATTTATTCAAGTGATTTATAAAAATGCTGTATTATCAGTTTTTACTGAACATAATCAATTTTAAAGCATATAATGCAAATATGGAGAATGTATAAGTATTTAAAAGAATTTCATAAAATATATTTACAAATCGATAAAATATGGTACTATATAAGTGAATTCACTAATAATTGAATAAATTTTTTAAGGAAAGGGGATAGTTGGCTATGGTACTTTCTTTATACATGGTTACACTAACTATTCTGCTCACTTTTCTAGTTTTATCTGTTGGGCAAAAAATCGCAGACCGCAGAAAAAAACTAAAAGTAGAAATGAATTTCGAGGCAGAACAGCAAGCGCAAGTAGAGCCAGTTATAGCTGGTAAGTCAATGAGATAAACAACGAACTAGTCCAATACACTAGGCTAGATGAAATAAAACCTCCTGAATATAGTATTCAGGAGGTTATTTGTATTACAGTGCTTTAACAGATAGGGGAACGCGTGATGTATGAGGATTTTTAAAACATTTTTGTCTTTTTTGCTGATTCGCTTCAACATAATTTTTGTAAGTGTTGTTAGTAAATAATTTATAAATGTATTTAGATTTTCTTAAAAAAAGCTTGCAGGTAACGTAACGTCACCTCTTACTCTATAAAGTAAGGAGGTAATTTACATGAATAATCACGAATCGTTCTTTCTAAAATCACCTTGGACCTGGAAAGAATTACTCAAACTACTAACATTAGTATTAGTGATAGTGCCCATCTTTATAGAGTATCTGTTAAAAGAATATTTGTTACATGTTCTACAAAATGATCTGTATTCGGGGACAATAGTCGGACTGATTATGTCATTCATTTTTATGTTCGGGCTTTATATCATTGCAATGAAGCCACATAATCTTAGTTGGGAAGAAGTCGGTCTGAAGAAGTTCTCAAATAAATATTGGGGGGCCATCTTTGGTTGGACAGTGGTAGTCATTGTGACGAGCATCGCAATAGTTGTTGTCATGGATGCCCTTTTAGAAGTTGGATCAGAGAATACCAAAACTGATAGCCTTCAGTCAAGAATGACTCTACTTAACTTCTTAATCGGTTTTGTATCTGCAGCAATTATTTCACCGTTATATGAAGAAATATTTTATCGTGGATTCCTTTATCGATTCTTACGTAGTAAATTTGGTATACTTATAAGCATGTTAGGTAGCTCATTTATTTTTATGATCGTTCATATTCCAACTTTTAATACATTACCAATAAATTTCATATCAGGTATTGTATTTGCATGGACATATGAAAAATCAGGTTCCATTATTCCAGCAATGATAATACATGCAACATTTAATGGACTTGCCATCATCCTTACTGCCCTTGGATGATGGCATAAGCTTCTTCGATAAAATCTATAATTTCTGGTTTTATAGGATATAAATTTAGTTCATTTGAAGATTTTTGAGAGCGACGTATTTCCCAAAATTTC
Organism: Gracilibacillus halophilus YIM-C55.5; assembly: GCF_000359605.1. Lineage (GTDB taxonomy): Bacteria > Bacillota > Bacilli > Bacillales > Amphibacillaceae > Gracilibacillus > Gracilibacillus halophilus. Next base: position 1,900 of record NZ_APML01000042.1, read on the forward strand.
GCCATCAAGTTTTGATCCCCTTGAAACGTTTCCTCTGAAAGAATATCCATGTCTTCTATAATCAGTTTAGCCTGTTCGGATGCTGGAGAGACCTCGTTTTTTATGCATAATTCAATCCGCTTAATTATATTGATCCATTTTCTTGTAGATGAGTTATCATTCTCTAATTTCGGCAACCTTTCATGTAATGTTTCTTGCTCATCAAAAGAAAAAAACGAGCTCCATGATCTAGTCTGCTCTGATGGGACAATGAGTGAGATTAAATCTTCCCAATTTATTGTATCTTCTAGTTTAAGAATGTGAAGCAAAGAAACTGTATGTGAAATGGATTTTTGTATGTGAGATAATTGTTCTTCTAAATATGATTTATGAGCTAATAGTATGTTCTGTATCGACTGCTCTTTTATAATCTTTTTAATCTCTTCGAGTGGTAGAGAAAGGGATTTAAGTAGCATAACCTTTTCAAAGATTAAACAGTCTTCTGCTGAATAGAAACGTTTTCCGCCTTCGCCTAGTTTTGATGGACGAACCAGACCGATCTGATCATAATATCTGATGGTCCTAATTGAAACTTTGAACCGCTTGGCTAATTCCCCGCTTGATATATACATGGTGATCTCTCCATAACGATAGATTTTTCCTAATGATAATTATTAAGTTAACTGTCTTTTTCGTTAATGTAAATTCATTGTTTCATACGTTTGTAGGATAAATGTCTAAGTAGAAAGTATTATTGTTTCGCAGTTTTACTTATTTCTGAGAAAACACTTCGTATAAAAACGGTTATCATGATCTCATTTCTACATCAATATTCCCACTCTTCTCTAAGGTGTAAATAAAGAATAAATAGCATTGCTTCTTGCTGATCGATAGGTAACTGATCGGGTTCTCGATTGATTTTTGGCAGCAAAATACGACCGACCTGTTGTGTCAATGATTCTTTTTGATCGAGAGATAATGTGATCAATCGTTGACAATAGGTCTGCAATAGTTGCCAATCGTGATAATCTATCTTCTGGCGCTGATAATGATCAATCGACAATTGTTCTTTGCTCCAACCTTTTTCTTGGATGAATTTGTCCACTTTGTTATGTTTCTTTCGTTGGTGTTCATGAATCACAATGGTTCCAGCTGTTATATCACCTAAACGTTTATGTTTCGAATGTAGAAAGACAAGCAATATCCCAATCAGATATGCTGTTGGTAAACTATCAATCAGACGCATAAAATTACGAATGATGCTGGATAAGAAGGTGATACGGTGACCATTTTCTTGTATGACACGAATCCCTAATAATCGTTTTCCAACTGTACGACCTGCCCAAAAGTATTCGCTAAAGATAAAATAGCCGAAATTAATCACAAAAAGTAAGATGATCATGAATACGAATATCCATGAACTCATATCCGATGAGATCATTGGATCAATCATAACGAAAAATAGTAACAAAAATAATAAAAATTGAAAGAAATATAAAATGCTATAATCGATTATGGCAGCTGTGGCACGTGATCCTAATCCAGCTGTTTGAAATTGTAGTGAAACATATTCAGGCGTTTTGACCTGTAACTGTTCCTGTTCCATCGAATCCCTCTCTCTTTTTAGTTAAATTATTCCAAACACCTATATTTTCAAGCGATGATTGAGTATAATAGATGTATCATACAACATAAGGTGATGTTCAATGAAGCTGAATCAATTTATTAAACAACATCGTTCCGAATGGGACGCATTACAACGATTAACGAATAAAATGAAGAAGAAACCATCGAGCGAGACGATCGATGAATTTCATCATGTGTATCAGAAAGTGACACAACATTTGTCTTATGCGCAAACGTACTTTCCGAACGAGAATGTTACGCAACATTTGAATCAAATGGTTGCGTATGCACATAATACATTATATTCTTCGCAACAATCTTCCTGGAAGCAGTTGTACACCTTTTTTAGTAGCAAATTTGTCGGATTGTTGCTTGATCAATGGAAAGCCATTATGGTTGCGATGTTACTTTTTTGCTTAGGTGGTGTAGCCAGTTTTTTTGCTGTCGTCGACAATCCGTTGCACCTGTATGGCATTTTGCCTGAAGAAATGGTGCAAGGCGTTGAACCGGAACAACTTGGGGAAGATCCTCAAGCGGTTAATGCCCCGGTTATGTCAACGCAGATTATGACAAATAACATTCGAGTAGCTATTTTAGCTTTTGCAGGTGGCATTACATTCGGACTTTTGACGACTTATGTGTTGATATACAATGGCATTTTAGTTGGAGCACTCGCAGGTATGTATTGGAATCATGGCCATTCTTACAGTTTTTGGGCCTATATTGTCCCGCACGGTGTCATTGAGTTGATGGCCATTTTCATTGCAGGCGGTGCTGGATTACTTATGGGATACAAACTGTTTGTACCAGGCAATGTATCTAGAATGTATCAACTAAAAGCTCAAACGATTCGTTCGGTTCAAATGTTACTCGGAACCATTCCGTTATTTGTGATAGCGGGCATTATTGAAGGATACATAACGCCCGCAGATTTATCACTTGAGATGAAATATGCAGTTGCTGTAATCACGGGTCTTGGACTAATGGTTTATATGGTCGTGGGTCATTTCTTATTAAAGCGAAAGCAATTACAACAGTCCACGGTTTAATGTTTGAATATAATGGGAAACAGCAGTTACCGCTAATTGATCAGCAGGGGCTTCCAGCATAGGGAGTCCGTGTTTTTCCCATTTTGTCATCACTTGTTTTTGGTACAGATATTGTTTCTGTGCAATGCTTTTTCGCATGGCAATCGCCGTTGTCTCTGGTGTCTGGCTTATTGTTTTTTGTAACAAACGGTCTTCAATTCCTAACATGAGGAATAAATGACGTTTGCGTAATTGTTTCATGTAAAATAAATGGTGGTCTTCATGAACAAATGTTGCGACATCGCTAAACAATACAATCATACTGCGTTTTTGTTGAAGCGTTTGTGCGTACTGTATGGCTAATGGATAATTTGATTCCTGTGCATCGACTTGTACCGCATAAATGGTTTGTAAAATGGTATCTAGATGTTGCAACCCTTTTCCAGCTGGTGCAACAGCTTGAATTTCTTTTGAAAAAACGACCACTGCTACATAATCACCATTGTCTAATGCTGCAGCTGCTAATGTGATCGCAGCTTCCACTGATTTTTCCAAGCGATTTCCTTCTTCTAATTCCACGCCCATCATTCGTCCGCAATCAATGCAAATCGTAATATGTTTTCCGTGTTCAGGTTCAAATTCATTAGTCATAATTTCTTGGAATTTTGCCGACTGGCGCCAATTAATTTTTCGTGGATCATCACCAACGACATAATTTCGCACTTTAGAAAATTCACCAGTGCCACTTTTCATTTTCCGAATTTTTAATCCTTCGTGTAACAGATACGTTTGCGCACTTGCTAGATACCGTTTCGTTTCGGAAAGGTTGGGAATCACTTTAATGGTATCAGGTTGTGAAATCGTGACTTGCTTTTCCCATAGCCCGATCATACTTGTATAACGAATATATAAGTAGTTTATCGAGTATTTGCCACGTACTTGTGGCCACACTTGGTATTCAATCGTAGCCGCTCGTTGCTTCGGAATGAAAATATTGTTCGGATACGATGGTTGAAATGAACGTGGCAAGTCATCGACAAAACGTACATGCATTGAGAACGCAGAATGATTGGTCACAGTAATCGATAGTTGTTCACCTTGATACCGTTCCGTTTCCCTAGGACTCGTTCTTTTTACTGACCACTCGTTTTTGTGTGGGGAAAGAAACAAATCAGCTGTACTGACAGCGATCACGATAGCGGTTGATATAAGTAAAAACACCCATGAAAACCGCCAGAATGATAGAAGGAAAAGGATCGCTGTGAATGCAGAATATAAGATTAATAGTTTTTTCGTCGGTACGATTCCTCTATCTCGGAACAGTAACCGATCCCACCAATTCTTGAATCGTTTCATCGATATCGGAACCCTCCAGTTCTGCATAAGGAGATAATTGGATTCTATGGCGCAAGCTCGGTAATGCCACGTTTTTTACATCATCAGGCGTTACGTAATCGCGGTCATCTAAATAGGCCCATGCTTGTGCTGTTTTAGCGATGGCAATGGCTGCGCGTGTACTAGCGCCGTGTTGAATATGTTCCATTTCTCTTGTTTTGCGGACAATCTGTGTGATGTAATCAGCAATTTTATCCGTTAATGTGACTGCTTGGACTTGTGATTTTACTTTCTCTACATTTTCCAATGAGAAGATCGGTTCTAAGTTAACAGGTTCATTTTGTTCATGGATGACTTGTTGTAACACTTGTGTTTCTTCTGCTAGATCAGGAAAATCAATTTGTAATTTAAAGACAAAACGATCTTGTTGTGCTTCAGGTAAAGGGTAGGTCCCTTCGAATTCAATTGGATTCTGTGTGGCGGCAACAAAAAAGAAATCCGGTAATGGATAAGTTTCACCTTGAATGGTGACTTGTTGTTCTTCCATAGCTTCTAACAAGGCCGCTTGCGTTTTAGCAGGTGTACGGTTGATTTCATCAGCTAATAATACATGGGTAAAAATCGGACCTTTTAATGTTTGGAAGTCCTGCTCTTTCATGTTATAAATCGCGCTTCCCGTAATATCGCTTGGCAATAGGTCAGGTGTGAATTGGATTCGTTGAAAATCCCCACTGAATAGTTTGGCTAAGGTTTTGACCATTTGTGTTTTGCCTGTACCAGGTACGCCTTCAATTAAAACATGCCCTCCAGCAAGCGCGGCTGTTAATAATAAACGTAAATTTTTTCGTTGGCCTAATATTCGTTTGTCGTATTGTGTGAGTAAAGATGCAATGGTTTCACTCATCTTGCTTCCACCTCTTTCTGCAGATTATCAATTTTTTTCGACCAGTAGACAAATTCTTGTTTATGAATCGATTCTTTTTGAAGCAATTGCTCCATTTTGTCGGCGATTGACTCCAGTTCTTCGCTTGAGTAGCCTTCGATTTTACCAGCTAAATAGGTGAAACGTTCATGCCAACTTCTGTGAAAAGAAACACCATATTTCATTTTTACTGTTTCTTTGAAATAATGGGCTTGATCATGAAGTGCGGTTTGATAATTCTTTCCTTTACGATACCACTTTGCTAGTGCACGAATGCGTTCATCACTGAAGCGGACAGTTTCCTCTCGTACTGGGTATATTGGACCGAATCGCTTTCCACGGAACCATAACCATAAAATGGTCAGCAATATGCCTTCAATAAGAATGACATATGTCCAATCAGGATATACGGATACTGATGAAAGGGGACTCTGTACGTGCTTATATTGATCAAAAATCACTTGTTCTGCTGATTGAAAGTGAATCGTATCTAAAAGTATTTCAGCATGATCTGTTTTTGTAATATGTTGATTCATACTCCATTGTGGTTCGGTGATGACAATTAAGCTACCTTCACCTATGGCCCGTTTCAGCCCAATGGTCCCGTATTCGTCTTTTAATAAAATGGTATCAGTCTCATGATGTTCGAGACGAATGTTTGAATAGCTGATCGCTTCGTATTTCTCATTATTTCCTTGTAGTTCATACGTTTCTTCTGCTTGCATCTCAAAACTTTGAAAAGGAGATGCGTTGATATTCATCCAACCATCTGGATTTTCCTTTAAGACGACTAATTGATTTCCGGCTTGTATATATTCCTTGTATCCGTCTAACTCATCCTCATTGGTTAAGATCGGTGGATCAATTAATATACGTAATTGGTTTTGATCTGTATTTGCCAGATGGAGTGGCGACGTTTCTTCAATGGTCGCTGTTATATTTTCTTCTTTTAAATACGTATAGATTGCTTTCGTTCCAGTTGGGGATGGAGATTCAGTCATATATGCCGGATATTCTTTCGGTGGTGAACTTGTCGAAAATAGGCTAATAAATATGATAAAAAGAAAGAGGAATAATATCCATAACCACCCGTTTTTTTTGAATAAGTTAGTCATTGGTGATTCCTCCTTCATTGCCTTTCGGTTCACGAATACGGTCGATTTCTTCTATTTTATTTAAGATTTTCTCGTAATAGTCTTGAATGGAAGATAAGGTAGTCGATTGTTCACCATATGTCACCCGGTCAAAAAATAGGGCCAATTGATCGAAATCATCTGCTAATGTTTGATTGGTGTGACGAATTTCATCAAAATAGTCCCAATTTGTCTTCCATTTCTTCGCTTTTACCAGCTGTTTAGTATCTAATTGTAATAACAACGCCAAAAAGAAATGGCGGGTAGCTACACGATATCTTTCGTTGTCCATGGCTTCTTTGCCTGCATGTAAATGCTTTTTATAGTCCCATTCTAGTTCGGCTGTTGATTGAAAAGGCCGTTGACGCCTCACTTGTTGTTTACGAATGATGTTCGTGGTGAGAAGAACAAGTCCAATCATGAAAGCAAGTACCAATACGCCAATAATGGTATAGACGATGGTCGATCCCGCAGTAGAACCTGCTTCAAATGAGTCGAACATTTGAGACAAAAGGTTATTTAACCAAGAAGTCACTTGATTCCAAATCCGTTCTAGAAAACTGCGATGATCTTCATAATAGACTTGGTATTCCTCGCGCTCGGTAATCTCGATTAACTTTTCTTTTGCATTGTCATTGCTCATTCACAATCTCCTCTAATTTGGTTGTTCTTTCGTATCATATTGATTAATCATTTCTTGTAGATCAGTGGCTTCTTGACGCAAGCGCGCATCAAAGAACATCACTGCAAATCCGACAGTCAAGATAATGTTCGTAATCATCGTAAGAAGGTTGCTTAAAAAATTGGATAATACACTATTTCCTAAAAATACGATAGGAATGGTTAAGATAGAACTAATGAAATAGGTGATTAATGCTAAAATAATAAATAAACCAAAGAACTTCCACGTTTGTTTTTTGGTCAAGCGCCAGCTTTTCGTAAAACCTGGAGCCACTTTTTCAAACAATACGGCAGGCAGGAACATGCTCCATCGTGTAAACAATAAACCAAGACCGAAGATCAATCCTATACCAAAGAAAAAAGCAAAAAATACACCAGCGAGAGGATTGGTAGGATTTCCTAGTATGACGCCGACGATAAGCAACATATAGACGATCAAAATACCAGTAAGAATGAGAGAAACTAAGAGTAAGCTAAAAAACATCGGCCAATACCGGGGCAATGCTTTTTTGATCATCCCTTTTACGGTAAAGGGTTCGCCTTCTCTCGCATGTTTGACGGCATATACCGTTGCGCCAACTACAATAGGGATAACGATGATCGATAATAACGATGAGATGATGACATTTATATTTTGTTGCGAAGTGGCTGCTCCCAAAGAATCGATATTTTGTGTAATTTGGTTGATCAAACTGTCTGATGGATCTGCGCTCATGATAATGCTTCTGCCACCAATATAGGATGCCACCGCTTGAATCACATACACCGGAAACATCAGCAAAAAGGCAATCATAAATAAGCGCCCGAAATGATTTTTGGTTATTCGAAATGTCTGATCTAAAATTTCACCAAAGTCTAAAGGCTGTGTCGTTTTCATAAAGGTATCCTCCTGTATAAAATTGTGCATACATAGGTCATTTTAACATGTTTTGGGAGGTTTTGTGTAAAAAATTTCAATTCAAATAAAATCCCTGTCCCAACGATGGATTGGTGATGGGACAGGGGTGAAAATCTAGCCTGTTAGGCGGCTTCTTGTTTCGCTTTTTCAGATGCTTTCGTCGTTAAAAATAATGATAATACTAAACCTGCGACTGATAATAAGGTAGCCAGCCAAAATGCTGTATTATAACCTGATAGATTCGCTTGATTGACCACTTCAGTCGTTATCTGAGCCGGATTTACACCTTCCATCTGTGAACTTGCCCGACTTGTCATGACGGCGACTAATATCGCAGTACCGATTGAAGCTGATACTTGTTGCATGGTATTCGCCATTGCTGAGCCGTGTGGGTGCCATGACTCAGGTAATTGGTTAAGCCCAGCGGTCATGACAGGCATCATCGTTAAGGATAAACCGAACATGCGTATAGCATAAATCACGACGAGAAATGCGTATGGTGTATCCATGGATAAGTTGGTAAAGAAAAAAGTTGTGACAGAAACAATCGCTAAACCAGAGAATGCGAGCCACTTAGCACCGAATTTGTCAAATAACGCACCTGTAATTGGTGACATAATCCCCATAACGACTGCACCAGGGAGTAACATTAAACCAGATTCTAATGCACTAAACCCGCGTGTGTCTTGCATATATAATGGCAACATGGTTTCAGCACCAATTAATGCCATGAGTACAATCATTGTAATAATGATGGCTAAAGTGAAAATGGGGTTTTTAAACACGCGAAATTCAAGCATCGGGTGTTCCATTTTCATTTGACGGAGAATAAATAGGGTTAAGATAATCGCACTAGCAGCGATGATACCTACTGATAACCAACTAAAATCACTTGTTGCTTCTGCACTGTGACCTCCGCCAAAGCTACTAAATCCATACAATAGCCCACCAAATCCTAAGGAAGATAGAATGATTGACAGAATATCGATCTTTGGATAAGTGAGCTTCGTGACATTCTTTGTGAAGATAGAAGCACCAATAATCGCAATCGCAGCGATTGGTAATACGACATAGAAAAGCCCTCTCCATTCCACAAATTCGAGCAACCAACCAGAAAGTGTTGGTCCAATAGCTGGTGCGAAGGAAATGACGATACCAACTGTCCCCATTGCCGCACCGCGTCGTTCAATAGGAATCACTGTAAGCATCACTGTCATAAGTAATGGTAACATGATCCCTGAACCACCAGCCTGTATGACCCTTGCGATCAGTAATAACCAGAATGTGTTTGAAAGGGTAGCTACCAATGTCCCTGTGGCAAAAATACTTAACGCTGTAATAAATAATTGTCTTGTCGAAAATCGTTCAATTAAAAAGGCAGATATCGGTATCATGACGCCGTTAGTTAATAGAAATGCTGTCGTAAGCCATTGTACCTCGTTACGTTGGATATCAAAATAATCCATAATACTTGGTAATGCTGTTGCTAGTAATGTTTCATTTAAGAGTCCCATGAATGCACCGACGAGCATAATCGCAAGCATCGGACCTTTTTTTACTTTTTCGAAATGATTTGTTTCTTCCAATTATATTCCCTCCCGTTGGAATAGGCGTTCTAATTTGATCAGTTCTATTTGAATCAGCTTGTGCTTTTTCATAAATTGTAGCAATGCCTCTAAACAGACACGATTCGGTTGTGCTTTGTTGTACTCGTCCTTGAGTAGCTGGAGTGCTTCGAATTGTTCGGTTTGTTCTTTTCCTTTTAAATTGTCATGGATTAATGTCTGGATGCGACTGAAGATGTCATCGATTTTCTCTGGATGTTCCGGTGAAAGCAATGGATCTTTTCCCTCTAGTTGTTGAACCATCGCATCGAAATTATCAGCAATCCAATGACTGATTAATGTAGGTTCGATTTCTTTGTTATGGACAGCGAAATATATATGATATTCCTTCATGATGCCTTCGAACATAATTTTCAGATCTGTTAAATAAGGAGTAATCTTTTCGCCGTATACACGATAAAACATTTCTTTATGAATATCTGACAGATGTGATTGCATTTGTTTCATTAAAGAAGTGATCTCCTCATTTTCTTTCGGTGGAAATTCTTTCAAAAATACATTAAAGAATGATTGGTGTTCCATCCAAGCCTCGAGCTCAAATTGAATATAACTAGCTAAACTTGGATTGTTTAATTCGTATATTTGCTGTGATTGCTCGACGATATGATTTTGATAAGCTTTAAGCATTTCAGTCATTAGAGCTGTTTTAGATGGAAAATAAGTGTAAAAACCTCCTTTAGATACGTCTGCTGCATCGGCTATTTGCTGAACAGATGTTTCTTTATAGCCTTTTTCTGAAAATAATTGTAAAGCTACGCGAATAATTTCATCTTTTTTCGAAATAATACCACCTTCTGACTAAACGGTATATAAATTTGACTAATTGGTCACAGGTAAATATTCTATAAAATAACCAGATAAAAGTCAACGATAAATGACTGTTTATCAACACATGCATTTTCTTCTTGAACACGATATAATGGATAATTAAAGAGGTGAAAACATGTCCGATTCAATCCATCGCAGAAAGGCAGAACATATCGAATGGTGTTTAACAGATGAAGTAGAAGGTGATCAAGTCACGAATGGTTTGGAACGCTATCAATTTCGTCATAACGCATTACCTGAGCTTGACTTTCAGCAAATCGATCTAACGACAACCTTTTTACAACGTGACATCAAGACACCGTTTCTTATTAGTTCCATGACAGGTGGTGCAGCTTTGGCGGAAACGATTAACCGTCATCTTGCTCAAGCGGCTGAGGAGAGAGGGTGGATTTTTGCGCTGGGGTCAACTAGAGTGATGATGGAAAGTGAGCATTTTCGCTCGTCTTTTCAAATTCGTACATACGCTCCTAGTATTCCAATTATTGCGAACATCGGGGCTGTTCAACTCAATTACGGATTTACTGTTGATCAGTGTAAACAAATTTTAGAGTGGACGGAAGCAGATGCGTTTGTGTTACATTTGAACTCCATTCAAGAAGTTATTCAACCAGAAGGAGATACGAATTTCGCACATTTGTTACTGAAAATCGAACAATTATGCCAAGCACTTGATGTTCCTGTTGGCGTAAAAGAAGTAGGTTTCGGGATTGATGGTGAAATTGCCAAGAAGCTAACTGATGTTGGCGTTTCATTTATTGACGTTGCAGGGGCTGGTGGCACTTCATGGAGCCAAGTCGAAAAATTACGTTCAAAAGAAAGAATAAAAAAACAAGCAGCAGAAGCGCTCGCAAGTTGGGGAAACCCCACGGCCTCTTGTATTGTGGAAGCGAATCGAAGTGTTCCGAATCAGAAGGTGATGGCAAGCGGCGGGATTCGAGATGGACTGGATGCAGCTAAAGCGCTGGCATTAGGTGCTGATCATGTCGGATTTGCTCGTTCGGTGTTAAAACAATCGATGCATTCTTATGATGCCCTTCTAGAGTGGATGGAAATAAGAGAATGGGAACTACGTATGATTATGTTTGGCATTGGTGCCGGAACCATTCAGCAATTACAAACAACTGACCGTTTGTTAGGGTAGAATAAGGGAGAGGATAGACAATGGCAGAAGATATTTTTGATTTAACGGTGATTGGTGGCGGGACCACCGGACTTTTCGCGACTTATTATGCTTCGATGCGTGGTATGAGTGTGAAAGTCATTGAGTCTCAATCCGAATTTGGTGGAAAAGTGATGCAGTTCTTCCCGGAAAAACGTATTTATGATGTGGGAGGTTTCCCTGATATCTTTGGTGAATCCCTCGTCTACCGTATGATTGATCAAGCGAGACGGCATGAACCAGTGATGATAACAGGGGAATGGATCGAAAACATTGAAAAGCGCACAGATGATTTTCGACTGCGATCAAGTGAAGGTAGAGATCATTACTCGAAAGCGGTGTTGTTAGCGACAGGAAATGGTACATTTCATACGAAAACAGCACCAGAATGGGAAGCATTACCTCATCCCACATTCCGTCAGCAAGTAGCGAGCCATTTGATGCATAAAGAACGTTATCATAATAAACGAGTTGTGATCGCATCAGATAATAAAGTGGGCGTCGGTTGGGCTTTGTATTTGAAGGATCAGGCATCTTCAGTGACAGTCGTTAACCCGAATGAGACATTCCATCAAGTAAAAGATGCAGATCTTCAAGCATTACTCGATAGTCATGTGACGGTTTATTTTCAATCCTCGTTAACGGACTTACAGGTTGTCGATGAGCAATTGGAATACGTACAATTGCTTGATAAAGATCAACAAATCGTTACGATCGAAGCTGATGAAATCGTAACATTTCATGGCCTTGAATTACAGCAGACACCATTTGCTGATTGGGGCGTTACAATCGAAAAAGGGCGTATCCCTGTAAAAGGAGATATGGCTACGAACGTAGCTGGTATCTTTGCGGCTGGTGATATTGTCCAGTATGAAGGGAAAACAAATCTTATTGCTTCAGGCTATACTGAGGCGATTACAGCCGTCAATCGAGCACATCAATCGATCGATCCAAAAGCGACTGAGCAATTATATAGCACCGTTATTTATCGAAACTGACGTCTTTAGTCCATCACATCTTTGGGGCGTTTTCCTTTTTGCAATTCTCGTATACTTAATCCGAAATCCATTTGCAAATGGGGGTAATCTTTAAAACGGGAAAAATCACCACCCCAGCTAAAACCGAGTGATTTTGCGATGTCAACGACTTCCATCCAGTCACTTTGACCATTACTGTTGCCATCATATTCGGTATCCCAAATTACTTGACCGTCAGAAGGTTCAAGCGCAAAATCGACAGCCAGACCATAGTTGTGATAGGATTCGCCACCTTTCGCATAAGTAACGATTTTTCCTTCTTGTGACCGACCTTGCTCATAAATCGCATTTTGCTCTTCCACTGAGCGAAGGCCATCGGTAATAATAATGGAGATACCAATATCTTCAGATTGTTTGATCAGTTTTTCAGTCGCTTGTCCAACTTTTGGATGTAATTCTGTAGGCATTGGTCGTTCAGCGTATTTTTGATGCAACATCCATTGATAGAAGAGGACGGATGCAATTACAATAATGATGATAAACAGTATTGGATGACGTTTCATGATTTTTATCCTTTCAAACGAGCAAGAATGATTCCGTATTTTTATAATCTATGATACTATATGCATATTAAGAAAGAAATTTTTCGATTTCTTAATCCAAAATGTACAGAAAATTATAAATTTTTAAAATGGGACAAGAATAGGGAGGCATATGCAATGGGGAAAGATCTTCGGATAAAAAGTAATGTATTTGATGATCCAAAGCGTGCACCGAACCGTGCCATGTTGCGTGCTGTTGGTGTAACAGATGAAGATTTTAAAAAACCAATGATTGGGGTAGCAAGCACGTGGAGTGAAGTCACCCCTTGTAACGTACACTTAGACGATCTTGCCATTAATGCGAAAAATGGTGCTGAAGAAGCTGGTGGTGTACCATTGATTTTCAATACAATCACTGTATCAGATGGTATTTCAATGGGGACTTCAGGTATGCGTTATTCACTGCCAAGTCGCGATGTGATTGCTGACTCAATTGAAACAGTAGTAGGCGCAGAAAACCTTGACGCTTATGTGGCGATTGGTGGCTGTGACAAAAATATTCCTGGTTGTTTAATTTCGATCGCTCGTTCAGACGTGCCAGCGGTATTCGTTTACGGTGGTACGATTGCACCAGGTTATCGAAATGGTGAAAAATTAGACATCGTGTCCGTTTTCGAAGGTGTTGGAAAACATAATAACGATGTAATTAGTGATAAAGAACTTCATGGTATTGAATGTGCGGCTTGCCCTGGTGCTGGCTCTTGCGGTGGTATGTACACGGCAAACACGATGGCGACTGCTGTTGAAGCACTAGGTATGAGTTTACCAGGAAGTTCATCGAATCCAGCCGAATCTCCTTCAAAAGCAGACGACTGCCGTGAAGCAGGTGAAGCAGCTTATCGTTTGTTAGAACAGGGAATCTATCCAAAAGATATCTTAACTAAAGAAGCGTTTGAAAATGCGATTACTGTTGTCATGGCTCTAGGTGGATCGACAAATGCGATTCTTCACTTATTAGCGATTGCTAATGCTGCTCAAGTAGATGTGACGATGGATGATTTTAACCGTCTACAAGAAAAAGTACCGCATCTTGCAGACCTAAAGCCAAGCGGAAAATATGTGATGGAAGACTTGCACAAAGTAGGCGGCGTTCCAGCTGTTATGAAATTATTGCTTGACCATGGTTACTTACACGGTGATTGTTTAACTGTTACAGGTAAGACGATTGCAGAAAACTATGCGGATGTTGAAGGACTTGAAGAAGGACAAGAAGTCATTCGTCCATTCAGTAACCCATATCGTGAAGATGGCCCGTTGGTTGTCTTAAAAGGTAACTTATCTCCAAATGGTTCGGTGGCAAAAGTATCTGGTATTAAAGTGAAGCGCCATACGGGACCAGCTCGTGTATTCAATACAGAAGAAGACGCAACGAATGCTGTAATGAATAATGAAATTAATGAAGGTGATGTGCTCGTAATTCGCCACGTCGGGCCAAAAGGTGGACCAGGAATGCCAGAAATGTTGTCCATATCCTCAATTTTAGTAGGGAAAGGCTTAGGCGAAAAAGTAGCATTACTGACAGACGGTCGTTTCTCTGGCGGTACTCATGGCTTAGTTGTTGGCCATATCGCACCAGAAGCACAAGTGGGTGGTCCCATTGCGTTCTTAGAAGAAGGCGACTTAGTAACCATTGATTCCGAACAGAAGGAACTGTCGATGGATGTATCGGATGAAGAAATGGAAAGAAGACGTCAGAATTGGGAAGCGCCAGCGCTTTATAAAAAAGGTGTTCTTGGCAAATATGCGCATAACGTATCTTGCTCTTCTCAAGGTGCGGTCACCGACTACATCAATCGTAACGATCAATAAATAATCAAGAAAAGGTTGTCTCCTACATAGGGACAACCTTTTTTTGGTTACACTCCATTAGTATGTAAGATAATTGTTTGTATTTTTTATTGTGCTGGCGTTGAGCGTGGAATTGCTTTGTCAATGGAATGATGGAGAATGATTGACGTCAAACAAGAGGGGGGAAGAGCGTTTGTTTGCATGAAAAATAAATTGATCTGCATATTACTGGGAAACCTCGCTATAATGACATGCTGATTTCCCAGTAATATGCGAATTACCAGGAAATCTCATCATAATGATATACTGATTTCCCAGTAATATGCGAATTACCGGGAAACCTCACTATAATGGCATGGTGATTTCCCAGTAATATGTGATTTACCAGAAAATCCTGACATCACGAACGACAGATTTCTCAGTAATGGCGCCCCTTATCCTAATTGCTTGCAAAGTATCAGCGCCTTTTCGTTTAAGAGTTTCCATCACTTTCGTATGTCTAGAAAATCGGTAAAAAGATATACCGATGCTTGAGAACATATGCTATAATGTAACGTAAATGTTTGAAAATTTGGAATAAAAAAATAATTTGGGGGTTTCAATATGAGAAAGCATTTTTTATTTTTATTATCCTTCGTTCTCTTAGGTGCCATCCTTATGGCTTGTGGTTCATCCGGAGAAGAAGCAGGAAATTCGAGTGACTCAACTGATGGGGATGCTACATCTGAAGAAACGTATACCATTGGTGCAACACAAATTGTTGAACATCCATCACTTGATGCTGCTTATGAAGGCTTTCAAGCAGCGATTGATGAAGCAGGATTGAATGTAGAATATGATTTCCAAAACGCACAAAACGATCAAAATAACGCCAGCACAATTGCTAATAATTTTGTTGCTGATGGTGTGGACTTGATTTTTGCAAATTCAACACCAAGTGCGCAAAGTGCGTTACAAGCAACAAGTGATATCCCAATTCTATTTACATCCGTAACAGATCCGGTCAAAACTGAATTAGTAGAATCCATGGAGAATCCAGGCGGAAACGTTACCGGTGTGAGAGACTTGCATCCAGATGCGATTCGTCAAACAGTTGATTTTATCGATGAAAATTTTGAAGGGTCAACGATTGGTTTAATTTACAGTGCGGGTGAGGCCAACTCGGTAACACAAATCGATATTGTGAATGAAGCCGTAGAAGGCACGAGTCTTAGCACAGCAGAACGTACCGTATCAAACTCTGCTGAAGTTAACCAAGCAGCCTCTTCGCTTGTAGGTGAAGCGGATGTTTTCTATATTATTACAGATAACACCGTTGTTTCGGGGCTAGAAGCCGTGATTGGTACTGCAGAAGAACAAGGAATGCCATTGTTTGTTGGTGAGCCTGACTCCGTTGAACGGGGTGGTTTCCTCGCCTACGGTTTTGAATACTATGATATTGGTTATCGGACAGGAGAAATGGCTGTTGAAATTTTAACTGGAGACTCAAATCCAGCTGATATTGCAGTAGAATATCCACCAGAAATCAATCTGTATATAAATCAAGATGCTGCTGAAGCCCAAGGAATTGAATGGGATGAATCTTGGGAAGAAGAAGCAGAAATAGTAGAGACAACAGGAGAATAACAGGATAAACCTCGACATTATTTCGCATGTTGAAAATGTCGAGGTTTTCTCACAAGGAAAGGTAGAAGAAAGGGAGAACGTATATGTTTGATGGTTTTTTTATCTCACTTTTTGGTGCATTAGAATCAGGTATTATCTACGCACTAATGGCTTTAGGCGTTTATCTTACGTTTCGTATTTTAGATTTCCCTGACTTAACAGTTGACGGGAGTTTTGTAACAGGTGGTGGCGTTGCAGCGATTTCAATTGTGAATGGTGTTCCGCCAGTATTCGCTACATGCTTTGCTATACTTGCAGGTTTTCTAGCAGGTATTGTGACGGGAATTTTAAATACGAAAGGGAAGATTAATCCTTTATTATCAGGAATATTAATGATGATTGCGTTATATTCATTAAATTTACGTATTATGGGAAAACCCAACGTCGCCTTATTAAACGAATCTACCGTGTTTAACCAAGTGGAAGGTTTTTGGGGAAATCTTGGTATTGATCAAGCATTGAACAGTATTTTAACATGGTTAGGCTTGGAATCTGTACCGAGTACATGGGCCGTATTAATCATAATGACGATCGTAACGTTTTGTATTAAATTTATAACCGATTATTTCTTGAAAACTGAAGTTGGCTTAGCTTTGCGAGCGACGGGTGATAATGAAAAGATGATTCGTAGCTTTTCTGCTAATACTGACACTCTAACAATACTAGGGGTAGGTATATCCAATGCTTTTGTCGCGCTCTCAGGAGCACTCGTTTCACAGTATACCGGATTTGCAGATGTGAGTATGGGCATCGGTATGATTGTCATCGGCTTAGCTTCCGTTATTATCGGCGAAGCGCTGATTGGAACGAAAACGATTTTCAGAACAACACTTGCTGTGATTATTGGTGCGGTCCTATATCGCATTGTTGTAACATTTGCTTTACGTGCTGACTTTTTAGAAACAGGTGATATGAAATTAATTACAGCCCTATTAGTAATTATTGCACTTATTGCACCGAAAATCATCATTTCACAACGAGAAGCAAGACGAAAACGGAGGAAACAAGCCGAACTGGCAAGAAGAAAGGGGGCAAACAATGCTTAACATACAAGATGCCACCTTGACGTTTAATGAAGGGACATTAGATGAGAAAAACGCATTACAACAAGTTGATTTGCAATTAGATAAAGGTGATTTTGTCACTGTCATTGGCAGTAACGGTGCAGGAAAATCAACATTAATGAATATTATATCTGGTACGTTGAAGCCTGATGTGGGTTCCATTACGGTTGCGGATCAAGATGTGACGATGTTACCGGAATATAAACGTTCGCAATATATTGGGCGTGTGTTTCAGGATCCTGTAGCGGGGACGGCTCCGTCAATGACGATTGAAGAGAACTTAGCCATGGCATACGCGCGTAATAAGAAGCGTACGTTGAAAAAAGGGGTTAGTAAAAGTCGAAAATCATTGTTTAAAGAACATTTGGAGACCTTGCAACTTGGCTTAGAAAATCGTTTAAATGCACAAGTTGGTTTATTATCAGGCGGTGAACGCCAAGCTTTGTCTTTATTAATGGCGACATTTACGGAACCAAATATTTTATTATTAGATGAGCACACTGCTGCACTCGATCCTTCACGAGCGGAATTGATTACAAATATCACAAAACAAGTAGTTGAGCAGTTTGACTTAACAACATTAATGGTGACGCACAATATGCAACAGGCGTTAGATCTAGGTAACCGGCTGATCATGATGGATAAGGGACAAATCATTTTAGAAGTGTCGGGAGAGAAGAAAAAAGAATTAACAATTGAGCAATTATTACATGAATTTCAACGTATACGAGGAAAACAAATGGCGAATGATCGAGCAGTACTTGGGTAAAACGTGAGGCAGTTGCTTGAAAGAGCAACTGTCTTTTCCTAACGCTGCTTTCTAAAAAGTGGTTATTATTTGACGCAATAGATGATGAGCATATAGGCGATGGAAAACAGCCTTTCTTAAGAAAGAATATTGGACGAAAGGGTCGAAGTGAAATGAAATATGGTTTTTCTGAACGAGTAAAGTATCTAAAGTCGTCAGCTGTTCGTGATATTTTAAAGGTGATTAACCAAGGTAATATCATCTCTTTTGCCGGTGGCTTGCCAGAAGAGAAGTTATTTCCTGTAGAAGCTGTTGATCAAGCTTTCCATAAAGCCATTACAACGAATCCAAAAACGTTGCAATATGGAGAAACAGAAGGTGTCCCTGCCTTGCGGAAAGCAATAGCAGAACGTATGAAACAGAAAGGCCTTGACCGACCAATTGAAGATATTTTAATTACATCAGGGAGTCAGCAGGCCATTGATCTATTTTCTAATGTCATGTTTAATCAAGGAGATGTCATTTTAACGGAAAATCCAACTTACTTGGCTGCACTACAAGTGTTCGAAACATATGAAACAGATGTCGTTCCAGTCGATGCTGATGAAGATGGCATGGTGATTGCCGATTTAGAAGAGAAAATTCAAAGACTTCGCCCAAAATGTATCTATGTAGTCCCAACGTACTCCAATCCTACAGGAAAAGTATGGTCGCTAAAACGACGTAAGCAGCTATTAGCATTAGCACAAAAATATCATGTCGTCATATTTGAAGATGATCCATATGGCGAGCTTCAATTTGATCAAGAAGGAGCGCCACCTTCAATTGCATCGATGGATGATCAAGATCTCGTTTTATATACTAGTACATTTTCCAAAACAGTTGTACCCGCTGTTCGAATGGGTTGGATTGTTGGACCACATCAGATTATCCGCATAATGGCACAAGCTAAGCAAGCGACTGATTTGCATACGAATTCCATTAGCCAACATGCTTTCGTTCATTTATTAGAAGACTTTGACTTAGAAGCTCATATTCAATTAATTCGCGATACCTATTATCAACGGATGCTTGTTATGAAACGTTTACTTGATGAAGTTGATATGGAAGGTTTAACGTATATTGAACCAAAAGGCGGAATGTTTTTCTGGGTTACATTACCAGAAGAAATCAATACAACTCAACTATTAGATAAAGCGGTAGAAGCAGGGGTCGCATTTGTTCCTGGTGCTCCGTTTTATGTAAATCATCCGAAGCAAAATACATTACGGTTAAACTTTACGAATGCTACACCAGATGTAATCGAAGAAGGAATGAGAAAATTCGTTCAAGTATTAGAAGATTATAAGGTCCATGCATAAAAATTGCTCCACTTCATTTTGTTTGAAGTGGAGTTTCTGTTGTATGGACGATTGTAACAGATGAATATGATTAACATGTTGTGTACGTTTAGAAACCAAGTAATTTTTTCCACCAAGACTTTTTTTCTTCGGAGTTCCGTCGTGTTCTTGGCTTGTCTTCATTGAGGAAAATATTTTCTTTTTCAATGGCGCTGTCTAATGTGATTACAATGCCGTAATCGCTTTTTGCTTCTTGGTTCGAAACCGATGTGTAGGAGATGTTATATTGGTTGGCTATGTTTCGATAGGGTTTAAAGAAACGAAAACTCATATGCCCATTCATAAGCATTCGAGCATTAGGATGTTGTTGTAGGGTTTGCTCTATCGCGCGGAGACCTTTTTTACCGCGCACTTCTGATTGTTTTAGAACGAGCACAATTCTTTCACGAAGCGTACCGAGATAAGCTTTTCGTTCATCTGGATTTAATTCTCTACGTCCATAAATCCCTTCTTGTAAATAATCATCGATTTCTTTTTTGGCCATTCATTCCACCTCAATCTTTGGATGCTCATCTATTGTGTAGTATACATGATGAAAGCTTGTTCATGCGAAAGAAGCGCATATAAAAAAGCTCCCAGCAATGCCGAGAGCTTTCAGGATAAGAAATGTTATGCAGGGCTATTGATAATGGGGTTGTTATCAAAGCCTAAGTGTCATTAGTCCTCATCAACTGGGTATACACCATTTTCATCGTGTACTTCTTTACCAGATAGAGGCGGGTTAAATACGCAAATCATACGCATGTCTGTCTTGGCGCGAAGTAAGTGCTCATCGTGTTCATCTAATGCATAAAGCGTGTCTTTTGTGATCGGCCATACTTTATTATCACTTAGTGTGACTACTTCACCTTCGCCTTCGATGCAATATACAGATTCCAAATGATTCTTATACCAAATATGGGTTTCTGTTCCTGCTTTAATAATTGTATCATTGACAGAGTAGCCCATCTGATCTTTTTTCATAATGAGACGGCGACTGACCCAATTTCCTCCGTCTACGTCATGTTCAGTTCCTAGTACGTCTTCTAGTTTAACGACTTTCATTCTGTTTCTCCTCCTATGACATGGTATAAAGTTGTATCGATTATTAGTTTGTTACTGGATTTTTAACAAGAGCTTTAATGCTTTCTTCAATAATATTTAAACCTTTTTGAAGGTCGTCTTTTGGAATGTTTAATGCAGGGAATAATTTAAATACTTCATCATTTGGCCCTGCTGTTTCCATAATTAGACCACGGTTAAAGCATTCTTCCGCAATCTGCTCAGATAAACCATCTGCTTCAGAAGCGATACCGACCATTAGTCCACGGCCTCGAACTTCACCTTTAAGCTCAGGATATTCTGATACGAGACGTTGCAAGAAATTATAAGTGATTTCTGATTTTTCATGGATTTCTTTTTCAAATGAATCATCTTTCCAATAGTCTAACGCTGCGGTAGCTGTAACAAATGCGTGATTATTGCCACGGAAAGTACCATTATGCTCGCCTGGCTTCCAAATGTCTAATTCAGGTTTAATCAGTGTAACCGCTAATGGTAAGCCATAACCACTTAATGATTTGGAAAGGCAAATGATATCTGGTTTAATACCAGCTGCTTCAAAGCTAAAGAATGAGCCAGTACGTCCGATACCTGCTTGCACATCATCAATAATAAGCAGAATGCCCCAACGTTTACAAACTTGCTCGATCTTTTTCAACCATTCAAAACGAGCTGCATTAATTCCGCCTTCGCCTTGTACCGTTTCAACAATCATTGCTGCTGGAATGGCAACACCACTTCCGTTATCTTCTAGAAAACGTTCAAGATATTCAACGGTATCTTGATCAACGTAATTGTCATATGCCATCGTTACTGTATTTTGTAGCGGGATACCGGCACCTTGACGTTTCATGGAGTTACCGGTAACGGATAGTGAACCAATGGTCATGCCATGGAAACCGCCCGTGAAACTGATAATATCTGTACGTCCTGTTACTTTACGTGCAAGTTTTAAGGCACTTTCAACTGTGTTTGTTCCAGTTGGTCCAGGAAACATTACTTTATAATCCAAATCACGTGGTTTCAAAATGACATCATCAAATTTTTTCAAGAAGTCAGCTTTTGCATCAGAAGCCATATCTAAGGAGTGAGTGATTCCGTCGTTGGTAATATAGTCAATTAGTTTTTGTTTCATATGGTCATCATTATGGCCGTAATTCAGTGCGCCTGCTCCTGAGAAGAAGTCAATATATTCTTTCCCGTTTTCGTCCCACATCTTATGTTTCTTTGTCTTTGTAAATACGGTAGGGAAACTGCGAATATAGCTGGCTACCACCGATTCATGTTGACTAATCATATCCAAATCTTTACTCATGTATTTTGTTCCTCCTAGAAATTTATTGTATATCAAACTCATATTTCACGTAATCTATCTAACTTACTTGTTCTTTCTTTACTTATTCAGTGGTCCAATGGTGAATAATAATTCCTCTTCATGTCCTTCACCTGGAAAAACATCCTCGGTAAAAAATTCAGCGGATGTAAAGTCTGTATCATAATCTCGTGCTAATTTCTGGAATAATGACTGAGATGCACGATTTGAAGGTGTAATCGTGGCCTCACAATAGTTGACGTTTTTGCATGCATGACTTTCGAGCAAATAGTTTAACATTTTTGATGCGATGCCTTTCCCTCGTTGTGAGGCATCGACGCCTACTTGCCATACGAAAACTGTATTGGGTTTTTGGGGAGGGATAAAAGCGGTAATAAACCCAACCACTTTGTTATTTTGTTTTGCCACCACACAAGTATCTTGAAAGTATTCACTAAGTAAGATGTACTTGTATGGAGAGTTGGTATCTAGCGTTGATTCCATCACTAGTTCCCACATACCTGCTCCGTCTTCCTTCGTCGGATGTGACAAAACAACATCTTCGGTTGGCGAATCGTTGTTTTTCGTAGTAATCACGTTTGTCTCCTTTCTCGTTTGAACCGTAATAGTTGTATTTATATACAATGATGAAGCGATTTCTATTACGTTTCTCATGATTATGAGCACATTTATAATAATAAATAAAACAGACAAGAACCGCAAACCGCTTTTAGCTTGATTAATCTGTTTTATTGTCGCTCAGTTATGCTGAGAGACAAACAATAGAGAGCAGATTATAAATCCTTCGATATTGTTAGGTATTCTTTCAAATGAGCAAAATTTGCCTGTATATTTTACCTAGTCATCTCATCAGTGAAATGTAAGTATTATCAAATTATAGAATATTTCAAACTTTATAAATGAAAATATAAAAAACCCGAGCGTGCGATAAAGGACACTCGGGTTCATAATAAAGGTTATTTTTTCAGATGAGCTGGAACTTCTACACCTAATTTTTTAGCCACACCTTCTGCTAGTTCAGGGGCTACGTGATAGAAGTTTTCAAGTTGACGTTCAATGATGCCTTCGCGCGTAACAGCACTCATATGGTCAGCAAAGTTTTGCATGAGGCGATCACGCTCACCATCATCCATAACGTCACGGAACAGTGCTCTTGGCTGAGAATAATGGTCATCACTGTCATAAGGTACACTGTCAGCGAAGCCTTCTACCTCAAATGGTGTTGTTTTGTTTTCTGGTGTTTCTTTCGGTGCTTCATCATAACTATTTGGCTCATAGTTGATGGCACTTCCACCATTACTGTCATGACTCATGAAACCATCGCGCTGATAATTGTTAACCGGTGATACTGGGCGGTTAATCGGTAGCGATTCATGATTGGCACCGATACGATAACGGTGTGCATCAGAATAAGAGAACAAGCGACCTTGTAACATCTTGTCTGGAGATGCTTCAATACCAGGAACAAAGTGAGCAGGTGAGAATGCAGCTTGTTCAACTTCAGCGAAATAGTTCTCAGGGTTTTTGTTTAATACCATTTTACCGACTTCAATTAATGGGTAATCAGCATGTGGCCAAACTTTTGTTACGTCGAATGGATCGTAACGATAATCTTTCGCCTCTTCTTTTGGCATAATTTGTACTTTTAATGTCCAAGAAGGATAGTTGCCCTCTTCAATTGCGTTAAATAGATCTTCGGTATGATAATCTGGATTTGTACCAGCTAATTCATCAGCTACTTTCGGATCTAAGTTTTTAATGCCTTGATCTGTTTTGAAATGATATTTGACATAAAATTCTTCGCCGTCTTTGTTCACCCATTTAAAGGTGTGACTTCCGTAACCATTTGTATGGCGTAATGTAGCTGGAATACCACGATCAGAGTGTAACCAAGTAATTTGATGTAATGACTCTGGTGATAGACTCCAGAAATCCCATACGGCGTTTTTATCTTTCAAATGAGTTTGCGGATTACGCTTTTGTGTATGGATAAAGTCTGGGAACTTAATCGCATCACGAATAAAGAATACAGGCGTGTTATTTCCGACTAAATCGTAATTTCCTTCATCTGTATAGAACTTCACGGCAAAACCGCGAGGGTCACGTACCGTATCGGCAGAACCTAATTCACCAGCAACAGTAGAGAAGCGAATGAACATTGGTGTTTGTTTTCCAACTTCAGAAAGAAAATCTGCTTTTGTATATTTTGATACGTCGTTTGTTACTTCAAAATAACCATGAGCACCCGCACCTTTCGCGTGAACAACACGCTCTGGTACACGCTCGCGGTTAAAGTGAGCTAATTTTTCTAATAAATGTACGTCTTGAATTAATGTTGGGCCACGTTGACCGGCTGTAATTGAGTTTTGGTTATCCCCAACTGGAGCGCCAGATGCGGTGGTCAAATATTTTTTTTCATTACTCATTTACAATGCACCTCTCCTTTACATGTAGTTTTCTCTTAAAAATCCTACATCTGCTATTATAATACAAGTTTTATAAAAATCAATATTTATTTATAATAATTTTAAATAAAATTTGTGAAAAAGAAAAGAAGACTTTTGCTAAGCATATAGTGAAAGCTTCCTTTGATCTGCCATTAGATATCACAAAAAATAGAGAGAGAAGTCGACTTCTCTCTCATGAAAGATTCTACTTTTGTTGATTGGGGGTAACAAAAGATAGAGAATAGGGAATGCTTTGGTGCACATCGTTATGTGCTATCTTTATTATAATGATAATGAGAATCATTTTCAATACATAAATGAAAATTTGTTCCTTTTTTCTTATTATAGAAAAAAGGTATACTATGAACGAGGGGTGACGCTTATGATCGTAAATCTAGAAAATGTTAGCTTAAAAAAGGATGGCAATTGGTTATTACGCGATATCAATTGGAAGATACATCATGGAGAGCATTGGGCGTTATTAGGATTAAATGGTGCAGGCAAATCTGCATTATTACATATGCTTAATGCGTATTATTTCCCAACCACAGGTGAAGTGGAAGTGGTTGATAAAAAATTTGGCCGTGATGTATTAGGTGAACGTTTACGGCAACAAATTGGGTTTGTTTCAGCGTCATTAAAGGAACGAATGAGTGGATCAGACACCGCTTATCATGTGGTGTTGAGTGGTGGCTTCTCATCGATTGGCTTATATCAGACACCGACAGATGAAATGAGAAATCGGGCGCAAGACTTGTTAAAAGAACTCGGTTGTTGGGAATATGGGAATCGTCCCTTTCGAACTTTATCACAGGGTGAGAAGCAACGAACATTGATTGCAAGGGCTTTAATGGGAGATCCAAAATTATTAATATTGGATGAGCCAACAAACGGGTTAGATTTTATTGCAAGGGAAGAACTACTAGAAGCGATGGAACGGATTGCGAACAGTGAACAAGCTCCGGCAGTTATATTTGTAACGCATCACGTGGAAGAAGTGATTCCGATCTATCATAAGATATTATTATTAAAGAATGGGAAAGTGTTTGCTAAAGGGCAGCGTGAGGAAATGATACATGCGAAACGATTGAGTCAATTTTTTGAAAAAGATGTAGATGTATCATGGCAACATCAGCGCCCTGTTTTACGGCGAACATAGGCTATACTGAAAAGATATAAAGAGTCAAACATCAGCATGTTTTTCATCTCTCTTTCATAAAATAAATGATGAGAGAGGGAGTGGTGACGTGATACCGGTGTTTTCGTTTGTATTATTGTGTCTAGCTACGTTTCGACTGACACGGCTAGTGCTTTACGATAAAATTACGGCTTTCATTCGTACGCCATTTATTGAAGTAGAAGAACAAACACTAGCTGACGGAAGTATCGAAGAGACGATATATGTAAGAGAAAAAGGATGGAAGCGCTGGGTTGGAGAACTGTTGACATGCCACTGGTGCTTTGGGATGTGGATGTCGCTATTACTATTAGCTGGTTTTTATTATGTTCCAGTCATTTTTCTTCCTATTATATTGGTACTTGCGATTGCCGCTGTTGCTTCCATCATCGAGGTCATGGTCGGTTATTTTCTCTAGGTATTAACTTAGCTCTCGTAACTTCGCTTTTTTACCACAACCGCAGGATTTCTTTCTTCTTGTTTTTTTTACTTTTTTCTTCGTATGCTCATGTGCTTGCATCTCGATCGCTCCTTTATAGAATATCCCAGTTTAATCGGTGTATGAGCACCGATTTTATATTTACGTAAAGCGGAACTGTCCCTTGTTTCAAAAGATGATATCGATGAATGTAGTTATGTGTTGTATACGAAATGATAAAAGGGTTAGTCTATGTTATGCTATATTCGTTACAAGGTTCGGGCAGATATCATTTAAAGGGGAATGTTCCGATTGCGGAAGAAGCAAACGAAAGGGTTAGATGTGATTTTTACCATCATCAAGATCGGTGTACTTATAGCTGGTGTGCTCGTATTGATTGTTTGGTTCTATCATCATCAATGGCAAACGACAATCATGCCAGATGAAAAGCGGTTAACGGAGAATGTCTTGCAATATAAAGAAGATGTGCAAGCGGCATTAAAAAGTTATGATCGCGAGGAGTATACGGGTGTAATTTTGGCACTCATGATGCAGGAATCGGCCGGTAGAGGAAATGATCCGATGCAAGCGTCTGAAAGTTATTGTGGGGAAGTCGGTTGTATAGATGATCCTTCATTATCCATTGAACAAGGCGTTCGTTATTTTGTTAACGTACTTGAGAAAACAAATGAAGATGTACTATTAACCTTACAATCGTACAATTTTGGCGCTGGTTTTATTGATTATGTTCAAGAACGTGGTGGGAATTATACAAAAGAATTAGCCATTGCATTTTCTCAGGAAAAATATCAAGATGTGAAAGATACGGGAAACTACAGTTGCATTCGCGAAGAAGCAGAACCGTACCGAGCTTGTTATGGTGATATTTTGTATGTGCAATCTGTACTCGATTATTATCCAGAAGCAAAGAAAGCAGTGGATGAGGATGTTCGTCCGATTCGAATACCAAAAATACCCGAAGAGAATTGAGGTGTGATTCGTATGTGGGTCATTTTTATCGTTTGTCTTGCTGTAATCATTTTTGTGTTAGGAGCCACATTATTTACAATAAATAAAGGTTATAGTTTTAACCAGACGGTGGATCCACACCCAGATGAACAGAACGAAGAGGAAAAGAAGAAAGACGAAGACAAATAACAAAAGCCTTTACAAGATCGATTCGGAGTCTTGTAAAGGCTTTTGATTTGAATGCTCAATTTAAAGTGCTTTTTGATAAATAGCGACGGCATCCTCTCGATTCAAGGACTTAAAGTTGCCAAATTGGTCTCTGGCGATCACGGTTCGGTCTGCCATTTCAGGAATGGAATCTTCTGTGATGTCATAATCGCCGAGTGATGAAGGCGCACCAAGACTGTTCCAAAAATCGCGAAGTTTTTGAATACCTTCAAGGCCGATTTCTTTATCTGATTTTCCTTCTGTATCCACATCAAACACGCGAACAGCTAGTTGTTTAAAACGATCCACGTTTTCATCGATGGCATATTCCATCCAATGTGGGAATAGGATGGCTAAACCGCCGCCGTGAGGGATGTCATGTACGGCTGATACGGCATGTTCAAGGTTATGTGTCGCCCAATCGCCTTTATATCCCATATTCACCATGCCATTTAAAGCCATTGTTCCGTTGTAAAGAATCGTAGCACGGTGTGTTTCGTTTTCTAAATCTTCGAGTAGTTTTGGTGCTGTTTCAATAACGGTTTGCAGTATTCCTTCTACCATGCGGTCTTGTAATAAAGTATTTTCTTCATGATGGAAATAATGTTCGAGCGCATGAGACATAATATCGACCATGCCGTAAACCGTTTGGTGTTCAGGCACTGATTTTGTATAAGCTGGATCTAAAATTGAGAAAGCTGGGAAGGAGTAAGGACTGCCCCATCCATGTTTTTCTTTTGTTTCCCAATTTGTGATTACCGATCCAGCGTTCATTTCTGATCCAGTGGCCGCAAGTGTTAAGATCGTGCCAAATGGTAAAGAACCAGTTGCTTGTTCTTTTTTCGTTACAATGTCCCAAATATCAGCATCTGTTACGGCACCGGCTGCAATGGCCTTCGTACAATCAATCGTACTACCACCACCTACGGCTAAAATAAAGTCAATATTCTCACTTTTGCATAGCTCAATTCCTTTACGTGCAGTTGTCACACGCGGATTTGGTTCCACACCGCTTAATTCAAAAATATGTTTACCAGCGTCTTTTAAGATGTTAGTGACTTCATCATACAATCCATTCCGCTTGATGCTTCCGCCACCATAGACCATCAAAATATTTTGTCCATATTGTTCAATTTCATGTTTTAATTGTTCAATTTGATCCGAACCAAAGTAGAGTTTCGTTGGATTATAAAAAGCAAAGTTCTCCATGAGAAAACCTCCTATTTTCATTAAAATAACGTCCTATTTAAATATGGCAAGAATTGATACATGTGTAAAGCAATCTGTTTGTAGCAGAACGTAGAATTATTTTTACCTAAATGAGGTTTAATTATTTGGAAGAAAAGGAATAGTATTGATAGAATATAATATAGAGTCACAAATAGGTTTATATTTAGGAAAAAGGAGTGGATTTCATGAGCAACGTAATTTTCACATCGAAAGCAACTGCACAAGGTGGCCGCGAAGGTCATGTAAAGTCAGATGACGGATTGGTTGATGTAAACTTAGTTGATGGTGCCAGCAAAGAATCTGGTTCGAACCCAGAGCAACTGTTTGCTGCAGGCTATTCAGCTTGCTATGATGGCGCGCTAAATTTAATGGCATCTAAGAAAAAGAAAGACATCGAATCAACAACAACAGCTGAAGTAAGCTTGATCAAAGACGAGAGCGACAATGGCTTTAAACTTGGCGTTGTTTTAAATATCGAAATTAAGGGCGTTTCTCAAGAAGAAGCGGAAGAACTAGCAAATGATGCACACGACTTCTGCCCATACTCCAAAGCGACAAGAGGAAATATTGAAGTTGAATTAAAACCAAAAGCAGTATAAAGCGATAAAAAGCACACCGAATATTTCGGTGTGCTTTTTTCATGGCTATTCGTCATGATTGTTTATTGTGGAAATAATCAGTAAATGCGTGGAATAGTTCTATGCCTTGAAAAATAGATAGACTGATGCTGTAGCCGAAAACATGCCAATCATAATCATTCGAATCCATAACATAAGCTTCTCCCTCCTTATTCTATTATTTTTCTAAGAATAAGAAGGTGAAATGAGATAACTCGACTGATAAAAAATAGGGACGAGATAACGATATATAATGGGTATAAACGTTAGAAAAAGTGAAGATAAACATAAACTAACAAACGATAATCCAGTCAGAAACTCGTTCAAGACATCTCCTGTATCTTTTCCGTCGCCATCTGTCGTTAAGTTTTCATTGCCTATAGATAACTCCATGACAGAGTGATCAATAGGATTGGCCTGTATCATATGATTTTCTGACAACAGATGAAAAGAAAAAATACTCGTAATCAAAACGAGAAGGACAATGTTTCGTTTCAATGCATCATCCCCCTTCTATAACCTACAATATTCATTATACTCTTCCATTCATTCTATGAAAAGAGATTGAAAATATGATGACGTTACGAATGGATTACATATTTATTTCTGCCAGCAGCAAGTCCAAAAAGAGTCATTGTGCAGGTAATGAAAATAATCGTCACAATGGAAGATTGCCAAGTTGATGTTATATCAAACAAAAAGCCGATCAACATAGGGCCAACTGAAGCCAGTAAATAGCCGAATGATTGAGCCATGCCGGATAATTCTGCGGCTTGTCGTGCATTTGTTGTGCGTAATCCTAACAATGCTAAAGCGAGACTGATGCTGGCACCTAACGTAAAACCGATCAATGTTACTAAAATCACTGTGATAAGCCAACCGTGTGAAAAAAGTAAGCCTGTATATCCGATCACTCCTACCAATCCGAAGACGAAGACGACAGGTTGTTGATTCGGTAATTTACCAGCAATAATCGGTGTGATAAACGTAGCTGGAAGGCTAATAAATTGCATATAAGCAACAAACCACCCAGCTGTGTTCGCTGAAAAACCATCTGCTTGTAAGATTTCGGGCAGCCAAGAGATCGTCACGTAAAATAAAAATGACTGTAATCCCATAAATAACGTCACTTGCCATGCAACTTTTGAACAGAACATTTTCTTTGCACTTGGTTCAAATAATGTAACGTCATTTTTGGCAGGAGCATATCTCATAGCTATCGTCCATACAATAATTCCAAGAACGGTTAACAGTCCCCAACTACCGAGTGACCATTCCCAATGATGATGAAACAAATTCGTCAAAGGAACGCTAAGGCCAGAAGCTGTGGCAGCAAGAATAGACATACTCGTTGTGTACATACCTGTCATCAAGCCGATTTTGTTAGGGAAATTAGCCTTGATTAAACTCGGCAAAATCACATTGATAATCGCGATTCCAATTCCTGCAAAAATTGTTCCCATGTAAAGAAAGAACAAGCTCGTAACAAGTCGAATCACAATTCCAGCTAAGAGGATCAATAGTCCAAATAATAATGTTCGCTCATTTCCCAATCGATTCGCAATCCGCGGAGCAATCGGTGACATGAAACTAAATGCAAGTAACGGGAGACTAGTAATAAGACCGGCATTCCAGTTGTCGAGGGCTAAGTCATCTCGAATGGTTGCAATAATTGGACCTACAGCTGTAATGGCTGGTCGTAAATTAAAAGCGAGTAAGATAATCCCCAAAATAAATATAAAGATTGAAAGTTGAGTGGTTTTCTTGCTTGTTACCATATATTTTCACCCTATTTTCTTTATTTTTATCTGACATATCCATCGTATAATATGTTAAAATAAGTAAGTGACATCGACATATACATACTGAATACCCATATTAGATTAACATAATAGAAATGAAAGTGAAATCCGCAAAATGACACTATAATAAGGACTGAAACTGAATGAAGAATAAATTTTTAGCTGAACTTTTTTCATGGTTAAAAGCACTTGCTGTAGCGCTTATTATCGTGCTTATCTGCCGTCAATTTCTTATTACCCCATCGATTGTCAAAGGAGAATCGATGATGCCGAATTTAGAAGATGGCGATCGGATTATCTTAAGTAAAATCAGTGAAATTAACCGTTTTGATGAGATTGCTTTTAAGGCACCAGATACCAATGATAATTATGTGAAACGAGTGATTGGTGTACCAGGTGATCGTGTTGAGATGAGAAACGATCAACTTTATATTAATGGTGAGACATATGAAGAACCGTATTTGCAAGAATTGAAAAGTCATATTCCAGAGGGACAAGTTTTAACAAGAGATTTTGAATTAGATGATGTTACACAGCACGAAGTTGTACCAGAGGGAAAGTATTTTGTATTAGGTGATAATCGACGAGTGAGCAAGGATAGTCGAAAGTTTGGTTATATTGACCAAGAAGCGATTATTGGTGATGTGAAATTCCGCATTTGGCCATTAGATACATTTGGCATGATTGACTGATTTTCTTTGACTTTTCTCAAAATTCGTGTTTTAGTGAACATAACAATGATAAATAGTCCGCTAGGGGCGCCGAAAAGGCTGAGATAAGAATTAGTATTTGATTCTTGGTCCCTTTGAACCTGAACTGGTTAATACCAGCGGAGGAAAGTGGAGGTTGAATAGTACATGTTTACACATGACCATGAGTCATTAATCTATGTAGCGACAACCGCTCCACTTTTAATAAGTGAAGCGGTTTTTTGTTTTAAAACAGTCAATTTCTGAGAGAGGGGAGATCGCTAGTGAAATCGATACCGACAGCTTTAACAATTGCCGGAACGGATCCTTCAGGAGGAGCTGGTATCCAAGCCGATTTAAAAACGTTTCAGGAGAGAGAAGTTTATGGAATGAGTGTGATTACGTCTGTTGTAGCACAAAATACTTTAGGTGTGAAAGACGTAGAGAATTTACCAGTCCATTTTATAGAAAAACAATTCGATGCGGTGTGGGAAGATATTCATCCGCAGGCGATAAAAACAGGAATGATCGCAACGGTTGAAATGATGGAATTGCTTGCTCGTAAACTTGAACATTCCTCTGTTCCTTACGTGATCGATCCAGTAATGGTAGCCAAAAGTGGTGATACGTTAATGGAAGAATCCTCTCGTGCAATGGTTCGTGACGTATTGCTTCCATTATCGGCGGTAGTTACCCCTAACGTGCCTGAAGCGGAGTTTTTAGTCGGTTTTCCCATTCGTCATACGAACGATGCTGAAAAGGCGGCAAACACGATTGTTACTGAATTAGGAGCGGGTGCTGCTGTTGTCAAAGGCGGGCATTTAGATGGTGAAGCGCTAGATGTGTTGTATGATGGGAATTCTTTTGACTATTTTAAGTCAAAGCGTATTGATACGAAACACACACATGGCACTGGTTGCACGTTTTCTGCGGTGATTACAGCCGAGCTGGCAAAAGGAAAGTCTGTTAAAGAGTCTGTTGCTTTAGCGAAGCAATATATTACCGATGCGATTGAATATTCTTTGGAATTGGGCAAAGGAAATGGACCAACGAACCATTGGGGCTATCGCTTATTAGATGTACCTGGACAAAGGAGGTCTTTACATGATTGAATCTGTACGTAAAAAACAGCCATTAGTTCATCATATTACGAATCAAGTGGTGATGAATTTTACGGCGAATGGCTTATATGCACTTGGTGCTGCACCCGTCATGGCGCATGCGAAAGAAGAGGTAGAAGAGATGGCTACTGTAGCGAATGCGCTCGTATTGAATATTGGGACATTAACCGCTGAACAAATTGAAGCGATGATTATAGCAGGAAAAGCTGCAAATCGCGCAGGCACACCCATCGTGTTAGACCCAGTAGGTGTTGGTGCTACTTCGTTTCGAACGGAATCTGCTCGAAGAATTTTAGATGAAGTCGATATACAAATGATTCGAGGCAATGCAGGAGAGGTCGCAAGTTTAGCTGGTATTACAATGGATGTTAAAGGTGTTGATGGTGCAGAAGGAGTGGATGGCGTAGCTCTAGCTTCCAAGGCATATGAGATATTGAACGTGCCATTGGCAATCACTGGAGAAACAGATGTGTTAATTGATGATCATGAAAAAATGACTATCTCAAATGGAGATGCAATGCTGACGAAAGTGACAGGGTCAGGTTGCTTACTATCATCTGTCATTGCATCATTCTTAGCAGTTGAACAAACACTATTTTCTGCAGCAAATGCAGTTGGATTTTATGGAATAGCAGCAGAACGCGCAACTGAGCAAGCCCGACATCCAGGTCAATTTCAAATCGCGTTACTCGACCAATTGCATCAAGTGTCTGGGCAAGATGTCGAAAAGCATATAAGGCTTTCAAAGCAATTCATCGGTCAAGGTGATCATGTATGAAAGAGTTACTACAAGTATATTTTATTTTAGGAAGTAATAATACTGATCGAGATCCGCTCATTGTTTTAGAGGAAGCGTTACAAGGTGGTGTGACACTATTCCAATTTCGGGAAAAAGGTGATCATGCCTTACAAGCCGATGTGAAAGTAACATTAGCTCAACAGATGAAGGAATTATGCCATCGTTATAACGTGCCTTTTATCGTTAATGATGATGTATCGCTTGCTTTAGATATTGGTGCAGATGGCGTTCATGTAGGTCAAGATGATATGTCAATCACCGATATTAAGAAACGGTGCCCAGAAGATTGGATTGTTGGTGTGTCGGCGACAAATCAATCTGAGGCAGAGAAGGCGGTTGCAGATGGAGCGGATTATATTGGTGTAGGTCCGATCTTTGGCACAAATACAAAAAAAGATGCCAAGCGCCCGATTGGTCTTAGCGGAGTTAAACAGATTCGTGCTGTGGCACCAAGTATCCCCATTGTGGCGATTGGTGGAATACAACTGACTGATGTCATCCCTTTAATGAAGGTAGGAGCTGACGGTGTATCAATCATTTCTGCGATTAGTCAGTCAGAAAAACCGAT
Organism: Gracilibacillus halophilus YIM-C55.5; assembly: GCF_000359605.1. GTDB lineage: Bacteria > Bacillota > Bacilli > Bacillales > Amphibacillaceae > Gracilibacillus > Gracilibacillus halophilus. The sequence continues at coordinate 35,776 of NZ_APML01000042.1, forward strand.
GCAAGCGACACAAGCTTTTGCGCGGCATGCATCGTATTTTCATCAGGGAATGTAATTTGATACACTAGGAATAACCTAATGAAGGAGGTATGATCCTTGCGTCTATCGAATAAAAAAGTGATTGCCTTAGTCGAAGAAGATTTTGAAGATCTTGAATTGTGGTACCCGATACTACGTTTACAAGAAGAAGGTGCTACCGTTCATCTTGTTGGCAAAGAAGCAAACAAAAAGTATGACGGAAAATATGGTGTACCAGCTGAATCGGATTACGCTTTTGGTGATATACAAGCCAGTGATTATGATGCGATTTTAGTACCAGGAGGCTGGGCACCAGATAAATTACGCCGCTATCCGGAAGTTCTTGATATGGTTCGCCACATGAATGAAACACAAAAGCCGATCGGACAAATTTGTCATGCTGGCTGGGTGTTAATTTCAGCAGGTATTTTACGTGGAAAGAAAGTCACGAGCACGCCAGGTATTAAAGATGACATGACGAATGCTGGTGCAATGTGGAGTGATGAAGCCGTTGTTACGGATGGTCACATCATCTCGAGTCGTCGTCCGCCTGATTTACCACCATATGTGAAGGCTTTTGCGGACCAATTAGCGGAATAATATTCAGAAGCATCTTGTCACATCACACAAGGTGCTTTTTCTTGTTTGGAAGTTTGATTGTGATTGCACTGGAATCCAAAATAGGAGGTTAAGCATGGATATATTGTGGTGGCTATTGATTGTTGTTTGTTTTGTACTTGCTTTTGTCGGTGTCGTCTTTCCTATTATTCCGTCGGTGCTCGTTATTTGGATTGGGTTTTTTATTTACCAATTTTTATTAGCGACTTCATCGATTGGTTGGTCCTTTTGGATAGCAATGGGCATATTAACAGTTATCGTCATTTTGGCTGATATCATTGCGAATAGTTATTTCGTTAAAAAATTTGGTGGCAGCAAAAAAGGGGAATGGATGGCGGCTCTAGGGGTGATTATTGGCTCATTTATGATGCCGCCAGTAGGGATTATTATTGTTCCCTTCATTTTTGTTTGTGTGACTGAGTTATTGCAGAAGAAAACAAGCGATCAAGCCATTCGAGCCGCTTTTGGCTCATTGTTAGGATTTTTAGGTGGAACATTCGCCAAAATCATTATTCAATTGATCATGATTATTTGGTTTTTGATCGTAATTTAACATCGAGGTGTTGTTCGTGAAGCGTTTATTAACGATAGCTGGTGCTGCCAGTCAGGGTAGTGCTGGAATCCAAGCAGATTTAAAAACATTTCAAGAACGTAACGTCTACGGAATGAGTGTCATAACGGCGACCGTGGCGAATAACCAAACAACAGAGCAAGGCATTTTCCTACGGCCATTAGAAGAGATTGAGGCACAATTTTATGCGGCAACGGAGATGGTAGGCGTCGATACGATTAAAACGGGTATGTTATTTTCGGCCGACATTATCGAAAAGGTTGTTCAACTAATCGATCATTATCCAGTACCTCATGTCGTCGTCGATCCGGTCATGATTGGAAAAATGGGGTCGCAGTTGTTAGAAAATGAGGCAATTCAAACGATGAAACAACTGTTACTGCCAAGAGCGACCATTATGACGCCGAATCGATATGAGGCGGCGAAATTGTTAGATAAACATCCGTCTCAAACAAAAGCAGAATTGATTGAAGATGCAAAAGCGCTATACCAGTTTGGTTCGACTTATGTAATTGTGAAAGGTGGTCGAATCGAGGATGAGGCCATTGATGTATTATACGATGGTGAACGAGTGCAACTGTTTCACTCTTCTCCGGTACATACCATTCACACTAGTGGTGCGGGGTGTAGTTTTGCTTCATGTCTAGCGGCGGAACTTGCGAAAGGAAAGACAATCTCGGAAGCTGTGGATATTAGCAAATCATATGTATGGTATGCCATTCAATATGCACTTAATTTTGGCGAGGGTATTGGATCAGTGAATCATGCAGCGAAGAGAATGTACTCATAAGAATAAAAAAAGAGCGATTGCATCATCTGCAATCGCTAAAATAAAGAAAGAACAAATAAGATAGATAACAACTATAGTAGTACTTAAACTACTTTACGTCCACTTATGTAAAGTTTTATGACATAAGTTGTTATGTATTTTATCGTAATGGAAAATGATAAAAAAATCAAGCAAAAAATGAAACTTCTCCATATTTTTCTACGTAATAAGAAGGGGATAAAAAAATGGAGGTGGAAGTTATGCAACCAGCCATGGAGTTGGTCAATTTATACAAAAGTATTGGTAAGAAGCAAATCATTAAGAATTTAAGCTTTTCAATTTATCCTGGTGAAGTGTTTGGGTTTTTAGGTCCTAATGGCGCAGGGAAAACGACAACGATTCGTATGATGGTCGGGTTAATGAAAATTACGAGTGGAGACGTTAAGATTAATGGAACCAGTGTAAAAAACGACTTCAAAGGAGCGATTCAACACGTTGGCGCCATTGTGGAAAATCCAGAAATGTATCCATTTATGAATGGGTGGAAAAATTTAAAACATTATGCGCGCATGATGAATGGGATAACGGATGAGCGGATACGTGAAGTAGTTTCGTTAGTCGGTCTCGAAAAGGCAATGAAGGAGAAGGTTGGTAAATATTCATTAGGTATGCGTCAGCGGATGGGGATTGCGCAAGCGTTATTACATAGGCCATCCGTATTAATTTTAGATGAACCGACGAACGGATTAGACCCAGCTGGGATTCGTGAAATCAGACAATATATTCGACGGTTAGCCGAACAAGAACAAGTCGCTGTGATCGTTTCGAGTCACTTATTGTCAGAAATTGAACTGATGTGTGACCGAATCAGTATTATAAAAAATGGTGAGCTTGTTACCGTAGAAGAAGTACAAAACTCAACTGAAAAAGACGAACGTGTGGAAGTATGGCTAGAAGTAGAGCCAGTAGATAAAGCCAAAGCGGTTATCGAAAAACACCATGAACTTGAGGTAGTTGTTCATCATGATAAGTTATCTATGTCAGTAACCAAGGAAACTATTCCAGAGATTGTGAAAGGTTTAGTGCAAGACCAAGTGAATGTGTATGAAGTGACGACGAAATCATCTAGTTTAGAAGATAAATTCTTTGATGTGATTGGAGAGAATACCATTGCTTAACTTTTTATCGTTACTAAAAAATGAACAAGTCAAACTTTATTCACGATTCTCTACTTGGTCGATGTATATCATTCTTGCGAGTATTATCATATTAGCTGGAATGATCACCGCCATTTTCGGTGATGTAGATACAGAAGGGTATGGTAATGATTGGCGAGCGGAATTGCAAGCTGAAAATGAGCAATTACAAGCTGAGATGGAAGAAAGCGAATTTGCTATTCATGAGAATTCCATTAATAAGAATAATTACTATTTAGAACAAGATATTAAACCACAGCCTTATGATGCTTGGGCATTTACTTCAGAATTCTCTATGCTAGGTTTCATGCTTAGTTTGTTTATGGTAATCATAGCTTCTGGACTCATTGCTGGAGAATTTCGATGGGGAACGATTAAATTATTATTCATTCGACCGATATCGCGGACGAAAATCTGGCTGTCGAAATATATAACGATTATGATCACGACGTTATCTATGTTTGTATTCATGTTCCTCTTTGCGATGATCTTAGGCTCTTTACTATTTGGTATTAATGGCTTATCTCCATCAATGGTACAATTGAGTGGGAATGAATGGGAGCAAGTGAATATTGTCAAAGAAATCCTTTCACAATATGGTTTAATTTTGGTAGAGTTAGTCATAATGGCTACGTTAGCATTTATGATTTCCTCATTGTTTCGTAATAGCGCCATGGCCATTGGACTCACAATTTTCCTTATGTTTGCGGGGGCCTCGGTTGTAATATATCTTTCGGAATACGATTGGGCGAAGTTTATTTTATTTGCAAATATTGATTTACAGCCATATTTCGGGCCAGGTCAACCGATGATTGAAGGAATGACGCTTACTTTTTCAGTGATCGTGTTGCTGACTTACTATGTGGTGTTTTTATTGGCATCTTGGTTTGCTTTCACGAAACGAGATGTAGCTGGACACTAAATGACGAAAAAAGGAGAGGTATAAAATGAAGAGAACAGCAGAAGTGGTACTTGCGATTATTGGTGCATTTGTTTATGGATTATTCGGATTTTTTGGTGTCATGTTCTTAATACTTCAAAATAATGAGGAGTTTATTGAACAATCTTTACAAAATAACCCGGCTATTGAAGGTGGTCAAACCATTGACCCAGATTTGTTTATGCAATTTATGGGTGTTGGTGGCACAATCATAATTGTTGGCTCGTTAATTTGCGTGGCGCTTGGTATTGTGGCAATGGTACTATTTAAAGGTGATAATAAGCCAAAGCCGGCTAGCATCATTTTGATTATCGTCGGTGCTTTGACGACAGTGATTACTTTTGGTGGTGCTATCTTTGCAGGTATTTTCTATGTAATCGCTGGAATTATGGGACTTGTGCGTAAGAAAAAACCAGAAGCAGCACTAGAAAACTACTAAATCATCGATATCCATGTTAAAATCCCAGTCCTCCATAGAAAAGGAGGTTACTGGGATTTTAATGTGTTATTTTTTCAATCGGCGACGGATGATCCAGTAAGCAAGTCCTCCCACAAAAATAATTAACAAGAAGATGGGCGCGTTACCGACAAAAAAGATGAAGATACCTGATGCCCCAGAGAGTAGTGCATTAATACTTTTTGTGAACTGTTCTTTAGTCCTTTCCCATGTGCTTAATGATTCATCTTGTACATTGGTTACTTCAATATTTTTCTCCGTAATTGAAAAGGTGACGGTGGCATAAGATGCTTGATTATCTAAGTAATTTAATTTTCCGGTCAACTGTTCGATTTCCTCTTGTACATCTGCAAGGTCAGAAGAAATGTTAAGCAAATTCTCTGTATCATCTGCTTCTTCCATGAAGGCTAGTAATCGTTCTTCGACGACCTTTTTTGCTTCAAGACGACTCTCTAAATCAACGTATTCCTCCGTGACATCCTCACCACTTGTGGATTGATTAACGACACGGATATCGCCATCTTCAATCACTTGTAAAAATGGCTGAAATTTATTAGATGGAACACGTACTGTCATCGATCCTCGTTTTTGATCTTCTTCATGCGATGTCGAGTTCGATGATACGATATAACCATTTGATTGATTGGTTTGTTCTTCAATAAACGAAACGGTATCTGAATAGCTTTCGGTTTCTAATTGCAGTGAAGCATTATAGACAATTTTTCGATCGGACACATTCATTTCTTCTGTGTTCGATGATTCTGTGTCTGATGCTGCTTCTTCCTCCATTTGATTGTTATTTAATGCCTGTGAATTCGAGTTACTACTGTTACTTTCCTGAAACCCTGATTGTTCATTCTCCGCAGCGGCTCTATCCTCAGATGTTGATTCATCTGCTTTGTTAGAGTCTGCATTAGAGCATGCCGTTATACCGATAAAACAAGAGACGACAAAAAATAATAGCCATTTTCTCATCATTCATTTCCCTCCATTTTCCTTTTCTTACTGAGGTAGACGTGTAAGTGGAAAGAAGGTTACAAATTTATATTTATTCATTGTAACGAATAGAAACAAAGAACCCTATAATAGCAGTTGTTAGATTTGTGATAACAAATAGAACAAAAGGTGTTTTTGAAAAAAATTTAAAAAAATTTATCCCTAACTATTGAATTAATATACTTTTTAGTGCATAATAATACATAAATAATCCATGAGACAGATTCGAATGAGAATTTTACTAAGGAGAGATAACGATATGAGTAAAGAAAAAGTAGTATTAGCATATTCTGGGGGACTCGATACTTCAGTTGCCATTAAGTGGCTACAAGATAAATATAATTTTGATGTCATTGCTGTTGGTTTAGATGTGGGAGAAGGTAAGGATTTAGAATTTGTTAAAAACAAAGCATTAGATGTAGGTGCCATTAAATCTTATTCTGTAGATGCAAAAGAACTATTTGCTGAAGAATTTGTTCTCCCTGCATTGCAAGCGAATGTAATGTATGAAGGGAAATATCCATTAGTTTCAGCGCTTTCTCGTCCGTTGATCTCGAAAGTGTTAATCGATATTGCTGAAAAAGAAGGAGCTGTAGCAGTAGCGCACGGCTGTACGGGTAAAGGTAATGATCAAGTTCGGTTTGATGTTGCGTTTACTGCGCTAAATCCTAATATGCAAATTGTAGCACCTGTTCGTGAATGGCAAATGACAAGAGACGAAGAAATTAAATATGCGCAAGAGAACGGCATTCCGATTCCAATTGATTTAGATAGTCCATATAGTGTTGACCAAAATTTATGGGGACGTAGTAATGAGTGTGGCATTTTAGAAGATCCGTGGGCAGAAGCGCCAAAAGATGCATTCGAATTAACGCAAGATCCAGTGGAGGCACCAAACGAGCCAGAAGTTGTCGAAATTGAATTTAAACAAGGGAAGCCAGTTGCATTGAATGGTACACCATATGCGTTAGATGAGCTGATTCTTGAATTAAACCAAATCGCTGGAAAACATGGTGTTGGAAGAATTGATCATGTGGAGAATCGTTTAGTAGGTATTAAGTCACGTGAAATCTATGAAGCACCTGCAGCAATAACATTGATCAATGCACATAAAGAAATCGAATCAATCACATTACCAAGAGAAGTGAGTAAGTTCAAACCAATTGTTGAACAACAGTTAGAACAAACGATTTATGATGGCTTATGGTACAGCCAGTTAACTGATGCGCTAAAAGCATTTATTAAAGAAACACAAACTTATGTGAATGGTGTAGCGAAAGTTCAACTATACAAAGGGCAGGCATTTGTTGTCGGACGTAAATCCGATAATTCATTATATGATCTTGATCTAGCCACATATAATAAAGGGGATCAATTTGATCATGAAGCCGCACTAGGATTTATCAAGCTTTGGGGCTTACCGACAAAAGTACATTCTACTGTAAACGATGTGCATGCTGATAAAGCAACAATTATGGAAAAAACAAAAATTGATAAAAAGGAATCTGTAAAACAATGAAACTTTGGGGCGGACGATTTACAAAACCAACGAATGAGCTCGTCGATGAATATACCGCATCGATCAGCTTTGATCAAAAATTAGCACAATATGATATTCAAGGGAGTCTAGCACACGTGGAGATGCTCGCCAAGTGTGCTATCATCCCAGAAGCAGATGCTGAAACGATTAAGCATGGCTTGGAAGTTGTTGCGCAAAAAATTGAAGCAGGCGAAGCAGAACTCACACAAGCCAACGAAGATATTCATATGAATGTTGAGAAGCTGTTGATTGATGAAATCGGAGCTGTTGGTGGTAAATTGCATACTGGCAGAAGCCGCAATGACCAAATTGCATTAGATATGCGCTTGTATTTGAGAGATGCCGTTGTATCGTTGGTGGAACTTGTCTCCAAATTGCAAGAGGCGTTGCAACAACAAGCAAAGCAAAACTTAGATACGATCTTGCCGGGGTATACGCATTTGCAGCGTGCTCAGCCAGTTTTATTCGCTCACCATATGATGGCATATGTATCGATGTTTGAAAGAGATGCCGATCGACTTATTGATAGTTTCAAGCGGATCAATCGTTCTCCGCTTGGAGCGGGTGCTTTAGCAGGAACAACATTTCCAATCGATCGTCATTATGTAGCAGAAAAGCTAAACTTTGATGGTGTTGTCGAAAATAGTTTAGACGCCGTTAGTGATCGAGATTTTGTGGTTGAATTTCTCTCTAATGCTTCCTTATTGATTATGCACATGTCACGTTTAAGTGAAGAACTTGTGCAATGGTCAAGTGCTGAATTCAATTTTATCGAGCTGGATGATGCGTTTTGTACAGGAAGTAGCATGATGCCACAGAAAAAGAATCCAGATGTTGCTGAATTAGTCCGTGGCAAAACTGGGCGTGTCTATGGTAATTTAACGGCGATGCTAACGACATTAAAAGGATTACCAATAGCGTATAACAAGGATATGCAAGAGGACAAAGAAGGCATGTTTGATACAGTCGAAACGTTAAAAGGGGCACTCGCCTTATTTGCACCAATGATTGAATCGATGCATGTTCATAAGGAAAATATGTATCAAGCTGTCGCTGAAGACTTTTCCAATGCGACAGACTTAGCGGATTATCTAGTGAACAAAGACGTTCCATTCCGTGAAGCACATGCAGTTGTCGGTCAAGTCGTTCTTCACTGTATTGAAGAAAATCAATACTTATTGGATCTAACGATGGAAGAGTTTCAACAATTTTCAACATCCATTGAAGAAGATATTTATGATGTGCTGTCACCTAAAGCTGTTGTGAATGCTCGTGACGTGGTTGGTGGTACAGCTGAAAACCGTGTTGAAGAACAAATCCATCAAGCTGAATCACGATTATCAGAACGACACCATTGGATACAAACGCATGTCGACAAAGTAAATGTACTCAAAAAGAACTAAAAAGAAAAACTTGGGAGACCAAGTTTTTCTTTTCGAAACAAGTGCATAAATATAAATTATATAGTATAATTATTAATAAAGATTGTGCTGTAACAAATAGCCTTGTTGACAGATAAGGAGGATAAACATGCAAGACGAAATGGCTTACCTTGTTTTAAATACGGGAGATGTATTAGAAGGAAAATGGTTAAGTTCTGTCCGTTCAACGGAAGGAGAACTTGTTTTTAACACGGCAATGACGGGTTATCAAGAAGTCATGACTGATCCCTCATATGCGGATCAAATTGTGACCATGACATATCCACTCATTGGAAATTATGGGTGCAATGACATTGATTATGAGAGTTTAAAACCGTATTTAGCTGGTTTTATTGTATCGACAGCGAGTCATAATCCAGAGCACTATGAATCAAAACAAACGTTACAGAAATTGCTGGATGAACATAAGATTCCTGCATTATCAGATATTGATACACGGGCACTTACACGTATTATTCGTGAACATGGCGAGGTTTACGGCAAGATTACTGCAGATCCTTATGATCAACCTGACATGTCTTCTGTGAATCCAGATATCGTTTCGACCGTATCCGTTACACAAAAGCAAGTATTCAAAACAGATCAGCCAGCCAATGATCCAACGCCACATGTCGTACTCATGGACTTTGGATATAAGCATTCAATTGCTCAATCATTATTAGCGTTAGGCTGCGATGTCACAGTGGTTCCTTATCATACATCATATATTGAAATTCAATCACTTGATCCAGATGGAGTTTTACTATCCAATGGCCCTGGTGATCCAAAAGCATTATCAGATTTATTACCGAATATTAAACATATTTCAGAGGAATATCCGACACTTGGCATTTGTTTAGGCCATCAATTGGTAGCCTTAGCTCATGGCGCAACTACCAAACGACTTCCATATGGTCATCGTGGAAGCAACCATCCTGTAAAAGATTTGCAATCAGGGAAAGTCATGATTACGTCACAAAATCATGGGTACGTCGTCGACTATGATTCTGTCAATATGAAAGATTGGTATGTTTCGCATGTGAATGTGAATGATCAATCAGTCGAAGGTTTAAAACACCAATCCAAACCGTTAATGACCGTACAATTTCATCCGGAAGCACACCCGGGGCCAATTGATACCCATCATTTATTCGTAGATTTTATCCAGCAATTTATTACTAAGGGAGAGAAGCAGCATGCCTAAGATTGACCAGTTACAAAAAGTACTTGTTATTGGATCAGGTCCCATCATTATCGGGCAAGCAGCGGAATTCGATTATGCCGGAACCCAAGCCTGTCTCGCATTAAAAGAAGATGGTGTGGAAGTGGTCCTTGTAAATAATAATCCTGCAACGATCATGACCGATGAAAATATTGCGGATAAAGTATATTTAGAACCACTTACCTGTGAATCAATAACGAATATTATCGAGAAAGAACAACCTGATGGTATTTTGCCAACCCTTGGCGGGCAAACGGGTTTAAATATGGCGGTATTGCTTGATGAAGCAGGCGTACTCGAAAAATATGACGTCACATTACTCGGTACACCACTTGAAACGATTCAAAAAGGGGAAGACCGTGAAATCTTTAAATCCATGATGAAAGACATCAATGAGCCAATTGCTGAGAGTTTATCGGTAAGCTCCATTGACGAGGCGATCGATTTTGCCAATCAAGTGGGATATTCGCTGATTGTACGTCCAGCCTATACACTAGGTGGTGCAGGTGGCGGAATTGCAAACAATGAAGATGAGTTACGTACCATTGTCAAAAATGGACTGCATTACAGTCCTATTAACCAGGTTTTGATTGAACAAAGCGTAAAAGGTTGGAAAGAAGTAGAATATGAGGTTATGCGCGATGAAAATGATACGTGCATTATCGTCTGCAATATGGAGAATTTCGACCCAGTTGGTGTGCATACTGGTGACAGTATCGTTGTCGCACCGTCACAGACGCTCACCGATCGACAATATCAAATGTTGCGTACATCATCCTGCCGAGTCATTCGCGAGTTAGGTGTGATTGGTGGCTGTAACATTCAATTTGCCTTGAATCCAGAGAGTGATGAATATATTATCATTGAAGTGAATCCGCGTGTCAGCCGTTCAAGTGCGCTTGCATCGAAGGCTACAGGATATCCGATTGCCCGTATCGCTGCGAAATTAGCATTAGGCTATCATCTAGACGAGGTGAAAAATCCTATTACCGGCGATACGTATGCAAGCTTTGAACCTGCGATTGATTATATTGCTGCAAAAATCCCTCGTTGGCCGTTTGATAAATTTACTCAGGCTGATCGTTTACTTGGAACACAGATGAAGGCAACGGGTGAGGTTATGGCGTTAGCAAGAAATCTTCCTGCTGCCATTAATAAAGCCGTTCGTTCCCTTGAAATTGGTCTTGATTCTCTTCATCTACCAGGTATAGAGAACCAATCGGATCAAGAATTGCAAACTGCGTTAGTGCAAGCGACCGATGAACGAATCTTTGCTGTAGCAGAAGCACTAAGACGTGGCATGAGCGTGGAGGACATTTTTTCCATTACGCAAATTAATCAATATTTCTTACATGAATTACATGCGATGGTAGAGAAGGAAAAACAAATTGCGAAAACAAAGTGGCAAGATCTTACTGCGAACGAATTAAAAGAGGCTAAGGAATTTGGATTAGCGGATTCGACGTTAGCTAATTTGTTAGATGTAACGGAGGATCAAATTCGACAGAAACAAAGTGAAGCTAAACTAGCCCCTTCGTATAAAATGGTGGATACTTGTGCGGCTGAATTCTCTGCAGAGACCCCTTATTTTTATAGTTCTTGGAATGAATTTGATGAAGTCGAATCGCTAAAAGGAAACAAACGCATGGTTGTATTGGGCTCTGGACCGATACGTATCGGACAAGGAGTAGAATTTGATTATTGTTCTGTTCATGCTGCTAAGTCCCTGCAGGCACAAGGCGTTGATGCGGTGGTTGTAAATAACAATCCGGAGACAGTCAGTACGGATTTTAATACGGCGGATCACTTGTATTTTGAACCATTAACCGTTGAAGACGTCTTGCACATCGTAAAGAAAGAAAAAGCGCAAGGTGTACTTGTACAGTTTGGCGGACAAACAGCAATTAATTTAGCTGAAGGATTACAACAAGCAGGGGTTTCCATCACGGGAACAGAATTAGAGGCTATCTCAGCTGTGGAAGACCGTGAGCAATTTTACCAGCTACTATCAAGCTTGGATATCCCACATATTCCAGGGGATACTGTGATGGCTACCGAAGACGCAAAAGCAGTCGCAGAAAAAATTGGTTATCCGATCTTGTTGCGTCCATCATATGTAATCGGTGGGCAAGGAATGGTGATTTTGTACAATGAACAGCAGCTTGTAGACTATTTATCTGAACTGCAAACGAGTGTCCATGATGATCGAATTTTTCCATTGTTAATTGATCGGTTTATTGAAGGATACGAAGTGGAAGTCGATGCGATTTGTGATGGTAAAGATGTGTTAATCCCTGGCATTTTTGAACATACTGAAAAAGCAGGTGTTCACTCAGGTGACAGTGTAGCTACTTTTCCTGCGCCGAATCTGACAGATGGTCACAAACAAACGATCGAAGCGTATACACAAAAAATCTCTTCTCAATTGAATGTCAAAGGAATTATGAATATCCAATTTGTCCTTAGTGAAGATCGACAGACGGTGTATGTATTAGAGGTAAATCCGCGAGCTTCAAGAACGGTTCCGATTGCGAGTAAAGTAACGGGTGTACCTATGGTGGATCTAGCGACACGAGTACAAATGGGTGAATCATTAGATGATCAAGGATGGAAGCTCGGTTTACATGAAGATGTCCCTTATTATGCTGTGAAGATGCCGATTTTCTCATCGAATAAGTTGCCAGGTGTTGATCCTGTGTTAGGTCCAGAGATGAAATCAACGGGTGAAGCAATTGGAATGGGGTCAACGGTAGATCAAGCGATGGCGAAAGCATTCGGATGGGCAGAAAATAGTATGAAGGCACTAACGAAAGATGATACTATTTTTGTTTCATTCGATTCGCTGACAGCATCCGTTATTGATCAATTGAAAGACTTATCAGTAACGGTTGATACAGACGAAGCAACCACCGATCAGTTAGCTAATCGAGGAATCTCAAATATCAATCGTGTCTCCTTATCAGAAGCGAAACAAAAGTGTATGGATGAGGCTTATGCATTGATATGTGATACGCATCGAAGTGGTGAACGCGATCAACATGTCGAGTTACGAGAAGCGGCATTAAAGTCAGATACAAAATGTTTCACGTCAAATGATACTTTCAAATCTTATTTACAAGTCATGGATCAAGACATTGAATTCCCGCAGTCGATGCAACAATATCGGGAAAGTCAAAGCCCAGTTAATCAAAAGGAGCGTGTCGTACGGTGAGTGTGAAAGAAAATTTAAAGGGGAGAAGCCTGCTAACACTAGCAGACTTCTCAAAACAAGAAATAACGTATGTACTCGAATTAGCTGATCAAATCAAACAAAAGCGCAAGAATGGCGAAGTCTATGAACCATTAAAAGGAAAAACACTAGGCATGATTTTTGAAAAGTCTTCGACACGTACACGCGTATCTTTTGAAACAGGCATCTATCAGCTAGGTGGTTCAGGACTATTTTTAAGCGCTAATGATATTCAGCTAGGTCGTGGTGAGCCGATTTCTGACACGGCAAAAGTGTTGTCTGGCTATTTAGACGGAATCATGATTCGTACCTTTTCTCAACAAGATGTAGAGGAATTGGCTGACAATGCATCGATTCCAGTGATTAACGGGTTAACAGATGATTACCATCCATGCCAGGTGTTAGCCGATTTACAAACGATAAAAGAAGAAAAAGGCAAACTGGAAGGATTGAAGCTTGCCTACATTGGCGATGGTAATAACATGGCGCATTCACTCATGATCGGTGCTGCAAGATGGGAATTGATGTTTCAATTGCGGCCCCTAAAGGATACCAGCCAAATCCTGAGATTACCTCAGTTGCAAAAGACGTTGCAGAAGGAACCGAAGTGATCGTGACAGATGAAGTGACTGAAGCTGTGAAAGATGCTGATGTGATTTATTCCGATGTTTGGGCAAGTATGGGTCAAGAAAGTGAACAAAGTCAACGCGAAGGAGCATTCTGGAATTATCAAGTGAACAAAGAATTGTTTGTATATGCAAAAGCGGATGCGATTTTTATGCATTGTCTCCCTGCTCACCGCGGAGAAGAAGTAACTGCCGAAATTATTGATGGCCCACAATCGGTTGTCTTTCAGGAAGCAGAAAATCGCCTTCATGCACAAAAGGCATTAATGGTTGCTTTAATGGGATAAAAGATGGAACGCTGGACTCTAACAGTAGAAGTCCAGCTTTTTTGTGTAAGAGTGGAGATTGCCCTTCTTGCTTGTCTATTGCTATAATAAAGATTAATTGTGTAGATGATTCGCTTAATAAGGGATGGATTCCAAATGGATAAGCAACAAGTGATAAGAGACTTGCATGATGTTATAAAAGAAACCAATTTTTCAGTGGATGAATTACTAAAAGATCATACGTATACAAAACTCGGTGGAAAAGCGGATGTTTTTGTCACACCAGATACGATAGATGAAGTGCAACAAGTGATAAAATACGCCAATGCGCATGACATTCCTTTTACACTACTTGGCAATGGATCGAATGTGATTATTCGTGATGGTGGCATACGCGGTATTGTTTTAAGTTTGAAGAAATTTGCTACCATTCAACGAGATGGGAATAAAGTGATAGCGCAAAGTGGTGCGAGAATTATTGATGCATCACGTTTCGCGCTAAATGAGTCGTTAACTGGATTAGAATTTGCATGTGGGATTCCCGGAACGGTCGGTGGTGCCCTCTATATGAATGCGGGTGCTTATGGTGGTGAAGTGAAAGATTGTTTAGCGCATGCATTAGTTGTCGATCGTTTCGGTGAAGTTCATCGCATCGCAGCCGAAGGGTTCGATTTGGCGTATCGAACGAGCAACATTGCGGAAAAAGGTTATATTGTTTTGGAAGCTACGTTTCAATTAGAACCTGGAGATGCGAGAGAAATAAAAGCGATGATGGATGATTTAACGAACCGACGTGAATCGAAGCAACCACTCGAATATCCTTCGTGTGGTAGTGTATTTAAGCGCCCTCCAGGATACTTCGCTGGAAAACTTATTCAAGATAGCGACTTACAAGGCAAGGGCGTTGGTGGTGCGGAAGTGTCAACGAAGCATGCTGGTTTTATCGTTAATAAAAGTGATGCGACAGCGACTGAATACATTTCTGTCATCGAAATGGTTCAGCGAACAGTGAAAGAGAAATTCGGCGTTGCACTTGAGCGAGAGGTCAGAATTTTAGGTGAAGATGAGAAATGATTTTTGATAATGATGTAATGAAGGCAGAAAATCGATCTTGAAGCCGGAAGAAGTGTCATCATTAGCATCATGAAGGTAGAAAAATGATCTTGAAGCCGGAAAAA
>NZ_APML01000043.1 GCF_000359605.1 Gracilibacillus halophilus YIM-C55.5
TTATGACTTTTTTATGAATGGTACAACTTTATTGTTGGGTTACACCTTCAATACAATCTGCGCGCAACACTCAATGTGCTTCGTCTGCGGGAACATATCAACTGGCTGGACTTCCTTCGTCTGATAGCCACCATCTTCTAAAATATTTAAGTCACGTGCTAATGTAGACGGGTTACATGATACATAAACGATGCGCTTCGGCTTCATTTGTATCATAGCGTTTAGCAACTCTTCATCGCATCCTTTTCGTGGTGGGTCGACAACAATAACGTCAGGTTGTAGTCCTTGTGCTGTCCACCATGGCATGACCTTTTCCGCTTCTCCTACATAAAACGCCGCATTGTCGATGTTGTTTAATTTGGCATTTTCTTTTGCATCTGAAACAGCCTGCGGAACCACTTCAACGCCATATACTTTCTTTGCCTTTTTCGCTAGAGATAATGAAATCGTACCAATACCGCAATAGGCATCAATGACGGTCTCATCACCCGCAATATCAGCATATTCGATCGCTTTATCATATAATTTTTTTGTTTGTGTTGGATTGACTTGATAAAACGATTTAGCTGAAATGGCAAAACGAATACCATCGATCTCATCGTAAATATACTCATTTCCCCATAACACCTTCGTCTTCTTACCTAAAATCACATTCGTTCGTTCCGCGTTCACGTTTTGGATAACGGATTTCACATGTGGATAGCTTGCTCGAATTTCTTCAACTAACTTGTCCAATTGTGGAACATTTTCCTTCCGTGTCACTAATACGATCATGGTCTGGTTCGTTTCTTGTCCCACCCGCACCATAATATGTCGTAAGGTACCTCGGTGGTTCGTTTCATCATAAGCCGAAATACCTAAACGATTAGCAATTTCTCGTACTGCATCGACCATACGATCAGCTGTCTCATCCGTAATGATACAATGATCCATATCATCAATAATGTCATGGCTTCGCTTACGATAAAAACCCGTAATTAATTCACCATTTTTTGAGCCAACTGGAATTTGCACTTTATTTCGATAGCGCCATGGATCGTCCATCCCAATCGTAGGATGAATCGGAATATCATCAATATGAGCAATTTTTTTCAATGCATTTTGTACTTGGTCGTGTTTCATATCAAGTTGTCGTTGATAGCTCATATGCTGCAACTGACAGCCACCACATTTATAAAAGACATCACACGGTGGGTCAACACGTTCATCACTTTGGTTATAAAACTCAATGATCTTACCAAAACCAAAATTCTTCTTCACTTTAATCACTTTTACTTTCGCCTGTTCGCCAGGTAGGCCATACGGAACAAACAATGGATAACCATTGACCTTCCCGACGCCAGACCCTTCATGTGTCATATCTTCAAATGTTACTTCAACAGTTTGGTTTTTCTTGACTGGAGGAGCTGATTTTGTCATATGTCATCGTCCTTTTTCTTTTGCTGACCAAATTCTATCACAGAAATGATAAATAAAAAAATTTTCAAAATTCCAAAAAGGGATTGACCTTATTTTCAAAAACGATTATAATTTAGAAAAATCATATGCATATGGTTCTTATCTAGAGAGGTGGAGGGACTGGCCCTTAGAAACCTCGGCAACAGGCTTTTATTTAGCACTGTGCCAATTCCAGTAGCCAACTACAGGCTTGAAGATAAGAAGAGTCGATACTGATGTATACAAACCTCTTCTTCATTCAAGAAGAGGTTTTATTTTTATACCAACAAGGAGGATATGATCATGAAGCGTAGTTTGGAAGAGAGATTAAGAGATGGCACTGTCATTGCTGGTGAAGGTATTTATTTGAATTGGAACGTAGAGGTTATTTGCAAGCAGGATCATTCGTTCCAGAAGTCGCATTAGAGCATCCAGATGTACTTAAACACGTCTATCGTGATTTTATGAATGCAGGTTCTGATGTAGTATTAGCTTTCACTTATAATGCACACCGTGAAAAAATGCGTATTATCGGGAAAGAAGATTTGCTAGAGCCACTGAACCGAAATGCTATTCGACTAGCGAAAGAAGTGGCGAAAGAACATCCAACAGAAGAAGCATTAGTTGCTGGCAACATTTCGAACACAAATATTTTTGACCCAGAAGATCAGGCATCCAAAGATAAGGTGCGCAGCATGTTTGCTGAAATGATTAGTTGGTGCAAAGAAGAAGGTGTTGACTTTGTAAATGGTGAAACATTCTATTATCACGAAGAGGCCGTCATCGCTTTAGAAGAAATCCAAAAACAAGGATTACCCGCTGTTATTACGATGGGGCTCATGGGTGAAAATATTTTACGTGATGGCTATCAAGTCGAAGAATCTTGTCGTATTCTTTCCGAAAAAGGAGCATTAGTCGTCGGAATGAATTGTTTCCGTGGGCCTGATACGATGCAGCCATACCTTGAGCAAATTCGCGAGCGTGTTGATGGTTTCGTAGCTGGATTACCGGTACCGTACCGTACAACAGAGGAACATCCGACATTCTTTAATTTGCCTGATGGCGGTTGTAGCTGTCATTTGCCTTTAGAAACAACATTTCCTACGGCTTTAGAACCTTTATACCATAATCGTTATGAAATCGCTGAATGGGCTAAGCAGGCGAAAGATACTGGGGTGAACTACATTGGTCTATGCTGCGGTGCATCTCCAGCGATGCTACGAGCAGTAGCGGAAGCATGTGACATTGAAACGATCAATTCGACATATTCGCCAGACATGAAGAAACACTTCTTATTCGGAACAGATGACACGTTGAAACAGCATAACCTAAATTACCGCACGAAAGCTTAAATACTCATGAACTGATCAGCGGAATGATTATTTTCTTGTCTAATTTCCTCATTTCCTGGGAAATATTTCGGTTTCTATCGAATGAAATAGAAAATACTCATGTGAATCATAAGGTAGGCCATATCCCCCCTTTTTCTAGTGGAATATGGCCTATGATTCTTCTAATTTCGCTTGTTTGTCACAAAATTCACTTGATACAAAGACATCAATATGTTGATATAAGTTTGTGAATTCACCTGGTAATAAACCGCCAAATTCGCCATCGATATTTAGCTGCATTTTTTCTTCTGTGTGTACTTTTATTCGATTCGCACGAGCATAGAAAATATGCTTATCTTCTAAATGGGCGCCTTTTGTAGCAAGACTAGCGATGCGAACAAAATCAGCCATATTCATTTTCTTTAATATGAGCAAGTCGAAATATCCGTCATCCATCTTTGCATTAGGGGCAAGTTTTTCAAAGCCACCAACTGAATTGGTGTTAGAAACGAGAAACAGCATAATTTCATCATCAAACCATTTGCCATCATACTCAATTTGTACACGAATTGGGCGCAAGGAAGGAAGCATTTCAATTCCTTTTATATAATAAGCAAGCTGTCCAAGCATCGTCTTTAATTTACTCGGCACTTCATATGTGAGTTCTGTTAGCTTTCCACCACCAGCAATATTCATGAAGTAATGATCGTTGACTCGACCGATATCTAGTGGCCGAATATGATGTTCTAGGATAATATCCACCGCTTTTTTAATATCACGGGGAATACCGAGCGCACGAGCTAAATCATTTGTTGTTCCGCCTGGGATAATACCTAACTTGGGACGGTATGGTTGTTCTGCAAGGCCATGGAGCACTTCATTGATCGTACCATCGCCTCCTGCTGCTATGACGAGATCATATTTTCGTTCAACTGCAATTTTAGCCGCATAGGTGGCATCACCTTCTCCTGTTGTGGCATGCGCCGATGTTTCATAACCAGCTTCTTCAAAGCGTCGCAACACATCGGGCAACTCTTTCTTGAAGATTTCACGACCTGAGCTTGGATTATAGATAATGCGAGCACGCTTCATCATCATTTCTCCTTCACCGAAAAAGATTCTACCTTCCATCATAATCTATTTGTGAATTTTTGCAAATAAAAACTATTTATTGAAACATGAAACACTTTTTCAGATGTTTCGTTCTTTTCTTTCTGGCGGTGTCTCCTGTTTTGCATATTGATTGCGCACACCATTCGCGAATTTGTTTTTGGAATCGATTTATCCTGCAAATAAGCATGTCATACATTCTCGATTTGCAGGATATATTCATTTTCTGTGCAAACAGGGGCTCGAAACAAACCTGTTTGACTGATATATCGATTTTCCATGCAAACAG
>NZ_APML01000044.1 GCF_000359605.1 Gracilibacillus halophilus YIM-C55.5
TTTCTGCCGTCATTCACTTGATGAAAACAGTTTTTTCGTAATTCAAGCTGCTTTTCTGCCGTCATTCACTTGATGAAAACAGTTTTCATGCAAATCCTGCTTCATTACTGCCTTCATACATAATCATTTATTATCAATCCAGTCCTTGATCACATATGTCTGGCCATTCAAATAGAGTTTGCCATTTTCAAATGAGGGCATTTCCTCCTCTTGTTCTTCCATATGATGTTTTCCAGGTTTTCCATAAAACGCATGGATAAACACATGCTCACCAGATTCGATGGCGGCTGATATCGTAGGAATCACTGTTCGATTTTCCATCAGATTCGTATTGGCATTTGGAAAAACGGAATGCGCTTTTCCTTTCGTTCCTAAGACGAGACTCGCTACCATTCCTTTTGTCGATAAAGCTTTACTACAATCATGATCATGATCATCTGTCACTTGATTTTCATCATCATCAGCTAACCCTAACGCAAAACCGCCATCAGCAATATCCAATGGCCGCTTCGTTACAATCCGATGCATCCGAACATGCAAGGTAAACCTGGAATCAACCATGTTTCAATCGTGACATCATGCCATGGTTTCCATGTAAAATGAATGATGCCATCACGTATTTCCTTTTCAACAACTGTTCGTTTCACTCGATAAAACTGGTCTTGTTCGCTGACCGCTAACATGGAGTCATAAGCACCTTGCTCTAGTCCCCATTCTGCTCGAGGAACACTGAAACCAAACTGATTCGAATAAGCAAATTTTTCATACTTTGCTGACACATGAGCATGACCATTTGTATGTAAATAACCAGGCGAAAACAGAACGACATGGTCATCGTCCCTTTCGATCATGAACGACGGTTTAATATGGTGCGCACGATTGGGTAATGACGGCATTTCTTTTTCTTCCACCGACCAAAACGCATGTTCATCAGGTAACGCTAAAATGAATAAAACTTTCAATCCCCAATACGGAGAACCTGGTGCATTATAATTTTCGGCCATTAATAAATTCGGATATTGATACCCAATGGATAATGTACCATCCGGTAAGAAAATATCCTGCTTCATCCAATAACGCAAATGCCTTAAAATAATTCCTTTTACAACTCCTAATGGAATATGATCGAGTCCTGCAAAAACATATGCGCTCCAAAATGAAGCTTGAGCAAAACGATATGTCAAACTGCGGCCATAAGGAATCGAGCGGCCATCTGCGCTAAACCAATAGATAAAATCTTCAGCAAACGTTTTGGCGCGTTCTTTATAAGTTTGCGCACGTACTGGATCATCTTCTTCCATCATTGTCGCATAGAACAAACTATAATAATGAATCGCAAATGGTGTATAATAATCAACATGAGCTGACTCACCATCTGTATACCAACCATCTCCGATATAAAAATCTTCAATTCTTGAGAGATTCGTATCAATCGTTTCTTGACTATAGGCTGCCCCAACTTTTTTTAGACCGATGTTAACGATAACAGCAAAAAATAGCCAATTGCAATCATGAGCCGCATAATCATTCACTTGATATAACCAGTTTACTAGATTTTCTTTTTGTTGAGACGTTAGCGGCGTCCATACCTTATCAGGGACTAGACATAAACTATAACCGAACGCCGCCATCTCTACAATCCGCTGATCATAGTCATGAATCTTCCCCCAATAACCGTCATGATTCGGATCTGTTCCATTGATCATTCCTTCAACATGTTTATCCCAAAGTTCTGGTTCAACTCCACTCATAACAAGTGGTGCTGCTCCCCATAAGATTCTAGAAAAACACTCGAGTCCAGCCACATCTTTCGAATAAGCAGCAGCTGTTTGACCGACTTGAATTCGTGAGTTTGTCTCGTCATAATAAGTTTCGAGTGGTTTCCATAAATCCACCATCAACTGCGTTAGATCCTTCTTCGTTCGCAGTGGATTATGCCTCACCTCTTGCATATTATCACTCCTGTACAAATCTCATATCAAATGATAGTTTCACATGTTTCGTTAATATGAGTGCAACAAAACATATGTGTAAAAAATAGTCCTGTTTACCTTGGTGATTCATAAAACTTCTCCTGTGAACACTTGGCTGCACCCTTTCTCGATCGAATAATAGATGCAAATGGCCCTCTTTACCAAATAAAACAAGCTTATCTTCATATTCTTGAAATGGCAAATCATCTGCAATAAAAGATTCTACGACTGAAGAAGGACACTCTGTAAAATCAAACCTATCTTCGACCATCAATTTTTTCTGATCTGTTTTATGCCACGTAAATGTTCGACTACAATGGATAAGTGTGTGATCAGCATATGCTGCGCTTAAATCTATGGTGATTCGTGAACGTTCTTCATGCTGATCTACTTCTTTCATTGCCCCTCGAAACTGACTACCTGCCTGTTGGTATTTTCCATTCACAATCGGTACTGAGTGTCCTTCTGCACTATTACAAATGTATTGATAGCGATGATCGTTAAAATAATTTTGATGGTATTGTCCTGATCCTAAATCTCTGAAAAAGACAGTGCCATGTGCATATAAAATAAAATGGCCAATATCATTATGATTATGTGGTTCATAATTATGACCTGCTTTTACTGAAAATGCAGTATGATCTATTCTCGATAAAAAAATTCCTGCATATGCAAAGACATATTCTTCATCTACCCAATCCTTCCCTTTCAAGGATGGATCGAACCACCACAACTCCCGAATAGCGGGTGCCCATCTACCACAATGATCAACGATTTCCTTTGTCCCAAAATCAATTGTTGGTATATGAACATCCGAGAATCTATGATGAAGATAGTGGGTAAATCCCATTCTTGGATACGCAATAGCTTCAGCATCTGAGTAGTTCACAACATATGTCCCATCCAAAAATAATCGTTGTTGCAACATGGCAATCGCTTTTATTTTTTCATTCGTCAATAGATCCACATCATTAAAGCGCTTTAGTAAATCGGCAAAATAAATATAGTATCCAAAACCATATTGCCAGTAATGATATCCTTCGACGCACGCACCATCCTCTTCAAAGCCGGATAAATAGTATTCCATCGTCTGAAGCACGCGTTGAATCATTGCTTTTTTCTCTTGCCTATCTGTTATGAGATATAAAGCAGCTGCACCTATGGAACATCCACAGACAGCGGCCCAGTTATGTGTCGCTGTTTCCCACCATTGCGTCCGATTTTGGAAAGGAATGAACACTCGACGTTCCACTTCAATTTTTGCCTTTTCCACAAGAAAAGAATCCAATTGTTCTTCAAAAAGAGTGATCATTTCAGCTAAAGTAAAAGCGGTTTCACAAGCGAATAGATCTACAGTGTATTGTACGTTTCCTGTCTGTTTAAAATCTTGATAGCTTTGTCCCTCTAAAGTTGGATCCAAATGAGCAGGTAAGCACCAAGTAAATTCATTACATACATACCATATAGCATTTTCCAACTCATGTAAATACCTCTTGTTTTCTGGATAAAGATAAAACAACAATCCAAAAGTCGTCAACCTTTTTCTGCGTTTAAAGTAAAGGTATTCATATCTTTTTCGATCGCCCGTTTTTTGATATTGTCTAAAAGCATCAAACGATAACGTAGGATATAGTTCTTTTGCACATCGCTTTCCGTCTATTCTTAACTTCTCCGTTACTTGATCAAACCAACTCTTCGATTCTCCAATCATTTTGCTTTTACCCCATTCCACTTTGCACCACGATACACAAGCGGTGTACACCCACAAATTTGTTTGAAAACTTTAATAAAATAACTTTGATTATCATACCCTAATTGTTCACAAATGCCCCCTACTGACATGTCAGTCAATTCTAACAATTCTTTTGCTCTTTCGATCTTCTTCTGTTTCACATATTCAACAAACGTCATTTGCATTTCTTTTTTAAATAAGCGACTAAAATAACTGGCATTTAAATATAAATGATCAGCTACTTCATCTAACGAAAGCTTATGTTCCAAATGATTTAAAACATAATAACAGGCACGCAACACATCTCGATGATAATTGTTTTTTAACTGTTGTTGCGAATCTTCTAAGCGCTTTTGCGTGTATCCCAACACCCAATCTCTTATTTCATATATCGTATCTACTAAAAAAATTTCTTCTTGAAGTATTTCTACATCATCGTTTGATAGTGAATATGAAGTAGTTCTTAACTTCATATTTACATCTAGAATCAAGCGTAAAAACCATTCTCTCACAACTTTTGGATGATATTGTTTGCTTTTACAATCATCAATCCATTGGTTCAACAGACGATGAAATCGAGATATATCGCGTTGAAATACAGCCTGTTTGAATGGAATGGCAACTTCTTGATCTTCATCAAACATTTTTTGAACGCACCCATATAATCGCTTGTTGTTATTTCGCTTTTGAATCACATTGCTATTTAAATAAAAAACCTGCATTTCACACCTAAGCAACAGCTCCAATTCTTCTTTTAAATGGTTGATATCAACTTGGTGACCGATCAAAAAACTAATTTGAATATCTAGAAATTGATTGATCGCCATTTGCAATTGATGTAAAAGGTCGTGTAACTCTTTAAACATATCATGCTTAATCGAAAAGTTATGTTGCAAAAATAAAAATCCTTTATTATCTTGATAATGAATACAATACATCTTTTGTGATGATTGGCTTTCAATCATCTCATCGATAATATTATGGACAGCAAATTGTAAAGTATCTTCTAAAATAAAGTCTCTTTTCACTTGATAATACGAATTGATGTAAAAATACACGGGAATATAATGCATAGTACGATCAAATAATTCAAGCAACTGATTCGTCGATCCATCTATACATTGTCTTAATAATTTTTGATTGTCGATCTTATCATTCATCTTTACCTTATGCTCTAATTTTTCCACTTGCGCAACCTTGGAATTGTCATTATCTAATCGCTTTTTACAAGTTATAAGAATTTCTTGCAAATCATCTGGATCTAGTGATTCCTTTAAAATGTAATCATGAACACCGAGCTTTACTGCCTGTTGCGCATAAGAAAATTCATTATGACAAGATATAATCGCTACTTGGATATTGTCTTTCATATTTTTCAGCTTTTTTGTAAGTTCAATGCCATCCATTTTTGGCATACCGATATCCGTAATTAATATATCTGGTGTTTCTTTTTTGGCATATTCTAAGGCTTGTTGTCCGTTCTCATGTGTACTAATGACTTCCATACCGATTTTTTCCCAATCAATGACTGCTGTTAAAAATTGTATCGTCGGGTAATCATCATCAACCAACATCACCTTGTACACCCTGTTCACCACCTAACGGAATCTGTATGGTAATTGTCGTACCTTCACCGTCTTCACTAGCAATTTTGATTGGAGAAGTTTTTCGATAGGAAAGTTTTAATCGCTCATATACGTTTTTTATTCCAATATTCAAGAAACTTTGATTTGATTGTCGTGATACCGCTTTGGAATCTAGTGCTCGATTCAACCTTTCCATTTGTTCCTGTTTCATCCCTTGCCCATTATCGATTACATTTATTTCAAGACGATCGTCATAAGTTTTGGCTCTTACTATAATCACCCCAGGCCCCTGATTAAAAGCATGAATGATAGAATTTTCAATTAATGGTTGTAATAAAAAACGCGGGACGCATTGCTGATACGCTTCACTTGTTACATCCACTACTAATTCTACTTTATGCTTTTGTCGCATATTCATAACATTGACATAATCTTTAACTAAGCTAACCTCATCAACAAAAGTAATAAAATCCTCATGATGACTTATGGTCCAGCGTAACAATTTTGATAACGATTGAATCATATCCGCACTTTCACGATCTCCGAATTGGAAAACCTTCATTCGAATCGAGTTCAAGACATTAAATAAGAAATGTGGATTAATCTGCGCTTGTAACATAGCAAGTTCTGCTTTTCGTTTTCGCTTTTGTGTATGATTGATTTCGTCAATCTTATCATTGATTTGGTCCAACATTTGATTGAATGATTGCGAGAATTCCCCAATTTCATCACGACTATTTACTTCTGCTCGGACCGTTAGATCGCCTTTTTGTACTTTTCGCACCACTTTATCGAGGTAACGTAAAGGTTTGGTGATTCGATTCATCAAGTAAGCTAAAATAACAAAAAACACAGCAAATGAAATAGCTAACAATAGAAACACTTTGGAAAAAATCGTATGAATATTAGATGTAGCTGCTTTATAAGGAATGATTGAAACAAGCTGCCAATCATTAAAAGTCAACTCTTTTGTCGCTACGACATATTTTTGATTCTCCCCTTGCATAATCTGTGATCTTTTATCAAAATGAATTGAACCTGAATATGAGATTTTGTCGCCAATGCGCGTTCTATCTTTGGATGATAGAATTTCGTGATTTTTGTTAATGAGCATGATTTCTTCTGATTGTTTTTGATTCTCTAATATTTTTCGAATTTTATTTTCTAACAACGTCACGACTACATATCCATATATCTCTTGATTGCTATCTCGTAGTGTTCGACCAACCGAAATTTGATAGGGGCTTGTGACACGTTCATAGGAAAGCACTGTTTCTTCTACACTAGACCAATTAGATTCAAAGCCATTTAACGACTGTAATTTTTGAAACCATTGCTTCTGATATAATGCATTTGGATTATATTGTGCCGTGGAGTAATTCGTATAATATTTCCCATTTGATAGCAAGATCGTCACATAGGATTTTTCTCCTAAAAGAGTAATATTTTCCATTGTTCTTCTGACTTGTCGATCTCCTAAATACGCATGATAGCTTTGATCATCCCACATGCTTAGCGGTAACTTGGATTTGTCTTTTAGTATGGTATTTAATGCTGAATCATTTTGGACAAAGTTCGTTGTATTCAACATATTATCTAAAACCCGAGAAATATTTTCTTCTGTGAGGTCAAGTTCTTTTGTTGCATTTTGCATCGCCTGTTCTTCTACTGCATCTCGAGTGAGGTAATGATAGATTGACAAAGACAGTAACACAGGAATACCGATACAAATAAACGAAGATAGGAATACCTTGGAACGAAAAGTAGGAGACGTTAACCCCTGAATCCAATTCCGCAACACTAACCTCCTCACTGATCGATTGAGTTCCTAAGACGCTTCTCGATAGATCTGCTATCATTAGCAACAATCACTTGATGAAGAAAATGAGAGACAAGTGGAGATTCGTCCCTCATTTTATTGTAAACGTTTTCCTTTAGTTATTCAATGATTACTCATTATTTGCAATAATTTTTTGCGCTTTTTCATGCATAGCATTAATGGTTGCATCGATATTTTGCTCTCCATAAATTAACTTTTCATATTCAACATTTGCCATTTCATAAATTTCCGCTTGATACGGTGCAGGTGGCGTTAATTTAGAGGCTTTTGAATGTTTTAATACAGATATCAATGCTTCTGTATCAACTTTTTCTGGATTGTTCGTATCTGCTAAAATCGTGTGAACAATGCTTTCTAAATCCTCATCATCAACACCATTCCAAGAAGGAATATTTTTACCTTGAACCATTTGGCCTTCTGTTGTGTACCAACGAATAAACTGATAAGCTTCTTCCTTATGCTCTGAATTAGATGCTACGGCCATATAATCGGTTGTAACTGGTGTATATCCACCTTCATCATCTGAATGATTTTTCGGATATGGTGCTATGCCAACATTAAAATCTAATGGAAATTGATCTGTCCCACCTAATTCAGTATTCATCCAGCTCCCAATCATCACAAGGCTCGCATTTTGATTAAAGAATGTATCGCGATAATGAAGTTGTTGAGACATAATATCAGTATACGGTGTAGCTGACTGATCTTCTTTTTCCATTTGCCAACGTAATTCCAGTGTCTTTTTAAACATTGGATCTTTAAAATTAGAGCTTCCATCTTCTTTTAATAATTCAGTGCCCTCTTGTTTACTTGCTAAGGCTAATTTTAGATATTCCATCCATCCACCATTTTGCGGCCCATGAAAATAGGTTCCGTAATGATCCTCTGTTGTTAATTGGTTCGCATATTCTGCAAACTCATCCCAAGTCCAATCCGTTGGCATTTCTAAGCCAGCTTCATCTAAATGATCCTTATTCACTAATACATACCAAGGATTAAACTTCCCAGGTAGTGCATAATATTGATCACCTAGCTGTGTATTGACTTTATATTCTTCGGTGACATCATATCCTTCCTCTTCAATGAATTTATCAATTGGTGCCACCATTCCTAAATCTACTCGTTGTGCATAAGAAGCGGGATCACTAAACATTAATACATCTAATTGTTCTCCTGAAGATGCGGCAAGGTCTAATTTTTGTAAAGCCTCATTGGTATCGCCTTTTTCACTTAAGATCACTAGTTCTACTTCGATATTTGGATGCGCTTCTTCAAATGCTGGTATAGTTTCTGACCAGTTATATGATGCTTCGTTTCCGTGTGTGTGTAGTTTGATTTGCACTTTCTCATCTTCATCACTATTATCACCTTCTGCTTGATCTGAGTTATCTTGATGATTTGTGTCAGAGTCAGTAACTTGTTCTTCACCACTTGAATGACAACCGATCAAAACACCCATTAACCACATAATACCTAATAACATAAAAACAGTACGCCTCACTCTAAAATCCCCCCCTAAACTGTTTTTGAAAACCTTTTCATTAATTATCATATCAAAACTGATAATCAGTCTCCTATCAATATTTTTACCTATGGCAACACTTTTTTTACCTATCCTTTAACCCCTCCTAAGGCAATACCATCGATCACATGTTTTTGTCCTAATATGAAGACGATTAATAACGGTAGAATAGCTGATACTGCTGCTGCCATAATTAATGTGTAAAAGCTACCATTAATGGTTGTGAACTTTTGCATCGCTAATTGGATCGTATATAATGCATCCGTTCTTAAGAAAATTAACGGGTTTTGATAATCGTTCCACGTCCAAATGAAGCGTAGGATTGCATACGTCGCAACAGCTGGACGGACAATCGGTAATGCAATTCGCCAAAAGATTCGCCAATGACCTGCGCCATCAATTTTGGCTGCATCAATAAAGTCATCATGAATTCCCAAAAAGAATTGTCTTAACATAAAAGTACCTAAAACACTAAAGCTCCCCAATAAAATTAAACCAAAATGTGTATCGAATATACCTAAATAACGAAAGAGAATAAATTGTGGTACAAGACTTGCTTGAGGCGGAACCATATAGGTTGCTAATACAATGATAAATAACCAGGCACCTGCTGGAAATTTCACCTTAGAAAAACCATACGCTGCTAGTGATGATACAATAACAGATACTGTTGTTGTTAGTACGGCAACTTTAATTGAATTCCAATAATACAAGTAAAATGGATATTCACCAAACCAAACTTCTTGATAATTACTAATGGCATTCCATCTTGTTGGTATCCATTCAATAGGATATTTAAATACGTCTGTTTCAATTTTTAACGAAGTAGAAAGCATCCATATGAAAGGCAATAAGAATGCGATACTACAAAAAAATAGGATCATTGTACTTATGATTTTTTTAATATTCATTCGTCTATGTTTTCGCATACCATATCCCCCTTTTGTTAATAATTCACCCATTTTTTCTGACCAATCCATTGGACAATCGTGATCGTAAATACAAACAAAAACAGTACGACAGCGATGGCAGAAGCATACCCGATATCTAAATTTATAAAAGCTCTCTCATACAAATGCCATACAAGCATAGTGGTGGAATTTAGCGGCCCACCTTCTGTTAAAACCGCGATCAGATCAAAAACTTTGAAAGAGGCTATAATACCGGTAATCAAGAGAAAAAATGAAGTTGGAGATACGAGAGGAAAAGTGATGTTTCTAAATTTGTACCAACTATTCGCACCATCTATATCAGCCGCTTCATATAATTCTTTAGGAATCGACTGAAGACCCGCAATATACACTATTAAGCTAAAACCAATCGATATCCATGTATGAATAATCATAAGCGAAATTAACGCAAAACTCGGATCAGAAATCCAAGTTGGCGGACTCTCAATACCGATTGTCATTAATACTTGATTAATCGGTCCTTGTGATGGATGAAATAAAACTTGCCAGACAACAGCAATTGCAACCACACTCGAGATGTAAGGCATGAAAAAGGCTACTTTAAAATAACTTTTCAAATAAACATTTCTATCAATAATGATAGCTAGAAATAATGCGATCATCATTGTCATCGGTACAGTTAAAATAAATATCGCATTATTTATGATCGATTTTATAAATGTAATGTCACTACTTAATGCGATGAAGTTATCAAAACCGATCCATTTTAATTGTTCAATCCCTGTCACAAACTTCCAATCCGCAAATGATAAAATAAATGTAGCAACTATAGGGAATAGAACGATAACTGAGACACCAAGTAACATGGGTGAAATGAATAAGAAACCGATGAAATTTTCGCTCTTCTGTATTCTCGATTTTTGTTGTTGTTTGAGCCATCGGGAGGATTCTGTTGCTAACGATTTATTCATACATTACACCTCTTTTCTTTGGAATACTTACATGAGCTGACGATATGTTTATATTCTTCATTCTTTTATAAACCACATGACTAAAGGACATAGCAATAAATGATAAACCACTGCCAAGAAACAAAAATGCTAGACTCGAAAAAACCCAGCATATAAAGAAAAAACCGCACATCGAAAGTATCATCCACATGGTTAGTAATGGATATAACATACTCATTTGAATGGCTTTTTTGATGAGTTGCCATAACGAATCTTTCGGAAACACGATCATTAAACTAAATACATATAAAACAGAAAGTAAACTAAGTACGATTACAGTAGAAGAGCTACTCAGGATTATATAATAAAGCACCCCTGTAAATTGATTGGCTAGTGAAAAGTCAATAGTTAAAGCGATTGCGGTGAGTAAGATGAGTCCTCCTAAAAGATTACTTTTAAGAAAATATGCTTTGAAACTTTTCCAAAATTCCGGAAATACAGCGAAATCATCTTCACCGTTGAGCCATTTGTTATTTAAGGCAAACATAGCTGTTATAGCTGGACATATTCCTGCAATCACTCCACCCATTAATGTGAAAAAAATGGCGATTATATTGATATAAGCAAGGCGATAAAGCCATTCACACCATGTAAATAGTCCACTGGATGTATCAAATTGAATATGAATCTCCTCCTTTCTTAGTCAAAATTATAAACGCTTACACTTCTTGAAAAATAGCACTATTTTTACCTTTATCAGAAGATATTTGACTCCTGAATGTTAGCAAATGATGTATATGGAATGAGTGTTAGTCATTCTAGGGATGGCATAAAAAAATGGAAGTATACAGCCCTTTTCTAGAAAAAGTAAAGGAGACACATATACTTCCATTCCGTTATTACGTTATACCATTAAATAATCCTTGCAGTATCACTAATTCTCAAACCAATGATTAGCAACCGTTTGCTTATACCAATAAAAACTGTCTTTCTTCGTACGTTCTAACGTTCGATAGTTTACATGAACAATACCAAACCGCATGGTATATCCCTCAGCCCATTCAAAGTTATCCATGAGTGACCAAGTAATATAGCCTTTCACGTCAACATCTGATGAGATGGCTCGACGTAGTGCAGTTAAATGCTGCTGCAAATAATTGATTCGTCCGTCATCTTTCACGCGACCATTCTCTGGTTCGTCGTTATAACAAGCACCATTTTCCGTAATATAAACGGGAGGATTATTATAGTTATTTTTTATTCGCATTAAAACCTTGTATAACCCTTCAGGGAAAATCGGCCAACCAATATCTGTCCGTTCATCATTCATCTCAATGAATTCCCAATCTAGTAAGCCATGGTTTTCTTTATAACGTGCAATATGACCGGTATAATAATTAATCCCAAGGAAATCAATCGGTTGCTGAATCGCCTCCATATCACCATCTTGAATATCCAGTGATACACCTTTCTTCTCAAACCAATCGACTAAAAACTTCGGATATTCTCCCTTAAAAATCGGATCCATAAACCATTCTACATACCATCCAATTTCTCTATTACAAGCATCAATATCTTCTTGTCGGTCACTAAATGGCTCTAGCCAAGTTGTATTTGGCGCAAATCCAATCTCGCCTTCTGCACCTAAATCACGAAATTTTTTCACCGTTTTCCCATGAGCCAATAACAGGTGATGAGAAATTTGTGTAGCAAGTTGCAAATCTTGGTTTCCTGGGGCATGCACACCAATATAATTTGATAAAAATGAAATGCACCATGCTCATTTAGTGTAAGCCAATGTTTAATTTTTCCGGAGAATTCATTAAACATGACTTCGGCGTATTTTACAAATGCATCGATCGTTTCACGGTTTCCCCAGCCACCATTGTCCTGCAATGTTTGTGGTAAATCCCAATGATAAAGTGTACACATCGGCTCAATGCCATTTTCTAATAACTTATCAACGAGACGGTGATAGTAATTGAGTCCTTCTTGATTGACTTCACCTGTACCATTCGGCAATATACGTGGCCAGGCAACCGAAAATCGATAAACGTCAACTCCTAATTCCTTTAGCAACTCAACATCTTCTTCATAACGGTGATAACTATCACATGCCACATCACCATTATCTCCATTCACGATATTTCCTGGGGTTTTTGCAAATGTATCCCAAATCGACTGACCTCGTCCACCTTCGTTTGTCGCTCCTTCAATTTGATAAGAAGCGGTTGCTGCTCCCCATTTCATATCTTGCGGAAATTGAATAATTGCCATCTCTTCTCCCTCCACTTTCGTTTATAAAGTTTAACTGTTATATGAACTGACGTTTACCGCACTGTTTCGAGCCATGTTTTTGCCATTAACATATTACCCGCAGGATTCATGTGCACACCGTCAGTCGTCAACGGATAAGTTGATTGAGATGTTAAGTATGTTAAAAAGACTTGATGCGTTGGAACGAGCGTTGCCTGGTGCGTTCTTGCTAGTTTTCGAACAATGTCTACGTAATCTTTTAATCGTTGGTTCCCCTCGGACTGAATATTTTCTTCGATTACAGTTGGTTCCATCAAAATGATATGGGCATTAGTTCTCTCATAAACCTGCTCGATTAGCTGTTGATAGATTGCTTCAAATTGATCGGGAAATACTTGTTCAATGTGAGGCTGATCCAATTGACGCCAAACATCATTAATGCCTATCGAAATCGAGACTGTATCTGGTTGTAACTCGATAACGTCTTGTTGCCAACGTGATTTAAGATCAGTCACTCGATCGCCACCTACACCTTTATTGATCACTTGATAACCTCTATCCGGTTCCGTAACTTGTAAATAATCGTGAATCAATCGTACATATCCATCACCGATTTTCTCTTGATCTTCAAACCTCCCCTCTTCCGTAATGCTATCTCCAATCATTACGATTCTTTGTCCAATTGACATGATTATATCCCCTCTCTTTATAGAGTCATTTGATCGCTTGCATCTGTTGATCTAGTTTATTTCATCCTATGCATCATTTAATCTATCATGCAAAGGGAACGCTTGAGATGTTTACAATTTAATGGCCTCACCACTTTCTGCTGATTGATAAAGTCCGTCAATAATGGTTTGTACAATAGTACCTTGATTTGCGTTGGCATCAGTTATATGACCTGTCATACAATTTTGAATAAATGTATGTATTTCTTTCTGATGTGCATTCACTTCTGGTAAATAAGCTGGGGTCACATCAATTAACGTTTCAAACTTTTCTTGGTACATTTTTAGCGGAAAAAGGTCCGCTCCACCTTGATTGCCCATGAGAGATACTTGCATCGTCTCTTTACTTTCTATATTTGCTGCAAAAGCCGTTTCAAGCACTAAAGACGCTCCATTTGTAAAAGTAACCATACCAACTGCCATATCTTCTACCGAAAAGTTTTCGTAATCCCAGTCACCTAACAAACCGACTCCCCTTCTCGTTCCTAGCTGCTGATGTGTTTGGCCAAGTACCATCTTGGGTTCAGGATACCCCATTAAATATAATGCCGTATCTAACATATGAACGCCGATGTCGATAAGTGGTCCACCACCTTGTAAATCTTTATTTGTAAAAACACCCCATCCAGGAATTCCACGCCGGCGTAAAGCTTGTACACGTGCAGCGTAAATATCGCCAAATTCTCCTGCATCGATAAAACGTTTTGCCACTTGCGTCTCAGATTGAAAGCGATAATGAAATCCATACATTAATAATTTCCCTGCTTTATGAGCTGCTGCTTCCATAGACTTTGCTTCTTGTTGATTCATCGCTGGCGGTTTTTCACACAACACGTGACAGCCCGCTTCCAATCCCGCAATCACAGCATCTTTATGGAACTTATTAGGTACACAAACACTAATGGCGTCCAATTCTACTTCTTTTAGCATACGTTCATAACTGTCAAAGGCATGAGGAACGTCACTTTGTTTAGCCAATCTCTTCGCCCTATCATAGGCAACATCCGCAATAGCTACAACTTCTACTTGAGTAGATATTGCTTGATAAGCTGGTAGGTGTACATCTTCGGCGATTCCTCCAGCACCTATCAATCCAATTTTAAGTCTTTTCATAGCTATCTTCCTTTCTTCTCATTCTTGTTGTAGATATGTTCAATCGGTTGAGCATTACCATAGGTTGGCCTTGATCGATGGGCAGGTGCCGCCCATTGAATAGCATTTTGGATCACTCGTTGAACATCTTTGTGATAATACGTTGGATATGTCTCATGTCCTGGGCGGAAGTAAAAAATTCGTCCATTCCCCCGATAATACGTGCATCCAGATCGAAAGACTTCGCCACCTTCAAACCAACTCACAAATACTAATTCATCAGGTGCGGGAATATCAAAGTGTTCCCCATACATTTCTTCTTTATCGATTTCTATGTATTCCCCTATTCCTTCAGTAATTGGATGTGCAGGATTCACTACCCACATCCTTTCTCTTTCATCTGCTTCCCGCCATTTCAGATTACATGTCGTTCCCATTAATTTCTGAAATATTTTTGAGAAATGGCCAGAATGCAATACGATCAATCCCATTCCTTCTAAAATGCGTTGATGAATCTTTTCTACAATTTCATCAGCCACTTCGTCATGCGCTAAATGTCCCCACCAGATCATGACATCGGTTTCATTTAAAATATCATCCGTTAGCCCATGATATGGTTCATCTAATGTTGCCGTTTTCACTTGAATGTTATCACTTTCGACAAATTGTTGAATCGCACCATGAATACCATCTGGATATAGTTCAGCAACTTGTTCACTCTTTTTCTCATGGCGATTTTCATTCCAAATAAGCACATTCATTATGTTCCACCTCAATTCTTTATCATTTATTAAAGATTAACGCAACATATTCATGTTTGTATATAAATGATATAATCAAAACATGAATAATTTTGCTAAAAAGTGAAATGAGGCAGTCGAATGCGAATCAATTTTTGCGGCTATTCATATCATAATCAATCATTCTTTACTTCTCACCAATCTCGCTATAGTTCCTACCTATTCCGTTTACAAACAGACGGAATCGCGAAAGTGAATATAAATGGTAATACGGCAATTGTAGAGAAAGGTGATTTACTCATTATCAAGCCTGAAGAAAAATATGAATTGTACACAGAGGATGGAGCAAACAGTGGAGATTTCCACTTGTATTGTGAAGGTGACTGGATTCATCAACGTTTTGATCAAGCACCTTCATTAACAAAAATTGATTTAGATGAAACATTAATGGATCTTTGGCACCATTTAATTATTGAGGAACGACGACCGTTAAAGGAATACAGCCATGAACTGAGTTACTATCTACTTTATGCTTTGTGTATTTCACTTGATCGACAAATCAATGGTGAAACGACGGTCATTCACCGCCCCTATACTGTAACAAAAATGATGCGTTATATTGAAGAACATGCAACAAGGCAAGGATTTCGTGTACAAGAAGTAGCAGACCAGTGTCACTTAAGTATATCTCGAGCTGTCCATTTATTTAAAGAACATGTGGGCATGACCATTATGGACTATGCCCAACAGATACGTATAGCTACGGCAAAAAATCAAATGAAATACACGACAATGACACTCGACAATATTGCGCAAAACAGTGGGTTTGGCTCGTATTCATATTTACATCGGGTCTTCAAGAAACATACGGGTATATCACCTGGAAAGTATCGTAACAAAATCTAACATACCATTGATACGTTGTGCTTCTGAAGTAAGCAAGCCGAGTATCCTCTATTCTTAATCACAGTCGGCTTGCTTTTGGTCACATGTTTTTCATCCGGTCATTTTAGAAAGCATTTGTAATAATTCCACTCGATTCTTAATATGTAGCTTTTTATAGATAATGGATAAATAATTTTTCACTGTGCCTTCACTAATTTCCAAGCTTTCCGCAATCATTTTATTCGTCCAGCCTTTTTTCATCAACTGAATGATTTGCCACTCACGTTGGTTTAAATCTGTCCGATGATTGAAACGCTCCTTAATATAATGAAGAGAGCTTTCTCGCTCGATTTGTAAAAGTGCATCTAATCGTTTCGAAAAATATTGCACTAACTTTTGAGGCGCAACAAATTTTCCCTCTATAATAAAACGCAATGTCTCTTTAAATTCGTCTAATCCTGAACTTTTTAATATATAACCATCGGCACAAACAGATAATACGGACTCAATCGATTCTTCATCATCATAAGCTGATAATAGTACAACTTTTGTATCAGG
Organism: Gracilibacillus halophilus YIM-C55.5; assembly: GCF_000359605.1. Lineage (GTDB taxonomy): Bacteria > Bacillota > Bacilli > Bacillales > Amphibacillaceae > Gracilibacillus > Gracilibacillus halophilus. Next base: position 16,774 of record NZ_APML01000044.1, read on the forward strand.
GAAAATTTCTTTCAATTGCTTGGCACATTCCATCCCATCCATAACAGGCATATGAATATCTAACAAACAAATATAAGGGCGTACTTCCATTTTTTTAATAAAGTCAATCACTTCTTGACCATTTTTCAACTTTCCTATCACTTGGAACTCTTCCATTTCTTCTACAAAACTTGTAATCATATCACGAAATAATGTTTGAGATTCTGCGACAACTACTGTATGTTTTTGCATAATGTTATCCCTCCGATTTTCTATTTCTATTGGCTATCGATTGTTACTTTTTATGATCTTCATTTCTATGAAAAGTGAGGAAGATATGGACATTCAACCATGTATAGGCTACTTGATTATCATACTCTTGAATCACAAATGAGTATCCATCATCATGAAAATCGATTGATGATTCCTTACCTCCTTCCTCACATTGATTACTGACTTTCATGTACTACCATTAATTATAACGCATTTTTCATTCGTTTTAAAGAACATTTTAGTTTTATTTTCCTATTTATTATCTCCCTTATGTGAACATTTGCATAGAATTATGCGACATCTTCGCGGATCTTATTCTAATATTATCAACAATGCGCGACCGAAATTCATTATAATGAACAACTACAACTAAAAAAACGTGCTTTGTTTTCGTGAAAACATCGATTTTATCAAGCACCAGTGCATCTTTTTCTTCAATATGACTTTTTTATGATTCTATATAATGAACAATACACGATTTTATTACAAACTTCAACCTTTTTTTATGTTTTAACTAAAAATTTTATGATCCTTTATCTGCTTTTTGATCTTCGAATAAAGATGATCAGGTGCTGCAGGGATAACGTGCGATCGTTTCGACACACCATATCGCACTGCTTTTGATAATGGATGCGGAGAAAAAACTGTTCGTTTTAGCAGTAAAGCATCAGATAAAATATGATCATTTAACCGAGATGATGTCCATTCAATATAAAGGTCTGATGCAGCAATATATGGATAATAATTATTTTCATGATTAATGATGATCACGTCATTCGTTAATTGGTATTTTTTTAATTTTATGCGCAATTCATGTTCCCATACATGTTCTCCTAACAAGTACCATTTGAACAGTTGCCGATTTTGTTTGAGTAATAAACAGGTTTGAACGAATCGATCCATTTGAGTGTCGTCCTTCCAATTCATTTGTGACAGAAGTCGAATGCCGTCAAATGATGGATCAAATGGTCTTTTCAGTTTAGCTATCCGTTGTAATACTTCGCTTCTGTACGGATTTGGATAATATGTAATCGCTAGATCATAAGTAGACTTTCCAATAGCATACATGGTTTTTGAATTCGTCATATGATAATCAAAGGATTGGTACATATGCATCACTCGGTCATAGGCCCTATGAGCATGAAACGGTAATAAGTGCAAAAATAGAAGCTTTGTATTCGCTTGAACCTTCTCAGCAACATAAAAGCTAGCGATTCCTTGTGAAAAGCAATAGACTTTATCATAAGATTGATTTTGAGCGGCAATGTTTGATTGAATCGCCTGCCAGTAGATATATGAGAGCGTTGGATATTGATAATTGGACCTAAGAATGTGCTCAGGTATAGAAAAGGGAAACAAAGAAAATTGCCAAAAGTCACTATTGTTTTCTTGATCCAGACTTTCTCCCTTTTGATAAATCGGTGGTTGAATCTTTCCATACATTTGAAATGCTTGATATACTGTTTCGTCATATCCAATCAATTGAAACACTGCTTCACTATCTTGAATTCGAAATATATGAAACAATTCTATCATATGATCTACAGATAATAACGGATCTTTCGCATCAAATACATAAAGAACAGATTGTTTCGCCATAAGTACACCCTTTCACACGTCATTTATTTAGAATACGAATCACCATCCATTCGAATGGATTGGTGATTCATATCTTTATTCGTTCTTTGCGTTTTTCCAACGAATAAATTCGAACACGGGGCGATAATCTTCCAACGTTTCCTTATCAATGCCCATCGTTTTCAATTCTTGGACAAATCTTATCCATTCATGCTCAGTAACGGATTCTTCACGATTGTTACCTAAAATCGTCATCACATCGACTTGCAATACTTGAGCTAATTTTTCGATGACATGAATAGAAGGATTTTTATTTAAATCTCTTTCAATATTGCTTAAGTAGGATTTGGAAATGTTGGCACGCTCCGCTAATTCTGATAAAGTAAAATGCTTTTGTTTTCTTATCCGACTAATATTCTCTCCAATCATCATCATGACAAACCTCTAATCCATCTGTTTTCTATTTCATTGACTCTATAATGCCTTCATCACGCAATAACAAATATCTTTTTTCTAACTTTGGTACTAATTGTTTTACATGATACCCATGTAATTTAAATGTTTCTGGTGACACTGGATTTCTTACTTTACTATGATAGATGTGATTCATTTGTGATAACCAAGATGATTTCTGATCAAGTGGAAGAAAGTGAACTAATTCACTTCCAATATCTACTTCCTTAGATACGACATCGGATACAAGAATCGGTACCCCTGCGCTTTGTGCCTCGATAAATGTTGTTGGCAATCCTTCATAGACGGACGGATAGACCATTACATCAAATGCTTGTAACCAATACTCGCGCTGCCTATCATTCTTTAACAAAATGACGGAATCTTCTAAATGATAATCGATAATTTTCTGTTCAATTTGTTGCTGTAAAGGTCCTTCTCCTATCAGTACTAGTTTGGATTGCGGGATTTTTCTTCGGAAACCGATAAACAATTCCAATAAATATAGATGATTTTTTTGCGAGACGAATGAACCGACATGTCCAATGACAAAGTCTTTTTCTCTTACTTGTAATCGATCCCGCATTTTCTCACGTAATAACTGTGAGTAATAACTTTTTTCTGGCTCAATCGCACTTCGTATTAACTCCGCTTGATCGGCTTTTTCTTTACATAACCAGTTCGCTGCTTCTGAGGTTGAGGCAAAATAGTTGGTAGCAGACGTCGATAATTTCAAACGATGATATGTGGTGAGCATACGATCAAAAAAATGATCATGGTAACTCGTTTGATAACCGTGGGCAATGCGAACAGGGATACCAACTCGCTTTGCTGCTTTTAATGCATCACTACTCCAAAGATTTAAATGAGCATGCATCACAAGATAAAACCGATGCCCTTTAAAAAATTCCTTTATGGCCCGTTTATACTGAAACCTGCCTTCTTCTTTTTTTGAAGACAATCGATAGACGTATCCCCCTAACGATCTGATTTCATCATCGAACGCGCCAGTCTCCGTTGTAAGAAAATCAAATTGAATGATAGAATGATCGATATTCCGATACAGTTGCATGACCATTTCTTCCTCGCCACCAGGATCCATTTTTTCAACGACATGTAATACCCTTAGCGCACTTTCCATGATCGTCCCTCCTATAAATCCGTTATTGCAATTCTTCTACTTCGATGACCGCTTCTGTTACCACTTCGAATTGAAAATCTTGATGGAAGAGTCCTGTTTGATATAATCGAACAGCTGTATTGGCCATCATCGCTGCTCGATCTGGATCACTATCACTCACCGATATTCGAACTAAATTCGATTGATCCATTCGTTCGACGTCTATTTTGTTTGCTAATCTTTGCGTTGATATGGATACTTGTAATTCAGCATATAATTCTTCTACAATTCTGCGCACGCTGCGTTCGTTAGTGAATTGCTCTATCATTTCTTCATTTTCACCAACAGAAAGGACAGCTGATGCCTGATATAGCGGTTGGTCGTTTGGCTTTGCCCATACGTAAGTTATACTCAGGACAATGATAATAGCCGTAACGACTAGAAGAAGGTTTCGGTGAGGTCTTTTGTGTTTTGACTGGTCGATACCTTTCCATTGATTTGATGTATGGTTGCGTTGTTGTCGATTTTTCATTCAATCACCTTTAACATATTCTTTATAAAGAACGGTTCTTTTAAAAAATATTTACTGATGCTTTTTCGCATTATAAAGAACAAATATTCTTTATAAAGAACGACTAAACATATAGTCTCACGGTTTTCGATGATTGTCAACTCCTGATTCACAAATAATCAATGATGTCACCTTTCATAAACTCCATTATGGCGCTCGGTTACGTTTATCCTGCAAACAGCTTCCTCTCAGTCCACAGTTTGCAGGATAAATGAATTTTCGATGCAAACAGACAATCTATAGTTCCTTGTTTGACGCATATATTGATTTTTGATGCAAATAGATGATCTATAGCTCTTTATTTGACGCATATATTGTTTTTCAATGCAAACAACTACTCTTCTGTTTGATGCAAATACATTTTCCACCTATAAGAAAAACCGAATGAGGCCAGATAAACTACATCTGACTGCATTCGGTTTGCTTTCCGTTTATTAGTCTTCCATCATCCGTTTTCGTTCATTCTCTTCAGCAAGAAAATTCATAAATGCTTGCATTCCTAATCTGGGTTGATTCTTGATTGAAGTTATATAATCTTGTTTCTTGTATTCATTAATGACTTCACTTTTATCGATTCGGTTCAAGATGTGTTCTAATTCCATTGTTTTCATTCTTCGTTTTATATGTTTGGATTCTTTATAAAGTGCCAGTCCTACCGCTGCCATTAAAGCATATATAAGAACCATGGCAATCATATGATTCGCAAAGCCTTCAAAAAATAAGAAATAGACAATATTCACAAGCGAAACAAATAGTAAAGGAATCGCAAACATCTTATATCTTGTATTCTTTTTCATTAAAGGACTTATTTTTTCAAATAATCGCTCTAATTCTATTTTCACAAACGATGGTAATTGACCTGTCGTAAATGGTAGCATTATATTCCCTCCTCTACCTCACGTTACCCATATTTTGGTTGTTATAAACATTCTTACTCCCAATCTATCTTCATTGTATTCCTGGGCAAATGACGACGTCAAAATCTTTGCTCTTTCTATTTTATTTGGAAAATCTGTCTTTTTTTCTTATGATGGATATGAGGTGATAAAGATGAAAATCGCATGCTTATCTGATATTCACGGAAATGCAGTTGCGCTTGATGCAGTATTAGAGGATGTAAAGCGACAAAACGTTGATAAAATCGTTGTCCTTGGTGACATTGCCTATCGTGGTCCAGAACCAGCGCGTGCCATTGATCTCGTTCGTTCACAGAATGCTGAAGTCATAAAAGGGAACGCAGATGAATGGGTCGTTCGTGGTGTGAAATCTGGTGAAGTACCAGATAAAGCACTAGAATTAATGCAGACAGAACAAGCTTGGGTAAAGGATCAACTTTCTGAAGACCAGTTACAATACTTAGCGAACTTACCGACAGAAATAAGCCTATCAGTCGACGGAATTACGATCCATGGATTCCACGCTACACCGAATAGTTTATTTGACGCTGTGTTACCCGATCAATCGGATAATGTGCTTTTGGATACACTGACAAAAGCAAAAGAAGCCGACCTGTACTTATATGGTCATATCCATAAAAGTTACGAGCGAACGATTGATGGAAAGACCATTATGAACCTAGGAAGTATTGGATTACCATTTGACGGCATTCCGAAAGCATCCTATGCGATCGCTGATATCCATCACGGGCAAGTCGAAACTAGCCACGTACGTGTGCCTTATGACATCGAAAAAGTATGTAAGCAATATGAAGACTATGATTATCCGAATATCAAGATGATGCAGCAGATCATCAGAAGTGGAAAAAATTAAATGAGGCTGGGACAAAAGAGTAATTAGAACGAAAAAATCCGAACATTAAAATTTAAGTTCGCATACCGCTTAGGCAAAATACTTCGCTTTTACCCATA
>NZ_APML01000045.1 GCF_000359605.1 Gracilibacillus halophilus YIM-C55.5
AGGCTTCTCAAAAATTTGGCGAATTAATGAGAAGCCTACAATAATATTTTTCATGTTAGCAAAATGTTAGCATTTCGCTTTCTTTTCACCATAAACCCCTTATTTAACAAGGTTTAGAGAGGCAGATTACATCATGCCTGGCATGCCGCCTCCCATGCCACCCATTCCTGGGTCTGGTGCGCCACCGCCAGCATTTTCTTCTGGAATGTCAGCTACAACAGCTTCTGTCGTTAGGAACATAGCCGCTACAGATGCTGCGTTTTGTAGTGCGGAACGAGTAACTTTTGTTGGATCAACAACACCAGCGTCAATCATGTTTACCCATTCGCCAGTTGCAGCATTGTAACCTGTGCCAACCGCTTCACTTTTTAGACGCTCAACGATGATGGAACCTTCTAAACCAGAGTTAATAGCGATTTGACGAACTGGTTCTTCTAAGGCACGGATTAGGATATTTGCACCTGTCGCTTCATCACCTTCTAGTTCAAGTTCTGCTACTTTCTTGTACACATTCATCAGCGCCGTACCACCACCAGCAACGATACCTTCTTCAACCGCTGCACGAGTAGAGTTCAATGCGTCTTCAATACGTAGTTTACGTTCTTTCAATTCTGTTTCTGTAGCTGCACCAACTTTTACAACTGCTACACCGCCAGCTAGTTTCGCTAAGCGCTCTTGTAATTTTTCTTTATCGAATTCAGAAGTAGTCTCTTCTGCTTGTGCACGAAGTTGTGCGACACGAGAAGAAAGTTTTTCTGGGTCACCTGCTCCTTCAACAATTGTTGTGTTTTCCTTTGTTACAACAATTTTAGAAGCGCGACCTAATTGTTCCATTGATGCATTTTTCAGATCAAGCCCAAGATCTTCTGTAATCACTTCAGCACCAGTAAGGGTCGCAATATCTTCTAGCATAGCTTTACGACGATCACCGAATCCTGGCGCTTTAACAGCAACCGCGTTGAATGTGCCACGTAGTTTGTTAACAACTAATGTCGCAAGTGCTTCACCTTCTACGTCATCAGCAATAATAAGGATTGGTTTTCCTTGTTGGACAACTTCTTCTAGAACAGGAAGTACTTCTTGAATATTATTAATCTTCTTGTCTGTAATTAATACGTATGGATCTTCAAGCTCAGCTTCCATTTTGTCCTGATCTGTAACCATGTAAGGAGAAGCATAGCCACGATCAAATTGCATACCTTCTACTACTTCAAGTTCAGTATTGAACCCTTTTGATTCTTCAACGGTGATAACACCATCGTTCCCTACACGTTCCATTGCTTCAGCGATTAATTGACCGACTTCATTGTCGCTAGCAGAGATGGAAGCAACTTGTGCGATGGAGCCTCTGCTCTCAATTGGGTTCGAGATTTTACGAAGTTCTTCTGTAGCTACTTCTACCGCTTGCTCGATCCCACGGCGAACACCGACTGGATTCGCACCAGATGCGACGTTTTTCAATCCTTCTTGAATCATAGCTTGTGCTAGTACGGTTGCCGTCGTTGTACCGTCACCAGCAACATCATTGGTTTGAGACGCAACTTCAGATACAAGTTGTGCTCCCATATTTTCATATTGATCTTCTAATTCGATCTCTTTTGCAATCGTTACACCGTCATTCGTGATTAGTGGTGAACCATATTTTTTATCTAACACAACATTACGACCTTTTGGCCCTAATGTGACTTTTACAGCATCTGCTAAAGTATCTACACCACGTAGCATTGCGCGACGAGCGTCTTCATTAAACTTTAATTCTTTTGCCATTAGAAAAAACCTCCTTAAGATTTTAGATTTATGATATTTATCTCAAAAAGCTCTTCGAAAAATCTTAGCCAATGACGGCTAAAATGTCGTTTTCGCGAAGAATTAAGTATTCTTTTCCTTCATAAGTTACTTCTGTGCCAGCAAATTTAGAATAAATAATCATATTACCTTCTTCGACTTCAGGAGCTATTCTTTCTCCATTATCTGTGACACGACCAGATCCAACAGCTACTACTTTACCTTCTTGTGGTTTCTCTTTCGCAGAATCAGGAAGTACAATTCCACTTGCTGTCTTTTCTTCTTGTTCGACAAGCTCGATAATGACACGATCACCTAATGGTTTAAGCATCGTTTATAACCTCCTTGGTATCTTTTCCATTTTTCGATATTATTAGCACTCAACGCTAAGGAGTGCTAACACATTTATTATAATAATCAAAACTGATTTGTTTTTCAAGTAAAAAGATATCAATTCATGAAATTTTTTCGTGATCACGTTTAATAGACGAACTATTTCAATTCTATTCTAAAATTATGTTAAAATACGTATCATGATATCAACAAACATAAAAAGGGGTCGTTGAGCGTTGCCGAGAAAATATCTATCGATCATTCTTGCTTATTTTTTTATGACACAAGTCGTTGCACTCTTAATAATACCGCTTCAGAAGACTACAGATATTGATCCAACCTATGTAATGACTTATTGGAATATTTTTATCTTTACTGTAACACTGTCATTGTGTCTTTATTATATTAGAGATGAAATTAGAGAATTTTTTCAATTAAAGGATAAACAAATTGGCACGATCGTCATGTGGTCGGTTATTGGCGTGTTTCTTGTGTTTATTGCACAATATGCTTCCATTGTAATTGAAACATTTCTGTTAGGTATTCAACCTGGGTCAGAAAATACGATGAGATTAATGGATACTGCTAGACAAGCTCCAGCCTTTCTACTCATTATCACATTACTTGGTCCAATATTAGAAGAATTGGTCTTTCGTAAAGCGATATTCGGCTCATTATACCGTAAGATGAATTTTTTCTTTGCAGGCATTTTATCCGGTCTGATTTTTGCTGCATTGCATGATGATTTTGCTCATTTGTTAACTTATACAGCAATCGGTTTGGTATTTGCTTTTCTATATGTGGAAACAAAACGGATTATCGTACCCATTATTGCGCATATCGCACTGAATACAGTTGCAGCCGTTGCCCAACTATCCACTGATCCGGAAGACATTGAACAAATACTCGATCAATTTGATCAGCTACAGATGATACTTATTGGAGGATTTTAAGTTATGCGTTTTTCACCTCTTCCTTCTGCTATCTTGTATTTTGGATTAGGTGTTCTGTTCACCTATATTGGGATACAAGCCGCGGAAGATACAATCTTTAACTTTATTACGATGGCATTAGCGATCTTTGCAACGATGGATTTTATCGTATCGATCCGGTTATTCAATTTACACCTTCGAATAAAGCGAGCGAATCAAGATAAAAAATGAGTGCTAACCAACATACGGTTAGCACCTTGTTTTATTCTTCATCTTGATCCATGGGATAATGTTTCATAAAGTAGACAAGTGACTGCAATTCAATCGCTAAATCAATATGATGAACTCGTACGTCGCTAGGAACACTGATACGAGCAGGTGTGAAATTCAAAATACCTGTTACACCACAGGCAACTAATCGATCGGTCATTTTTTGTGCTTCAGACACCGGAACCGTCAAAATAGCGACTGATATACTGCCCATGCGATCTTCCAACTCATCCACATGATAAACTGGAATATCCCCGATAACTTCTCCCACTTTCTCTTTATCCGCATCAAACGCCATTTCGATCTTTGTATTGTTGTTTTTCGTAAAATTATAATTCAAAAAGGCCGTACCTAAGTTCCCCACTCCGACTAGGGTCACTGGTGTATTTTCGTCATGATCGAGCGTCTTACGGAAAAAACCAAGTAAATATTCAACATTGTATCCATAGCCTTTCTTACCGAGCGCTCCAAAATACGAAAAATCACGACGAATCGTGGCAGAGTCAACTTTAATCGCTTCACTCAGTTGTTTAGAAGACACACGATTTTTCCCTTGTAAATGTAAATTATGTAAAAAACGATAATAGAGCGGTAATCGCTTAGCTGTTGCTTGCGGTATTTTCTGTTGATCGGTCATGCATTCATCTCCTTATGCATCACAATGATGGTTTGCATTTTGTACACACATTGTAGCAAAAATCGTGAATTGTTTCACTAATTCTACCTTTAACGAGTTGCAGAGTATTCATCTGATAAGATACACTAAAATCATTGAGGTGAACGACTATGATTTATTTACAGGTGAATCAGTTAACCAAGCGATTTGGTGCCGAACTGATCCTATCCAATATAAAATTAGAGGTAAGAAAACAAGACCGAATTGCGATTGTCGGGCGAAATGGTGCAGGTAAATCGACATTACTAAACATTATAACTGGAAACCTTTCGTATGATGAGGGGGACATTCATCAGCCAAAGGACGTTTCAATTGGTTATTTAGAACAACATACTGGGTTAGATTCGAGTGAAACCATTTGGCAAGAGATGAAACATATTTTTTCTGATTTATTAATACAAGAGAAAGAATTGCGTGATATGGAGCAACAAATGGGAGATCCTGAATTACTCGCCGATCAAGAGGCATATCAACAACTACTGGGAAACTATGATAAAAAGCAAGAAGCCTTTCGACAAGCAGGAGGCTATCAATACGAAGCAGATATAAAAGCTGTTTTGACGGGATTAGATTTTCCTGAATCGACTTGGAACACATCTATTTCGACTCTGAGTGGTGGACAGAAAACACGACTCGCTCTCGGCAAGTTATTGCTACAAAAACCGGATATTTTAATTTTGGACGAGCCTACAAACCATTTAGATATCCAAACAATGACTTGGCTTGAAAATTATTTAAACAATTATTCTGGAGCCATTATCATAGTTAGTCACGATCGGTATTTTCTCGATAAGACCGTTTCTATTGTCTACGAAATCTCACGTCACCATTCAACAAAATATTACGGCAATTATAGTAAATATTTAGAAAAAAAGGCAGCGAATTACGAACATGATTTAAAACGTTATGAAAAACAACAAGAAGAAATCAAACGGATGGAAGAGTTTGTACAACGAAATATTGCTCGGGCTTCTACTTCCAAACGGGCACAAAGTCGACAAAAGCAATTAGAAAAAATGGAAGTGATCGAAAAACCAACTGGCGATGAAAAATCGGCCCACTTTTCTTTTACGATTGAACGACGCAGTGGAAATGACGTACTACAAGTCAATGATTTAGCATTTCGTTACGATACCACAAGCGATTTCTTATTCCAGGACTTGCAACTAAGCATGAGCCGTGGTGATAATGTAGCATTAGTGGGACCAAATGGTGTTGGAAAATCAACGCTACTTAAAATTATCGTTGGATCACTTACAGCTGATGAAGGTACCATACGGTTAGGTGCCAATGTTCAAATCAGCTATTATGATCAGGAACAAACTCAATTACATGATAAAAAAATCGTATTGGATGAATTATGGGATGAATATCCGAATATGAATGAAAAAGATATTCGGACTGTTTTGGGAAATTTTTTATTTACTGGTGAAGATGTACTGCGATATGTGGTAGAATTAAGCGGTGGTGAAAAAGCAAGACTGGCTTTAGCAAAATTAATGATGGAAAAAGCCAATTTCCTTATTTTAGACGAGCCTACGAACCACTTAGATTTAGATAGTAAGGAAGTTTTAGAAGCAGCTTTAACGGATTATCCAGGAACGATTTTGTTTGTTTCGCATGACCGTTACTTTATTAATAAGTTGGCCACACAAATCTTAGAAATGCAACCTGATCAAGCGCAAGTTTATTTAGGTGATTATGATTATTATGTTGAGAAAAAACAAGAAGAACAAGAAATTATCGAACTCGAACAAAACGAAGGAGAATCAGAAAGTACACGTCAACAATCAAAATCTGACTTTGAAAAGGATAAAGAACGAAAAAAAGAACACCGTAAAAAACAAAGAAGAATTGAAGACATTGAAGCAAAGATTGAAGATATCGAAAGTCGCTTAGAAGAAATTGATCAACAGTTATGTGATCCCAATATTTATCAAGATCATGAAAAGTCATTAGAATTAACGACAGAAAGTGACGAACTACATCAACAGATGGATGCTTTTCTCGAAGAATGGGAGACATTGCAAGAAGAATTATGAAACAAATTTAGGATTCCATTCGTCTAATAAGGGAGAATGTTTTGCAAAATATTAAAATAGCGAGGTTTTGATAGTGGCAGAATTACGTACAGAACGAAAAAAACAGAAGAAAAAGGGAAAGTGGAAGAAGAGAATATTATATATATCCTTATTAATACTGATTGCGATTATAAGTATTGTAGCTTATTTCTTTTTTCAAGTGTATGGTGCTGCACAAGATTCACACGTCGACCTTGATCGGCCTGACGGTAAATCAGAAAAACGAACAGAACAAGTGGAAATTACAAATGATCCTATCTCCATCTTACTAATGGGAGTCGAAAACTATTCATCGGATGGTATAAATGGAAGAGCTGATACACTAATCGTTGCAACATTAAATCCAGATACAAAAGAAGTAACGATGACTTCGGTTCCCAGAGATACAAGAGTCGAATTACCAGCAGAGAGAGCTGGCACAAATGCTGGTATGCACAAAATCAACGCTTCCTATACATTTGGATCCATCTCTGGTTATGGTGCAGAAAAAGCAACGGTTGAGACCGTTGAAGAGTTTTTAGATATTCCGATTGATGAATATATTGCTGTTGATTTTGAAGGATTCCGAGATATTGTGGATGCATTAGGTGGTGTACAGGTCGATATTAAAGAAGGATTTTGGGAAGAAAATATTTTTAATGATAATAAGCGCATTTATTTTGAACAAGGTTCTGCTGAGCTAAATGGTGAAGAAGCTTTAGCATTTGTTCGAATGAGAAAACGAGATGTGAATACCATCTATCCTCGTGATGAGAGACAACGTCAATTTATTAAAGCATCACTTGACCAAGCAATATCAGCCGGTACAATATTTCGTATCGATGAAATCACAGACATTCTCGGTGAACATGTCACCACAAGTTTATCTGCTAAAGAAATTTACCATTTACAGCAGTCCTATTCATCGATTCGTACTTCGTCAATTAAAACACACAATATAGAGGGAACGAATCAACGCATAAATGGATTGTATTACTTTATCCCGACGGAAGAAGGAATCAATGTGACAACTGAACGTCTAAAACAAGAATTAGAATTGTTAGAAGAGAACAGCTCAGAATCAACACCAGAAACATCTACACAAACGTCAGAATAAAAGAGCGAGTCCACAGTGGCTCGCTCTTTTCATATCAGAGATGCGATGACGTTCTATCATTTCTTTTATATTCAAGCATGAATTTACGTCATATTCGCATATAACTATCCACAGAATTATCCACTTATTCACCTTTATCATTATCGGTTTTTTGTACTTATATCCACATTATCCACAAATTTTCGTTCAGTTATACACAATTTAACGAATTTCTCAACAGCTTCGCATACCTAAGATGCATAAATACATCCACAATTCATGTTCATGATTTGTGGATAAACGATAAAAAAGAGGAGAGCCTTGTTCGCCCTCCTCCTATCTTGATAATTTTATCGATCGTTGGGCATATCTTTCTAAACTTAAGCTAGGATTCGCATTTAAGTCCCAATTCGCCCTGTGTCCTTGTTGGTGTGCAATTGACCCAGCAGCTGCTATCATTGCGGCATTATCTGTACATAAAGATATAGATGGAAAGGATAAATCGATCTCGGATGCTTCAAATGTTTTACCCATTCGTGTTCTTAATCCCTGATTCGCCGCAACTCCACCAGCTACAATCACCTGTTTGGCATTGTATGTTTCAGCGGCTCGATATGTTTTCTCAACAAGTACGTCTACAACACTTGCTTGAAAACTTGTCGCAATATCACGAGTTTCATAAGTTTCCCCTCGTTGCTTGGCATTATGCAATGTATTAATAACAGACGATTTTAACCCACTAAAACTAAAATCAAATGAATCGTCTTCCAACCATGCGCGCGGAAAATCGATGACTTCCTTACCTTCACGCGCTAATTGATCAATTTTAGGACCACCTGGATAAGAAAGATCTAACGTTCGAGCTACTTTATCATAGGCCTCGCCTGCTGCATCATCTCTTGTTTCTCCAATAACCTCAAATACACCATGTTCCCTCATCAAGATTAATTCTGTATGACCACCAGAAACAACAAGTGCTAGCACTGGAAATTCAAATTCCTTTTCTAAACGATTGGCATAAATATGACCAGCAATATGATGCACACCGATTAACGGTTTCTGATGAGACATAGCCAATGCCTTAGCCGCATTTACGCCAACCAATAATGCACCGACTAGCCTGGTCCTTCAGTAACGGTGACCGCATCCATTTCAGACATTGACATCCCTGCTTTTTGAAACGTCTCTTCTAATACGATCGTCATTTGCTCTACATGATGACGGGATGCAATTTCTGGGACAACACCACCAAATCGCTGATGGCTTTCAATTTGAGAAGCTACTACATTTGCGATGATTTCTTTTCCATCTTTTACAATAGCGGCTGCAGTTTCATCACAACTTGTTTCTATTCCTAAAATATATTCACTCATAAATTCACCCACAATACTAAAGCATCTTCATGGTTATCCACATAATAATTCTTCCTTATACCTCCGGGAACAAGACCAAATTTTTTATACATACGTTGCGCTACTACATTTGATACACGCACTTCAAGTGATAGTCGCTTCACTCCATTTGCTATTGCTTCATTCATCACATACTGAAATAATCCTGTTCCTAATTGGCGACCTCGGTACGCTGGATCAATTGCTATATTCGTAATTTGTGCTTCATCGATCACCATCCAAGTTCCACAAAATCCAACAACTTGCTGATCTACAGTAGCTACAAAATACCTAGCATATTGATTTCTCGTCATCTCCTCATAATAAATATCTTTGGGCCAAGGGGTCACAAATGATCGTTTATCCACATCATATACATAATCAATATCCTCTTTTGTCATTTGTCGAAAAGCTATCCTAGACATATTATTGTTTTTCTTGCTCCTTTAACCATTTTGCTTCTGCTTCTGGTAACCGGATATAGTTGGGCGATAATCCATGCACATCTACTGCGGGCTTCTCAGCACCTATTTTGGCAAGCATACCCGGTCGCGGGAGATGGTTCGGTTCAGGAGGAAAAATAGCTTGTTTGCCTAATTGTTCTTCAATTGTATCTTGATGCAAATGAATGTCCTGACTTAAAAAGACAATCGATCGATTATACTGTTTCATTTTTTCCAACCATTCCGTCATAAGTACATTTTCTTCATCATTTTTTGGTAGTAACGTACCATTTTCTGCTTCGTAAAGGCTAGTGTATACTAGACCTCGACGTGCATCAAAAAAAGGACAAATGAGTTGTTGGGATAGGGTAGCATTATACGCTAAAAGTTCTAAGCTAGAAACGGCGACAATAGGAATATTTAAACTCCAAGCCATCGTTTTAGCAGTAGCCAATCCAATCCGTATTCCCGTATATGAACCAGGCCCTTGAGCAACAACTATTCGATCCAAAGCCTGAGGTGCAAGATCCGTTTCATTCATGATATGATCAATAGCAGGCATAAGACCAACAGAGTGATTGCGTTTCATATTCGTTATATACTCTGCCTGGATGCGATCATCTTTATATATCGCTACACCCATTGACTGATTAGATGTATCGATTGCTAATATATTCATCGATATAACTCCTTACAAATAAATTCATGATCACTGCCTTGAGGATAGAGGTGAATCTCACGTTCATTTTCTCCACTTCTTTTCATTACGATATCTAATCGTTCAGCAGGTAAAAATTCTTCAATAAATGAAGGCCATTCTACCACAGTAACACCATCTGAATAAAAATACTCTTCAAACCCAATATCTTCATCACTATTTTCTAAACGATAAGCATCCATATGATAAAGAGGGAGGTTACCCATATATTCCTTTACAATAGTAAAAGTCGGACTATTAATCGTTCGTTTTACTCCAATTCCTTTACCGATCCCTTTTGTAAGCGTCGTTTTTCCTGCACCTAAATCACCAGATAATGTTATCACATTTCCTTGTCGAAGCAATAAAGCCATTCTTTCACCTAATTGTTTCGTCATATCTTCTGTAGTCGTTTTGATGATGTAGTCATTCATTGTTATCACCTCTCAAATGGGTATACCCAGACTTGTCCAATATAACAGATGATGAACCATTATTTATCAATACAGATCCATTATATCGATCATGATGAAATACTTCTCCGATTTTTGTAATCTTTGTATTCGTCTTTTCTGCTATACTAACAAGTTTTTCCCATTCATTAGGTGAAACAGTACCCAGCAACTCAAAATCTTCACCACCAGATAATAACCATTGTTGTTGCTTTTCTTTAGGAAAATCGGTTATACCTATATGATAAGGAATGGCTTTTTCATTAATTCGCAATGCCACATGAGATGCTTCTGCTATTTCATTTGCTTCATTTGAAATACCATCACTAATATCATTGAGTGCCATTCGTTTGATATTACCCGTCGCTTGAATAAAATTCACTCTTGGTAACGGCATTCGATGTCGGTTAATAAAATATTCATAATTCTGTTGTGTGTCTTGATCTTCATGTAATAAAAGATCCAAACCACAGGCAGCATCTCCTATTGTTCCCGTAACAAAAACGACATCTCCTGCTTGCGCGTGACTGCGATACCTTACTTGATGTTTATTGACACTGCCAAAAACCGTAATTGAAATCGTTAATTGTTGGCCAGTAACGGTATCTCCACCGATAACATCCATTTGAAATTTTTGGGCTAGTTGATCAATACCTTGATAAATCTCACGTAATTGTTCTTTTTCCCAATTTTTCGGTACTACAATCGATACTAGAAAGCTCGTTGGTTTTCCACCCATAGCCACAATATCACTTATATTTGCAGCTAATGCCCTATAACCGACATGAAAAGGTTCCATCGTTTGAGTGGTAAAATGAATCGATTCAACCATCGTATCAACAGTAGTAATGATGTCTTGATTCAACGAACGTATGATTGCCGCATCGTCTCCGATTCCTTTGATTACGGATGATTGTCTATAATATTTTGGCTGAATGGAGCGTATGAAATCAAATTCGTCCATCATTAATCCTCGCTCTTTCTAAAATTGGTTCTACATACAGTCTTTCCCTATATTATCAAAAAAACCTTAAGTGTGGAACACTCAAGGTTTCGAAATTCTATGTATGGCGGTCCGGACGGGACTCGAACCCGCGACCTCCTGCGTGACAGGCAGGCATTCTAACCAACTGAACTACCAGACCATTGGGCTGTATCGATTAGATACTACAATACTGTTCTAACGAAGATATAAATCAACGTAATTAAGAAAATTTGGTTGCGGGGGCAAGATTTGAACTTGCGACCTTCGGGTTATGAGCCCGACGAGCTACCAGACTGCTCCACCCCGCGTCGATATATATAAGAATTGAAATACATTGCCTGGCAACGTCCGACT
>NZ_APML01000046.1 GCF_000359605.1 Gracilibacillus halophilus YIM-C55.5
CATGAAGGCAGAAAATCGATATCGAAGCCGGAAAAAGTGTCTTCATGATACCGATGAAAGAAATAAATCAGATGTAGGCGAAAGGATTGCCGTCGTGCTTATTCACAAAGCTACTACTGATAATACGTCCATTGACGCACACCTACTTTTTCAAAATGTTTATTCAAAACGTTGCGGATAGTTCGTTTAGATTCAACGATGTGGCACCAGTGATGGATCGTATTCGTTGTTAATGGATCATGTGGAAAAAGCAATTGAAATTCTCTTATATTTCGTAAAATCGCATGTTCTACTAGTTCCTCCCAGCCGCATTTTTTACAAAGGCAATATTTTCTGTTGACTTGAATCGAATGTAAATATCGACATTTTTGGCAACGAATACCTTTGCGCAAGTGATCATAGTGAACATCTGGTCGTGATTGAAAAGGATTTTTTTCCATATGCAGTGAAGATAATTTTTTTGCTAATGTGTAATGTTTGGCAGTCAGTTGTGCATTCATGCGGTTCATATGATGGAAATAGCGTTGGAGTTGCGATGGTAAGAGAATCGGTTTGTTGAGTGGTGCTTGAAAGAGCGTGAATTCGGGGTTAACAAAAACAACGCGCGAATGAAGTGGAAGAGAGAAACCAAGCTGTTGGGAAAGTTGTCGAAGGTGAGATTCTGTTCGTTCTAATTGTGTTAATGGATTACTCTTTTCTTGATGGGGTTCGTAGCGCATACGTTGGAAAAATCGATCATGATCAAAAAAATACTCTCCTTCGTAATTTTTAACTTCATAAAGGTGGACACAATCAGGCATGATGATAAGAGAATCGACTTGAACAAGTGAATGATTGACGTTGAACAATAAGTCACTTAAGACGAGGCAGTCACAAGTTAATCCTTTTAACCACTGATCAAATTGAAGTTCGCCTTCATAGCCTTTCTGTTGATTGTGATAACGGCGTTTTTCTTGTTTCGTACATTCCTTTCGTCCATGTAAGGCTTCAAACTGCATCAGTTCAAGGGGCTTTATTCGAGGTTTGTACAAAAAATCACATCCTTTTTGATTGAGGAGTAAATGAGGGTTATCTATATTATAATCGGCGTTTGAATGAAAGTACAGGCTAATTGATTGCGCATGAAAAAAAACTTCTATATAATACGGATAGAATCAAATAAAACTGATTCCTTTGGGGCAGGGTGTAATTCCCGACCGACGGTAATAAGCGTTATAGCTTAAAGTCCGTGACCCGGATCGCCACGAGTGGTGTGAAGGTGGATTTGGTGAGAGGCCAAAACCGACAGTAATAGTCTGGATGGGAAAAGGAATGCGGAACGATTGTACTGATTTTGTATAAAAAATCAGCGTGTTTTGCGTTGCACATATAACCATCATGCCCTAGGAATATCCAATCCTAGGGTTTTTTATGTTGCTCTTCTTCATACAACGGAAGGGTGTGATTCAATGAAAACGAAAAAAGAGTGGATGGATCTTGCATTAACACTTGCCGAAGCAACAACATCTCAAACGAATCCAAATCCTTCGGTGGGAGCGGTGGTCGTTAAAGATGGTGAACTTCTAGGGGTTGGCACCCATTTAAAATCGGGTGAGCCGCATGCAGAAGTACACGCGCTCAAGCAAGCAGGAGAAAAGGCCGTGGGTGCCGATATTTATGTCACGTTAGAGCCGTGCGCCCATTATGGGAAGACACCGCCATGCGCTGAATTAATTGTCGAAAAAGGAATAAAACATGCTTACATTGCTTGTGTGGACCCGAATCCTAAAGTGGCAGGCAAGGGCATTCACATGTTAAAAAATGCAGGCATTTCTGTAGAAGTCGGTATATTGGAACAACGTGCGTTATCAGTAAATCGTGCATTTTTTCATACCATGCGTCATCATCGTCCTTTTGTCACATTAAAAGCAGCGATGACACTGGATGGAAAAACAGCGACAGCTACTGGTGACAGTAAGTGGGTAACGGATGAAGAAGCAAGGATTGATGTGCATAAAGAGCGTCATAAGCATGATGCGATTTTAGTAGGTCGCCGTACCGTAGAAAAGGATAATCCGCAGTTGACGACCCGTTTGCCCCAAGGCGGGAAAAATCCGATTCGTATCATACTGGATACACAGCTCGCGCTACATGATGATTATGCCGTTTTTGACACAGCTGCACAGACGTGGATAGTTTGTGGTACACGAGCCGACATAACTTCTTTTCACGAAAAACATCCACATGTCACCGTCATTCAAATGGAGAGTGACTCAATCCAAGTGCCGAATATGTTAACGCGTTTAGCGGAACGAGGTATTCAATCGCTTTATGTCGAAGGTGGAGGCACGATTCACGAAGCATTTATTAAAGAAAACGTATGTGATGAATGTCATTGGTATATTGCACCTAAGCTATTAACAGGACAAGATGCACGTTCGGTAGTTGGTGGTCAATCACCACAATGGATGTACGAGGCAGAGGAACTTACATTTGAAGATTTTTACCAAGTGGGCCCTGATATCAAAGTCATTGCCCGACCAAAGGAGGAACGTTAATGTTTACCGGTATTGTTGAAGAAAAAGGACGAATCAAAGAACTCAACCAAACCAATCAAGCGCTTGTGATGAAGATACACGGACCGAAAGTGACCGAAGACATATCGATCGGAGATAGTATTTCCGTGAACGGCGTTTGTTTAACAGCGACTGATTTCGGACAAGATTGGTTTTCAGTTGATGTGATTCCAGAGACATTTCGCGCTTCTTCTCTCGCTCGATTAACGGTTCATTCTGAGGTCAATTTAGAACGGGCGATGCATGCCAACGGTCGATTTGGTGGGCATTTTGTTTCAGGTCATGTGGATGCAGTAGGAACGATTGAGAAGACTTGGACCGAAGATAATGCTAAATATATAGAAATCTCAGCGCCAGAAACGCGCTATATGACGTTAAAAGGGTCAGTAGCCGTTGATGGGACCTCGTTAACGGTGTTTGGTGTAACGGATCACTCATTTACGATTTCATTAATTCCCGAGACGCAAGAAGCAACCGTGTTAGGTCAAAAACAAACTGGTGATATTGTAAATATGGAGTATGACATGTTGGCGAAATATATGGAACGTTTATTACAAGCGGATGATCATGAAAGCAACAATGCAGGAATGACAGCAGAAAAGCTGCGCGAGAACGGCTTTGGATGAGGGGGCATCAACAAGTGAAACATACAGTGGAACAAGCAATTGAAGACTTAAAACAAGGAAAAATCATTATTGTTGTCGATGATGAGGATCGAGAGAATGAGGGTGACTTTTTAGCGTTAGCTGAACATGTGTCACCAGAAGTGATTAATTTTATGGCGAAAGAAGGAAGAGGTCTCATCTGCACCCCAATGGCCCAGAGCTATGCTGATCGCTTTCAATTAGGATCAATGGTGGCGAATAACACGGACGCTCATGAGACGAATTTTACCGTTAGCATTGATTATCATACGACACATACAGGAATTAGCGCACACGAACGCGCGTTAACGATTGAAAAATTATTAGATGAAACAACCACCACACATGATTTTAAAAAACCGGGACATGTTTTTCCGTTAGTAGCAAAAGATGCTGGTGTCTTAGAACGCTCCGGGCATACAGAAGCATCGGTTGATTTGGCGAGGTTAGCTGGTGCAAAACCTGTTTCGATTATATGTGAAATTATGAATGAAGATGGGACCATGGCCCGTCAACCGGATTTAGAAGAAATCGCTGAAACACATGATATGGCTATGGTTTCGATACAAGATATTATCCGCTACCGGAAAATTTACGACAAGTTAATTACAAAGGAAGCGGAAGTCACTCTGCCGACTGCACACGGCGATTTTAATCTTGTAGCTTATACGGAAAAATATACAGGTAAAGAACATATCGCTTTGTATAAAGGTGATTTAACACCTGAAGAGCCAACTTTAGTACGCGTGCACTCCGAATGTTTAACAGGGGATGCATTTGGTTCTGAAAGATGTGACTGTGGCCCGCAATTAGAAAAAGCATTAGAAGAGATTGAAAAAGCAGGGCGAGGCGTATTAGTGTATATGCGACAAGAAGGCCGTGGCATCGGTTTGATTAATAAAATGAAAGCTTATCAATTACAGGAACAGGGGTATGACACAGTAGAAGCCAATCATCAACTCGGTTTTCCTGACGATTTACGAGATTATGCGATTAGTGTACAAATTTTACGCAACCTCGGTGTTGGAAAAATTGAGCTGCTAACGAATAATCCGCGCAAACTATCGAGTATTGAAGAGTATGGCTTAGAACTCATTGACCGTAAGGCAATTGAAATACCAGCCAATCGTAACAATGAAACGTATTTGCGCACGAAGGTAAGCAAATTAGATCATTTACTACATGTAGACGAGAATCAAGATGGGGGAGGAATATAAAATGGGAAACACATTTGAAGGAAATTTTGTTGGAACGGGTTTGAAAGTCGGAATTGTAGCCGGCCGATTTAATGAATTTATTACGGGAAAACTTGTAGAAGGCGCACAAGACGCGTTGAAACGTCACGGTGTGGCAACAGATGATGTTGATATTGCTTGGGTGCCGGGATCATTTGAAATACCGCTAGCTGCCCAAAAAATGGCTGCATCGAAAAAATACGATGCGGTGATTACGCTAGGGACGGTCATTCGTGGCTCAACACCTCACTTTGATTATGTGAGTGGTGAGGTCTCCAAAGGTGTTTCTAATGTCGCGATGGAAACAGGATTACCTGTTATTTTTGGCGTGTTGACGACAGATACGATCGAACAAGCTATTGAACGTGCTGGTACGAAAGCAGGTAATAAAGGCGCAGAAGCAGCAGTTTCCGCTATTGAAATGGCTAATCTGTTAAATAATATCGGCTAACCTAATAGAAGTCGCTAAGGCAGCACAGAATAAGGCATACTTCATCGTATCCTTACTCTGGCTGCTTTTTTAGTAAGTCTTGAATATCTGATTCCATCTTTTCAGGCTCGGTTTTGGGGGCATAGCGCTTGACGACTTTTCCTTCTTGATCGATTAAAAATTTAGTAAAGTTCCATTTAATTTGATCGGATACAATGCCAGATGCTTGTTTGGTTAAGTACTGAAACAGCGGATGAGCGTTTTTTCCACGAACATCAATTTTGGCAAACATCGGAAAGCTAACACCATAATTCACTTTACAAAATTCTTCTGCATCATTGCTAGAACCCGGTTCTTGATTCATGAATTGGTTGCAAGGAAATCCGAGAATTTCTAAACCTTGATCATGGTACTTCTCATAAAGCTTTTGCAACCCATCAAATTGAGGGGTGAAACCGCATTTGCTCGCGGTATTGACGATTACTAATACGTTTCCCTCAAAGTCATGTAACGACATGTCATCCCCATTGTTCTTTTCGACTTGAAAATCATAGACAGACATGTAATCGCCTCCTTTATCATTATTATCTGCAAAACCCTGGTTAATGCGATTTTATTCAATTTCCATAATTAATCATTATTGCTAAAATTAAATTCACTGATATCGTATTTCTTTTTCATATATAATGTTTGTCTATAATAGAAATATTTTTGTTCTGACTCATTCATGTATATTAGATGGTTGATATAAAGTAGTATAAGGAAAACGTATTTATATTATCTGCAAAAAAGAGAGGACTATTTTACTTTCACTATATCACAGGAATTATTAATGTGTGGACATCGATAATTCCGTTTTTACTCTTTCCCTAAACTGATCATCTTTAGCAACATTTAATATGAATTGGTTAAAAATCCCTCGTATCCAATATAAATCTTCACTTTTATTATCTTGTATAAACAAGCTAACAGAGATATTACTATCCTGCGTTTCTCTATACAAAGCAGACGTTAACACAAATAATGTAGCCCCTCCTTTATACCAAAAATATCGGTCATTACCCTGTTTAGTAGATTCACCGAGTACGATGTCACTGAATAGTTTTTTTTCCTTTTTATTTAATAAATCATTGCCGATTCTGTATAAAAGATCGCAATATTCTTTTGTTGTGGATGATGGTAACCGATTATTAATCAAAAGTTGCATTTTTTTATTAAGCATTTTTGGTGCATGTTGTTTGAGTTGATTAACATTGCTTGTTTTCATGTGTTGAAAAATGTCTTTGGATATCTTGTGGTAAACATCATTATTCATAGAATTTAACTTTTCCCACGCAATTTTTCTTTTATTTGACAAATACCCAGGAATCAAAAGAGTCGGTGTAAGGTAGTTTAATTTACTATGCTTGTGCATCTGTAATATTTCTATAGAGTTATTAATTTTATCTAAACCTATTCTATTAATTAAAAAATCGGTACAAGCATTTGAACTAAACTTCATCATACCTTTTGCTATATCTAGAAGAGACACATATTCTGGAAAATCTATGGACTCTTTCCACTGGATATGTGCGCCACCATCAGTATTCGGGATATACAAACAATCTACGTCACTTAATTTAACTTCATCATTAAGGTCTGTTTCACCATTATTTACTTGTTTTACTAAGCAATAGGCTATAACTATTTTTACAGTACTAGCCAGAGGAAAAGTTTGATGGGTATTTATTGATAGCGTATCTTTTCCGTTTTCTTTTATATTTATAGAGATACGACTCTTATGTTCTATTAAATATTTTAACAAATCATACTTGTCTTTTCTTAATGACCTATTATACATTATTCTGACTACGAAGAGTAGTATTACAATAGCTATTATAGCTATTGAAAGTACCACTAAAGTGGTTATAAGAACGTTCATTATTTTTTCCCCCTTTTTGTACTAACTAGACAGGATTCAGAATTACAATAATGAGAAGAAAGTAAATTTCTCCTTTTTGCTATAAAATTATAAGTTATATTCCCCATACCTACCCATTTGAAAAGATAAAGGATAGGAAGCAAAAACCAAAGGGGAACAAGATGTTTCGTAACTTCTATAAATGCATCAAATCCACTTTTAACTTTATTGGATTTAATAGTTATACTATGCATTCTTTCCTCTAAATTTTCAGGGTAAATATCCCATTTTTTTATATTATTGTAATTTCTGAAATTAATAAGGCTGATTAGCCTAAACCAATCAAGTTGCTTCAGTCTACGCACAGTTGTTAAGCAAAAACTGCATTCCCCATCATAAAACACGCAAATCTTTTGATTTGGTATGTATCTTTTTGAAAATTTTCTTGTATGTTTAAAAAATAATATCTTTAGTTTTCTTACTTTTGTATATAACTGTTTATATTCCGTATTTGTAAATAATATTGCTTCAACAGAAATCATAATTAATGAAAATGTATATAATTGCATTCCAATGGCAATCCCTATATGGAACAAGCACATTATTGGAATAATGACTAATTTTGACCTCTTATTGAAAATTAGAAATACAAATGCATACTTTATGAAAATACTGATATAAGTTAATAGAACACTTAAATACACAAAATTTGTTGATAAATTTTCTAACAAAGGTGAAGACATGGTTTTAACTTGAGATATATAGTAAATTGCAGTTCCAGTTGCCCAAGTTTCCCCCATAAGCTGATAAGTTGCCGATATAAAATAAACCAGTATCATTTGACCAATTATAAAAAATACAGCAAAATTATGGAAAATCACACAAGCATTTTTATAAAAAGTGTTTATGCCTAATCCTTTTTTATATTTGTTCTTCTGAGTTGAACTAACAGAAAAGTATTTTGTACAATTTGTAAATACCATGAAAAAAAGTACTATGACCATTAAATTATCTCCACCATCACCAATATGGTAAAAACGTGCATAAAGTGAATAATAAAAGATAAAATTAATTATATTAATGAGGCGTGATTTTATACCTATAGTGTATAAAAAGGCTAATATAATCCCAGTATTATACATTATATCAAAAAATATTAATGAATCTGACAAATTGTATAGTGATATGGAATTTTTATCAAAGGTGTGATATCCATGATCTGTAAATAAAAAATGACGTTGGCTAAATAATACTACATAGTTATATAGTATTATCAGTCCGAAGGAAACTCTTAATAAGCTCGTTCCTATTGTAAAACGCTCAGTTGAAAAAAAGTTGACTATACTTTCGCTATATTTATACATCGACTTGCCCCCTTTTAAAGTTAGAATTGATACTAGAGATTAAACCTAAATCGAAAATTTATTATGTTTAATACGTTTTGAATTCTAAAATGAAAATTGGTGGGAGATTTACATGTTTCTTTAATTATATTGTATTTAGGTAATGTGCAAGATCTATAGTGGAGTTTGGCAATAATAGTTTACATAGATGCGATATCACTTAGTTTTTTCCATTTATATGTATTACTAAATGTTATTTGTTTTGAAAAATTATCATTGTTTCGTTCTGAATATGGAATTGTATTATATGCTATTATTTTAATTCTAATGTATCTGTCATTTTTATAATGATTATTTATAAAAGAATTAGCATAGTAAGATGCAAATTTATAAAGATCCCTTTCTCCTATATCTATTGAATTTTCCTTCACATTTGTAAAAGCATTTATAATAGGGTCTTCTTCCTTTTCATTTTCTTCTAAATTGTGTATATACTTAGACACTAGATCTTCTGTGTAATTAGATCCTGTTACATCAGCAAATATTCCATCTATTAACCTAACTGTTCTATTATAAGGTGTTATTAATTTAGTGTTATTATTGTCTATGAAAAATTTAGTAATATCAATCCAGTTATCATCCCTCTTTTCAGACTCATTGTTAGAAGTTTGAATATAAATTCTAACATTCCTGTTAACAGGATCTGGTGCAAATAAATGCCAGTTTTGACTAAAAACTGTAGAAGTATATTTGCTAGTGATTGTTTTAAAGTCAGCTGAAATAGGATTAATAGGACCTGCAGACATAATGATTAGTGAATAATGAATGACAAAAAAAACGGAAAGTGCCGTTATCAATCCTAATAAAAGCCATCTATTTATCTGTTTCATAACTTTTTATCCTTTCTTCTTACTGTTTGTTATCTGTTTAGAAAAGAAATAAACGCACTAATAAGGTGCGTTTATTTCTTTTCTCTTACCTATCAAACGCTGAATCAAGGTCGTGAAAGTCTAAACCTTTACTTGATGTACTTGCAAGGCCACCATTATCAAGGAACATTTTTGTTGCTTCTTTTCCCCAAAACTTAAGACCGTTTGCCAAAGCTGCGAATTTTACCTCAGCACCATTATCATTAATAGTTGTTGTCTCTCGTAAAGAAGTAGTTTCTGCGGTAAAATCATCTGAGGAGTTATGGGAATAAAATCCAATTCCGGCGAAGATCAAAACTAAAGCTGAAATAAGCAATTTTTTCATCAAATTCACCTCCTTTCTAAAAAATTGAATTAATAATCTAAAATTTTATAGTATAATAATAGAATTTATTCCTTAAAATGTCAAGTATAATAATAGAATTTATTCCTTAAAATGTAAAGTATAAATAATGTTGATTTTGGAGGAATATGAGCATCATTTATTATTTGGAATTCATCGGATGTTCTTTCGTGATTTTGGGGTTGTAATTGGTGTAAAAAGTTTCCTGATTTAAAAGAAATTAAAAAGCATGTTACTTCAGGTTTGAATGAAGTAACATGCTTTTTGTTTCATTTATTGCGTAACGCCATCTTCTTCTTCGATGCGTTGTAATTTTGCATCTATATCTTCTTGCGTGAGGTTTTGCTCTGCGATATATAGATTACGCGGGTGAACACGACATTCATGTGTACAGCCTCGCATATATTTATGCTCATTTTCTTCAGAACAGAGAATTTGTTTATTGCAATCTGGATTGGCGCAATTAACATAACGTTCACAAGGTTCACCGTCAAAATAATCTCTTCCGACGACAACATGCTCTTTCTGATTGACAGGGACAGAAATACGCTCATCAAATACATACAGTTGCCCGTCCCAAAGTTCGCCTTGTACTTCTGGGTCTTTACCGTATGTGACAATGCCACCTTGCAACTGACCAACATCTTCAGCGATTCCTTGCTCTTTTAGCCAGCCAGAGAATTTCTCACAACGAATGCCGCCTGTACAATACGTGAGAACTTTCTTTCCTTCTAATTTTTCTTTATTTTCTTCTACCCATTCAGGTAATTCGCGAAAAGTCTCGATATCAGGACGAATTGCACCGCGGAAATGCCCTAAGTCATATTCGAAATCATTGCGTGCATCCAATACGACGGTATCTTCCTCTTGCATGGCTTCATAAAATTCTCTCGGTGTCAGATATTTTCCTGTTTGTTCGTTTGGATCAATATCCTCTTCTAAACGCAATGTAACGATTTCTGGGCGTGGTCGCACATGCATTTTCTTAAAAGCGTGACCGTCTGCTTCATCGACTTTAAACGGCATATCAGCAAAACGAGGATCGTTATGCATCGCTTCCATGTACTTATTCGTTTGTTCCACTGTACCAGAAACCGTGCCGTTAAGCCTTCATGTGCCACTAAAATACGTCCCTTTAACCCTAAATCATTACAGAATTGAAGGTGCTCTTCCGCGAAGCCTTCCGGGTCATCCAATTCGACATACTTATAGTACAATAAGACTTGATACTTCTCTTTCTCTTCCATTTTTCATACCACCTATCCATTCATATTTGCAAGATATAAATGTGTGTAGGTTGGGATTGAACATACATTGTCTCTTGCAAGCACTTATTATAACAAGCGGATCAAGAGAAATCAATCTCGATGTCTAACGTTCGTTTGATACCATTTAATCAACGCTTGGGTTCCAGAATCAGCTTCCCCACGTTTCTCTAATTCTTGGTATAATTCTAGTGAAAGTTCGAGTCCTGGGGTAAGGAGTCCCATTCTTTTCGCCGAAGATAGGGCAATCGTCATATCTTTAATAAAATGTTTAATATAAAAGCCGGGTCTGTCATCGCCTTCTGTCATACGTGGGGCAAGATTACGTAAAGACCAGCTACCAGCAGCTCCTTGTGATATGCTTTCTAATACGCTTGATGGGTCTAGTCCTGATTTCTTAGCATACATAATGGCTTCACTCACGCCGATCATGTTGGACGCAATCGTGATTTGATTGGCCATTTTGGTGTGTTGTCCAGCCCCCGCTTCTCCTTGGCGAATGACATTTGATCCGAGTCGATTAAAAATCGGAAGCATCGCTTGATAATCATCCTGTTGACCGCCGACCATGATTGTTAACGAACCGTTCTTTGCGCCAACATCTCCACCTGATACAGGTGCATCTAAACTGTGTAACCCTTTTTCTTTTCCTTTTTGAGCAATTGTTTCGGCAAGCATTGGATCAGAAGTTGTCATATCAATAAGATAGCTACCCGTCTTTGCCTGTTCAATAATGCCTTTTTCCCCGAAGTACACTTCTTCAACATCACTCGGAAATCCGACAATTGTAATGATGACATCTGAATCAGTCGCAATCTCTTTTACGGAATCTTTCCAATTTGCTCCTGCTGTTACTAATGCTTGTGCCTTTGATTTTGTGCGCGTATATACGTTGACAGTGTAACCTGCGTCTAATAAATGTTGACACATGCTTTTTCCCATTACGCCTGTTCCAATAAAACCGATCGTTGTAGCTTGAGTCATTTCAACTCCCCCTTGTGTCCTATAAGAAAATTGGTCGAATCGTTGAAGGTAAATGCTACGATTAGCTTATCAAAAAATATATCACTTTCATACACCGATGCTACGTTTGTAAATAAAAAGAACCGGCCATTTTCTGACTGGTCCTTGTGAAATCTATCTATCTTTAAAGATTACCTTGTTCTGAGAGGGTGAGTGAAGTGGTTTGTTCTTGTCCTTCACGATAATAGGTAACCTCGATTTGTTCGCCAACTTCTGTTTCATTATACAGATGTTTTTTCAATTCAAGCATGGATGAAATGTTCGTGCCGCTAATTTTAGTGATCACGTCATATTGTTGTAGTCCTGCATTTTCTGCTGGAGAAGAAGCCTCAACTTGGGCGACAACAATGCCGTTTTCGACATTTTCATCAAGCTGTAACGTTTCTTGTAATTCTCGTTCTGGAACCGATGATAAGTTGACGGCACTGATGCCCATAAATGGTCGTGTGACTTCGCCTTCGGTTTCTAATTGTTCGATAATCGGTTTGGCATCATCAATTGGTATGGCAAAACCAATACCTTCAACCGATTCTAGCGCAATTTTCATAGAATTAATGCCAACGACTTCACCACTCGCATTGACTAACGCTCCGCCACTGTTACCAGGTTGATGGCTGCGTCCGTTTGAATGACTTCCGTTGTCCAATCGGGTTGACTGTCACCATTTAAATCAACATTGACTGAACGTTCTAGGCCGCTAATAATTCCTTTGGTTACTGATCCAGCAAATTTTGTGCCTAATGGGTTACCAATCGCAATCGCTGTATCGCCAACGCCTAGATCAGCTGATGAACCAAGTGGTGCCACCGCATCTACTTGATCGGAAGGGATACGTAATACAGCAAGATCGGTTAATTGGTCACTACCTAAAAGTTTAGCAGTAATATGCTCTTCATTGGGTAAAATGACCTCTAACTCTTGTGCACCTTCCACGACATGGTGGTTGGTCACTACATAAGCATAATCGCCTTCTTTTTTATAAATGACACCAGATCCAGTGCCTTGTCCTTCTGATTGTTCCCAAAGGCTTGTTTGTTGAATGTTGGATACACCAACAACTGCGTCAGATACAGATTGAATGGCTTCGTTTTGCGATACGGATGATTCGCCATCGCTATTGACGTTAGCGGTTTGTACGACATCTTCTCCTTGATCAATTTCCGTTTGGGTATCTTCTGATTGATCTTGGTTCGTTGCCGATTCTCCATCTTGGTTGTTAAAAAAAGCAAGAAAAATTCCAGCGCTAAATAACGCAACGATGAGCCCACCTGCTAAACCACTAATAAACATGGATATCATATTTCTATTAGATTTTGATTGTTTCGCTTGAGAAGAAGTTGTTTCTTGTGTTTGCTGATCTTGTGGATCAAATTCACTCATTATTTATCACACCTTTCTTTGATGATCTACTTTTAGTTTACCCAGCAGATTTGGTAGATTAACGTGATAATTGTAAAAAAACTGTGTAAAAATTCCTTTTCCCTTACAAAGATTGCTTAATTTTTTCGAATAAGTATGCGAAAATAAAAACATTAGACAAATGCGTTTGATCACGTGATGTGCAGATGGAAAGGTGGTAACACGATATGAGTCAACAAATATATATCGTTGAAGATGATCCGAACATTCGAGATATTGTAAAAGCTTATTTAACAAAAGAAGGTTATCAAGTCACGCTAATGGAGCGCGCAGAAGATGCGTGGGCGAAGGCGAAAGCAGAGAAGCCCGATATGTGGATATTAGATATTATGTTGCCAGGGATGGATGGATATGAATTGTGTAAAAACATTCGAGAGGTAAGCGAAGTCCCTATTATTATCATTTCGGCGAAAGATGAAGAAGTTGACAAGATATTGGGATTAGAATTAGGAAGTGATGATTATTTAACGAAGCCGTTCAGTCCTCGAGAACTCGTAGCCCGAATCAAACGATTATTTAAACGTGCGAGCACACCAACAACGAATAAAACAGATGAATTTGAAACCATTGAAATCGATGCATTGAAAATAGATCAAGCAGCGAGACAAGTGTTTTGGCAAGATGCTGAGATTGATGTAACTTCAAAGGAATTCGAAATGTTGGAAATTTTTGCAAAAAATGCCAATCGTGCGTTTTCTAGGGATGAATTATTGACGCTCGTGTGGGGAGATGATTACTTCGGCAGTGATCGTGCCGTCGATGATTTAATTAAACGTCTTAGAAAAAAATTAGATGGTTTGCCAGTAGAAACGGTATGGGGATATGGCTATCGTCTGCACATTGACGAGGAGTCAAAATGAAGCTGCAATATCAACTAACGCTTGCATTTACGACACTATTAATGGTGATTATGACGGTAGCTGGTGTATTAATTTATTCGCAAATGTTGCAAATGCTAATCGATGATGAGCAACGTCAACTCGAAGATAATGGACAATTGATTGTGAATTTCATATTATCCCAAGACTTGAATAATTCATCTAACGCGCAACAGTTATTAAGTCTTTTAGATGAGTTTAATTTACAAGTGTTCGCTTATGATGAGACTTCTGACAGCATTATTTTTTCTTCGATGCCGAATATTGAACGGTTAGATTATTGGGTTGACCGTTATGAGTTAGACAGAGATGATCAGCCTTTGTGGGAAGCGAATGATAATAAATACGTTGTGTCGATTATTCCTTTTTCCTCACAACAATTGGTTCTCTTAACGCCTTTAGACGATTTGCAAGCCGTTCAAGAAAATTTTATTCGACGTATGGTGCTCATCTTCTTCATAGGTTTAGCTGTTGCTGTTTTTCTCAGTCATTATTTAACGAAGAGATTAGTGACGCCTTTAACGAAATTACGTCACCAATTAAAAAAGATCGAAAAGCGACAATTTGATCAAATGGAGGAAATTAGTGCGACAGGTGAAATTAAAGAGGTTGAACGAAGCGTGCGAGATATGGCGAACGAACTCAATAGCTTTATTCAATCACAGAGACAATTCTTTCAAAATGCTAGTCATGAATTAAAGACACCTTTAATGACCATACAAGGTTACGCAGAAGGTATTAAGGATGGTGTATTTGAAGCAGAAGAGGCTGAACGTGGTCATCAAGTGATGGTGGATGAAATTAAACGTTTGAAGAAAATTATTAATGAAATGATCTTGTTAGCCAAATTAGAAAGTGAAGCCGAACATTATGAGGAAGAAACCGTTTCTCTCTCGGCCATATTGCAACAAGTGGAAGATCGAGCGATGCCGATTGCGAATGATCAAAAAGTGAAGTTAGAACTGCATCAAGACAATGACTATCAGTTGTGGCTCGATCAGGATAAGATGCTTCAAGCCATCATGAATATTGTTACCAATGCGATTCGTCATGCCAATCAGACAGTGGAACTACGCGCGTACAAACAAAATCAAAAAGCTGTGATAGAGATTAGCGATGATGGGAAAGGCATCGATGAAGATTTGCTATCCAAATTATTCCACCGTTTTGTCAAAGGGAAAAGTGGTGAATCAGGACTTGGGTTAGCGATTGCTCGTGCGATTATTGAACAATCCGGTGGTACAATCTCAGCTAGCAATCGAGAAGGTAGTGGTGCCGCTTTCACTATCACATTTGACCTAACGAAATAATTCAGACAGTGGGTAAGACTATAGATGTAGCGCTGAATGTGATACAATGGACAAGTTGCAAAATGAATGGGAACGCCAAATGAAGGAGAGAATGTATTCATGCAATTAAGAGAAGATTTACGTAATATTGCGATTATTGCGCACGTAGACCACGGAAAAACAACGCTAGTTGACCAGATGTTACATTACTCAGGTACATTTCGTGAGAATGAACAAGTCGATGATCGCGCGATGGATACGAATGATATCGAGAAAGAACGTGGCATTACGATTTTGTCAAAAAACACAGCGATCAATTATAAAGATTCGCAAATCAATATTCTTGATACACCAGGTCACGCCGATTTTGGCGGTGAAGTCGAACGGATTATGAAAATGGTGGATGGTGTACTACTGGTAGTTGATGCCTATGAAGGATGTATGCCGCAAACCCGTTTCGTATTAAAAAAGGCACTCGAACAAAAACTGGACCCTGTAGTTGTATTAAATAAAATCGACCGTCCCAATGCGCGTCCGGATGAAGTCGTTGATGAAGTGCTTGATTTGTTTATTGAACTAGGCGCAGATGAAGACCAATTGGAATTCCCCGTTGTGTATGCATCGGCGTTAAATGGAACGTCGAGCTACGAAGAAGAACTAGATACGCAAGAAGAAACAATGGAACCTATTTTTCAAACGATTTTGAAACACATTCCGAAGGCTGTAGATACGAGCGAAGACCCTCTTCAATTTCAAGTGACATTACTTGATTATAATGATTACCTTGGTCGTATCGGTGTGGGACGTGTATTCCGAGGATCGATTAAAGTAGGGGAAAACGTGTCCCTTATTAAAAAGGACGGAACGGTGAAAAACTTCCGTGTCTCGAAATTGTTTGGCTTTATTGGCTTGAAACGAGTAGAGATTGATGAAGCCAAAGCTGGCGATATTATTGCACTAGCTGGTATGGAAGATATTAATGTGGGTGAGACGGTTTGTCCGCAAGATCATCAAGAGGCACTTCCGATTCCTCGGATTGATGAGCCGACATTACAGATGACATTTGTCGTGAATAATAGCCCATTTGCCGGAAAAGAAGGAAAGTATATTACAGCTCGAAAAATTGAAGAACGTTTGCGCACACAATTAGAAACGGATGTCAGTTTACGCGTCGAACCAACCGATTCACCAGACGCTTGGACGGTATCGGGCCGTGGTGAATTACACTTATCGATCTTAGTTGAGAATATGCGGCGTGAAGGCTATGAATTACAACTTTCCAAGCCGCAAGTTATTATTAAAGAGGTTGATGGTGTCGAATGCGAACCCGTCGAACGTGTGAGAATGGACGTGCCTGAAGATTACACAGGACCTGTCATGGAATCGTTAGGAGAGCGTAAAGGTGAAATGATGGATATGGTCAATACAGGTAACGGTCAAGTTCGTATGGAATTTAAGGTTCCTTCTCGAGGATTAATCGGTTATGCGACTCAGTTTATGACGCAAACGCGAGGTTACGGCATTATTAATCATACATTTGAAGAATATGCCCCTGTATCGAAAGGACAAGTTGGCGGCAGACGTCAAGGCGTGCTCGTTGCCTTAGAAAACGGAAAAGCTTCGACTTATGGTATTATGAATCTTGAAGATCGTGGGGTAATCTTTGTTGACCCAGGTACGGAAGTCTATGCAGGAATGATCGTTGGAGAACATAATCGTGAAAATGATCTAACCGTTAATATTACGAGAGAAAAGCATTTAACTAACGTACGTTCGGCAACCAAAGATCAAACTGCAACGATTCGAAAAACACATCAAATGTCATTAGAAGAAGCGATACAATATTTAGATGATGATGAGTATTGTGAAGTGACACCTGAATCCATTAGATTACGTAAGAAAATCTTGGACAAAAGCGAACGTGAAAAACTTGCCAAACGTAAGAAAAACCAGTAATTTTACTGGTTTTTTCTTCTTGTCAAAAGGGGTTGAAAATATCATGCGTTTTTGGAGCAGGCTCAAGTTCATTTTTCAGTTTCGAAAATCAATTCCTTTTTTAAAAGATTATTTTGCATCGCGCGAAGTCACCATTACTGCAAAAGTGATTGCGATTTTGTTGATGATCGGTTATGTTGTCTTTCCGTTCGATTTGATCCCAGATTGGCTTCTAGCGATTGGTGTTTTAGATGATGTGATGATTGTAAGCTTGATCCTACAGCAAATGGTAAAAATGGCACCAGAAAGGTTGCGAGAGAAACACAAACTGAATCACTAGACAGCTAGCTCAGACTATAATTGGATGTATTTGTATGGTAAGATAATGAGAGATTATAGAATTGTTGTTACCGATATGTAACGACAGAAGGGTCGGACATCGATGACTAGAAAAATTCTACTTCTGCTTTTGTTTTTTGTCTTTTTGTTTGGCTGTGTGCAAGATACTGACCAGAAAACAGAAAAGGATGTGAAGGCTCGATCACTTCAAATCGAAGAAAAACAAGCGCAAGGGCCGATATTTGATACGTTATATCCGGTTGAACGTGAAATCAACATGGCAGCGATCGGGGATGTACTGATTCATAAACGTGTCTATCAAGATGCGGCAACTGAAACAGGTTATGATTTCACCAATATGTTAGCCCCTGTGGCTTCTGATTTAAAAAATCCAACGATTACAATGGCGAATCAAGAGACAGTGATTGGTGGCACTGCAATTGGTTTAAGTGACTACCCTCGCTTTAATAGTCCGAAGCAGCTCGCAAATGACTTGCAATCAGCGGGGGTTGATCTGGTAACGATGGCAAATAATCATACACTCGATCATGGTGAGGAAGCGATACGAGAAGCGATTGCACACTATGATGAGATTGGGATGAAATATACTGGTGGCTTCAAAAGTGAGGCAGATCGTAACGATATTCGCATCATCCAAACGGAAAGTGATATATCAGTGGCGTTTCTGAGCTATACATATGGGACAAATGGGATCAGTGTACCGAATGGGAAAGAATATTTGGTGAATCTGATGGATCGTCAGTTGATTAAACAGGATGTGAAAAAGGCGGAGCAGAAAGCAGATGTTACGATTGTTAGTTATCATTTCGGTAATCAGTATCAAAGATATCCTAGTCAAGAACAACAAAATGTAGCACAGTTTTCTGCCGATTTAGGCGTAGATGTTGTGATTGGTCATCATCCTCATGTACTTCAACCCATTGAATGGGTGAAAGGAAAGAATGGACAGAAAACGTTAGTGGCTTATTCTTTAGGAAATTTCTTGTCAGGCCAAGATCAATTGTATCGACGAATAGGTGGCATTCTAAACTTTACAGTGAAAAAGAAGACAGAAGCTAACGGGCAAACGGTAAGCATTCAGTCACCATCTTTTTTACCGACCTTTGTGGATTATAATTATGAAGATGGAGCGATGGGCAATTTTCAAGTACTGCCATTACAAGATGTGAATGAAGCACAATTAGAAAACGCACAGCAACATTATGAGGAAACGAAGCAACATTTGTCGCAATGGTTGCCTGAATTACAGTTTATCGAGGAGAAGTAAACAAGGGAGAGAAAGGTATGGAGTGGAGAAACATTTATCGTGGTTTGTTTATGGGAGCAAGCGATGCAGTTCCTGGTGTTAGTGGTGGGACAATTGCTGTCGTGCTGGGTATATATGATCGATTGATCGAAGCGGTGAACGGATTTTTTAGTAAAGATGTAAAAAAACACTTAAGCTTTCTAATCCCATTAGGAATCGGTGTTTTGATTTCACTTTTTGCATTAGCGAACGTGATGGAATGGTTGTTTAAGAATCATCCACAACCCACACAATTTGCCTTTTTAGGGTTAATTATTGGTGTCTTACCCTTTTTATACCGCCAATCAAATATGAAAGGAAATGCATCAGGTAAGCATGTGTTGATGTTTCTTATCGGTGTTTGTTTGGTTGGATCTTTAGCATTTCTGCAAGAAGGGGATGCGACCATTGTGACGGACTACCAAGCGTCTACGTATCTTTGGTTGTTTGCCTCTGGTTTTATAGCGAGTGCGGCGATGATACTTCCAGGGATTAGTGGTTCTTTTCTATTATATGTGATAGGTTCCTATTGGACGATTATGAATGCAATTACTACGTTAAACTTATTGGTTCTCGGGTTGATTGGCATGGGTGTCGTGCTTGGCATCTTATCAATGAGCAAAATCATCCATTATTTTATTTCTCGCTTCCCAATCGGTACTTATGTTCTTGTAATTGGCATGGTCGTTGGTTCGGTATTTGTGATTTTTCCGGGTTGGCCAACTGCTTTTGTTCCAATGATCATTTGTATCGGAACGTTTGCGCTCGGTTTATTTATCGCTTATTTATTGGGACGAATTGAATATCGGTAAACAAAAATGTTGCCCGTACCATACGATCATGTTAGATTTTTGATAACGATAAGGAAAAAGGGGGACGAAAAGAAATGAAGTCGATTGAATCTGTCGAGCAATTTAACGAAATTATCGCTTCTGAACAACCAGTTATTATAAAATTCTTTGCCGATTGGTGTCCAGACTGCAAACGTATGGATATGTTCATTGGCGAAATTATGGAAGAATATGATCAGTATGACTGGTATCAAGTCAATAGTGATGAAGTACAAGGACTTGCGGAAAAATATGAAGTGATGGGCATCCCTAGCTTGTTAATTTTCAAAGATGGAGAAAAAATAGCTCATCGTCATAGCGCATATACAAAAACCCCAGATGATGTATTAGAATTTTTGCAAAATGAATTATAAGCATGTGAAGAGGCAATGCCATATTGCCTCTTTTTTTGGTTTTTATAGGTACCCCTAGCGATTGTTCATCACATGCATAGGAAGAAGTATTTGCGTCAAACAGATAAAATGGCATTGGCTGTTTGCATGGAAAATGAATATATGAGTCAAACAGAGTCATTGTAAATGTGCGTTCGCATTGAATATGAATATATCCGTCAAATAATGTGTTAAGTGACAGCCGTTTGCATCGAATATAAATATACGCATCAAACAGCCGATCGAATGCCAATGGTTTGCATTAAAAGAAGGTGTGTTTCTTGATGGGAAATGGCGCATTCTGATTTCTACATGTTCATCAATTTCATAACTAATGAGCATGAAAAAGAGACTGTGGTGTAAGAAGATAAGAAACCTATTTGTCGTTTGTTACGTATATATAGGAAAGGAGGTTGCCGTAGTTGTCTTTATTACATATTGAAAATGTAACGGTCAACATGTTACATGAAACGATTCTAAACCAGGTGAACGTCAATCTAGATCATGGAAAAATCTACGCTTTAATCGGTCATAATGGGGCTGGAAAGTCAACACTTATGAAAACGATTATGGGGTTGATTGAAAAGAACGAAGGATCGATTAAACTTGCTTCATATAACCAGGATACATCATTTCTTTCCTTTAAACAGCAGCTTTCTTATATACCCGAAGAACCATTTTTGTTATCGGAACTAACGGCTATGCAACACTTTCAATTATATGGGCAGAGTTATCAGATGAAAGAAAGTTCATTCAATGAAAAGGTGCACGAATTGGCGAGTCAATTTGAAATTGATGACAAACTGAATGAGTATCCTGAATCATTGTCCAAAGGGATGCGACAAAAAGTCCAAATGATTTGTGCGCTACTGCCGGACATCCCACTTCTTTTAATAGACGAACCGTTTATGGGATTGGATGTCTATGCCGCGAGTCATTTGCAACAGCTATTACGAGAGAAAGTAAGTCATCATACGACAATATTATTAACTTCTCATCAATTGGATCGTATACAAGATTTAGCAGATGAGTTCATTATGTTACATAACGGAAAAATTGAAGATGCTGGTAAAATGGAGGATTTCCGTTTTCTATCCAGGAGGTCTGAGGAATGAATTCGACATGGAGCATTCTTCAGTTTCTTCAAAAGCATCGAATACAAAAGAAACAAAAACTATATAAATTAGCATTTGGCGTTGCATTTGATTGGACGATTGCGATTTACATTGCATTTTTCGCATTTTTTCTTCTCTTTATCGCTTATGATGAATTAAAGAACATGGAATCACTCTTTATTTCTTATGGTGAAAGAATTGATCAATGGTTTCCGTTAGTAGTGATCGGTCTAATAGGGAAGATGCTTGCGTTATCTTTTCAGCATCCACAAATCGTAATAACAAGTGCTGAGTGGAAATTAACCTCACTCCCCTTTTCCATGAAAAAGATTTGGAGGATATTCTATGTGGCTGAATGGGCAAAAAGAGCCTGCTTTTACTTGGTGATGTTTCTATTCATCAGTGTGATATTTCCATTTGATCGAGAGTTACTCTTCACTTGGTTTTTGACGTTATTTGTAGCGAGCAGTTTATTAATTCTTCCGCAGTGGCATCTGTTCCAATTAGCTGGCAGACAAAAAATGCAATGGTACTTGTTCATCGTTTTTATGATGATTATATGGCGTTTCGTTTCATTGATTTTGGATGATACCATTTGGTTGGTAATCGTCGTCGGTTGTCTATTATTTGTCAATCTGTTTTTGTGGATGAAACGTTTTCAACAAGTGGATTGGATGAAAGTCATCGATGCTAATGATGTAAGAGTATGGCGGATGTTTTTCATAGAGAAAATGTCAGATGTTGAGATTGAAAGCACGCAACGCCAAGGAATTTTCTCGCAAATTTTTCGTACAGAAAAAGATCGCCAACCTTTTCCATATAAAAATGAAAGGGTAGTATTTCGGCGGATATGGAAACGGACATTATTAAAGGCGAAAGGTCAATTATTGCAATTAATAGGGTCGATAGTTCTAGTTCTTTTTATACTCGGTTCATTAGGCCAATGGGAATTCGGATTGGCTATATCACTGACAATGTTTATGTTTACGAAAATTATTGGCAGTTATTTTTATGAAGGTCTACACGAAAAGATGATTCACAGTCTACCTTGGAGAATCCAAATGATAAAACGATCTTTCCTAGATTGGACCATTAGACTAGCCGTAATTTATTGTATATTACTTTTGGTTGCATTTATCGTATTACAGACAACTTCTATTTTCATGTTTATTCAGTTCATATTATATATATCTTCATTGTATTATTTGTTACAACTCACGATTAATGAACACATTTATCGCTTTCATCATAAATGGTGGAAGAAACCATGGCAACAAAACTTGATCGTGATAGGTATATATATAGTTATGGCATGCAGCATCGCACTGCCTCTTTTTTCACTATTTTTCGTGATTGTTTTAGGGATCATGTTACAATATAAAAAAGAATGGAATAAATTTCTTAAAAGTATTTCTTAATCGATGATTGATCATAGAGAGAGAAGTGGAGGATACTAGAATGGCAGAAGGAAAAGAATTATATTTACAGAGGAGACAGGATCCGTCATTAAAGTTATTTGTCGTATTATCGAAAGCTTATCGAGCGGTAGCAGATCAGGTTGCGTTAGACATTCGAAATCATGGTTTGAATACGACGGACTTTGGTGTGATGGAACTTTTATATCATCGTGGGGAACAACCGTTACAAAAAATTGGAGATAAAATTTTATTAGCAAGTGGAAGCATTACGTATGTTGTCGATAAGTTAGAAAAGAAAGGG
Source organism: Gracilibacillus halophilus YIM-C55.5 (assembly GCF_000359605.1). Lineage (GTDB taxonomy): Bacteria > Bacillota > Bacilli > Bacillales > Amphibacillaceae > Gracilibacillus > Gracilibacillus halophilus. The sequence continues at coordinate 22,890 of NZ_APML01000046.1, forward strand.
TATGTCAAACGTACGCCTTGCCCCAATGATCGTCGGATTACATATGCCTCAATCACAAATGACGGAGAGGCACTTTTGAATCAAATTTTTCCAGAACATTGGAGGCAAATTGAAGCCATAACAGCTGGGTTGGATGATCACGAGAAAGAACAAATGATTCCGTTACTGAAAAAATTGGGGACATATGCTGATACGTTCTCTGAATCATGAGAAGATGTTTTGACGTAAAGATAGATGGGAAACATGAGTAGTAAACATGAACAATAAGGGGGAAGCAGCATGAAACAACCTCAAGTGCTTGTTTATATTAACCATGACCATGAATCTCGTCAATTGCTAGAATTTCTTGATGACCAACAAGTTCCGTATCAGAAAAAGGATGTTTCAGCATCTCGTGATTATTTGCAAGAGCTACAAACATATAATATATATGTCACTCCTGCTGTGGTTGTGGGAAAACAAAAGATACTCGGGTTTCAAAAGCAAAGATTAAGAGACATTCTCGGTTTAGCACATATTTCATAAATACGCATAAGATAAGGGAAAGATCGTATGCTTACAGGAGGGATGAATATGGAAAATGAGGATCATCGCTTTCCATCGACCCAAGATCCTTTCTTCGGTTCTTTTCCTTATCAACAACAATACCCTATGGCACCGAATCAGCCGATGACACCATACCAATACTTTCAGAAACCAGTTATGCCACCGCCTTATCAAGAAATGTCGAATCAATTTCCACCCACATCTGGAAAACCAAAACATTCTGTGATGGGGATGTTTCAAAATCAAAATGGTGAATTAGATGTCGACAAGGTATTTCAAACAGTGAATCAAATGGCGAACACTTATCATCAAGTGAATCCGATTATTAAAAACGTAGGCTCTTGGATTAAGAAGTTTCAAGCCTAATGTCTCATGAAAAAGCCAAACCCTCTCTTGTTGAGTGGTTTGGCGTCTTTTTGGAGATGTTATTCTCAGTTTTCGTTCGATCGTGTTTTTTGGTGTTAATTGTTTGCTTTTTTCCTTTTGAATACATACCATGAATGATGAAGGAGGCGCAACGATGACTGCTTGTCTCATGATTCATGGGTTTACGGGTGGACCATATGAAGTTGAACCATTGGCGTTACATATACAAGAAAAGACAGAATGGACCGTTGTTTCCCTGCGGTTACCGGGCCATGGATTGGGAGATGGAACGGAACTGGACCTGGCTAATGTACGTTATCAAGATTGGATAGAAGCAGCAGAAACGTCTTTTGCTCAGTTAAAGGAAGAGCATTCCTCAATTTATCTAATTGGCTTTTCTATGGGAGGTATGATCGCTAGTTATCTTGCCGCAAAATATTCTTGCGCCAAGCTTGTTCTTTTATCAACTTCTAGAAAATATATTAGCATCCCTCAAATCGGTGTAGATGTTTTAGGATTTGCACGAAAAGCCATTACAAGAAAATTGAAGAATGACGCCTTATATCAGCATTATATCGGAAAATATGGCTCGGTTCCGGTTCGAGCGCTTCGTGAATTTTTAAAGTGCATGAAGGTAACCAAACCCTATTTAAAGCAGATTCACTGTCCTGTCTTCATTGCGCAAGGGATGCAGGATGGTATGGTTCCTTATAAAACGGTTCACTATTTGGACAAAGAAATCCCAGTGGATGCTGAAATCATTTACTTTCATGACTCTAGACACTTAATATGCCTCGGAGAAGATAGGGAGGTTGTGATTCGTTCCGTATTTCAATTTTTAGCGAGGTCAAACGATTAATGATGTGAAAGTTGCATCTTTCGTTTTCGTCGCGTGCTGGCAATAAATAATAACAAACCGAAAATAATGATTGTTCCACCTAACCATTGTGACCATGTGACCATTTCTTGAAGGATGATATACGCTAGAATTGATGCGCCTACTGGTTCAAACACGATAGCCATCGATATCACCGACGTGCTAAACCAACGTAAAGCGAAGTGTAGCAGATTCAGTCCAAAGATCGTCGGAATCATAGCGAGTGCCAAAAAGATGAGCCAGTTTTCACTTGAGTAACCGATAAAGTCAAATCCTCTCACTACATTGTAGAGGATGATCGTCAATCCACCGACGCCATATGCAATACAGGTATAACTCATAACACTCATTTTCCGTCGCACTTGTTGGCCAAGCAAAAAGTAGATCGTAATAAATAAAGCGCTTAATAAAGCAAGAAAATCGCCGTATAATGCTTCGTCAGCTATTTGAAAATCTCCCCATGCAATGATGATGCTCCCGAAGATAGCAATAAGCATGCTGATGACGGTTGCACTGGAGAAACGTTCTCTAAAAAATAAATAAGTTCCAATAAATGCAAAAATCGGTTGTAATGTTACAATGACAACAGAGCTGGCAACAGAAGTATACTGAAGTGATTCAAACCATACGATATAATGGAGGGCCAAACTAACTCCTGATAAACAAGTTAGTGCCCAATCAACGGGGAGAATTTTTAAAATTTCATTTCTTTTCTTATAAAGGATATAAGGTAACATGATGAGAAATGCTAAAAGTAATCGGTATTGTGCAAGTATTGATGAGGGAACTTCTGGTGCCAGTTTTACGAGCACGGCAGCCGTTGATACAGACATAATGCCTATTGTTAATATAACATACGGAAGTATTGATTTTGTTGGCATACAATCACCTATTTAAGAATATTCACGGTCGAACGTATTTTAGTAACCTAACAATACCACAAATCGAGCAAAACTAACAATGTCGCTACTTATAAATAAGCGAATTGGCGTAAAAGTGAATGAGAATATTTGAATCAGCTGATAAATTTTTATAGAATTATCATGAAGAGTGTGTTATGATGAATGAATCCATTAAGTAGTCATGAAGAAGCCTCTTCCAGCTGTGGAGGAAGGCTTCTTTCATATTGAATCTTCATATAGGTACATGAATGACGATGTAGAGAATGAAATCAACCAAAAATTATGGATGATATTGATAAAGAAAAAGGAGTAGAAGAATATAGTGACAACATTTAAAGAATTAAGTATTTCAAGTTCGATTATGCAAGCATTAGAAAAACTGGGATTTGAAGAGGCGACACCGATTCAAGCGCAAACCATTCCGTTGGGGATGGAAGGAAAAGACGTGATCGGCCAAGCGCAAACGGTACTGGAAAAACTGCAGCCTTTGGTATTCCAATGATTGAAAAAATCAATCCCAAAGCAAAAAAGATACAAGGATTGGTTGTGGCACCAACGCGTGAACTAGCTATCCAAGTATCCGAAGAATTGCATCGTTTAGGGAAGTTTAAAGGGATCCGGACATTGCCGGTGTATGGCGGACAACATATGGGTAGACAAATTGGTGCATTGAAAGACGGTCCTCATATTGTTGTAGCAACACCTGGGCGTTTACTCGATCATTTGCGACGTAAAACGATTCAAGTAGAAAATGTAGCAACTGCTGTCCTTGATGAAGCGGATGAAATGTTGAATATGGGCTTTATTGATGATATACGAGATATATTAAAGTCCATCCCGTCAGAGAGACAAACATTGCTATTTTCTGCGACGATGCCAAAGGAAATTCGTGATATTGCTACAACGTTAATGAAACAGCCAGAAGAAGTGAAAGTAAAAGCAAAAGAGATGACTGTTTCAAATATCGAGCAATATTTTGTTGAGGTAAATGAAAAACAAAAATTTGATACGTTAACCAATTTGTTAGATGTGCAAGCGCCAGAACTTGCGATTATATTTGGCCGAACGAAGAAGCGAGTGGACGAGGTAGCAGAAGGGTTGCAAGCTCGTGGCTTCCGTGCAGAAGGGACGCATGGCGATCTAACGCAAGGTAAACGGTCATCGGTATTAAAGAAATTCAAATACCGACGCATTGAAATATTAGTTGCGACTGATGTTGCCGCTCGAGGATTGGATATTTCTGGTGTCACACACGTATATAATTTCGATGTGCCGCAAGATCCAGAAAGTTATGTCCACCGTATTGGAAGAACGGGAAGAGCTGGAAAAACTGGTGAAGCGATCACTTTCATTACACCGAGAGAATTGCCACACCGTGATTTGATCGAGAAGGTAACGAAAGGCAAGATGCATCGCTTAACACCACCTAGTTTCGATGAAGCCAAACGTGGTCAACAGCAACTGACTGTGCAGAAGATTAAATCAACGATTGAGAAACAAGAATTACAAGATTACCGAGAGACTGCTTCGGAATTACTTGAAGAATATGACTCAGTTACAGTGATTGCAGCAGCGATGAAAATGCTAACCAAAGAACGCCGTCAAACGCCTGTTACATTAACGTCGGTTCAACCGGTCAGTGTGAAACAAGCGAATAAAAATAAACCTCATAACAATAAACGTTTTGATAAAAAGCGTGGGTATGGCGGTAGAAAAGGGAAACAAAACGGTGGTCGTAAGCGTAATTTCCAAAACAAACGTCCGAAAAATAAACAACAACGTCAATCATAGTGACGCACAAAAAAGACTGTTCCCTCGTCATAATCCATGACCTTGGGACAGTCTTTTTGATTGCTATTACCGAATCAAGCTAGCTAAGAAACCGATGAGTGCAAATACAATAATAGCACCGATTAGAATGGGGGCGATATAGCGCTTGATGCGATACCTTTTGTTATTCCAACGATTTGGATCAAAGCCGATGCCATCACTTGATCGTCGCGGACGTCTCCGGTTACGTAAGGGAGAGAAAGGCTGTACGTTATTTAATAATAAAGGTCCTAAAGCAAACCCACCGATAAAGCCAAATAAATGACCAGCAATATTAATTTGCGGTCGAATAAAGGTCATTACTAAACTGATAACGGTTAGTATCAGAACGATCTGTGCACTCTGTTGATCGATCAAATGTTTTTCGAAAAAGACCATAAATAAATACAAGCCAAACATACCGAAAATAGCACCAGAAGCCCCCACATGTGAATACCCTGGCCCCTCAACGAAAAAAGTGAATAAATTGGCAATGATGCCAGCCGAGAAATAAACCAACAGAAATTTCAGCTTGCCGAGCATTTGTTCCAGTGCAGGAGCAAACAGAACAATCGCAAACGAGTTAAACAAGATATGCCCAAGGCCACCATGAAGAAAAATAGGTGTAACGAGGCGCCAATACTCGCCTTGAGAGATGGCATAATTTTGTCCGATAGCAAATTGATCAATGACAAGGCCTAATGGTGGTATCAAAAATCCGATCAACCATATTGCGATTTGAATCGCAACAATGGCGGAGACGACAGGATAAAAATATAGAAAATCACGAAAGCTTTCCGTACGAATAAACATAGTTAACTCCTTTGTATGCGGTGTTTTGTTTTTATCATATCATATTTACGTATAAGCACGGTAACAAACAATCGAAAAATCTCGACAAGTCATATATAATGATAGAAAACGGATAAATTAGGTGAAAGACATGATTCAAGGAATTGGAATAGATATTATTGAGTTAGAACGAGTTTCACAAATGATTGAAAAGCAACCGAAATTTCTAGATAGATTGTTTACTGAAAATGAAAAAGTATTATACGAGCAACTGACGAATCAAAAACGGAAAGTTGAATTTGTTTCTGGTCGGTTTGCAGCAAAAGAGGCTTTTTCAAAAGCGATGGGCACTGGAATCGGAAAGAAATTAAGTTTACGAGATATTGAAATTACAACAGCAGATAGTGGTGAACCAGTTATTGAAACAACCGTCATAGCAAGCGGGCGCGTGTTTGTCTCTATTTCTCACAGTCATGATTATGCCGTAGCTCAAGTAATCATTGAAAGAGATTCTGCATATTAAGCAAGGTTGTCTCATACTATTTTATTGCGGGTAGGAGGGAACAAGATGTACATCGTAACCGCGGAAGAAATGTACGAAATGGATCGATATGCCATGGAAGAAGGAGGTATGATGGTAAGCTGTTAATGGAGAATGCTGGTAGACACATGGCTGAGAAGATCAGTGAGCGTGTATCTCTTGATCAACATATCACGATTGTTATTGGAGGCGGTAACAATGGTGGTGATGGCTTTGTCATTGCGAGATGTTTAAAAGAAAAAGGATATCAGCATCATGCCTGTCAGTTAGTCCCGGATCAGAAAATAAAAGGAGATGCTCTTTACCACAAACAAGTATATGAACAGTTTGGTGGTATGATTGAACGGGTGGAAACACTAGATCAATTAAAAGAGAAATGTGCATCAAGTGATGTGGTTGTGGATGCAGTGCTCGGCATTGGCATCACCGGAACGATTCGAGAGCCCCTTCGTCGTATGATTGAAGTGATCAATGAAGCGGAAGCGGTTGTTTTTTCCGTTGATATCCCAAGTGGATTACCTGCGAATGAAAATGAAGTCGTTGATATGAGTGTGAATGCAGATTACACATTTGTTGTTGAAGCGCCAAAACAGTCGGCTTTTGTTGAAGGATTAGCTCCATATTATGGTGAATGGGAAGTTGTATCGATTGGTATACCGCTTGCTGCTTTCAGTGACCAAAAACAAATGCGTTGGCAGCATATGGACGTTCAGCGCACATTTCCGAAACGTACATCCTTTAGTCATAAAGGATCGCATGGAAAAGGTGCAGTGGTCGGTGGTCAATTGTCTATGCCAGGTTCGGTTGCGTTAACAGCACGTGCTGCATTAAGATCGGGTGCCGGTTTATTAACTGTGGCTACTGTCAAGGACAATATTCCGGTTGTTGCCAATCAATGTGTCGAAGCAATGTATCACGTATGGAGAGATGATCAAGGGATATTGATCGATGATTCGGTGAGTTCTCTTAACCATTATGACGCAATCGCGATTGGCATGGGGATGGGGAGAGCGGACGAGTCTCAAAAACTGACACTACGAATTGTGAATGAAATCAATCGACCAGTGATTGTAGATGCTGATGGATTATACCATATAAAAAGCGATCTTGAAGTTGTACGAGCACGCCTTGCTCCTTTAGTCATCACGCCACATTTGGGGGAAATGGCGATGTTAACTGAGACAACGATCGCTGAAATAAAACAAGCCCCTTTTTCGATAACGAAGCAATTTGCACAAAAGTATCAAGTGTATGTTGTGCTGAAAGGAAAATTCACGATAATTACGACGCCTCGAGGAGAGCAAGTCGTGACTGATACAGGGAATCCTGGTCTTGCAAAAGGTGGCAGTGGAGACGTTTTATCTGGCGTGATTTTAGCCTTTATGATGCAACACAATGAACGATTGCCAGCTATCGCAAATGCTTGTTACTTGCATGGATTAACAGCTGATATGTCCATTACATCCGGTCGACATACAGAGACCGATTTACTTGCTTCTGATGTGATTGATGAATTGTCGGTTGCATTTCGTACGATTGTCTAACGCGTAATCGAGTTCCCTTTGTCCTCTTATTTGAGACAAAGGAGAGTGTCGCGATGAAAAAATATACGTTACTGTTTTGTAGTATATTTGTGTTTGTTCTGTTAAGTGCATGTGGTCAGCAATCCAGAGAAGATGTTGTGCAAAAGCTTGAGAAGATGGCTGAAGACATGAGCTCATATCAAGCCCAAGCCATGATGACGTTACAAACAGGAAAAGAAGAACAGTCGTATCGAATCGAAGTCGCTCATAAGAAAAAGAATTTTTATCGTGTGTTATTAAAAAATGAACAAGATGAGGAAGGTAGTCAAATTATTTTACGTAATGAAGAAGGGGTGTTTGTGTTAACACCAGCCTTAAATAAAAGCTTTAAGTTTCAAAGTGAGTGGCCGAATAATAATAGCCAACCTTACTTATTTCAATCATTAGTGCAAGATGTTGTCGATGATTCCGATGCCACATTTACGGCCACAGACAATTATTATGAATTTGAAACAAAAACAAGCTATGAAAGCAATAGTAATCTCCCTTATCAAGCCATCTATTTCGATAAGAAAACGTATGCCCCAGTGAGGGTGAAAGTGATGGATCAAGATAAAAACACATTGGTGAATGTCGAGTTCTCCTCGTTTGACACAGATGTAGATTTACCAGACGATACATTTAATCGAGAAAGTAATATGACAAGCAGCATTTTCGGCGTACCTGTGATGGCTCAGGAAGATTTACCATCTGATTTAACGGTATATTACCCAACAGAAACGTTAGGAGCAGAACTAGTGAAAGAAGATCAGATGGATATCGAAAATGGACAGCGCGTGATGCTATCTTACGAAGGGGAGAAAAATTTTACGGTGATTCAGGAAACGATTACGTCAGTAACAACAAGTGCACAATCACCAGAAAACGTAAACGGCGAACCTGTAAATCTAGGTTTTACCGTTGGTGCGTTAAGTAGTCATACGCTGGAGTGGCAATATGATGGCGTCGATTACTATTTAGCGAGTGATCAATTAACGAAACAAGAAATGATTGATGTAGCATCTTCCATGACAACTCAAGGATCCAAATAAATCAGCGAGCAGGCTTTTATTGAAGTCTGCTTTTTATTTTGTATATCGATCATACGTTGATGAAGGTAGAAAATCGTCCAAACTCTAACAAAAAGTGTCTTCATCAAGCGTATGATGACAGAAAAAGTGATGAAACTCAGGAAAAAGTGCCTTCATACATCTAATGACGGCAGAAATAACCACATAAATTGAGAAAAAGTGTCTTCATGGGCGGAATGAAAGCAAAAAATCGACGTTCGAGGTGGAAAAAATGCGCTCATAAATCATTTAGAGCAAAAGTTGTATTGGTGTATGATTTTTTGCTAGGTTATAATAGAAAATACCGAAAAGGATTAACAAAAATAAGGAGTCAACCAGCCAATGGAAAATTTTTATCGTGATTCTTGGGTAGAAATCAATTTAGCGCATATAACTTATAATATACAACAATTACAACAACGATTACCTCGTCATACAAATATTTATGCAGTAGTGAAAGCAGACGGCTATGGTCATGGAGATATTCAAATTGCAAAACAAGCGATTCAAGCAGGCGCTGACCGATTGGCGGTTGCTATATTAGACGAAGCGATTCGATTGAGAGAAGCTGGTATCGATGTTCCGATTCTTGTCATGGGCTGGATTCGTCCAGAGCATGCCTCACTTGCAGCATCCTATGATATTACAGTCACCTGTTATCAAAAGGAGTGGGTGGAACAGGTGAAACAACAGTCGTTGCCGTCACCGTTGAAAGTGCATGTAAAACTGGATACAGGAATGGGACGGATTGGCGTTCGTGATGAACAAGAATTACTACGTTTGGCACAGTCATTAAAAGCACAAAAAATGATAGAGGTCGAAGGCATTTTTACACATTTTGCGACAGCTGATGAAGAGACAACTTCTCACTTTGAAAATCAACTAGCAAAGTTTGAAGCCTTATGGCAAGCCTTTCAACAGTATTGGGAGCACCCAGTCATTGTGCATATAGGAAATAGCGCTGCAAGTATGCGATATCCAGACAAAATGATTGATTACGTTCGTTTTGGTATCAGTATGTATGGACTTTATCCTTCTGCCGTAACGAAAACCGAACATCCGATTGACGTAAAGCCAGCAATGACATTACACAGCCGCTTGATTCATGTTAAACAAGTTGAAAAAGGATCAACTATAAGCTACGGTGCTACGTATCAAGCTGAAACGAACGAGTGGATTGGCACCGTGCCATTAGGTTATGCAGATGGCATTTGTCGTGCGCTACAAGGAGCGGATGTATTAATCAATGGAGAACGTTGTGAAATCGTCGGACGCATTTGCATGGATCAGTTTATGGTTCGTCTGTCTCATCCAGCAAAAGTCGGAGATCAAGTAACATTAATTGGTAAGCAGCAAAATGAGATGATTGAAATGGATGAATGGGCGGATAAGCTAGATACCATTAATTACGAAGTGGCTTGTATGATTAGTTCACGCGTCCCTAGAATCTATGTAAATGGTTAAAAAATGCTTATTTTTTTCGAAAAAGTTGCCATAATAGGTAAAGAAATCAGAAAAATTGCTCGAATTCCCTTTGCAATGCTACTTCGAGAATGATATGATGTTATTGGATTATTCATTAGGCTTGTCAATGTTGGTGGAGGTGTATGGTTTTGTCTGAAGACTTACAAGAAGTTGCCGTGAGATTACCGAAAAACCTATTAAATGAGGTGGACGGCTTGATGAGAAGTGAAGATAGCAATTTAAGTGATTTCATTTGCCAAGCGACAAGAACGTACTTGCAAGAAAAGAAAAAACACCATATTCAAGAGGCGATGCAAAAAGGCTATATGGAAATGGCAAATATTAATCTCAATATTGCATCCGAAGCTTTTCAAGCAGAAGAGGAGGCCGAAAACACCCTAGAGCGCTTAGTGAGTGGGGTGTAGGTTTTGATTGTAAAAAGAGGCGACGTCTATTTCGCCGATCTTTCTCCTGTTGTCGGCTCCGAACAAGGGGGCGTTCGACCGGTTCTGGTATTGCAAAATGATATCGGGAACCGCTTCAGCCCCACAGTCATTGTTGCAGCAATAACGGCACAAATACAGAAGGCAAAATTGCCCACGCACGTGGAAATTGATGCGCAAAAGTACGGATTTGAGCGTAATTCCGTTATATTATTAGAGCAGATTCGCACCATTGATAAACAACGACTAACAGATAAAATTACACAATTAGATCATAATATGATGGAAAAGATAGACAAAGGGCTAGAAATTAGTTTAGGATTAACTGATTTCTGATATTTTTACACATGATAGGAAATAATTTCCATAAACTTGACTGGATCAATGTACAATTATTGATCACAGTCAAGTTTCTTTTATTTTTGCCGGTATTATTATGTATTTGACTGATTGTCATGGGTCATGAAAAATTCGTCAAATCGTAAAAAATCGTGTAAAATTATATAAAAGAATGCAAAATTACGATGAAAGTGTGGAGGGAACGAGATGCCAGAAACGTTACGACGAATTGTCATCGAAAATAGTGACGAAATATCAAAGAAATGGCTTGAAGAAATTACTGAAAGAAGAAAAAAAGACTATACGTCGACAATTTCTGAAGATTTATTTCAATCGACAAATCGAGAGTTTGTTAACGTCATTTTTTCTAGTATTAATCGTCAACAAGACACAGAAGTGTTAAATGATTTTTCGGAACGACTAATTCATTTAGGGTGGCCACTGAGCTACATAACAGACGGGTTACAAATCTTTCGAAGAGTCACGATTGATTATATTTTAAGTCAATCGGAACAAGTTGATACAGAACATTTCTCCAGAATCTTACGCGTAGTTGATGATTGGGTAGAGCCCATTATTAATCAGTTAGTCAACGAGTATTCGGGAAGCTGGGAACACACTGTGTCATTACAACGTATGGCATTACAGGAATTATCGGCGCCTTTAATTCCAGTGATGGACAATATTACGATTATGCCTTTAATAGGTACGATCGACACTGAACGAGCGAAATTAATTATGGAAAACTTGCTTGATGGTGTCATCAAAAATAATGCTGAAGTCGTATTAATTGATATTACAGGTGTGCCGGTCGTTGATACAATGGTTGCTCACCATATTATTCAAGCCGCTGAAGCCGTTCGGTTAATTGGTGCTACTTGCATTCTCGTCGGTATTCGTCCAGAAATTGCGCAAACCATTGTCAATTTAGGCATCGATTTAAGCAAATTTCCGACAAAAAGCTCATTGCGAAAAGGGTTCATTAAAGCCTTAGAAATGACAAATCGTGACATTATTAAACCGGAAGAAGAGAAAGCAGAAGAAGTAACAAATATTCTGGACTCGTTAAAATAAGGAGGTGCTTGTATGAGAATACCGATATTAAAGCTGCATCATTATTTATTGGTATCGATTCAAGTAGACTTAGATGATCAAACAGCGATTCAATTTCAAGAAGACTTACTAAATAAAATTCATCAAAGCGGAGCCACTGGTGTGGTCATTGATTTAACATCTGTTGAAATCATCGACTCTTTTATTGCAAAAGTATTAGGTGATGTTGTCTCAATGTCAGATTTAATGGGGGCAAAGGTAGTACTAACAGGAATCCAACCAGCTGTTGCGATGACGTTAATTGATCTAGGGATTCATTTGCAAAATGTACCTACTGCACTTGATCTCGAACAAGGATTGGTTAAACTTCGCCAGGAATTGGAGGAGTAGCTATGAGCCAATCCTGTGTAACAATTAATCAAGAATGGGATATTGTCGCAGCTAGACATATGGGGCGCGAAAAGTCAAAAGAATTAAATATTGGTACCGTTGATCAAGCTCGTATTGCAACAGCCATTTCTGAACTAGCACGTAATATTTACTTGTATACCGAATCAGGCACGATTTGTTTTGAAGCAATTGAAGATCCTCATCATTATAAAAAGGGACTAAAAATTATCGCTAAAGATGAGGGGCCAGGAATTAAAGATATATCTAAAGTCATGGAAGATGGCTTTTCGACCTCTGGTGGTTTAGGTGCTGGACTTCCTGGGGTAAAACGCTTGATGGACTCTTTCGATATTATTTCAGAGGAAGGTAAAGGGACTGAGGTGATCGCGGTAAAGTGGTCACGTTAATATTATAATGACCATTCGATTAGGGAAGAGGTTGTAGTAAGGAGGATGCAAATGGAGCCCTTCAAGCTTGATTTAGAGAATTATCGCGAATTGCTTAAGCGTTATATGAACAATCAAGATGAGACATCATTATATCAGGCGGAACTTTTCAGTAAATTATCGATGCAACATAATATTTTACCTGAAGAAATTATTAATATTCATATTCAAGCGTTAAAAGATTTGTGTCCAGATATACCGAAAGAAATTGATATGTCGATGAATTTTTTACTAGAAACGATGATTTCTTATGGATTAGCTTATCAAGAATTTCAGTCATTACGTGAAAAGCAAGGCGAACTGGAATCGGAAATTTCTGTTGCTGCAAATATGCAACAGACTTTATTGTCAACAACGAAACCAGACGTAGATGATTTAGATATTGGTGCGGTCAGTGTTCCTGCCAATAAAATGAATGGCGATTATTATCATTTTGTCACGGACGAAAACGGTAATGTGGGTGTGGCGATCGCTGATGTGATTGGCAAAGGAATTCCAGCAGCTCTAGCGATGTCAATGATTAAATATTCAATGGACAGTTTTCCAGAAACCCAGCGGAACCCGAGTGCCATATTGGAAAACTTGAATAGAGTGGTCCAACGAAACGTCGAATCTGGCATGTTCATTACAATGTTTTATGGGTTATACCATCCAAGAACGAGTACGATGGCATTCTCTTCAGCTGGGCACGAACCAGGATTTTATTATCATGCAGAACAAGATGAGTTTTGTGAAATAAAAACGGAAGGTATCGTGTTAGGCGTTGATGAGAACGCGTCCTACCCACAATTTGAATTATCGTTAGCTGAACAAGACCTCGTCGTTTTATTAACCGATGGCGTCACCGAATGCCGAATTGGTGATCGTTTTATAGAAACCGATGAGGTATTGCAAGTGATTCGAGATTACATGCATCTACCTGCACAAGAAGCGGTGGAGCAAGTGTATCGCTATTTTGAACGTTTGCAAGGTTTTCAACTCAGAGATGACTTCACTTTAATTTTTTTCAAAAAGAAGTTTCATCAATAATGAAAATGGGTAATGGTGTGTGGGGATGAATACAAGAAGGAGGTTCTACATGTTGAGTATGAACTTACATATAGATCAACAGGTAGAGGGATCTACTTATTATGTTAGCGTAGCTGGCGAGGTTGATGCATATACTGCACCGAAATTGAAAGAAGCGATCTTGCCATTAGCACAAGAATCAGGGAAAACGGTTGTTGTAAATTTAGAGCAAGTGAATTACATGGATAGTACCGGATTAGGCGTGTTTATTAGTGCATTAAAATCTACCAAAGAAAATGATAGTCAGTTAACACTCGTATCATTACAAGATCGAGTGAAGCGGTTGTTTGATATAACGGGACTCAATAGTGTGATCGACATTGACTCAACAGTACAAGGTGGGAATAAATAATGGAATCCTTTGACTTCATTGAAATGAAAGTTCCAGCGAAATCAGAATACGTAGGTGTTGTTCGGTTAAGTACTTCAGGTATTGCAAATCGGATGGGCTTTAGTTATGAAGAAATCGAAGACCTTAAAGTCGCGATTTCAGAAGCGATTTCCAATGCCACGACGCATGCTTATGATGATAAAGAAGAAGGGGATGTGACAGTTGGTTTCGGTGTATACCCAGATCGACTGGAAGTCATGGTAGCAGATCGAGGCGGAAGCTTTGATTTGAATGAAATTAAAGATGAAATCGGTCCATATGAAAGCAATCAATCCGTTGACGATTTACGCGAAGGGGGATTTGGTCTCTTTCTAATTGAGGCGCTAATGGATAAAGTCGAAATCAAAAATGATTACGGTGTGATCGTATTGATGACTAAATACCGCCATGAAAATGAGGTGGATATCCATGACGACCAAATCTCAACGACACAATAATAGTGACGATCGTGTGTATACTTGGATTCGTGAATTTCAACAAAACCCCGAAGATACAAACTTACAAGAACAGATAGTCAAAACGTATGAAAACTTGGTCAAGTCGTTAGCACGTAAATATGCGAAGGATCAGATGATCTATGAAGATTTAGTTCAAGTCGGTATGCTCGGTCTTTTGGCAGCTATACGACGGTATGACTCTGATGTCGGGAAGTCTTTTGAATCGTTCGCTGTTCCGACAATAGTTGGTGAAATTAAGCGATTCATTCGTGATAAAACGTGGAGTGTGCATGTTCCACGACGTGTAAAAGAGCTGGGTCCTAAAATAAAAAAAGCAATTGAAGAATTAACCGTTGACCAACAACACTCACCAAAAATTCAAGAAATTGCGCAACACCTTGGTGTAAGTGAAGAAGAAGTCTTGGAAACGATGGAAATGACACAAAGTTATAATGCACTATCTGTTGATCGAAAAGTCGAAGCAGATGCAGAGGGTAGTGAAGTGTCTATCTTAGATATTGTCGGTAATCAAGATGCAGGCTATGATCAAGTGGACAGGCAATTAGTGTTGGAAAAGATTCTTCCATTGCTTAATGATCGTGAGCAACAGATCATAAGGTGTACGTATTTTGACAATAAGAGTCAAAAAGAAACCGGTGAATTATTAGGGATTTCTCAAATGCATGTTTCACGCCTGCAACGCCATGCTTTACGTAAGTTACGAGAAGCCTTGCAAGCAGAAAATATGGAGGCCATGCGTTGATGCAACACATTGATGTTTCTGTCTTTCAAAAAGCAAAAAAAGGAAATTATTATTGTGGCGACAGTTACTTTTATGAAGAAAGTGACGATTACTTTGTTTGCGCGCTGGCAGACGGATTAGGCAGTGGTGAATTTGCTAAGGAATCGTCTCAATTGGTGATTGATACAATTAAAGCAAGTCCTGATGCTTCGGTAAAAACTTTGATGCGACAATGCAATCAACAACTGACAGGAAAGCGGGGCGTTGTTTTAGGCATCTTGCAATTAGATTTACACACTATGCAATATGCCTATTCATCAATTGGAAATATTGGCTTGGTTACGGTAACAGCAAATGCAGTCAAAAAACGTAACATTCCGCAAGCTGGATACTTAAGTGGATTTGATCGTCCGTTTAAAGTGATAACCGGTGACATTGAAGAAGGGATGATATTTCTTTTATTTTCTGACGGAGTCACATCTCGAGAAATTGCTAAAAAATATTTTCTACATCGAGAAGTATATCAGATTACGGATGCCTTTGCGTCTTTTCATCAAAATGCATTAGCTGATGATACGACATTAATTGCGATGAAGTATGATACGACCTCTTAACAGTGTAATCGTTAGGAGGTTTTTCTTTTGGGTGAACTTTGGTAAAATGTAGAGGATAAATGAAGGAGGAAGGATTGTGTCGGAAATAGAAGCAAAAGCTAATTCTTATCAATGGGTTGCAGATCAAACGAAATTAAACCAACAGGCGATACGACGAGTGATTGCCTTATTAGAAGAAGGAAATACTGTACCTTTTATTGCGCGATATCGTAAAGAACAGACGGGATCATTAGATGAAGTTCAAATTAACGACATTCAAGAAGCATGGAATTATGCCAATCAATTAGCAGAGCGAAAGCAAGAGGTATTACGGCTAATTGATGAACAAGGAAAACTAACGGACGAGTTAAAACGCGATATAGAACAAGCTACACAATTGCAACGTGTAGAAGATCTTTACCGGCCTTATAAACAGAAGCGCCGAACACGTGCAACGATTGCTAAAGAAAAAGGATTAGAGCCTTTAGCTGAGCAAGTCTACTTGAGGCAAGATACTGATATTGAAGAACAAGCCTCAACCTATTTTTCAGAAGAACATGAATTAACGACTGTAGAAGATGTCCTAACTGGTGTTCAAGATATTATCGCAGATGGATTGCTGATGAGCCGTCGTATCGTGAAGAGATACGGAAAATGACACATCAGAAAGGCTTGATTCAATCGAAAGCGAAAAAACAAGACATTGATGAAAAACAAGTCTATGAAATGTATTATGAATACAGTGAGGCCGTACGTGCGATCGTCTCACATCGTGTGCTTGCTTTAAACCGTGGAGAAAAAGAAGGTGTATTAAAGGTATCGATTGAACCACCGACAGAACAAGTACATACATATTTAAAGAGACAAGTGCTTCAAAAAGGCATTCCGGGTAAACAACACGATTTCCTTGTCCAAACCATTGAAGATAGTTATAAGCGGTTAATTCAACCTTCGATTGAGCGTGAAATCCGTAATACGCTAACAGAAAAAGCTGAAGAACAAGCGATTACGATTTTTTCGACGAATTTAAAGAATTTGTTATTACAACCACCGCTAAAAGGAAAATATGTTCTAGGTGTTGATCCAGCGTACCGAACTGGATGTAAGCTAGTGGTTGTTGATGATACAGGAAAAGTGCAAGCGATCAATGTCATTTATCCAACAGCACCAAAACATGATGTACAAGGTGCAGAAAAAACGGTGATGGACTATATAGAAAAGTATCCGATTGAATTAGTTGCGATTGGAAATGGTACAGCTTCAAGAGAAACGGAACAATTTATTGCGGATACGATAGGAAAATATGAACTCGATATATCATATATGATTGTTAATGAGGCGGGTGCGAGTGTATACTCTGCGTCAAAGCTAGCTAGAGAAGAATTCCCGGATCTGCAAGTCGAAGAAAGAAGTGCGGTGTCGATCGCAAGGAGAGTTCAAGATCCATTGGCCGAATTAGTGAAAATTGATCCAAAATCTATTGGTGTCGGTCAATATCAACATGATGTGTCGCAAAAGAAACTCAATCAATCGCTAACATTTGTTGTCGAAACAGCAGTTAATCAGGTCGGTGTTGATGTAAATACAGCTTCACCATCATTATTACAATATGTATCTGGCCTGAATAAAACGGTTGCCAATAATATTGTGAAATACCGTGATGAAAATGGAAGATTTACCAGTCGTGAGACGTTGAAAGGTATACCGCGACTAGGCAATAAAACATTTGAACAAAGTATTGGCTTCTTACGAGTGATGGACGGAGAACAACCACTTGATCGCACACCGATTCACCCAGAGACATATCCTGCGACAAAACATTTATTGCAAGAGATTGGTTTTACGCCAAATGATCTTGGAACGGACCAGTTAAAAGATGCTTTAGCTAATCTTGACCAAAACAAAATGGCGGATCAATTAGAAATTGGTCGCCCGACATTAGAAGATATTGTAAAGGCACTAGTGTCACCAAATCGCGATCCGCGTGATGATCTTCCGAAACCATTATTAAAGAAAAGTGTCCTATCCATGGACGATCTAACCGAAGGCATGGAATTGCAAGGGACTGTTCGAAACGTCGTCGATTTTGGCGTGTTTGTTGATATTGGTGTAAAACAAGATGGATTAGTTCATATTTCAAAAATGTCGAACCAATTTGTGAAACACCCGATGGACTTAGTCTCAGTAGGCGATGTCGTTACCGTATGGGTAGAACAAGTGGATCAACAAAAACAACGGATTGCGTTAACGATGATTTCATAAAATAAGTATACTCCTGCTTCTTATGGCATGCGATTTGTCTTGTTCTTAGAGGCAGGAGTCCTCTTGTACAAAGATTGATAAAAAAACCAACATTGATTTAAAACTTTGATTTGATAAATATCTTTTTTCAAATATGCATCTGTCAGTTGATTGATTAACCATGTCGGCATCGAACCCCTCCTAACATGTGATAAAATGTTTCTATTAGCTTATGATGAAGTGAAGTTAGGTGTGAAATATGCAAGTATTAACACAAACAGAATTAGAAGAATTAGTGAATGAATTGTCAATACAATATTTTCAAAAGCCGTTTTACGATCAAGTCATGTTTAATCATCGTTTGCGGACAACTGGTGGTAGATATATTCCTAATAAGCGTACCATTGAATTAAACCCAAAATATATGAAAGAATTAGGGAAAGAAGAATTTATCGGCATTATTAAACATGAACTCGTACATTATCATTTACATATAGCAGGCAAAGGTTATCAACATCGTGACCGAGAATTTAAACAATTATTAAAACAAATCGGTGCGCCAAGGCATTGCACACCACTTCCTTCTAAGCAGCAAACGTATCGTCATCAATATCAATGTAAGGAATGTGGACAGGTATATCATCGGATGAAACGAATGAATGTGTCACGCTATAGATGTGGTAAATGCAACGGTAAAATTAAGAAGGTTGATAATAAGTAGCTGGCTTATTGTATGCTTCATCTATCATAAGGAGATAATTTTTTTGTTTTCTATTGACGCTAAAAAGCGTTCTATGATAAATTATATAAGCACTGAAACGAAGCGGTGCGTTCATAAATACATTGAAAATAAAAATTTCAAAAAGCTATTGACATTCATTGCGATCTCATGTAATATATTTAACGTCGTCAATATAAGACATTGCTTTTATTACATTCCACAGTAGCTCAGTGGTAGAGCAATCGGCTGTTAACCGATCGGTCGTAGGTTCGAATCCTACCTGTGGAGCCATATGGAGAAGTACTCAAGTGGCTGAAGAGGCGCCCCTGCTAAGGGTGTAGGTCGCGTAAGCGGCGCGAGGGTTCAAATCCCTCCTTCTCCGCCATTTATGGCCCGTTGGTCAAGTGGTTAAGACACCGCCCTTTCACGGCGGTAACACGGGTTCGAATCCCGTACGGGTCATTTTCATTTTAAATAAGTCAGGTCCGGTAGTTCAGTTGGTTAGAATGCCTGCCTGTCACGCAGGAGGTCGCGGGTTCGAGTCCCGTCCGGACCGCCATGTTGGGCTATAGCCAAGCGGTAAGGCAACGGTTTTTGGTACCGTCATGCGCTGGTTCGAATCCAGCTAGCCCAGCCATTTTTATGAATTTAATAATTGATTTCATCACTTAATAATATGACAACGACATTAGCAACACTTAAGCTTTCATTATGCTTGGGTGTTGCTAAAGACCTCATTAAGAAGTTTTGAAGAACATTCCCTTTACGCAAATATATTAATAACTTTTGTTATGCCAAATGATTTTTATTAAGAGCCATTAGCTCAGATGGCAGAGCATCTGACTTTTAATCAGAGGGTCGGAGGTTCGAATCCTCCATGGCTCATCGATAATTTGTTTGTTTTTCAATCCTTTATAATACCTATAAGTATATGCGGTCGTGGCGGAATGGCAGACGCGCTAGGTTGAGGGCCTAGTGGGAGTTTATCCCGTGGAGGTTCAAGTCCTCTCGACCGCATTGAAAAATTAAAATAATTATTGACATAGTCAAACGCACGTGTTATATTAATTATTGTCGCTTTATTGAGCGCCCGTAGCTCAATTGGATAGAGCGTTTGACTACGGATCAAAAGGTTAGGGGTTCGACTCCTCTCGGGCGCGCCATCTCCGGGAAGTAGCTCAGTTTGGTAGAGCACTTGGTTTGGGACCAAGGGGTCGTAGGTTCAAATCCTGTCTTCCCGACCATCGAAATCTTAATAAACATGCGGGTGTAGTTTAGTGGTAAAACCTCAGCCTTCCAAGCTGATGTCGTGGGTTCGATTCCCATCACCCGCTCCATACGAAATGGGCCTGTAGCTCAGTCGGTCAGAGCGCACGCCTGATAAGCGTGAGGTCGGTGGTTCAAGTCCACTCAGGCCCACCATTTACGAATTTGATCTTTGAAAACTGA
>NZ_APML01000047.1 GCF_000359605.1 Gracilibacillus halophilus YIM-C55.5
GCCATCCATCATATCACTAGCTTCTCTCATAAGCACGTCGGTCCAATTGTAATCGGCAACGTTAGCACCACCAGCGATACGATAAATCTTATTATCTCCATATTCTCTTACATATGTTTGGAATCTACGATAAAGATCGGCGTAGTATTGCGGTCGCATATTACCACCACAACCCCAATTCTCATTACCAACACCAAAATACTTTAACGCCCATGGTTCTTCTCTACCATTCTCTTGACGCCAATTAGACATTGGACTCTCACCATCAAATGTCATGTACTCTACCCATTCAGACATTTCTTGAACGGTACCGCTTCCTACATTACCGCAAATATAGGGTTCCGTATCTAACATATCACATAGCATCATAAACTCATGTGTCCCAAAATGATTGTTTTCAACGACACCGCCCCAATGCGTGTTAATCATACGTTTACGATTTTCACGAGGGCCTACACCATCTTTCCAATGATACTCATCTGCAAAACAACCGCCAGGCCAACGAAGGACTGGAATGTTAATGTTTCTAAGGGCTTCCACGACATCATTGCGGATCCCGTTCGTATTTGGAATCGATGAATCTTCGCCAACCCAATATCCTTCATAAATACAACGACCCAAATGTTCAGAAAAATGACCGTAAATATTTTTGTTAATTTTTCCTCGTGTCACATCAGCATTTAAAATTGCTTTTGTCCCCATTTCATCCACCTCATTTTTTTATCGTTATTTTATATAATGTCGAAGCATGAGGGCGAAGATCATCCTCAATACTTCGCTTCACATCATGTATATCTTTTTGGTTCCAAAGGTCACGAACGTGCAAGTTTTCCTCACTTATATTGATTGATTCTAGCTCAAGCGAAACCTTTTGAACCTCGTCTGCTATATTGTATAATGCAACATACACACTATTGTCGTGACCTGTTGCTGTCCAAACGACGCGGTCATCTTCACGATAGACTTGCCGAGCACCTGATGACGCTTGATGAACTTCAATGACTTCGCGATTCGTTAATAAGGAATGTGTCCATTCATCGTTATCTCTTAATTCGCCACCGAACATGAAAGGAGAGCGAAAAATCGACCATAGTGTCATCATGGTTTGCTGCTCATCTTTCGTAAACCTTGTGAAACGATCACCGGCGCTCCGTCGACCGATCGAATGCCGATATGACCAAGCGGTAACATATCAGCATCGGGCCAATAGCCTGGACCGATGTTTTTGCTCCATTTATAGCAACGATCAAACATCTCATATAGATGTTCCCATTTGTCCCAAAAGTCATCTGTCATCCGCCACATATTCGCATGCTCTTCTAAGAAACTCGCATGATCTAATGCGGCCGGTCCCGGTGATAAACTTAAGACAATCGGCCGAGCGCAACGATCGATGGCTTTTCGAATCATTTTAATTTCATCACGGTGCATCCCATACAGTTTCGAATCAGCAATATCATCGACTTTGACAAAATCAACGCCCCACTCAGCATATAACTGAAAGAGGGAATCATAGTAGCTTGTGCACCGCGCTTTTCCATATCAATCCCATACATGTCCGTATTCCAAGGGCAAATTGAATTCGGCTTCGCAATATCTCTTGCACGGACGTCTGTACCCAAAATACGGGTATTTTCGTGAACGGCTTGTCTCGGTATACCTCTCATGATATGGATGCCAAATTTCAACCCTAATTGATGAACAAAGTCTGCTAGGGGTTGAAATCCGTTCCCATTACTTGCTGATGGAAAT
The DNA here is from genome assembly GCF_000359605.1 of Gracilibacillus halophilus YIM-C55.5. Lineage (GTDB taxonomy): Bacteria > Bacillota > Bacilli > Bacillales > Amphibacillaceae > Gracilibacillus > Gracilibacillus halophilus. The sequence goes on from NZ_APML01000047.1 coordinate 1,753, forward strand.
CGATTGACAGCTGGAATCAGACGTGAATACTCATCCATTTCTAATGGGACAAATGGTCGGTAAGCAGAAGAAACGGCTCCTGGCTCCGACCATTGAATATCCACAACAACATATTCCCAACCATAATCTTTTAAGTGTGACGCCATATACGTTGCGTTTGCCTTCACCTCTTCTTCAGTAACCGTTGCCCCGTAACAATCCCAGCTGTTCCATCCCATTGGTGGTGTTAAGGCATACGAATGATGTTGCAAATGCCTCACCCTCTTTCAGAAAAATATGATCGTGATTGATTCATTCCAATCTTGGTTACTGTTTTTTCTTTAAGCGCACCATGTTCCAAGAGAATTTAGGGAAGATTCCGACTAATTTACCGCCATCAAGATATGATTCACCATTTGTATGCGGTTTAACATTTTCTTGTTTCGCTGTATTCACCGCTTTAGCATCATCATTTTCTAACACGACATGTTCCACTACTTCATAGTCTTCAAATGAACGCACATCAATGTCCACTTCGAGCGTATGTTTTAAGTGACGATTCGTTGCAAAAATTACGAGTTCTTCTTTTTCTTCATTATATACTACGGAAGGATCTAAATAAGGAACATCTGTGAAATCCTTGCTATCATATTTTGGTGAATCGACAACTGGGTGTAAAGCCACACCACGTCCATATACGGATGTATAGTAATATGGGTAAAAGATCGATTGTTTCCAAGCATTGCCACCGTTGTCTGTCATAATCGGTGCAATAACATTAACCAGTTGCGCCATACATGCAATTTTTACACGATCCGAATGACGAAGCATTGTATTTAGCATACTTCCAATCAACAACGCGTCTTCAAATGTATATACATCTTCTAATTGAGGCGGTGCAATGGTCCATGGATCAATTTGTTTGTCTTGTTCATTGGAGTGGAACCATACATTCCATTCGTCAAAGCTTAAATACATCGTTTTCTTACTGCGTTTCTTCGCTTTAATATAATCACAAGTTGCAATCACTGTTTGAATAAAGTTTTCCATATCAAGTGATTTCGCTAAGAAGTTAGCTGTATCACCACTTCTATTTCCATAATATTGATGCAAGGAAATATAGTCGGCGATTTCATACGTATGTTCCAAAGTCTCCGCTTCCCAATCAGGGAATGTCGGCATTTGTGAATTGGAGCTACCACACGTTACAAGTTCAATGTCTGGGTCAACGAGGCGCATCGCTTTACCTGTTTCATACGCTAGGCGACCGTATTCATGAGCCGTTTTCTGGCCAACTTGCCAAGGGCCATCCATCTCATTTCCTAGACACCACGTTTTTATATTATGTGGATTTTCAAAACCATGCGATTTACGTAGATCACTCCAATATGTACCTCCAGGGTGATTACAATATTCTAATAGATTTCTAGCTGCATCAATCCCTCTTGTACCAAGGTTCACTGCCATCATGACATCCGTATTGGCCTTTTGCGCCCATTGTGCAAATTCATTTGTCCCTACTTGATTCGTTTCAATGACTCGCCACGCCAATTCGAGACGCTTTGGTCGATCTTCTTTCGGTCCAACACCGTCTTCCCAGTTATATGCTGACACCATATTTCCACCTGGATAACGAACAATGGGTACTTGTAGTTCTTTTACGAGATCTAACACATCTTGTCTGAAGCCATTTTCATCTGCTGTCGGATGATTAGGCTCATAGATACCGCCATACACTGCTCGACCTAAATGTTCAATAAATGATCCGTATACACGAGGATCAATCTCCGAAATCTGAAATGCCTTGTCTACTACCATGTTTGCCTTTACTGTTTCTTTTCCCACTAAGATCATCCTTTCGTGTTTGTTACTTCTATTTAAATAGTAAGATGCAGCTTTCCACCCAACTATATAAAACGCTTACAAATGATGCATGAAAACAAATTTCATTTCATACAAGATTCATAAAATACAAACTGGAACGTACATTTACGAAAAATTAAACCAAAAATATAAAAATTGTACGTATATTAAGATTAAAAAATATTACTGTTTTTGTCAAGATAAAGCTAGCGTTTTTTTGCTAAATATACAACACCATCTGAGTGAATGGATTCAAAGACCACTGTTGATTTCCATTGTTCCCAATCCCACGCTTCGTGTACCGTTACTTGCATGGTATATGTTTCATCATGTAGTTGATAGACATTACCTGATAGATGTTGCCAGACAGATTCTCTTAAATTTATACGCAGCGCTTGATCTTGTCCATCGTTCAACGGATCCACTTGAATCACTTCCCATTCACCTGGCAACTCATTACTACAGATGTGTCGATTCGTCTCACCCGCAAATCGTTCAGGCGAAATAACAGGCCATCCTTTTTCTGTCCATATCAATTTACGAATATGCAAATAATGAAATCTTTTGTCTTTTGGCGCTCGTATGTGATGACAGACAAAATAGTCATCTCCATCTTTTAATACGGTATTGTGCCTGGTGCGATCCAACCATCATGGTTTTGAAATTGGTACCCGCCAAGCAATTTGGTCCCCACAAGATAGGGGTCTTTTTCTACATCGGTCATTTGGTGGCCCCTAATATCTTCATAGGGTCCGGTTATATCTTTTGATCTCGCAACTCGTATATTATAGTTGGAAAACAGCGAATCATAGGATACAAATAGATAATAGAAATCGAATGTGGGATGATAAACAATATAAGGGCCCTCTATCGCACGATCCACTTGTACTGGACGCTTCGCTATTAATCTCCCTTTACTCTCTGGTTGTTTTAACTTCCCGGTAGTTTGGTCAATGGCAGCGATGTAAATACCACCAAAAAAAGAGCCGTACACCATCCATGGCTCCCCATTCCGATCAAATGTAATATTCGCATCAATTGCATTCGGTCCTGGTTCGTCTTGTTTCGATTTATAGACTTCACCATGGTCAACAAAAGGTCCTTCAATATGTTCACTTGTGGCTACACCAATAAACGATTGTGTTTTACCAAATTGACTAGCCGCATAATACATATAGTATTGTCCATTCATCTTAATAATTTCCGGAGCCCATAACCCTTTAGCCCCCGTCCATTGCTTCGCCTCTTTTGGTACACCTTCTGAAAACGCTCGAGTGACCCACTGCCAATGAATGAGGTCTGACGATTTCCTTATTTGAATACCTGCCTGTCCATCTCCTCCCATTTCAGCATCTGTTGAAAATACATAGTACCAATCACCATCTTTTATAATAGCTGGGTCATGAACGTTATTTGTTGTCCACCTCGATTCATCATGTATGTATTCGTCATTGTATAAATCATCTGGCGGCAAATCTTTACCATTCATCATCTATTCATTCCTCCTTCAAATATACGTACATTTATTATAACAAAATATGATGAAAACATTTACGTATGAGATGTTTTTTATAATAAAAAAATACCCCGAGTGCCATGTTCAATGACATCGGGATATTTCACCTTAGCGAGCATTTAGGATGTTGTCGCTAAATCATCACGTAATTTTAATGTAGATTGTCTGATCTGTAACTCTGGTGAATATAATTTTGATAGCGTTTCGGGATTCGATACCTTTTTCTTAATGAGTTGAATAATCGCCTGTGCCGCATCTAACCCTAATTTACTTTTTGGGTGAATGACAGAGGTTATCTTTACTTCTGAAATATCGGCTAACATGGAATCATCGTAACCAACAAACGATAAATCCTTAGGTATTTGGATCCCTTCTTCACGAAGAAAGTCCATCAGTCGTAATACTAACTGATCATTATAACAAGCAACGGCTGTCGGCTGATTGTTTTTCGCTGCTAATAATTTCTTTAATTCTTCAACTGGCTTTGTAAATTGATTTTGCGTATGATACGTAATCATATTCTTAGGATTAATCGGAATCCCCATTTCTCGATGAGCCTTAATATATCCTTTTAGTCGTTTTTGGCCTTGCACATCGTCGGTTTTATAAATGCAAGCAATTTCCTTATGCCCGTGTTGAATTAAATGTTCAGCCTGTATATATCCGCCTCTTTGATCATCCATCATAAAACTAATCGGTTCCAGTTCCTCATACGTAGCATTGATCATAACATACGGAATCTGATATTCTTCTAGTTTTAAATAATAGTGTAAATTCGGATTTGATGACGCACTATTGGTCGGTTCAATGATGACACCATCATAACTTCCCATTAGTATTTTGTTTAAGATCATTCGCTCTTGATCGTACTGGTTATGTGTATTAAAGATACTAACATGATATCCATGCTCACTTAAAAAGGCTTCCGCCCCTCGAATAATGGAAGGAAAAATATACTCAGAAATGTATGTTGTAACAATGGCAATATTTTTTTGCGATTGTTCCATCGAACGCTTTCTGTCAATACTTGTCCGGTCAGCGCAAAATGTCCCTGCCCCTTGTTCTCGATACAACCAACCCTCATTCACTAATTCACCAATAGCTAAGCGGACGGTATGTCGACTTACATTAAATTCTTTCATCATTTCACTTTCAGAACCGATTTTCTCATGCGGAACGATTAAACCTTCCAAAATGCTCGATTTTATCGATTGTTTAATTTTTTTATACTTCGCCTCCACTACATGCACCCCCATCGTCAGAACATCACTACCGTTCCTTTATTAACCAAACTAAGAAAGTTTTTATCAATTAAAGCGCTAATACATTTTTACCTAGTTTTTGTTAGCGGTTTCAGTTAAAACAACTTAAAATGAATCAAGTATATTTGTACGTACTACTAGTATAATCAAACAAATACTAATTTACAATACTTTTGGTATTTTTTCGTTAAAAATAAATCAATAAGTTTTTAATGTCATTATAATGAATAAATTTATCTCATTTATTTAACTTATACGTTTATTACTGCGAGCATTATAGAAAAGAGATCGATTCATTTCTTTCATACATAAAAAAACGTACCCTTGATATCTTTTATGATAGGGTACGTTTCTTTTATTATTTGTTTTCAGCCGTCGAATGTCGCTTGATCAATTTCGGTTCAAAATGGATATAATCTTTCTCGAGATTTTCTTTTCGTTGCGTCGCTTTTGAAGCCTCTATCATATCGAGAATCACTTTTGCTGCCAATTCGCCCATTTCACTTTGAGGATGGGCGACTGTCGTTAATTTGACTTCTGTTAATTCTGCCATGAATGAATTATCAAACCCGACAATCGATATGTCGTCTGGAATTTTCAAATTTGCTTCACGGATCACATCTAATAAATTGATCGCTAATTCGTCATTATAACAAACGATCGCTGTTGGTCGTTCCTCGTTCGTATCTGATAATATTTTTTCTAACATTTCTACCGGTTTTGTCGACTTTTCTTCTGTATTATAGGTAATGATATTGTTCGGCGATAGTTCTAAACCATTCATCCGATGTGCCTTTAAATAGCCTTTCATCCGCTTTGTCCCTTGCATATCATCAGTTTTGAAAAAGCCGATAATATTTCGGTGACCTTGTTCAATTAAATGCTCGGTTTGCACATAACCACCTTGTTCATCATCAATGACAATTCGAAATGGTTCTAATTCATCATAATAGGCATTTATCATAAGATAAGGAATATTCTGTCGTTCTAGGTTTAAATAATAATTAATATTTGGATTAGATAAAGCACTTCTAGTCGGTTCAATAATGACACCGTCAAAATGCTGGGTTAATATTTTCTCTAAAAATTTTCGTTCCATATCATGATTGTTGTTCGTACTAAATAGACTGACTTGATAACCTTGTTCACTCAAATATGATTCTGCACCACGTATAATGGATGGAAAAATATAATCTGATATATATGTGGTAATAATGGCAATATTTTTTTGCTGAATCAGCCCTGTATGTTCTTCCTTTGAGCGATCTGCACAAAAGGTTCCCGCACCTTGCTCACGATACAGCCATCCTTGATTCACCAAGTCACCAATCGCTAATCGAACGGTATGTCGACTAACATTAAATTGTTTCATCAATTCACTCTCAGAACTGATTTTTTGATGAGGTTCAAAGGTTCCATCTAATATTTTTGACTGAATCGCTTCCTTGACCTTATTATACTTCGTCTGCATGTATATACACCCCGATACTCCTACAAAGTTCATCCGTACACATCTTACCTTAATTATAAGCATAAAGCATTCATGACAACTGTCAAGATCAAAAGGTGAAATTACTTCTAATAGAAAGAATGCAGAGACCTATGTTGCATAGATCTCTGCTCATCTTTTAGCGGCGATAAATGGCTTCATTCCATTTTAATTCATTTCGGAATTGACGTAACTTCGTATCTTTATCAATGACCACGCATTCAATATCTGCCATAGTCGCAAAATCATACAGTTGCTCTGTCGTTACATCAAAAGAGAATACCGTATGGTGTGCACCGCCTGCATAAATCCAAGCTTCCGTCGCCTCTGTTAATGACGGTTCCGGTCTCCATAATACTTTGGCAACCGGTAAGTTTGGCGTTTCCTTTTGTGGTTGTTCTGCTTTCACTTCGTTGATCACTAGGCGGAAACGACCTCCCATTTCAACAAGTGAAGCGTTCACAGCATCGCCACCACGTCCATCAAATACTAAACGTGCTGGATCTTCCTTGCCACCAATGCCTAATGGATGGACGACAATTTTCGGTTTCGTTGCTGTAAGCGTCGGACATACCTCTAACATATGAGACCCTAACGTCATCTCATTACCTTCTTCCAGGTGGTACGTATAATCTTCCATAAAGGACGTCCCTTGATTATTGCCGATAATTTTCATGAAACGAAGAAGCGCCGCTGTTCGCCAGTCACCTTCACCAGCAAAACCATATCCTTCTGCCATCAAGCGTTGTGCCGCAAGACCTGGAAGTTGCTTCATTCCATGCAGATCTTCAAAGTTTGTGGTAAACGCTGTATAGTTTCCTTTTTCTAAAAATGATTTTAAGCCCAATTCAATACGGCCTTGTTCCAAAATCGATTCACGAACAGGACCTGCTTGTTTGGCTTCTTCTGGTAAATCATAAAGTTTATCATATTCTTGGAAAAGTGCTTGCAGTTCATCGTCCGTCACTTTGTCCATTTCCTCGACAAGATCACCGATACCATAATAGTCAACGGTCCAACCAAATTTAATTTGTGCTTCAATTTTATCACCGTCAGTTACGGCTACATTACGCATATTATCACCAAAGCGAGCGACACGGATGTTCGTTCCTTCTGTTACAGCGACTGCTGTTCTCATCCATGAAGCGACTTTGTTCTGCACATCAGCATTTTTCCAGTGACCGACAACCACTTTTCTCGAAACATCCATACGAGTACCGATAAAGCCATATTCACGGTCACCGTGAGCTGCTTGGTTCAGGTTCATAAAGTCCATGTCGATGCTATCCCATGGAATATCGCGATTGTATTGGGTATGCAAATGCAGCAATGGTTTTTGTAATGCCTTTAAACCTGCAATCCACGTTTTGGCTGGTGAAAATGTATGCATCCAAGTAATGACACCAGCACAATATTCATCTGTATTCGCTTGTTGCATTAATTGATGAATATCCTTCGATGTCGTAAGGACTGCTTTATATTCAATGTCAAAAGGAAGATCCCCCGCCTGATTTAAGCCTGCTACGATTTCCTTGGAGTGATTCTCGACTTCTTGAATGGTCTCCTCACCATACAAATGTTGACTACCTGTTACAAACCAAAATTTATAAGGACGTACTTCTAGCATATGTTTGCCTCCTCATTGTCGTTATCTCATTGTTTAGTTATCTTGCCCGTAATATGCATTCTTGCCATGTTTGCGTAAATAGTGTTTATCTAATAAATAATCATCCATTGGTTGGGTATCGGGATTAATTTGATACGTATGCAATGCCATTTTTGCTACTTCTTCTAATACAACGGCATTATGCAAAGCTTCATTCGGATCTTTTCCCCAAATAAATGGCGCATGGCTATGAACAAGAACGCCAGGAACTTGTACTGGATCGATGTCATGAAATGTTTCTGCAATCACGTTTCCTGTTTCCCATTCGTAATCTTGTTTCACTTCTTCCTCTGTCATTCTTCTTGTGCAAGGAATCGTCCCGTAAAAATAATCCGCTTGCGTCGTTCCTAGTGCTGGAATTGACTTTCCTGCCTGCGCCCAACTTGTTGCCCAAGCTGAATGTGTGTGTACAACGCCACCGATTCCTGGGAATTTCTTATATAATAAGCGGTGTGTCGGTGTATCAGAAGATGGCTTTAGATCACCTTCAACGATATTTCCATCTAAATCTAATACAACTAAATCTGATGGTTTTAATTCTTCATAAGGTACACCACTTGGCTTAATAACCATTAAGCCACTATCTTTATCGAATCCGCTTACATTACCCCAAGTAAAAGTAACGAGTCCATATTTTGGTAGATTTGCATTCGCTTCTAGCACCTGCTGTTTCAAGGATTCAAGCATGGGTATCACCTTTCCTTTCACTCTAACAAAGTGGTTTCTTGTACGTATGTGTAGCGATATTTAACTCTATAATAATATAATTCGTACGTACATTCAATACGGAAAGGTGATTTTTATAAAATTTTATATGAAACATTCAAAATATTACACAATGTAAGATGCGAGGCCATTATGCTATTTTTAGTTTATTTTCGACTTTGGAAGGTTTATTCTCGACTTCGGGGGATTTAATCTCAACTTTGGCGCTTTTATTCGCAACTTCGGCACTTTTATTCTCAACTTCATTTAAATATTGATATGAAACTGAACATCTGGATGCTTATAAATCTCAATAAATGATTCGTTATTTTTTAAATGGTTATATAAATCTTCTGGAGCAAACCACCAATCATCATTTTCAAATGTATAACCGGCTCCATAGTGGTAGGCAAGCCAGATTAATTTCGAACAATAGATATGTTCCCATGGTTCATCAAGCGATTGTGATAGATCAAAGGAAAAAGTCGGTTTTTGAATACCGTTTTTAAGATTCTCTTGAAATTGTTGATAATATTGAATCGCAAATTGTGCGGCTTTTTGCCCTCGTTTTGCATCCTTCGGTCGGTATTGTGCGTGAATAGGATGTTTGGCTAAAAATTGATCGATCGAATCCTTTGCGATAGCAGGTTCAATCCCGGGAGATTCAATTAATTGATCTTGACTAATGACTAAAGCCGCATGCCCCATGTAACCGGTAAACTGAGAATTCACATTATCACTTGCTACTAATATATCACCAGATTGATATCGTCGATCACGTTCTTTATCTTTTGTTTCAATCGTATACCATTCTTCCACTTTTTCACGCGTATATTCTGACAATTGCCCTGTAGCCATTAGGGTTCGATAGGTATGATCTGCATCCAATCGAATGGAGAAACTTTGAGGATACGAACTGCCCGTAATATATTCATGATCAAGAAATAACTGAATATCGACGAGCCGTTCATTCGGTAAGATGTATAAACTGCAATGATCTTTCCATACGTGAAAATAATGATCCATATTCATCACCTCACCATAGCCTATGCGTTACACGTGAAATTGCACACTGATCTATCCATCATTTCACGAAACAGTTGGCTACATTCCATGCAAACAGAGCTTTTTCATCCGCCTGTTTGATGACTACCGATGTATACCCAAACAAAAAAAGCATTCACCCTCTTATTTAAAAAGAAGATAAATGCTTTATGAGTTAAAATACGATGGTTTTATTGCCGTGCACAATAATGCGGTCTTCTAAATGCCATTTCACCGCTCGAGCTAATACGCTTCGTTCGACTGATTGACCAATTTTCTTCATGGCTTCTACATTATCGCGATGATCGACACGACTAATATCCTGTTCAATAATCGGTCCTTCATCAAGGTCATTCGTCACAAAATGGGAAGTCGCACCAATTAACTTAACGCCTCGATCATAAGCGCGCTCATACGGCTTTGCCCCAATAAAGGCTGGTAAAAACGAATGGTGAATATTAATAATTTGATTCTTGAACGTCTCGACAAAATTTGGCGTTAAAATTTGCATATAACGTGCCAAGACAATGACATCAATATCATTTTCTTGCAGCAAACGAATTTGTTTCGCTTCTACTTCTTCACGGATATCTTTATTCGCAGGAATATAGTAGTAAGGAATCCCTAGTGGTTCTACCAACTCGCGAGACGTCTCATGATTACTAATCACCATACTAATCTCAGCCAGTAAGTCACCGCTTTGCCATTCCCATAGCAACTCTAATAAACAATGCGGCTCTTTCGAAACGAAGATCGCCATTTTTTTCACTTGATCCACAAACGTAAAGTTTGCATCCATCTGAAACTTTTCCGAAATGGGTTGAAAGTCAGCTTCTAACTTATCTGCGTTTTCCTTTAAGTCTGGGATTTCAAATTCAATCCGAATAAAGAATTCGCCGCCATGTGGATCGGTTGAATATTGATTCGACTCAATAATATTTGCGTCATGCTCATATAAAAATTGCGATACCGCAGCTACGATGCCTGGCTGATCCGCACAATGAATTAATAATCGTGCACGGTTTTTATTTATTTGCTTAAATGATTCTAACTTATCTGCTATATAACCTTTCATCTTGATCCCTCTTTACCTATTATCGTCCTTATTTACTTTAACACGTCATGTAAAAAGGTCAAGTCAAATTTTTTACATCTTTGTTCATTCGACTAGGTTAATAACTGTTTCATGACCGAAATAAATTGTTTTGCTTCATCAAATGTTGTCGTTAACGGCGGTAAAATTCTGAGCACATTCGGCCCAGCGACAATGATCAGTAATTGATGTTCATTCCGCGCTTTATGAACAATGTCAATCGCTGGTTGATTTAACTCAACGCCTAGTAACAGTCCCATTCCTCGAACATCTTGAATGATGGTACTTTCTTCTTTAAGGCTCTCAAGCTCCTGCCATAGATAAGACGCTATCTTTTTTGATTCTGTGACTACAGGGGTTTCTGTCAATTCACGAACCGTCGCCAATCCAGCAGTTGTAGCTAGCGGGTTGCCGCCAAATGTACTTCCGTGTGCACCAGCAGAAAAAACATTCGCAACGTCCTGCTTAGCAATGATCGCTCCAATCGGAAATCCTGATCCTAATCCCTTGGCCAAACTAATGACATCCGGCTCAATCCCGTATTGTTGATAAGCAAATAACGTACCTGTTCGGCCCATGCCTGTCTGAATTTCATCTACCATTAATAAGATATCTTGATTTTGACAAATGCTTGCAAGGCGTTCTACCCATTGTTGATTAGCAGGAATGACGCCTCCTTCGCCTTGGACCAATTCGAGCATAACCGCTGTTGGTGAGAGTTCCTCAAGCTGATTCAATGCTTCATCATCATTAAACGGCAAATAATCAAAACCTGGTGTAAGTGGAGAAAATCCTTGTTGAATTTTTTCTTGGCCTGTAGCAGATAACGTGGCCATTGTTCTTCCGTGAAAAGAATTCGTAAATGTAATGATCTGTGACTGCTCTTTTTGTTGGACATCTTGACCATATTTTCTCGCCAGTTTGATCGCTGCTTCATTCGCTTCAGCACCACTATTACAGAAAAACACCTGATCGCCACAACTATTATCTGTTAACTGTTTCGCTAGCTCCTCCTGTGATGGAATATGAAATAAATTCGAACAATGCCATAGATCACCCAGTTGCTGATTCATCGCCTCTTCTACAGCATTAGGGACATGACCTAAGTTACAAGTCGCAATACCTGATGAGTAGTCTAAATATTTTGTGTCTTCTTCATCCCATACATAACTACCTTTCCCCTTTACAAGCGTCACCGGGAAACGGTTATACGTACCCATGACTGCTGATGATAAGGTCTGATTAGCCATAAGGAACCTCCTCTTTTCTTATAATTCTCGTGCCCACTGCTTCACCTTGCATAAAATCAAGTAAACCATTTTCTCTCGTACCATTCACAATCGATACTTCTGGCACATTTTCTTCTAGTGCCGCCAGTGCTGAGTGGACTTTTGGAATCATGCCACCAAAAATCACTTCTTTCTCAATTAATGCCTGGATCTGCTCTTGGTCAAGTTGATGAAAGACTTGTTTTTCCCCATTCACTTCTTGATAGATTCCTGGAATATCACTAATAAAACATAACTTCGCCTCTAAGGCTTGCGCAATTGCTGATGCGGCCATATCTGCATTAATGTTATAACGCTGACTGTTCTGATCTAAACCAATCGGGGCAATGACTGGTATCATTTGGCTTTCACTCAATGATTGAATGAATGCCGTGTTCACTGCGGTTACTTCGCCCACAAACCCGAGTTGCTCACTACCTGCAACTGGCTTTGCTCCCAGTAAATTACCATCAACACCACTTAAACCAATCGCTGTACCTCCTGACTGATGCAGTTGACGAACGATTTGTTTATTAATCGAACCGCTTAATGCCATTTCGACGACATCCAATACGTCATTCGTTGTGACACGAAGCCCATCAACAAATTGTGTAGTCACACCTGTTTGCTCAAGCAATTCAGAAATGTACGGACCACCGCCATGAACGATGATCGGTTGCCATTCACCTTGTTGACTCAATGTAATAATATCTTGATAAAAAGAAGGGGACAGCTGTTCAAATACGCTGCCACCACACTTAATCACTACATAATTCATTTTTTAGATCCTCCTTACGTTCGATAAGAAGCATTAATTCTGACGTATTCATACGATAAATCACAGCCCCAAGCTGTAGCTGTTTCATTTCCTTCACCTAACTTGGCATAAATCGTCACTTCTTCTTGTTTTAAATAAGAGGCTGCTTCTTCTTCATCAAATGTGACCGGTATCCCATTTTTCACAACTTCAATATCTCCTAATAAAATACTGACTTGATCTGGATCGAGTGATTCGCCACTGTAACCAATCGCTGTAATAATACGCCCCCAGTTTGCATCTGCGCCATGAATAGCTGTTTTCACTAAATTCGAGGAAATAATGGATTTAGCAATAGCCGATGCGGACGCTTCTGTTTTTGCACCTTGCACATTAACTTCGACTAATTTACTCGCACCTTCGCCATCTCTAGCAATTTCCTTCGCCAAATATTCACACACAAATTGCAATGCTTGATAGAATTTCGACCATTCGGCATGATGAGGCGTTAATCGTTGATTTTCTGCTTTCCCATTCGCCATAACAAGGACCATATCATTTGTACTTGTATCGCCATCCACTGTAATCATATTAAACGACTGATTGGTTAAGGCTTTTAGTACGTTTGATAATTCCCCTGATTCGATATTGGCATCAGTTGTAATAAACCCTAGCATTGTCGCCATATTCGGGTGAATCATGCCTGAACCTTTCGCAGCTCCTCCGATCGTCACGGGTTGACCATCAATTTCAACTTCAACGGCAATCCCTTTTTCTTTCGTATCGGTCGTCAAAATCGCTGATTCAAACTTTCCAGCTCCTTGATGGGTTGCTTCATGTACTTGGTTGATCCCATATTGAATTTTCTCCATCGGTAATAATTCTCCGATTAAACCTGTCGATGCAACGGCAGCCAAATGCTCTTCTACGCCTACAGTTTCGGCGAATAGTTTTCGCATATCGTATGCATCCTGTAATCCTTTCTCACCCGTACATGCATTGGCAACACCTGAATTTACAACGACTGCCTGTAATTCATTTTTGGTAGCAATACTTTCTTGTGTGACCTTTAGTGGTGCTGCTTGAAATAGATTGGTTGTATATACGCCGGCTACTTGGGCTGCTACATCTGAATAAAACCATCCAAAATCAATCTTACTTTTACGAATGCCACAATGCAGTCCTCCAGCAGTAAAACCTTTAGCAGAGGCAATATTGCCATTTTCTAATATATGAAATGTACTCGTCGCTTCATTTTGCGAGGTGAACATGATGCTCTCACTCCTTAAGGGTAAATAGGTAATGTGTGTAATCCTGCAGTTTCCTCCCAGCCTTGCATAATATTCATGTTTTGAATCGCCTGACCAGAAGCTCCTTTTACCAAATTATCAATCACTGAAACTATAATTAACTTCCCTGTTCTCTCATCAGCATATAAACCGATGTCACAGTAATTACTTCCCCAAACTTCTTTCGTTGACGGGATGACGCCATTTTTTCGCACTCGGACAAATGGATCTTGTTGATAAAAACGTTCATATAAATCGATGAATGCTTCCGTTGATTGATGTTCCTTTAGATCGACATAAATCGTACTCATAATCCCACGAGTCATCGGTACAATATGCGGTGTGAATGTAACTTGAATGGTCTCATTCGCTACGCTTGATAACGTTTGCTCTATTTCTGGAATATGCTTATGCTGGCCGATTTTATACGCTTTAAAATTTTCGTTCATTTCCGAAAAATGAACATTCAACGATAAGCCTCTACCTGCACCTGATACACCTGTTTTCGCATCGATGAGAATCGTTTGGGGATCAATTAAATCTCGTTCTAATACAGGAAGAATACCTAGCGTCGTCGCTGTCGGATAACAACCTGGATTTGCCAGTAAATCAGCTTGCTGAATGTTCTCACGATACGTTTCACATAATCCGTACACAGCTTTTTCAATGTATGGCTGTGGGGCAATTTCTTCTCCATAATATTGTTGATATACTTCCGGAGATTGCAAACGGAAATCACCTGACAAGTCAATACACTTTATCCCCTTATCAATCAATGCTGGAATGGTATGTTTACTGACGTTTGACGGTGTTGCAAAGAACACGAGTTCAACCTCTTGTGCTAATTGATCAATATCGATTTCTTCCATCTGAAGCTCAACCACTTCTACTGTATGTTGATATACATCTGAAAAATCCGTTCCACTATTTGAATGAGAAATAATCTTCTTTACGTTGGCATAAGGATGTTGTTGTAGAAAACGCAATAACTCGACTGCACCGTATCCCGTGCCTCCAATAATGGCTACATCCACTTTACGTTCCTCCTAAATGATCCGTTTCTGTTAATTTATAATTATACTTTATTTTGTATTTTCATGCAATATGATTTTATAAAATTTAAAAATTGTATTTGTTGGTTCATTGGAGAGCATGTGATATTTATCGCACATTGGACCTATGATTTTCATGACTGAATCATGTAAAAAGTGACTATAGTTACCTTTGCAAAAGATACAGAAAAGCGTATGATTGATGGGTGAGCAGAAAGGTGGTGTGGAGCCGATGGATGAATATAAACATACGAGCGATTCATCTGTGACTTCGACTATCGATACCGATTGGCTTAAACTCGTATATTTAGCAAAGTTTTATGGCCTATCCAAAGAAGAAGTCAGAGCATTCTTGACTTCCTATCCAAAACTCAAAGATCAACGTTTCAATTAATCGTTTGTATCCGTTTAAAAAACAATATCGCCTCCGAGCGATTGGAAACACTTATTTTTCGGTACACTTTACTTACATAATTTTTGACTGTTCCAATGGATAAATAGAGCTGACTCGAAATATCTTGATTACTTTTTCCTTCTGACAGTAACGTCGCTATTTGTAACTCGGTAGGCGTTAGATGAACCCCACGCTTGTCAAGGGCGTCTTGTAAGGATAGAGCTTGATGTCGGTATGGTTTAACTGTTCTATCAATGCCGGTTGAAGTTTTTCTGGAATAAATACTTGGCCACTCAAAGAATGACGTATAGATGATATAAGCTGGCCTTTCCCAGCATCTTTCAGTATATAGCCATTTGCTCCGCTTTTTAGTGCTTCTAGCATATATTCATCTTGAGAAAATGTCGTTAACATAATAATTTTAATCGATGGGTGCATTTGTTTAATCTGATGGGTTGCAGCGATGCCACCTATCCCTGGCATCCGTATATCCATTAAGATGACATCAGGTTGCTGCGTTTGAACAAAATCGATGACATCTTGTCCATTTTGAAACGATCCTAATACTTCGAAGTCACCTTCCATCATTAATATGACTTCTAGACCATCACAAATCATCTGTTGATCATCGGCAATCACTACGGTCGTTTTCATCATAAATGTCACCCTACCTCTTCTTTATGTAATGACTCGGAAGGCAAATAAATCTCATAAGCAAACCCGGCATGTCCAGTTGGTTTTGTATAAATATTCAGTCTGCCGCCTAATACGTTAATACGTTCTTCCATCGCACTAAGCCCAAACCCTTTTTGAAAATTTGCTGAACGAACACCAGTACCATTGTCCGCTAAGTAAAAGTAAATCATCTGATCTTTTGTCGTTAACGTAAATTGAAACCAATTCGCTCTCCCGTGCCTTAGTCCATTTGTCAATCCTTCTTGCAGTGCACGATACAGTGTAATCTCTTGGTTTGATGAACAGGAGGATTTATCAATATCCATTTGTGACGTCACTTGAATACCTGTTTGTTGTTCCGTATCATCTATTAAAGTCATCATAGCTGTTGGAAAATCGATAAAAAAATGACTTTCTTGTAATTGACGCACGGAAAAACGAATTTGTTCTAATCCTTGTTGCAATTGTGACCTTATATTAGTCGTCCATTGCTTGGCTGCATGTGGATCATTATCGATCATTTGCTTGATTGCTTCCATGCCAATAATCGCGGAGGAAAATGTATATCCAGTGACATCATGCATTTCTCCAGCAATCCGCTTACGCTCTTGGATGATTGTTTTTTCTTCGAGTTGGAGCGAAGACT
The DNA here is from genome assembly GCF_000359605.1 of Gracilibacillus halophilus YIM-C55.5. GTDB lineage: Bacteria > Bacillota > Bacilli > Bacillales > Amphibacillaceae > Gracilibacillus > Gracilibacillus halophilus. Next base: position 18,451 of record NZ_APML01000047.1, read on the forward strand.
TTTTGATCCGTTCAAACGCTTTTTCTAATTGTATTTTCTGTTGCATCGTTCGTTTCACAAGATAGCTAAAACCAATAACGACAATAAATTCAGTCACCCTTGGAATCATAAAACTCATCGTTTCCCATCCTGGAAAGTCAAATGCGATCCATTTCCCCATAATAAAACCGATATAAGCTAGAATGGAAAAAGCGAGGCTCAGACGTAGCGAATACGTAAAAACAATTTCTCCAATTAAAACCAATAAAAAGATTTGTGAAATAAATGATTGATCAACGGCTATTAATAAGAAAACAACAAGTGAGTGGGCCCCTATGAAACTATAACCCAACCAATGTTTCCAAGGTATGGTGAACATGAAATCTCGTATATATTGCAGGATGATATAGGAGCAAGCAAAACTATAAAGCCGAATGATGTCATCTTGGTCATCAAATAAAAAACATGGCAGCAATATAAGAAATGTAACAATAATCGCAATATTGATTCGCTTTTCTACGACCTGATCCAATTCCATTACCTCACCATCTCTTCGTAAAAACGGGACTTAAATCACCGTTTAATTTATACATCATAGGAAAAAAATCCTATTATCTAATTATTATTCTATCAAAGAAACATATGAAGGCACAACAAAATCAATCGAAATGAATCGTTTATCACGGTTTCGTTACAATGTGATGTTCCATTTCACCAATTTGTTCAATTTCTAATCGAACCTTGTCTCCTGTTTGAAGGAATTGCGGTGGATCCATCGCCAAACCAACCCCATCTGGCGTCCCCGTTAAAATAATATCCCCAGGTTCTAACGTGATGAGATCCGAGATAAATGAAATAAGGGATGGGATGTCGAAAATAAAATGTCTCGTATTCGAAGACTGGCGCTCTTCTCCATTCACGTATGAACGAATATCCAACTGACCAGGCTGCTTTACTTCGTCTGCAGTCACCACCCATGGACCAATCGGTGTCGTATGGTCTAACGATTTTCCTTGCAACCATTGTGGCGTGCGTTTTTGTAAATCTCGGGCTGATATATCATTACCTATAGTATAGCCTGCAATATAGCTCGTTGCCTGTTCTTTCTTAACAGATGAAGCCTTTTTCCCAATGACTAACGCTAGTTCCACTTCATAATCCAGTTGACCCGTCGCTGTCGACTTATGGATAGCATCTTCTGGTCCAATCAAGGCATTAGAAAACTTGGAAAATAACACAGGGTATTGCGGTAGCTCACTTCCCATTTCCGCCACATGATCGGCATAATTGGTACCAACGCAAATGATTTTTTTCGGATCGGGTACAGGTGGCCCCAATGTCACTTGCGAACGATCAAAAGCATACGATGCCTGCAAATGTTGGTTATTTGTCGCGATTTCTTTTGCTTTTTCAATGGCTGGTTGCCCCATTGCAAAAAAGTCACTCGGAGATACTGGAAGCTGTTGCTGAGATGCTGAAGCCATATCGATTACTTTATTTTCAACAATGATACCGACGCGATCTGTAGCAAATGGTTGATGCAAACGATAATTAACAATTTTCATCCTCATTCCTCCTTTGTTTGATCTCATAATATCATAAAACGTTTTCTAATCGAAAAAAAGAAATGAACCGATTATCGATTCATCTCTCGTCAAAATTATAATACTTTACTTAAGAATGCTTGGGTCCGCTCATGTTGTGGATTTGTAAATAATTGTTCAGGTTCATTTTCTTCCACAACAAATCCTTCATCCATAAAAATCACGCGGTCGCCTACTTCCCGAGCAAATCCCATTTCATGTGTCACAACGACCATGGTCATCCCTTCTTGGGCCAGTTCCTTCATCACTTCTAACACTTCACCGACCATTTCAGGATCTAAGGCCGAAGTCGGCTCATCAAACAACATCACTTTCGGCTCCATTCCAAGGGCTCTAGCAATGGCTACTCGTTGTTTTTGTCCACCTGATAAAGAGTCAGGATATACATCTTCTTTATCTAGCAAGCCGACCTTCGTTAATAGTTCACGCGCTTTTTCTTTTGCACGATTCTTATCCCATTTCTTCACCGTCACAATAGGAAGTGTGATATTTTCTAACACTGTTTTATGCGGAAATAGGTTGAATTGTTGAAATACCATGCCCACTTCTGCGCGCAGCTGATTAATATCGACATGTTTATCAGTTACATCCTCACCATCAATCGAAATCGAACCATCCGTGATTGATTCAAGCAAATTCAAGCACCGTAAAAACGTCGATTTCCCTGAGCCAGAAGGGCCCACAACGACGACAACTTCTTGCGATTGGATGTTCATACTAATATCTTTTAATACTTCTAAATCACCAAATGTTTTCTTTAAATGGTTAACGGAGATCATTTGACATCAAGCCTCTTTTCTACATAATTCAGTAGATAGGTTAACGTTAAGGTTAACACTAAATAAATCAGTGCAACCATTAAGTATGGTTCCCACACTCTATAATATTGCCCAACAGCTGCTCGACCCCAATATAATAATTCCGGCGCTGCGATCATAGCACCAAG
>NZ_APML01000048.1 GCF_000359605.1 Gracilibacillus halophilus YIM-C55.5
AAGATTGACAAAAACAAAGTGGAGAAAAAGTTTGTTTTAGAAAATGAAACCGTTTCTGATAAATTGGCTGATTTATTGGTTGATACCCCTGAAGAATATTTAGAATTAGCTTATCGTATTTTAGAGTATGCCAAATCGCAATTATCTTATAAATTAGATGATTATTTATACGTAGCCCTTACTGACCATCTTAACTTTGCAATCAGTCGATATAAAAAAGGAATTGAACTCAAAAACGCACTACTATGGGAAATTAGGAAATATTATAAGCAGGAGTTTCAAGTAGCCCTAGACGCATTGGATATTATTGAAGAAGAGACAGGCGTTCGCTTTGCAGAAGATGAAGCTGCATCAATTGCCTTGCACCTTGTGAATAGCCAACTTACAGGGGAAAATATTGATGCGGCTGTCAAAGTAACGAAAATGGTGAACAGTATTCTGACCATCGTCAAGTATCATTATCAAATGGAATTAGATGAACATTCGATAAATTATGAGCGCTTTTTAACTCATTTACGCTTTTTTGCGTTACGTTTTATTCGAAAAGAATCACTTGATGATGAGGAAACGTCAGATGACTTCTTATTTGAACAATTGAAACAAAAATATGTAGAAGCTTATCGCTGTACGGAAAAAATAGCGCGATTTATTGAGAAAAATTATGACTGGCAAATTACCAATGATGAGAAAATTTATTTAACCTTACACATTCAGCGCGTGACGCAACGTTATGAATTAGACAAAAGTAAAGAGAAATGAGGCGGTAAAAACCTAATTCGGCTGTGATGAAGTCGGTTTAGGTTTTTCTGTTTTTCGTGCCGTTTATGGTAAAATAAAAGCGAAATCATTGCAGGGGGAATGGCGATGGACTATACACAACTTGCCGAAAAATTAGTTGATCATCTTGGGGGCGAAGAAAATATTCGCTCACTTGTTCATTGTACCACGAGACTACGTTTTAAACTGGTGCAAATTGATAAAGCAGACAAAATGGCGATCGAAAACTTAGAAGGTGTCATTCAGGTCATGGTTATCGCTGGTCAATTCCAAATTGTGATCGGCAATGAGGTTCATGAAGTATACCGCGCGATTCAACAGATTACAGCAATCGATGACAACCAATCGAAAAATGCTGAGCAGGCAGATCATGAACGATTGATCGATAAAGCGATCGATATCGTTTCAGGAATCTTCACCCCTTTATTAGGTGCAATGGCTGGTGCCGGTATTTTAAAAGGATTATTAATCATTGCTGAAGCTAGTGAGTTACTAACGGAATCAGACGGAACTTATCAAATTTTTCATGCTGCTAGTGATAGTTTATTTTATTTTTTACCGATGTTACTTGCGTTTACAGCTTCTAAAAAATTTGAAACAGACCCTTATGTAGCTGTTGTCATAGCAGGCGCATTGTTATATCCAGATATTGTAGAAGTATATAATCAAGGAGAAGCTTTGTCGGTATTTGGAATACCCGTCATACTTACTAATTACGCAATGTCGATTATCCCGATTATTCTAGCCGTTTATGTAGCTTCTCAATTAGAACCCATTTTGAATCGAATTCTTCCATCGGTTATGAAGACGTTTTTTACACCACTCGTATTAATTGCGTTGATGGTACCGATGACTTTAGTCGTATTTGGACCATTTGGTACATATGTTAGTGACTGGATAGCACAAGGTTACTTGTTTATATATGAGAATAGTGCGATGTTTGCGGGGGCATTCATTGGCTTCTTTTGGCAAATACTCGTTATCTTTGGTTTACATTGGGGAATTACACCGATTGCGCTTAACAATATTAGCAATTTCGGAACGGATACTTTTACGGCAATGTTAACACCAGCAATTTTTGGACAAGCGGGTGCTGCGATGGGTGTCTGGTTAAAAACAAAACGCGATAAGGTGAAGTCAATTGCAGCCCCAGCAACCGTTTCAGGTATTTTTGGTGTAACTGAACCAGCGATATATGGTGTGACGTTACGTTATAAAAAACCATTTTTCATTGGATGTACAGCTGGTGCAATCGGTGGTGCTGTTGTTGGTTTTTCTGGTGCTGCCTCTCATTCTGTGGCAATTCCAGGTGTAACGACACTGCCTGTATTTTTCGGTGATGGGTTCTTTCTCTTTATTGTAGCTGTCGTGGGCACGTTTGTCTTTGCGGGTGTAGCCACTTATATGTTCGGGTTTCACGATGAGCAAGTTGAGGAGTTAACAGGTGAGAAAGAACAAGAATACGATAAACAATCAGAAAATTTAATCAATGATCGAGTGGTTTATAGTCCATTAGAAGGAGCAGTAGTCCCTCTAGAAGAAGTCAATGATCCTGTCTTTTCTTCAGGAGCCATTGGTGTAGGATTAGCGATTATTCCCATAGACGGGCATGTATACTCACCTGTGAATGGCACGGTACAAGCCGTTTATCCAGCGAGACATGCCATTAGTATTTCATCAGATGCTGGAATGGAGATCCTGATTCATATTGGGATTGAAACCGTTCAGCTTGATGGAAAATACTTTGCGATTGATGTGACAGAGGGTGCTCACATACATCAAGGCGAATTACTTGGCACGTTTGATCTACAACAAATGACGAAACAAGGCTATGATATGATGTCTCCGATTGTTGTGACTAATGATGATCAATATTTAGATGTGATTCAAACCTCCAATGAAAATGTTGCCTCAGGCGATCGATTACTAACCGCCGTGAAGTAAATCAATTCATATGATTGTGGTTCGATCGAACAACAATTTGGATGAGAGAAAACGAATTCTATGACAAATTTGTCACAAGTGATGCAGAGTAATGAAATTTTATGATTGTTCTAGTATGGTAAAAGTAGAAGTTAACTAGAAATGAGGGAGTTTATGGGTAGTATTGAAGTGGATACGATGTTGATTGTGGGAATGTTGCTCGCTGTTGGCGCTGGTGCATTGTCGTTTTTATCACCATGTGTCTTACCTATCTTTCCAGCTTATTTATCATATATTACTGGAATTAGTGTGAAAGACTTACAGGAAAATAAAAATACACAAATTCGTCGACAACTCATGAGTCATTCGTTTTTCTTTTTATTAGGTGTATCACTCGTTTTCATTAGCTTAGGTGCAGGTGCTTCGTTTCTTGGGAATTGGATACAGAGTTTATTTGTTGGAAGTACAGGTTTGTTGATTCAACGAATAGCAGGTATCTTTATCATTGTGATGGGTCTATTTGTAGCCGGTTGGTTGAACATCCCATTTCTAATGAGAGAAAGACGTTATCAATTTGCGCAACGACCAGCTGGATATTTAGGTACCTTTTTTATTGGTCTTGGCTTTGCTGCGGGTTGGACGCCTTGTATTGGACCAATTTTTGGATCGATATTATTGTTAGCCGCAAGTAATCCAGGGCAAGGTATTTTTTACACATTTATGTATGTGATCGGATTTATTCTACCGTTTTTGGCGTTAACATTTTTCCTTGGTTCCACAAAATGGATCGTTCGACGTAGTGGTATCATTATGAAAATTGGGGCAGTCATTATGATCATCATGGGTGTTGTGCTTTTCTTTGGTTTCATGCCCCTTATCTCAAGTTTTTTACTTGAAGCTGTGAAAGATACGTGGTTAGCAAAGTTAGGATAGATGGAGGTACATCTTATGAAAAAAGCAATCGTAATTGTTGTTATCATAGGGATGTTAGGATGGGCGATTTATGATTTTGTTGCTCCAGAATCACAAGATCAGACGGACGCTGAGCCAAATGGTGCTATGATTACATCTCCTACTGATGATAGCGACAATCATTCCTCACTCCAAGAGGGAGATATGGCGCCTGATTTTGAGTTGGAAACTTTAGATGGTGAAGCTGCTACTTTATCTGATTATCGCGGAACACCAGTGATGCTCAATTTTTGGGCCACATGGTGCGGTCCTTGCCGCGCAGAAATGCCTGACATGGAAAAGTTTTATCAGAATGAAGATGTAGAAATTTTAGCTGTCAATCTGACCAGTACAGAATCAAGTATGAGTGATGTAGAAGAGTTTGTGACTGAATATGAACTGACCTTTCCAATTTTATTAGATGAAAAAAAAGAGGTTGAATCAGCGTATCGAGTAAGTGGGTACCCAACTTCTTACATGATCAATGAAACTGGTGAGATCACTCATATCTCAGTCGGTCCCATGAATCATGAACAAATGGTTCAAGAATTAAAAGAGATGGAATAAATGTGGATCTATTGGTATAATCGTACACAGATTACGATGAGGAAGTGATAAGAATGGAACCGTTTGTCCGTGTCGATCAATATCAGTATATTCGCAAGCAGCTATTGGAATTAGTCAGAGGATATCAAACGGCCAATGATAAAAGTGTGCAAGGTGCGTTAAAAACGATGGCACTTGAGCGAATGTTTTCGTTGTTCCCAGCGATGACAAAAGAGCAAGAAGATATACTAAAACAAGTGAGTTCCGTCAATGAAAAAGAAGAAGCAGAGCGATTTCTATTAAAACTGAAATCCTATATTATACCGTTTCAGATTACAGAAGATGAAATTATAAACGCCTTTCCAAAGATGAAGAAGCTAAAGGTTCCAGCACTTCAATCTTTTGATTTAACAAATTGTTCGTATATAAGCTGGATCGATCAATCAAAACTTTTGAAATTTATAGTGACAAGACGTGATGGTTATGTCACTGGAACCTATGGAACGATGGAATACTCGCAGAAGACTGGTGTTTGCGCCATATGCAAAAGTGTCGAAAAAACAGGCTTATTCTTAGTAAAAGAAAAAGGGAAAGAAGCAGGAACATATCGCAAAAAAGGCAATTACATTTGTGTTGACAGTCAGGCGTGTAATCAAAACCTAACCTCATTATCTCCGCTCTATGAATTCCTAGATACATTAAGAAAATAAATTCAAAGACCTCTTTGTCCTATGGCGGGCAAAGAGGTTTTTCTATATCAATGACTAATGAAGTGTCTTTGATAGCATACTAAGGAAAAATTATTTGTAAGTGAGGGGTTATTTATGAATCAAGTGCCTACGGAAAAAACGCTCGATCATAGTTTGACTTTAATGAATGAAGGTTATTTATATATTAAGAACCGCGTGGATCGTTTCGGATCGAATGTATTTCACACGCGTTTGCTAGGTCAAAAAGTGATTTGTATGAGTGGAGAAGACGCCGCAAAGATATTCTATGACTCTGAACGTTTTCAGCGGAAAGGTGCAGCACCAAAAAGAGTACAAAAAACCTTATTTGGTGAACATGCGATTCAAACGATAGACGGACAAATTCATATTCACCGCAAAAAACTATTTCTATCGCTGATGACATCCACGCAACAAAATCGTATAGCACAAATGGTTTATAGTAAATGGCATGAAAAAGTTGGAAGCAGTCGACCGAGCATGATTTTATTTGAAGAGGCAAGAAATATTTTGTGTGAAGTTGCTTGTGAATGGACAGGCATCCCTGTTAAAAAGCATGAAATACCACATTTGGCAAAAGATTTTACAGATATGGTATATGCATTTGGCGCGGTTGGGAAACGGTACAGACGAGGGAAAAAAGCTCGTAAAAAGACAGAAAAATGGATGAAAAGCATGATTGAACAGGTACGTAATGGAGAAATCAAAGCAAAAAATGAATCTGCGTTACAAGTGATGGCGTTTCATCGCCAATTAAATGGAAAACGATTGAGTAGTCATATGGCTGCAGTTGAATTAATAAATGTAATTCGGCCAATTGTGGCCATCAGCACATTTATTACATTTTCTGCAGTTGCATTACATGAATATCCTGCGATGAAAACAAAGCTAGAAGTGGCTGATTCAACGTATTATGATTGTTTTGTACATGAAGTAAGGAGATTTTATCCGTTTGCGCCGTTTCTTGGGGCACGAGTCAAACAGTCATTTGTATGGAATAACTGTTTTTTTAAAAAAGGAAGACTCGTTTTACTTGATATTTATGGAACCAATCACGATCCTCAGTTATGGGATGAGCCACATCGTTTTCAACCAGAACGTTTTCGCAATTGGCGTTCAAGTATGTTTGACTTAATTCCTCAAGGTGGGGGGCATATTGACAATGACCATCGCTGTCCAGGTGAAAGAATGACGATAACAGTAATGAAAGCAAGCTTAGACTTTTTGGTTAATCAGATTGAATTTCAAGTGCCATCTTCACAAGATTTTCGATATATATTATCTACAGTCCCAACATTGCCTAAGAGCGGATTTATGATGAAAGAAATTAAAAAAGTTAATTAAAGAGTGAATGACAATCGGTACATCGTTCGTCTAATAGATAGACGTAATCGAGAGAGAGGGGATACCTTTTGGAAGAGCTAGTGGAACAATACCGCGATCAAAAGATAAATAAAAACGAGTTGATTCAAAGGTTAATGGATCGATTCGGATCCCAACTGACTAGACTAGCTTATACCTATGTAAAAGATGTACAAATTGCTGAAAATATTATACAAGAAGTGTTTATTATTTGTTATAGAAAGATAGATACGTTGAAGAAAAATCACTCGATTCATTCCTGGCTCAATCAAATTACTGTCAATAAATGTCGAGATTACTTTCGTAGTCGGTGGTTTAAAGAAAAACATACAGAAGCTTATGTAACGACAAACCTTCGTTCTGATCATGCCACACCGGAACAGCAATTAACAGAAAGGTTGGAGCATGATCAATTGACACAAGAAGTCCTTGCGTTACCCATCAAATATCGTGAAGTCATTATATGTTTTTATTATCATGATTTTTCTTTGGAAGAAACAAGTGACATATTGAAAGTAAAGAAAGCAACCATATCGACTAGATTGAGAAGGGGAAGGCATATGTTAAGGGAAAAGCTAGGGGGAAATTTAGATGAAGCATAATTTCGACCATCTTTCCAAGTCGTCCACATTGAATCAAATTGAGTTTTCACAGGAGAGTCGAGAGAAAGTCATGGAAAAAGTAGCGAAATACGAAAAAAAATCGTGGTTTCAAACAATTGGCATGAAATGGTTAAGTGCTACTGCATTATTACTGTTATGTATGATACCTATCTATATTATCATGACGTCTCTTAAGGATAGTGGAGAAACTATTCCTTCACCTGAGACGCCACCAGTTGAGAAATTAGAAAACCAATACTACCAGTTAACAATAGATAAAGAATATGATGAGAATCTCCGATTAATCAATTATGATACTGAGGACGAATTAATAAAGGCGTACACAAAATTCACGAGTCAAGAACTTGCAGAAGAGACGGTAAATAATCAGTTTCGTGTAGAAAGTGATGGTGTTTATGCTCTTGAGGTAGACGGTCCGCCACGACTAGATACGAATGAAGAATATCAAACCAATCAAATGAGTGAAACAAAATATCAAGTAAGGCAAGAACCAAATGGTGAACTATATGGAGCTGATCCAATTGTGGTGGAATATCGTTACGTAGAAGACCATTGGATTATCGAGGATCGATGGGTAGATGTCCAAGATGCACCAACGAATTAAAAAAAAGGGAGCAGGATTAACATGCAATTACAACAATGGATAAAGGGAGCTTCAATCGTATTATGCTTACTACTGATCGCGTGTAGTGGTAATGATTCATCGGAGAATGATCAGACCAATCAACAACCAGATGACTCCAGTCAAGAAGAAGAGGCTGATCAATTAGGCTCACCATCGGTTACAGAGCTTGAACAGAAATTCATCGATCGAATCAAGAATCTAGAAGTAGAGGGTACAGAAGTAAAGAACTATAAGACGAAAGCAGAACTGATTGAGTTTTTTTCTGAAATTATGACTACATCATTAGCTGAGGATATGGCTGATACGTTTTTCGAAGTGAAAAATGATACTTTGCACATCAAACAGACAGATGAGCCGATTTCACTTTTGATGAATCAAGATTATCAAACGAAAGAAGTCAATCAAAATCAATATAAGGTTGTACAAGAGGCAGAAACTGATATGCAAGGAGCATATCGTTTAACCGTACAATACACGTATAAAAACGGACAGTGGCTTATAGCGGAACGGGAGGTAGAGCGTTTAGATGAATCTAATCAAGATCCAGAGGAATCCACAGATGATCAAAAAGATTCCGATTCAAATCAAGAGGATGACGAGAAACTACCTGAAAAGACGATCTATCAAGGAGAACAAGGCGACAATGTTTCACAAATCCAACACGTACTGTCTGAGCTTGGCTATGAATTAGATGAAACGGGTACGTATAATGAAAAAACGGTAAATGCTATCAAAGATTTTCAAGCACAAATTGATTCATTAGTGATCGATGGTATATACGGACCAAATACAATAAACTATTTACGACAGGCTATTGCTGGAGATATTACTATTGAACCTGGAAGTGGTGATATACCAGCAAAGAATGATCAAAACCGAGAAGGTAATGCCTCCATCGTTGATCATCCAGCAAGCATTACTGTACTTGTAAATAAAAATCATCGGTTACCAGCAGACTATGTACCTAATAATCTAGTGGTACCAGATGTTCGTTTTCCGTTTAATGCCGATTTACCGAAAAAACAGATGCGAGAAGTTGCCGCACGTGCACTGGAGAATATGTTTGCAGCAGGTGATCAGGCGGGGGTTGATTTATTCGCGCAATCCGGTTATCGTTCCTATAATAGGCAAGATGCGATATTTACAGCGAATGTAAACCAATATGGTCGAGAACAAGCCAACCAGTTTAGCGCCCAACCAGGAGAAAGTGAGCATCAAACTGGTTTAACCATGGATGTGACCAGTGCAGACATTGATTTTCAATTAATCAAAGAGTTTGCGAATACGGATGAAGGTCAGTGGGTCAAACAACATGCCAGCGAGTATGGTTTTATCATCCGCTATCCTAAAGGGAAAACAAATATTACTGGCTATCAATATGAACCGTGGCATTTACGTTATGTAGGGAAAGATATTGCTAAAGAAATTGATAAAAACAATATGACGTTTGAAGAATATCTAGGCGTGAATTGAAAAGAGACACGAAATGAGTCAACTTAAAATACGTAGACTTGTGAATTCTTAACGGATGAACCTCAGTCCCTCAGATAGAATGTTTTTCTTCTGCGTGGACTGGGGGTATGCCAGAAAAAATGAGTCAAGCCTAAGTGTTTTTAGGTAATACATACAAGCTACCGTCTGTTTGTACCTGTGCGAATAAAATGTCTTGTATATCTAAATTTTGGTTTGAGTTTTGTATTTCTTGTTTCACCCATTTTTCGTTCAAATTTAATTTTGCTAAATTATTGTGCAGTAGTTTTCCGTCAGTAATTACTTCTGTAGGGATTGGGTATACTTTGGGAACTAATGTTGAATTGACATCATTTTTAGTAGCAGGTTGTTTACTCTCTTTTGGCAGTACGGACAGTTTTCCATCTGTTTCGAAAATGGCGTACTCAATATCAGCAATTGAGAAATAATTTTTTTGACGCATCATAGCATTTAAAGAGTCGATGTCAAGGCGACTATTTTTTAATGACTCTTCAATTAGTTTTCCTTCTTTTATAATAACAATCGGATCGCCGGTGACGACTTTTCGTAAAGCTTTTGATTTTATGTCCATACCATCCATGATTAATGTAAATATCGTCCATGCGAGTAATGCAAATAAACCGTTTCTTATCGATAGGTTTTGATTTACTACAAAATTGGCTGTAATCGATCCAATCGCAATAGCAGATACGAAGTTAAAAAAGGTCATCTGGCTGATTTCCTTTCTCCCCAATATCCGCGTTAAGATAAATAAACCAAGAAAAGCACAAGCAGTTCTTATAAGTAGTTCAAAAAATGTCATCTCCATTCTCCTTTTTTCTTACAGGTCTACACGTTATCTTTGACTACTAATGAAAATTTATTCTAGGCTAGGGTTCTTTCGATAACCATTTAATGGTATAGTGATATCGAGTAAAAAGAAAAGTTATTTGTATTGGAATATTCTTGTAAGTGGTGTGATATCTAGTGAAGGAGGCTATGAATGACTTTATTTGATCTGTTTCGTATTCTTCATATTATAGCTGGATTTACCGCTTTATTCTTGTTTTGGATTCCTATTATAGTGAAAAAGGGAGGTACTCTCCACCGAATCGTGGGATGGATTTATGTATGGGCAATGGGAACGGTTGCGGTTTCTGCTTTTTATATGGGTGTGAATCGTATTTTCTTTGATTCGAGTAGTGATCAAGAACGAATCATTTTCTCTTGGTTTCTCATGTATATTTCCATCTTAAGTGCAGCAGCAGCGTGGTATGGCATACGCGTGTTACGATTTAAAAGAAAAAAAGCCATGCACAACAATATTCAGGATCTCAGTTGGTCCATATTATTAGTTGCTAGTTCTGTGGCAATCAGTGTCTATGGATTTTGGGTGAATGCTTCACTGTTAGCATACTTTCCAGCGGTCGGCTTTTTTCTTGGAATCGGTCAACTGAGTTACTGGTTGCGAAAACCGAAGCTGAAAGGTCAGTGGTATATTGAACATCTAGTTGGTATGTTAAGTTGCTGTATATCTACCATTACTGCTTTTGTCGTTTTTGGTGCCCCAAGTCTGTTAAATATCGAATCAGTAAGTATTGTTTTATGGCTGGCGCCGACGATTTTATTAACCCCTGTTATTATTGGCTTTTCTTCTTATTATTCGAGAAAGTTTAATAAAAAAACGGCATAAAAAAGAGTGCATTGGTGGCACTCTTTTTTATATCAGTCACCGTTAAAGATAGAATTTTTCACAACAACATAATCAACATTTCGAATGGCGTCCACCGTTTTCCCACCAGCATAGGAGATGGAAGATTGAAGATCCTGTTCGATTTCTGTCAAAGTGTCTTGTAAGGAACCTTTATGTTCTACATACATCTTTTTCCCTTCTACGTTCTTCTTTTCCCCTTTTTGAAATTCAGAAGCCGATCCGAAATATTCCTTGTATAACGTTCCATTATCTTCAACCGTTTGGCCTGGAGATTCTTCATGGCCAGCAAATAACGATCCAATCATGACCATAGATGCTCCGAATCGAATCGACTTAGCAATATCTCCATGTGTTCGTATACCACCATCAGCAATCATCGGTTTGCTGGCTGCTTTGGCACACCAACGTAACGCTGCGAGTTGCCATCCACCGGTACCGAATCCTGTTTTCACTTTTGTAATGCAAACTTTCCCTGGGCCAATGCGACTTTTGTTGCATCGGCTCCTGCGTTTTCAAGTTCTCTTACTGCTTCTGGTGTTCCGACATTTCCAGCAATCACAAAAGTCTCTGGAAGATGCGTCTTAATATGTTGGATCATTCGTATGACGGCATCGGAATGACCATGTGCGATATCAATAGTAATATATTCTGGAATCAGATTTTCTTGGGCTAATTCTTCAATAAACTGATATTCTTCAGATTTCACTCCAACACTAATGGAGGCAATGAACGCTTTTTCTTGCATCTTTTGAATAAATTGCTTGCGTGTCTCAGGTTCAAATCGATGCATGATATAAAAGTAACCCTTTTCAGCTAAAAACAAAGCAATATTTTCATCTATGATCGTTTGCATATTGGCTGGTACAACTGGCAAACGAAAACTATGATTTCCAAATTGAACAGTTGTCTCACATTCTGATCGACTATCAACGACACATTTTGCGGGAATTAATTGAATATCTTCATAATCAAATACATTTTCCATTAGGAACACTCCTAAATAACGAATATTTTTTAATGTTTAGGCGAAAATGTTCGCCTTTAGTAATATAGTATAGTTATATAGAAAAGTCAATTCATAATTTCTATGGAAAGTCGAGAATAAAAATGCTGAAGTTGAGAATAAATGGTATAATCATACAATAACGTCGTTGAAATAGGGAGATTACTCATGGATCAACAATTTTATAATCGGATGGCACAAATCATTGGCTGGGATTTCAGCCAATTACATGTACAATCATATGGAGAACGTTGGGATTTTTTTCAAGAAGTCGAAAAGTTAGTCAAACGAACAGACAAAGTGCTTGATATTGGTACAGGAGACGGATCGAAGCTGGCATCATTCGCTTCTGATGTTGAGATCATTATAGGTATTGATGATTCAACAGAGATGATCAAACAAGCGAAAAAAAAGAATGACTTTCACAATATTCAGTTTCATGTCATGAATTCGAAAACATTAGATTTTCCCAATCAGTCATTCGATATTGTTTCTTGTCGCCATGCACCTTTTGTTGCAAGTGAAGTTGAAAGAGTACTAAAACCGAATGGTGTCTTTCTTACACAACAGGTCAGTGAAGGGGATAAGCAAAATATAGTATCAATATTCCAAAGAGGTCAGCATCAATGTAGGGAGAAGGGTCATCTGTTACAGAGATATATGAATCAATTAACGGAAGCTGGTTTTTCAAATCTATATACCGATACATATGTTGCGACAGAATATTATCAAACAGCTGAAGATTTACTCTTTTTACTGCAACATACACCGATTATCCCTGACTTTGGTCAGAAAAAGGAAGATGCGCAAAAGTTTGATCGATTGGTACAAGATTATCAAACGACAAAAGGGATACAAACCAATTCTGAGCGTTTTCTCATTGTCGCTCGAAAATAAAAAATGATATAAAAATACCATCAGTGAGCACCTCACCGATGGTATTCTCCATTCACGTTTAATCTAAAATATTAAAATTCGTAGTTACCATTTTCGGTAACGTTTTGCACATTGTACCATTTGGTTCCGACATTCGAATAACGTGTGTTTGTCATCGTTACTCCACTTGAATTACTGTCTGTTCGAAAAATGGCTTCATCCATATCTGTGATTACGCTACCTTCAATAAAAATGCTTGTTTGAAAAGTGGTTCCGCCGTTTTGACGAATCATTTTTCCCGCATTTTTTGCAGTGAAATTTAGAATTTCAAACGTTGAAGGTGCATTGACTTGAAACATTTTATCATCACCGTTTTGAGCCATTCCACCTCTCACAGTCACATGGCCATTATCTTTAATGGTAAGCGCATCTTCACCGATGTTTTCCCATACAACATTTTCTACTAATGCGTCACCATATGTGTGTACCCCATCTGCAGCGGGATAACCAAGCACGACATTACGTAATGTGGCGCCATCCTCTAGACGAAAAACTGGATCTTGGCCTTCGTCTTGGCTCCCGTCACCGACTGTATCTGGATTAGCGACATAGCGACGACCTTCACCGTCAAAAGTATCACCTTCTTCGACTACAATGGTTTGATTGACTTGAATGGTGTCACTTGGTGATACCTCAATGATTTGCCACTGTTGATTCTCGCCTCCTAAGTCGTCCCACTGAACAATATTGGCACCGTTATCTGTGGACCATTCAAAAACCTCTAGCGCTTTTCCACTATAACGGTTGATGATTTTTACATAACCATTGCCTAGATCGACAATTTCCCATTGTTGACTCTCACCATTCCAATCTGTCCATTGAGTCACACTAGCCCCGTTGTCGGTAGACCAATTCGTGACTTCCATCGCTTTGCCACTATGAATGTTTAGAAATTTGTGGTGACCTTCTCCTACATCAACGATTCGCCATTGTTGATTCATTCCACCTAAGTCATCATACTGAACAATATTTCCACCGTCAGCATTTGACCATTCATAGACTTCTAGCGCTTTCCCACTGTTTCGATTCACCAATTTATAAGTTTTACTATCATCGTAGTTCGCAGCTTGTGTATTTTCAGAGACAAAAACGATCGTAAACAAAAGACAAAAAGGTATCAACATTAGTAATTTTCTTTTCATGAACAAGGCTCCTTTTAAAATATTTTGATCAATATATTTTGTGAGCATCTTGTTGCATCTATTGGCCAATAGATTATATTTAGTATACAACTAATGTAAGCGCTTTACAATAAAATATGGAAAATAGAAGTTATATTTATATTTTGAAATAGATCAATATCTTTTTTCTCACTAACAAATCTGCTATACTACGAATTGTCTGATTCATTTAATAGAATTCTGCTCGAAGCAGGAGAGGTTCTAGCCAAACCCTCTATAAAAAACTAAGGAGAATCATACCTGTCCTTAGGTATGATTTTTCTTTTTTGTGAGGCTCAATTATTCTGATCAAGGAGCATGTTGTTATGAATACAAATCAAAAAGCAGTCGTCGTTTTTAGTGGCGGTCAAGATAGTACGACTTGTTTATTTTGGGCATTGGAACGATTTGAGGAGGTAGAACTTGTCACATTCGATTACAACCAACGCCATAAAGAAGAAATTAAAGTAGCCAAGGAAATTGCGAATGATCAAAACCTTGCTCATCATATATTAGATATGTCACTGCTTAATCAACTGGCACCCAATGCATTAACGCGAAATGATATGGAAGTGGAAGAAGGCGAAGACGGTGAATTGCCGAACACGTTTGTACCTGGTCGTAATTTGTTGTTTTTATCGTTTGCATCTATTTTAGCAAAACAAATCGGTGCGAAGCATATTGTGACAGGTGTATGTGAAACGGATTACAGTGGTTATCCTGATTGCCGCGATATTTTTATCAAATCGTTAAATGTAACGCTGAATCTTTCGATGGAAGATGATTTTGTTGTGCATACACCGTTAATGTGGTTGGATAAAGCTGAAACATGGGAATTAGCGGATCAGTTACAAGCTTTTGATTATGTACGTGAACATACACTGACTTGTTATAACGGTGTTCGCGGTGATGGTTGTGGCGAATGCCCTGCTTGTCAGTTGCGCCAAAAAGGTCTTGAAACATATGTAGACAAACGAAATGGAGGTGGGTCGTGAATGTATGACTTTCGCATCGTAGATCAATTGCAGAAAATCGATCAAGATATTCAACGAAATGAATTAAAATATCATCAGAAGCGAGTGATGGTCAGCAAAGAATTTACATTTGATGCTAGTCATCATCTCCATTGTTATGAAGGAAAGTGCAAAAATTTACACGGACATACGTATACAGCGATTTTTGGTATAAGTGGTTATGTAAATGATATTGGACTGGTGATTGATTTTAGTGAGATGAAACAAATTTGGAAAGAGCAGATTGAGATTTACTTAGACCACCGTTATTTAAATGAAACGTTACCGAAAATGAATACATCAGCTGAAAATATGGTGGTTTGGTTGTTTGAAAAAATGGAAGCCGCTTTAGCTGACAAACCGAACGACTGCCGTGTGGAATTTGTGAAATTATATGAAACACCAACCAGTTACGCAGAAGCAAGACGGGAGTGGATGATTGATGAATAAATTCCCGATTCTTGAAATCTTCGGGCCAACGATTCAAGGAGAAGGTATGGTCGTTGGTCGAAAAACAATGTTTGTACGTACGGCAGGTTGTGATTATAGTTGTGCTTGGTGTGATTCAGCATTCACTTGGGATGGCAGTGCCAAAGATGAGATCGTAAAAATGACAGCACAAGACATTATGGAACAGTTATACCAAAAGGGTGGCGATCGATTTGATCATGTCACCATATCTGGTGGCAATCCTGCGTTACTAAAAGGATTAAATGAATTGATCGATGCGTTACACGAAAGAAATATCGAAGTAGCATTGGAAACGCAAGGCAGTCGCTGGCAAAATTGGTTCACAGCGATTGATGATTTAACAATTTCACCGAAACCACCTAGTTCCAAAATGAAGACGAATTGGAAAGTACTTGATGAAATCATTGAAACACTCATTTCCCAGCAAAGAAAGCACCATACGAGCATAAAAGTCGTTGTGTTTGATGAAGAAGATCTCGCGTATGCTGAAATGGTCCATCAAAGATATCCAGATATCAGTTTCTACGTCCAAGTGGGGAATGATGATGTAAATGAAGAGCGTCCGAGTAATTTAGCATCTCACTTGTTGGATAAATATGAATGGTTAATTGATCAAGTCGTTGCATCGAAATCGTTAAATCATGTCCGTGTATTACCACAAGTGCATGCATTAGTGTGGGGGAATAAGCGCGGCGTATAAAAATCGTGAGGTAAATGGCACAGAGAAAGGGGAATTTTACGAAGTGAACACATCCTTCTTATCAACTGAACGGTTGATCATGTGCAATTACAGTGAGCAGGATTTTGATTTTGTTTATTCGCTTTTATCGGATCCATTAGTCATGCGATACATCGGTGATGGAAGCATAAGAGATAAGAAAGGCGCTGAAGACTTTTTGCATTGGAATTTTCAAATGTATCAGCTTGGAACGGATTATGGGTTAAAGAAATTGATTCGTCAAACGGATCAGCAACCCATTGGTCATGCTGGACTGATCCCCCAAATGATTGATGCCAAAGAAGAATTAGAACTTGGCTACTGGATTGTCCGTGACCAGTGGGGAAAAGGTTATGCAACGGAGGCTGCCCAATCCCTAAAATCTTATGCTGTCCAAGAGCTTGATAGAAGGCGGTTGATTGCCTTGATCCACCAAGCGAATCACGCTTCAGCTTCTGTTGCTAGGAAACTGGGCATGCGTTTTGATAAAGTGATTACACTTGATGGACAGAGCGTACATGTCTATGCAACAGTCGTATCTCATGATTAACACTCATCTGTTTCGGGCATGAATTGAGTGAATGTTGTATCACGCTGTAAGGGATAGATCGTTTTATTGGCGACTTCGTTAATAATTTGTATATTTCGATCGACGGCTAATCCTAAGTTTGTCGCGCCGGTACCATGTGAATGTTCGATGTTTGTTAACGTGTAAAAATGATGGGAACGTTCACCATGTTTAAATGCTAATCGATAATTTTTCGTTACTTGGAATTGGTGCTCATCTTCCCACTGGATGTTGTCTTCAAATCGCGAATAAAACCAATCGGGAAGATTTGGCTGATAACCAGTGCCTAAAATCGCTTTATCTGTGTCAAAAGAGATAGCTTCTTCTTTTTGACGTTGCTCCCCATGAACTGTGAGTCTATCACCATTTTTTGTGATTTTTGTAATTTCTGTTAGTGGCTGAATCGTTACGTTTAGTCGTTG
Source organism: Gracilibacillus halophilus YIM-C55.5 (assembly GCF_000359605.1). Lineage (GTDB taxonomy): Bacteria > Bacillota > Bacilli > Bacillales > Amphibacillaceae > Gracilibacillus > Gracilibacillus halophilus. Next base: position 17,011 of record NZ_APML01000048.1, read on the forward strand.
ATTCTCAACAGATTTGTGATAAAGCCATTCATGAATGTGATGCAGCGTTTCTGCATCAATCCCTTTTCGCAATTGCCCTAATAAATCCAAAGACTCCATTCGTTTTTTGTACGATAATTGATGAAAATAATTGACATAATCAGGAGTAAATACTTCTTGACCCAGTTTG
>NZ_APML01000049.1 GCF_000359605.1 Gracilibacillus halophilus YIM-C55.5
CCCTTCCTACCATACCAAATTCTAACTAACCTAAATGGTTGAAAGCTTGTATCTGTATTTTACACAAGATTAAGGACTTGACTCTTTCACTTCTCTTATTTGACGCATATATTGATTTTCTGTGCAAACAGCTACTTTCACTTCTCTTATTTGACGCAAATCATCCTGATCTAATTAATCATCTGCTACGGCAAACTAAAAAACTCCCTTAGCTTCACCAATGTGATGAACGCTAAAGGAGTTATTTTTTTAACATCGCTTTGATTCCTGCGATATTAATACCTTGATCGATATATGACTTAATGGTTTTGAGCCTGTCGATGTCTTCTAGTGTAAACATGCGGCGGTTTCCATCATTTCTTGCTGGAGAAATCAAGCCTTGATCTTCATAATAACGAATTTGCCGTCCACTTAAATGAGTAAGTTCTTTGACAACACTTATTGGAAACGTCGCTTTCTGATCTGGAATATCATGATTCAACCTTCTTGCTCTCCCTTCCGCCTCATCTTACGGTAAGCTAGCAATATGCGTGTAGATTTCTTTCAGATTGGTATAACCCATTTGTTGAACTTGCTTAATACCTTTTGCCCAAATCTTAGCTGTAGCCACAGCATCGTAAAGCGCATGGTGTCTTCTTCCAATCTCTACGCCATAGTAGTCACACCACTCATCAAGACTGACATAATGAATATCTGGTGCGGTTACTCTTGTTAAAAAATTTGTATCAATAATACGATGCTGAAAATTGGTTTTTAGCGCTGTCCAACTAGCATATTTCATAAATTGCTTTTCATGACTGGAATGATGAGCAACCAATGTATCACTTTTTACAAACTGGAAGAACTGTTTTAGCACTTCATCTAATGGCTTTGCACGTTGTAACTCCTCATACGTTATACCCGTTAACGATTGGATTTCATCAGAAAGTGCTTGATCACTATAGATCGTTTTATAGAATAAATCATCTTCTCGTATTTCATGCCCATGTACTTTAACTGCTCCAATGGATAACATACGATCCCCATTATATGGATAGAAACCTGTTGTTTCGATATCAAATACAACAACTTGTAACTGTTCAAAAGGAATATTTAACACGTCACGTTTTTTTAACTCCCGTTGCAAGTTACGTACATAAGCGATTTTTCTCGGATCAAGCGAATCCATGTCATTGCCATACATCTTTCCAGACATTTGCTTAATAAATTGAAACATTTGATTCATAACCATTTGGAACACTCTTTTTCTACCATTTTCTTAGCCATCTCAAACATGTGAACCCCGTCTTTCATAAACTGTTTCAACTCCTGTTTATCACGTTTCGATAATTGCTTTAACGAAATATGATGTACATGATCATAATCAGCCGCTTGTTTCGTATGACGATAACGAAATGCTAGTAATCTTTCAAAAATGGACAGATAACCTTGCAAAAAAGGATAGTGAGTTGTTAAAAATTTGATCCGATCCTTCGTAGCAGGCATTTCTTCGTGACGGAGTATCGCTAACAAACGCATTGCGTTAACATACGGAAAAACCGTCGTTGTCTTTACATTCAATTTTCCTGCCATCGTCCCTGATTGTTCAGGTAACAATTGACCGAAGATACCGATACCTTTACGTATAAATCCTACATTATCCACGCAACGTAAATATAAATGAGGATTAGAATCAAGATAAGCAAATGTTTTCTGCTTTACCTGAGATAACAGCTCTCGTTCCCCGATTAACACGCGAGAATCAAAAAGTGTAGAAAAATGACGAAGCGATTGCCAAGAAGATTCTTCTAACCAATTCACAACCTGTTTCTTCCATGACATGAGTGATTGAGTCCACATCGATTCAGAGGCCATGACCTTGCCATCACAACGCTCATATCCAACTTTTTCTAATCCGTAGACCATTTCTTCTCCTAATGTTAAAAAATACGATTTGGATTGTTCATGACCATCAAAAATGATGCCATGGTCTTGATCACTCCAAATCGATTGTTCACATCGACCAGCACTTCCCATTAGAAAAAAAGCAAAAGGAGCAGGAGGCGGACCCTGCTCCTCCTCGATTTTCTTTCTTGCAATCACGAATACTTGTTTCATTAACTGATCGTGAAATGTATTCAACTGTTCATGTGTTTGTTGCTCTTGAATATACTGATTTCTCCATCGTCTCACTTCATCATAAGTCATCAATTTCGAAAGCCACTCCTTTTGATCCGAAGCAGCCATGCGTTATTTCGCCTGCTTCTCTGTTGGATCCGGAATATTCTCTGGATAACCGTAGCTTCCATGCTCACTTAAGTCAAGCCCGATAATTTCTTCTTCTTCTGATACTCTTAATCCACCCATCACTTTATCCATAACTTTTAAAATAATGAACGATACGACGAATGCATAAACACCACTTGCTACAACACCTAAGATTTGGACACCTAATTGTTCAAATCCTCCGCCATAGAATAAGCCAGGCAATCCCCATTCAGCGCCGACCGACAGTGCCTCTGTAGCGAAGAAACCTGTTGAAATCGTCCCCCAAACACCGACCGTTCCGTGTACCGATAAAGCAAAGATCGGATCATCAATTTTCGCGCGATCAAAGAATTTCATACTCGCATAAACAATTAATCCACCAATTGCACCAATTAACACTGCAGCCCAAGGCTCAACGAAACCACATGACGCTGTAATTGCGACTAAACCTGCCAACGCGCCATTTAATGTTGTTGGAACATCTGCTTTCCCCGTGATTGCCCAAACTAGTAACATTGCTGCAATGGCACCAGCTGCTGCTGCAATTTGCGTGTTTAAGATGACATAACCGAAGAAAGCTTCAGATACACCAAATGTACTTGCGCCGTTAAACCCGAACCAACCGACCCATAGTAGTAGTACGGCTAATGCTGTATAGACTTGGTTATGACCAGCTAATTCATTTGATGAACCATCTCTGTTATATTTACCGATACGTGGCTTTAAAATAATGGTTGCTGCCAAAGCTGCCATCGCACCTGTTAAATGTACAACAGTTGACCCTGCAAAGTCCTGCTTTCCATGGTCAAATAACCAGCCGTCACCCCAGATCCAGTGAGCAACAACCGGATAAACCAGAGCTGAAAATAGTACAGCAAACACAACATAGACTGATAATTTCGCGCGTTCAGCAAATCCGCCAAAGGCAATGGTTAATGCTATTAAAGAAAACATCATTTGGAACATAAAATCTACTGCCGGCGCTAATCCTTCTCCACTAAATGATGTATCACCATAGAAGAAATCCGATAAGCCAATAAACCAGTTTCCTTCACCATAGATAAAACCCCAACCGACAGCCCAAAAGACTAATGAACCGATACCAATCGTGAAAATCGTTTTTCCTGCAATATGGCCGGCATTTTTCATTCGAGTCGAACCAGCCTCTAACAGAATAAATCCTCCAATCATCAATAACACCAAGAACGTACCAATAATGACCCATAAATTATCCATAAGTACAGTTTCCATCATGTTTTTCCTCTCCTTGTGAATATTATTAACATCAACTGTTAAATACAGTTTAATCCCAGCTCGAAATATCCACAATATATATGTAAGGAAATCTAACACAGTTTTTGTGTAAATGGTTAGATCGTTTATCCACAAGCGTCACGTATCATAGCTATGCTCACTATATACTTTTCTGAACATAAAAAAACATACACTTAGATGGGTATCAGAAGCTTCGTATAATTTCATCATTTTAGAACAATATTAAAATGAAAGGTGGGATAAAAGATGGCAAATCAAGAACACGTAAATTATTTCGATCAATCGATAGCAGATTACAAGCGCGGAAGCACAAAGATGCAGGAATATTTACCAGATATGACGTCAGGATTTTTTCATTTCACGGAGGAAGCCTTTAAACCAGGTGAAATTAATGAAAAACAGAAGCAATTAATGGCTTTAGCTGTAAGCATTTATGCGCAAGACGAATATTGCATTATCTATCATACGAAGGGGGCTGTTGAACACGGGGCGAGCGAGACAGAAATAATGGAAACGTTGGCTGTAAGTTCGGCCCTTGGGGGTGGAGCCGTTTTCGCCCAAGCTGTAACACTAGCTATGGATACGTACGCACATTATGATCAAACACTGCATTAAAAAACTCGTCCGCGGACGAGTTTTTTCATTACAATTTATATGGCGTTTCTTGATATACATAGTAGTTTAGCCAATTGGATATGAGCATATTCGAATGTGTACGCCAACGTAAACGCGGACGTTGATTCGGATCATTTTTCGGAAAATAATTCACTGGAATATCAGGGTTCAGTCCTGCTTGTTGATCACGCTCATATTCTTTTTGTAGTGTGAACGCATCATACTCTGGATGTCCTGTCACAAAAATTTGCCTACCATCCGTGGATGCTGCGATATATACACCAGCTTCATCTGATTCACTTAGAATCTTCAAATTCGGCTCGTTTTCAATTTCTTCCTTGCGAATATCTGCATTACGAGAATGCGGCGCAAGAAATTCCTCATCAAAACCACTCAACAATTTCTCAGTTTCATCCTTGAGATCATGCGGGAAGATACCAGATATTTTCTTCGGACGAATATATTTATCTATACCATAATGATAAAACAAACCTGCCATTGCGCCCCAACAAATATGCAATGTAGACGTCACATTCGTTTTGCTCCATTCCATAATTTGAGATAATTCATCCCAATACGTTACATCTTCATAATGGAGTTTCTCAATGGGAGCACCTGTTATAATCAACCCATCATAGCGTTTATCCTTCACATCATCAATTGATTTATAAAATTGCTCCAAATGTTCCAGTGATGTGTGACGAGGAACATGTGAGCTCGTATGCAATAGCCCGACATCTATTTGTAATGGACTATTTCCTAATAAACGCAGTAAATGTGTTTCTGTCTGTTGTTTTAAAGGCATTAAATTTAAAATCAAAATCTGTAACGGTCGAATATCTTGACGAAACGCACGACTTTCATCCATTACAAATACATTTTCATCTTGCAATTTACTTTTGGCAGGCAATAAATCGGGTATTTTTATTGGCATATCACGTAACTCCTTTGGCTTAAAATATTCTCCGTTGATTTATCCCTTACAAAAAGGATGCCTCTTACTTCATCAGGCATCCCATTACGTCACGTCATCCATTTTGGTGGTGTATTTTTTCCCCAATAAATATTTCCGATCGTATAGTGCTCTTCAAAGCGGTCTTCAAATACATGATAGTGGAATTGAAAATAGTAACCGTCTTGTGGTTGCTTCACACGATTGACATGGAAACGCGCCACATCTTGATTCGTCTTTACATCATGTAAATCAAAAATTCGTTCACCATAACCGGAAGAAGGCGCTTCATCAATCACTAAGAATTGACTGTTTGTTTTTCCAACTTGCTCATATAGCTCTGAAAGTACCAGCTCTATATTTGGAAAAATCGTTTGTTGTAAATCGGTATCTATCCTTCTCGTTATCTTATCGCCTAGCTTCACGGTTAATTGTTGTTTTGCTTGTTCTGTGAGTGATTGTAAATACAGATCATCTGAATTCGTAGTAACGACAAGTGGTTCAACACTTTTAGCTGTCTGTATTTCCTCTGTATCCGAGGAATTTTCATCGCTTGGCGCTACTTCTCCTTTGTCCATCTTGTCTAATTCTGCGTCAATATGAATCGGAGGAACGTATAGACCAAGTGTTAAGATCGTAATGAGTAAGACGGTTATTTTTTTCATCCACTTTTTCATGATACCGCTCTCCCTTGTGCGTTGTGCGTTCTTACTTAAAATTTTACCATGTTTCGGATAGATGTCCATACATGTAACGTATTTTTAACATGATTTACACACTTTTTTTAATAAGTCTTTACGCCAAGGGATACAGTTTCCACTTTTTCCACCAATTGTTACAAAGGGATGCATATATTGTTTTCATAGAACTACAAAAAAGATCCTTCTGTTGATAAGAAGGATCCTTAATACCATTTGTATGCTTATGATATAACGGATCTTCTCATCTTCGGACAATAGGTCCACTGAACTTGGCACCGGGCATTTCAATCGCTGGTTGCCGAGGCTTCAACGGGTCAGTCCCTCCACCTCTCTCGATAAGAAAATCATACACGTATTCGATTTGCATGTATTCTTTGATTCAAAGGATAACACATTCACCAAAAATAGGCAATACCATGATCATAACGTATAAAACTTTCTTATATTGTCATGATAATGATAGGATGATTTGACGAAAAGGAGCCGTATAATCAATGAACCGACATCAAATCGAAAAAATTGAGGAAATTGATCGTGCAATGGAACACGCTGAGGCAGAGGAAGTCACTCATGACATTGCTTGCTACCGTACCATTTTATCAAATGTCATTATGATCGGGGCACCGGATAAAGATTGGGTATTAGTGGATACAAGCATCCATCGTTATCAAGAACGGATTTTGCATGCTTGTCAGCAACGATATGGCGATAAACCACCTAAAGCAATTATTTTAACTCATGGCCATTTTGACCATGTTGGTTCAGCAAAAAAACTTGCAGAGCATTGGCAAGTACCGATTTATGTGCACAAAAAAGAAATTGACTATGTCACCGGAAAAAAATCGTACCCACCAGGTGACCCTACTGTTGGTGGTGGCATGATTTCTTTATTATCCACATTGTTTCCGACAAAACCAGAGCACCTTGAAGGACTTATTACGGTTTTGCCTGATGACGGTACACTCCCTTACTTATCTGATTGGACATATATCGAAACGCCAGGGCACACACCTGGTCATATCAGTTTATTTCGGGAGGAGGACAAATGCTTAATTGCAGGTGATGCGGTCTCAACAGAAAAGCCAGAGTCGACATGGGCTTTATTATTTCCTTTACAACATGTTTATGGACCTCCCGCTTACTTTACACAAGATTGGATGGATGCTGAACAATCCGTGAAAAAACTTGCTGAATTGAAGCCAGAGCAAATCATTCCTGGCCACGGCATCCCAATGCACGGGGAAACCATGCAGACTGAATTACAAACACTAGCCGATCAGTTTATACAACAAGCTGTCCCTAAGCATAAACGACATTAACAGCGGTTGACTGTAAGTTGAGAATAAATAGCTCAAAGTTGAGAATAAACGCTTTCCTTTTCTTGAGGAAAGCCGTTTTTAAACATCTTATTTAAAATGATTGCTCGTGGGATTCTTGCACTTCTTCTATTTCTTCTGCATCTTCTTCAGCAATATCTGCAGGTCGTGTATTTTTAATAAACAGCGATAGAATAAAACCTACCAGCGTAATGATGGATAAGACGAGAAATGCCATATTCGCACCATATATAGCTGGGAATGGATCACCACTTTGTTTGGACGCGGTTTCCGCTGTTGTCATAACTGTCACTAAAACTGCTGTACCAACCGAGGCAGCAACCATTCTCATGGTATTATCCATGGCAGCACCATGCGCAATTAAATGTTTTGGCAATTTGTTTAAACCTGATGTAGCCACTGGCATCATCACCATCGCTACTCCAAACATACGTAAAGCAAACACAACAATTAAATAAGGCAAAGATGTTTTATCATCTAAAATCGTGAATAGAAAAGACCCTACAGTCATAAATGATAATCCAATAATCACCAACCAACGACCGCCTACCTTATCAAAGATGCGACCGGTTAACGGTGACATCAACCCCGTGATTAAAGCACCTGGCAGTAGCACGAGTCCTGACTCAAACGCGGAAAAATCCCTTGCTTCCTGCATATATAACGGAATCAATGTTTCAACACCGATAATCCCTAAAAATGCAATCATCCCAATTGATACTGTTAAAGGAAAAATCGAATAGGTGAACACGCGAAATTCGAGCATCGGATGTTTCAAACGTATTTGACGTAAAATAAACATCGTTAGAGAAATAGATCCTATAATAAATGCAATTACAGTTGGAGTTGCTAACCAGCCGTTATTACCCGCACTGGTAAAACCGTATAATAAGCCACCAAAGCCAAAGGATGACAAAATAATCGATAATGGATCGACACGCGGCTTGGATACTTTCGTTACATTTTTCATGACAAAATAAGCAATGATAATATCAATAATTGCGATAGGTAAAATGATAAAAAACAACGTTCTCCAGCCAAAAGCTTCTGTTACCCAACCTGATAACGAAGGACCAATAGCAGGAGCAAACGAAATAACTAGCCCGACCAGCCCCATTACAGACCCTCGCTTATTTACTGGAAAAATCATTAAAAACACGGTTTGCATTAACGGCAACATCACACCTGCACCCATTGACTGAATCACTCGACCTGTTAATAAGAAGACAAAATTCGGTGCAAGACCTGCGACCAATGTGCCAAATGCGAATACGCTCATGGCGGTAAGGAATAATTGTCTCGTCGTGAAGCGTTCAATCAAAAATGCTGTCACTGGTATCATAATCCCATTTACTAGCATAAAAATGGTCGTTAGCCACTGTGCTGAGTTTGGGGATACATCCATTTCATTCATAATTGGAGGAATTGCTGTTATCATTAATGTCTGATTTAAAATTGCAATGAATGAACCTGCTAATAGAAGCGTTACAATAGTCGATCGTTTCTGTACCATTTCCGCCATTTCTCCTCACTCCCTTTTATGTATCTATACATATATGATTTGTCACTCAAACATTGTATGCCTTTTCACATCAAAAGGCAAAAAAAGAAACTCACATGTACGTAAGTTTCTTTCATTTTCTGAAAAAATGTCCGTTCATCGCGAAATATTTGCCGATCGTTTGGTAAAGTCAACGCCTTGATAATACGTGTTTTTCACTAGTATATTCGGACCTAAACATTGAACGGCTGGACAATGACAATTAAGCGATTGAGCTGTCTTTGATTCCATCCAGCGATCATATGAAGTATGTAATGATGTATCTTGTATATTTCCAAGTGATGGCTCTTCTTCGTCTCCAAAATCCGTGACAATCACATCACCGGTAAAAATATTCACATTTAAACGCGATCTGCCATCTGGGTCATTACGAACGGTTACATTTTTTTCACGATACAATCGCTTCAAAAGATTCAATTCTTCTTCACTCTTGTTACACGGGTAAAACGGAAGTGTACCAAATAACATCCACATCGATTCCGAACGGTGATTAAGTAAACGCTCAATGCCTTGTTGCATTTGTTCAAGCGTCAATGTTTGCAAATTGCTCGCAAAATCAACTGGATACATCGGATGAATTTCATGTCGAACACATCCCATTTCGACAACATGATCGTGTATCTTTTCTAAATAAGGGAATGTCTGTTTATTCAACATCGTCTCAGCCGAAACCATCACTCCTTCTGCTGCTATGCGTTGGGAATTTTCCACCATTCGTTCAAAATATTTTTTTCGATTGTCTTCTGACGGCTTTCGCTTCATATTCGCAAAACCCGTCTCTGCAAATTCCTCCGGCGTGCCCCAGTTATGAGAAATATGTAGCACATCTAAATAGGGAATGATCTCTTGATAACGGGCATAAGGTAAGGTTAAATTTGAATTGATCTGTGTATAAATCCCTCGTTCATGTGCATATTTTAATAAAGGAACAACATATTCACGGACCGATTTTTTCGACATCATTGGTTCGCCACCTGTAATGCTCAATGTGCGAAGATGAGGGATTTCATCCAATCGTTTTTTCAATAAATCAAACGGAAGTGCCTCAGGGTCTTTATCGCGTAATGTATAACCGACCGCACAATGAGCGCAACGCATATTACATAAATGTGTTGTCGTAAATTCAATATTCGTTAACGTCATTTGACCAAATTCTTCGACATCCATATA
>NZ_APML01000050.1 GCF_000359605.1 Gracilibacillus halophilus YIM-C55.5
GCGGATTTCCCAGTAATTTCAGTTTTACCGGGAAATCTAGTAAGAGCAGGATGCCGATTTCCCAGTCATTCACGATGAATCCGGGAAAACTTATGTCATTTCAAAATACAGATGATAATGGCGTTGACAGTTAGGGTTAAATGCCGATTGACAATATATACAAAAGTCACGTCCGAGATACTCGTTGATGGTTAGCTCATTTGCGCAGTTGCCACATAGAATCGCTTTTTGATCGAATTCTTCCTTTTTCCACACGCGTATCGAATGGTTCGTTTCTTCTTCATGGCATTGATAGCATGGATAATACGTCTGACAACAGCGGAATTTGATGGCCACGATATCGGTCGAAGAATGGTAATGCGCACAACGTGTATGATGATCGATCATCGCTCCTTGCACATGAAAGTCATGAATATTCATCTGAAAATCCTCCTATGTTCGCTTCTAAATAAATGATAACAACTTCAAAAACTTTTGTTAACTAATTTTATTTGAAGTTGACAATACATGAATCCTTGTATATTCTGTAATGGTGTGGAAAAGGAGGGAAAACGAGATGAAATTACGACCGATTGATTTGACGTTAACTGGTATGTTTGCTGCATTTATGGCGATTGGAGCCAATCTCACCTCGATTATCACCATTGGTTCTGTGCCAATTACGTTGCAGACGTTTTTTTGTATTTTAGTAGGACTTGTATTAGGGAGTCGATTAGGGAGTATTTCTATGATGGTCTATGCCATCGTTGGACTAATGGGTGCTCCTGTTTTTGCCCAATTCACTGGTGGACCATCAGCCATATTTAAAGCAACATTTGGATTTATCTTATCATATATTATTGTTGCCTATGTTGTTGGGAAAATGGTTGAATCGAACCAAAGTCACACGATGTTTATGGTGGCTGCTTTCGTTGGACTGATCATCAATTATGTGATTGGTACCCATTGGATGTATATGGCGATGAAACTATGGGCTGAAGCACCTGAAGGGTTTACTTATCGATTAGCTTGGGGCTGGATGCTTGCTCCACTCGTCAAAGATATAGTGTTAACAGTTTTCGCGGGATTGCTCGCTCCTCGACTTTTCTATCGTTTGCAAAAATCTTCCCATCGATTACAAAACAATGCTCCATCTTCATCCATCTCATCGAACAGGTAAGAATGTCTTGCGCTTTCTTACCTGAATCATCTTTTACTTGCTCTATCTACCAATCTACAAAATACCCATGTAATAAAAAAAGAATCGAACGTGCATTCTCATGCGAGGTTTGCTACAATAGAAAAAGAAAGAAGGTGAGACGGTTGAATCGTAAAATCTCGTTTCTTCATTGTGCAGATTTACATCTTGATAGCCCCTTTCAAGGGTTACGTTATTTACCGGAAAACTTGTTTGATCAAGTCAGAAATAGCACATTTCAAGCGCTTGAAAATCTCGTGGCACTTGCTATTGATAAACAAGTAGATTTTATCGTTATTGCTGGTGATATATTTGACCAGGAAGAACAAAGTATGAAAGCGCATATGGCACTGATTCGCGCATTTCGAACGTTACAAAAACATCATATCAATGTCTATCTATCGTTTGGTAATCATGATTATATCAATAGTCAAACGTTTCCACGAAATTATCCAGAGAATGTGTTTGTATTTGAGAACGCGGAAGTGGAATCTTTTGATTTTTATAAACATGATCAGCCGCTTGCAACCATATATGGGTTCAGTTATGAAGATCGCGCGGTTGAACAAAATATGATCCCTCAATATCAACCACATCATCGCACGCGTTACCATATTGCGATGTTACATGGCAGCCCAGGAAATCTACAATCAACTGATCATGCGGTGTACGCACCCTTTCAGCTTCATGATTTGAAACGGGCAGGCTTTGATTACTGGGCGCTTGGTCATATCCACAAACGAGAAATTTTATCAGAAGAGCCGCCGATTGTTTATTCGGGTAATATTCAAGGACGATCTGTCAAAGAGCTCGGTGAACGAGGCTGTTATTACGTCACGCTTAGCGATCATCAATGCCAGTTTGAATTTTACCCTTTACAGGCGATTCGTTTTGAAAATATAACGATGGATGCAAGTGATTGGAAGGATATTACCGAAGCTACTGAAATTTTAGACAAACGTCTTCATGAAGAGAAGCATCAAAAAGGAAATTGTTTTGTCACGATTGAATTGATCAATGGTTCGAAACTATTAAAGCAGTGGCAAGAACAAGGCTATATGAATGAAATGGTAGACATCTTAAATCAACAACAAAGCGAAAGCGATCCTTGGGTACAAATCATATCGATACGCCTACAGGAATATGAGCCAATACAGGAATGGACACAGGGAGAACATTTCCTTCAAACGTTGCGAAATGCTTTTGATCATAACGACTTTGCGAAAATTACCGCACCGCTCATGAATCACACGCAAGCAAGAAAACATTTGTATCCATTTTACCCCAATGAGAAAGAAGAACTATGGGAAGAAGCCAAGAAGCAGGTTGAACAGATGTTGCATCAAAAGGAGGGGTGATACGTGCGAATCGAACAAGTACATATTTATGGTTTTGGCAAATGGCAACAACAGACATTCACGTTTGATGCAAAACCATTTATTGAAATTGCAGGCGAAAATGAATCGGGTAAATCAACATTACGACAGTTTCTGTTATATATTTTGTTTGGTCAATCGAATAAAAAGTTAGAACCTTTTCGACTGAAACAAGGGTCCTCGATTGGTGGGCGTATCACTATTTCTGAACTGATTGAACAACCGGTGACGATTGAGCGCATTCATCAGCACAACAAAGGAAAGGCAACGGTCTTATTTGAAGATGGCACAGAAGCGGGCGAAGAATGGTTACAAGAACACGTAAAAGGAATAGATCGCGAACAATTTGAGGCGATTTACACATTTGATTCGCACGACCTCTATCACATTCACCATTTGGATCATCAAACCTTAAATGAAGTATTGTTAGCTGTAGGAATGACAGGATCTGATCGCATTTATCAAACCGAAAAACAACTGGAAAAACAACTCGCCAATCGGTTTAAGCCCTATGCAAGAAGCCAGAAATCAACCAATTATTGTCCGAATTAACCGCTTTACAAGATCGCTTGACTCAAGCCAAACAAGAAGAAGCGACGTATCAAGTAAAACTGGATCGAATCATACATTTAGAAAATGAAATCAACGAACGAGAAGCAGAGGTTCAGCAATATGATGAACGGCAACAGTTTTTAGAAAAACAACTCGCTCATTATCAAACGATTGAAGAATATTATACGACAACACAAAAACTTCAACGAATCAATCAACCAATGCAGTTTCCGGCAGACGGCTTAGCACGCTACCAAGAGTTATATGAAAAGTGGCTGCCGCTAAAAAGTGAAACGAATGTCCTTACGGCGAAACGTATAGAATTAGAAAAAAATATGAATGATAAACGGGCAAATGGTGTATCAGAAGAGAGCTTTCAATTGTTGAAAGAAGCGATGTCGTTGACTGAAACGATCGCAAGTTATGATCAAGAATTGCAGCAACTGGAAGAAAAAATGGATGCATGGAAGCAGGAATTAACGAGAAAACTCGATGAGATGCAATTGTCCTTATCACTTTCAGATTTCTGGCATTTAACGCTACCGTTTCACTTAGAAGAAGTATGGACAGATCTTGCGAAACAAAGTGAACAATTGCAATGGGAAAAACAATATGTCATGAATGATCTAAAATCAACGCAACAAATGCTCGATGACTTACATGAACAGGAACGTGCATTGCGTCAACGCCTGATTGATGCGAATGTGATGGAACGTTATCAAGAGGAAGTGGAACAGACCGTACATAACCGAAAGCAAGAAGTCATCAATAACCAATATCAAGTCTGGAGAAATCAACTGAAAAAATATGTTACTTGGTCTACGATAGGGGCATTTGTCGGCATTGGAATCGCTAGTGTGCTATTGATCGTTTCAGACATAGCATTAGGTGCTGTCATCGCTGGGTTTAGTCTGATTCAAAATCTTGGCTTTCGCTTAGCGCTTCAATCGTTAAAGGGAAGTGACATCACTCATCAAAGTTTAACGGATGCTGAGCTTGATGAAAGAAAACAGCTAATTCGTGAACAACAGAACCTTAACGATCAGTTGTCGCAAATTCAAAAAGATCAAAAACATTATCAAATGGAACAATTGAAATTGAATGAGAAACGCTCCTTCTTAGACGAACGGTGGCAACAGTTAGAAGCCAAGCGAAAAGATCAGCTAGCGACGTATCCGTTTCTTGAAACGATTGAGATTAATTATTGGTATAAGGTTTATCAACAACTTTCCTCGTTAAAACAACAACAACAAGCCGAATGGAATCAGTTACGTGAACAATATGAGACATATCAAACAGAACGCCAATTTTATTGTAATCAGCGTAGTGAAAAAACATCAGAACTGTCCCTTCGTGATGATATAGAAACAGCTTTTAAAGCGGAGTCAGCTAGAAGAGATGAATTACAGCAGATGCACAAGCAATGGGAACAAGTTAAGCAAGAAGAGCGAGAAAGTATTGAAAAACAAAAACCATATGAAGAAGAATTTCAAGCGCTATTTGAAGAGGCACGTGTCGATAATAAAACGGATTTCCTTGAAAAAGGCGAACAATATAATGAATGGAAGTCTTTCGTTAGTAGACGTGATCAATTATATGATCAACTGAACGTGTGGTTAGACGAAGAAGAATTACGGAACATTGAAACAGGTCTTTATGAAGATGATGTGGCGTTACGAAAACAAGTAGAAACTGTGAAGCACAATCGCAAGGAAATGGAACAAACATTGAAGCAAACCCGTCAACAATTGAGTGATGAAAAAGCTTCTGTCCAAGTATTAGAAGCGAAAGAAGATGTCTCTATATTAAAACATGAATATGCGCAGAAACAAGAGAAATTGCAACAATTGGCTAAAGAGTGGGCGATGGATCAAATTGCTTTCGCGAAACTATCACAAGCGAAGCATGAGTTTTATCAACAATATATGCCATGGGTATTTCAACAAGCCAGTCATGATTTGAAGCAGTTAACCCTTGGGACCTATGAAAAAATCATTCTTACCGAAGATGCATGGATTCAATTGGTCGATAAAGATGGCTTTGCCTTTACGATTGAAGAATTATCACAAGGCGCTAAAGACCAAGTTTATATAGCTTTGCGATTTGCTTTAAGCAAGTTAATGACCGAAAAGCTCGCCTTTCCTTTTATGATAGATGATGGTTTTGTTCATTTTGATCCTCAGCGGAAACAAGCCGTCTTTCGATTATTACAGGAATTAAGCCATGATCACCAAATCCTTTATTTTACTGCTCATACCACATCCGATTTTCATGTCACATTATTGGATGAAGTCGTGGAGTAACAAGCAGTAGTCGTTATGAATATCCGATTCCCAAAAAAATCGATCATTATTAAAATTTGTGATTCATCATACCCGGAGGTTAACTGATCATATCAGTTAACCTCCGGGTTAGTTTTTGGAAAACGATCGTTATGATCTTTTCCAACATACTTCGCTTTTACCCACAGCAACTATGTATCGAAATATTCTGAATAATTAGTTACAAAAGTTCATTACATTCAAATAAATGGAAAATAAATTAAGTAAGTATATGTTTTTATGCCTAGTTTATTTAAAAAATTGATCGCAAAAGACTACTTAAAAGCGTCAAAATGTCGAGATGCTTTGAATTAAAGATAAAATTAGGAATATTGTTCTGTTTTTTCTATAATAAGAAAATATTGGTTGATAATATTAGTAAAATCTTCTAATGTAATATAAGGAAATTCATAGTTTAGAGACTATGAAAAATTATATCAAAGGGAGTTGAGATAATGGCAGGGCAAATTCGTATGTCCCCAGAAGAGTTAAAAGCGAGAGCGCAAACGTATGGTCAAGGTTCAGATCAAATTAATGAAGTACTAAACAAACTAAAAAACTTGCAAGATCAATTGCGAGGAGAATGGGAAGGTCGTGCGTTTGAGCGTTTCGATGACCAATTCAGAGAATTAGAGCCGAAAGTGCAAAACTTTTCTCAGTTGCTACATGATATTCAAACTCAATTACAGCAAACTGCTCAAGCTATGCAAGAGCAGGATGAAACACTTTCTCAAAACTTTGGCCTTAGATAGTATCTAGATCGCTCGTAGAACCTATTGCTTTTGCTGAAAGCTGGATAATATGAGCTACACGATACTTAAAATTGTGTAGCTCATGTTTATGCCAATTGATATCAATTCCTAACAAGATGATGAAGTAGACGTTTCAGCACTTATATATGAGTAGTTAACATCGTAACAATCAATATGTGGGAGAGGACTAAAATGAAAAAATCATTACTTCAATTGCCACTTTTTTTAATACTTTCTTTCGTATTAATCTGTGGATTATCTTATACATCGTTAGGTAAACAAACAGATATTAGTGAAGAGGATACAGATACAACTGAAGATGGTATGTCTATCGCTCTTGTGAATGAAGATGCTGGGACAGAGTTTAATGGGACAGCGTTAGATTTTGGTGACGCATTTGTCCAAAGTATTGATCAAAATAGCAATCATGAGTGGTTTGTCGTCAGTAGAGGGATTGCGGAAAATGGATTAGAACAAAATACATATGACATGATGATTGTCATTCCAAAAGATTTTACCGAAAAAGCCTTATCGATTCAATCCGAATCTCCGGAACAAGTTGTGCTAAATTATAAAATCAACACATCTGACAGTGGTGCTATACGGGCAGAAGCAGAACGCACCGCCAGTTCTGTATTAAATGATTTTAACCGTCGGATTATTGATGTGTATTTTGCAAGTGTGATCGGTAATTTGCAAGATGCGCAGGATAATGTTTCAGACCTTGTCGAGGGTTATTCAGAATTAACATATACTTACAACGACAAAGTCCAGGCACCGTTATCGAATTACACTGATCAATTTGACATGATTAAAGAAAATACTGGAGTATCAAAAGATGCTTTTAGCAGTTTTGAAGAAACGATGGCTGGTTACGAAGAACGTTTAATAGAACAATTTAGTAGTTTTGACGACTATCAAAACAGCCTGGATGAAACAAATGAAGTGGTTCAATCTAATCATTCTCAAAGTGCGGAATTTCATCAGCAGTTGAATGATTTTAATAATGCTTTGGATCATTCAGATGTCAATCAACAACTAAAGATTCTACAAGATACGAATAAGTTTATTAATAATCAGTTACGATTAGAAGATGACCATCAAGAAGAAAATATGGATAGTATCGCAGTCCATACATTTGGTTTACAGCGAATGCTTGATACTGCTTATGAAACACTACAAAAAGAAGATGAATCATTTGACTTGGAAGAGATTGAAGCTGAAATCACCGAAAGTTTAGCTAGATTTGTTGAAGAAGCGTTTGATGAAAAAGATAATGTGACAGAGTTGTTGGAAGCACAACAGGACCTATTTCAAGGCAAATTAGAGGATCAAATTGCTGAATTACCGTCATTAGATCCTTTTATCTTAGATCACTCTGATTTGTCTCCAGAAGTGACGAGAGAAATCCAGAATGTGATGCGCATTACCCAAAAATATCATGATGAATTTAACGAAGTCTACCCGATCAATGATGATCAGCTGCTTCCGGAACATATCGACTCGTTGAAAGAAGATTTAAATCGAAATGGTGTTACATTAATAGATACAGTAATGCTACCTGAATCAGATAAAAAACTTAGAGAATTTAAGTTATACGACATACCAGAAGGGTTTGCTATCAATCAATTAACCATTCATTTACCCGATGATGAGTCAATTGATATTTATGATTATCAACCAAACGATTCGGTCACATTACCGACTTATCAAAAAGGTGAATTTACAATCGAGTTATCGCTACGATTAAAAGATGAATATGTCGAAGAGCCGATTGATATTTATGATATCAAACAATGGAAGTGGGAATTATATCAATTGGATAAAGAAGAATCTAACGTCACCCAACCACCTAATGAAGGGGATGATACAACAGATTCTAATCCAACTGAAGATGGAGATAGTAACAGTTCCCAAGATGATCAAACATCAGGGGGTGAATCTGGAAATACAGATGATACATCCAATGATGGTACATCGAATTCCTCTGACGAAACGGATCAGACCGTAACAACAAATACATTTGTGGAAAATAAAACAACGGAGAGTACTGATTCCAATGATAAAGATACGAATCAAGATTTGAATGAAGACGGAACAGAGAATCAACAAGACTCATCGGATGCTAAAGAGAATAGTGGAAATAGTGATGATGGTAACAACCAACAAGAAGATGATACCCATAACAACGATAACGAAACTGAACAAAACAATGGTGAAGAAGAAACAGGTAACAATGATGAATCGAGTGATGAAAAAGAAGAAGAAACGAAAATAAAAACTGTCGAAATAAATCATCACTATATTCGTCATACAGTAAACTCGCCAATAATTGATGATGCGACAAATGACTTGATTCAAACAGTTGAAAATACGATCGTTCCTTATCAAAAATTGTTATCGTCGTATGAATCTTATTTTGGACTCTCATTATCATGTGAAGAAATATCAGAAGAAGATGAAGAAAATGGTGAAAATAAGAATTGTGTCGCTGTTGATCCTGACAGTAGCTTGAAAGATATGGCTACAGAAGATTCTCTTTACACACTATTTAACAAAAATGTTGGCGAATTATTGGTAGATTACATTGCTAATCAAGTTACAAAAGATGTTCTTGATGCGGTGGAATCCCCACTAATGAAGTACGATTCACAGCTTCAAAATTATTTAGAATACGTTGATAAAACTAGGAATAAAGCACAAAAATTAGCAAAAACAATTGTTAAAACGCGGGACCAAGCAAGTCTTTTAAATGATAATTTGCAATCAACCTTAGATGATATTCAATCGTGGAGAGAACAAAGCATGGAGTTGGTTGAACAACAAGCTGGCATTCAAACGAATAATGACGAGGAACAAACCATGGTAGTGTCTCTAGGTGAAGGCTTTCAATCACTTTATACAGAAAGTCAGACGCTCCAAGATCAAGCTTCCAATAATCTAAATGAAGCAGAGACCGTTTATCAAACATTTGACAGAATTGATGAACAAGCGAATGAGATCCAACAAAGTGGTACCAATTTGATTCAACAAGCAGAAACGTTAGCAACAAATATGACCGATGAAACATTGACAAACCAAGAATTTGTCAATAACTTCACTGATGTTTTGGCAAATAGTCGTATTGGTGAAAGACAGAACGAACAATTGTATGATTTCTTATCAAATCCAGTACAAACAAGTAATGAAGGTGTCATTGCTGGTGAATCAAGCACATTTACATCGTATTTTATCGTATTGATTGCGTTTCTTGTCGCCTTATTCACAGGTTATGGAATATCTACTGTCAGTCAAAAACGAGTAGAAGAAAATCAGTTTGTAGCTGAACGTTCGATCATAGGGAGAAATACTTTAATCACTGGAATTATTGCGCTAATCGGAGCGTTAGAAGGAGTTGTCTTGGGTCTTTCATCCGCCTACTTTCTAGATATAGAAGGTGGAACTCTCCTACTTTGGACTGCGCTATTAACAATCATCATGCTGACAATTGTATTAACAGCATCTTACTTATTAAGACAACTGCGAATGGTCGGTATGTTCATTTTATTAATAGTCATGAGCATGTACTTGTTCTTAACGAACGCACTTTCATCAAGTTTGTCTGGATTAGGTGAATGGCGTAATTATTCACCATTGGATTATGTGGAACGATTGTTGAATAGAGTCGTCCAAGGATCATCGGATTATGGATTTATCGTGTTTAGTCTGATAGCCATTGCAATATTAGCTGGCTTAGGAAATCTATTAGTTGTCAACCGTTCGAATCCAAAGAAAACGGAGGACGATGAGAATGTTGCGTGAGTTTACACATCAGATGATGATCCTGAGTACGTGCTGTCTACTTCTGCTGATGCCAGTGCAAGCATCAGCAGAAGAAAGTAATGAACAGAACGGGGAAATGAATTGGAAAGTTGATCGAATTATAGAAAAGAATAAGCAGCAACAAAATGATCAAGAAACAGAACTTGAAACGCGATTCCCTGAATTATTTAAAGATGAGACAGCAGAAAAAATTGCATCAGTAAAACAAAAGAATCAAGCATCACTCGATCAGCTAGAAAATGGCTTGTTTTCGATGGAAATGGATCGTGATACAACCATTAAGGAAACGAAAGAATCATTGTTTGCTACCGACTATGAAGCACCAAAAACAGCAAGTACTTCAAATGAGGAAAACAGCAATGATTCGATGTTTTCTACGTTACTAATGATCGGACTTGTCGGGGTTGTTTGTGTCATTAGTGGTGGTATTTATGTTTTGTATCAAAGATTAATTGATTAGGAGCGTAGAAATATGAGGAATACACATATTGATATAACGATTGATTTTCGTGAGCGTGAGATCGGTCATGTGTATGATCTGCGAATTCCAGTTCAAATATCGGTCAAACAACTTTTGCTTGATGTAATGGACGCATTAAAGCTCGGTCAGTTGATTGACTCGCATTGTGCAATCAAGATAAAGACGAAAGGAATTGTGTTAGCCGATGATGATATGTTGCTAGATTATCCGGTAACAAGCGGAGATATATTGACCGTTTTATAAAGCAAATGATGATCCTGCATGAAAAAGGTTAATAGAGAGAAGAAGGAGCGCACAAAATGAAGGAAAAGATCATTGAATTTCACTCATTATCATTACCGTTTACGATTACAGAAAATACTTGGGAATTACGGTTAGCCAAATCACAAACACATGTGAAAGACTCTCGTCAAACTCGTTTATTGACTGCGACAACGAAAGATAGATTCGTGCCGTTAGAAGTAAATGACGAAGGAGATGCTTTCGCTTTTTCATTTTTTATCGATCCAAATCGAAAACAGTGGAAAGATCTAGGTAAGCTTCATCGTCATGAAAAGCTCCGCTTATTATGTAATCTTAGTCAATTACGTAAAGATTTGCAATCACGAATTACCTTTTTTCTTCATCCAGATAACCTGATTTTTGATGATAATTTGTGTCCACAAATCATTTATCGTGGGATCAAACATGTCATTCCTCCTTTTGAAATGGATGAAACAGACTTCTTTAAGCAATTAAAATGTTACTGTATCGCCTTGTTTAGTGAAAAATATAGCTTTGATCAGCTGTATAATGGGGCTTTAGAGCAAGTTGATGAAACTGAATTTCAAAAAAGAGTACGTCATTCAGAGGATCTCGATCAGCTCATTGATTTATTATACGAGAGTTATCGATCAGAGCAAGATAAAACTGAAAAAACGATGCAATTTGTCCCCACAAAACGGTTCCGATTATTCAAACGTTTCGCTATATCATTTATGATCGTTTCCATTTTATTTGGGATACCACTTGTGTATCTAGGTCTTATAAACTTGCCCTATCAAAAGAGTTTATTGGATGCTCATAAAGAATACTTAGATACTAACTATAATGGTGTCATTGCGACGTTAGATGGCATTGACGCAGACAAGGTACCGAAAGCAACAAAATATATACTTGCATCCTCATATGTTTCTACGGAACAGTTATCAGAAAGTGATCAAAACGTAATTATGAACAATATTAGTTTAAATAGTGATGATAATTATCTTCTATACTGGATTTATAATGGCCGTGGAAAGTTTGATGATGCTATGAATAAAGCGAAGTACCTTGATGATCCTCGACTAATTATGTACGGCTTAATCAAACAGATTGAAAAAGCAAAGAATAATCCTGATTTAAGTGGAGAAGAGCGCGATAAATCTGTCAATAGCTTACAAGAGGAATTAAGAGAATATCGTGAAGAGTATAATCTAGATACTGATAGTGAGAATCAATTTGAAACGAATACAGAAGATACAGAGAATACAGATGAACAGAAAGTTACAAATCAAGAAGAAAACAATACGAATCAAAGTGATACCAACTCAACAAACCGTTCATCTGATAATGAGCAGAGCGAGGAGTAAACATTGATCGCATACTATAAATGAAATGCACGTGGTATGAAAAAAGAAAGGTAGAGAGCTATGGGACAAAACACACTGGTGGTTGTTTACAGAAATAGACTTCATAAAACAGAATTGCCGGTTGATTCACCTAAAGATATATCAATAGGAAATCAATGGTCAGATACTATGACATTTGTATCTATTCCACGATCGATATATGTACGTTGGTGTGATGGCGTTTGTATGATTGAAGATCATCCATTAGAAAAAAAGAAACAATATGTGCTAGATAATGGGGAGTCTCTTTATTTTTACTTGGTAGATAATGAAGAAGTACACCAATATGATATAGCTGGGAAGGACTATATTACATGTGGGACGCACGATTATGACTATCTACAATTTGAAGAGGTCGATGTAGATATCGCTTTATTTCGTCTGAATGATAGAGATGGTTTTTGGCTTGAAGTGTATGGTGGTGATGTATTTCATAATCTTGCACATACGGATGGTGATCATCCTATCGTTTCGGGTGATCAGCTCTTTTTTGATGGGGTTCAAATCAAGGTTCACGATCATGATATACAAGTAATTTCTTCAGGAAAAAAAGTGACTTCAAAACTTGTTTCACTTATTGAATTTGAAGAAGTGTTTACCCCAGAATATCCTGATTATCATCGTTCGCCACGAATTATTTATCGGGAACCCGAGGAAAAACGTACCATTGCAAAACCATCAAGTAAACCGTCGAAACCAAGTGAACAATTGGCCCGTACGATTGTACCACCGCTTGTGATGATTGTGGCATTAGTGATCATTTCATTGATCCAACCAAGAGGAATCTATATTATTGTCATGCTGGCGATGACAGTAACCACGATTATCTTTTCAGTTATGTCTTATGTGAAAAGTGTAAAGAAATATAATGCCGATATGAAGCATCGGGATCAAACGTATCGTGAATACTTACAACGAAAGACAAAAGAACTTCACCATGCAACTGAAGAACAACGGCATGCATTAGAATATCATTATCCAGACATTGAAACGATCCGTCAAAAAGTGTTAGGAGTAAATGCACGTATTTACGAACAGACGATGTATCATCATGACTTTCTCTATTTCCGTGCTGGATTAGGCGATGTAGATACAAGTTTTGAAATTGAGTTCAGGGAAGAAGAATTTACCCAAGAAGAAGATGAATTAGTAGATTCTGCTAGAGCTTTACGTGACCAATTTCAAGGCCTAACCAATGTCCCCATTGTTACATCGCTCACAAAAGGCCCTGTCGGTTATATTGGGCAGCGTGAACTTGTCTTGGAACAGCTGCAATTACTTGTGATGCAACTGTCGATGTTCCATAGTTATCATGACGTGCAATTTATCAATATTTTTCCTGAAGACGAACACGATGATTGGGCATGGATGCGTTGGTTACCTCATGCTAGTTTACAAGATTTAAATGTACGTGGTTTTGTTTATCATGAACGTTCTCGTGACCAAGTATTGCATTCGATGTATCAAGTCTTAAAGGAACGAAAACATATCTTAGAAGAAAAGGCCGATTCGAATGAAAAAACGTTGTTCACACCACACTATGTCATTTTGATTACAGATGAAAAATTAATTTTAGACCATATCATTATGGAATTTTTTAATGAAGATCCAAGTGAACTAGGAGTATCCCTTGTCTTTGTTCAAGACGTCATGCAATCTTTACCTGAACATGTGAAGACAGTCATTGATATCCGTGATAAAAAGAATGGAAATATCATTTTAGAACAAGAAGAATTAGTGAACAGAAAGTTTATCCCTGATCATTTTCCAGCTGGTTTTCAAAAAGAGGATATCTCTCGTGGGCTAGCACCACTGAATCATTTGCAAAGCTTAAAGAATTCAATTCCAGAAAGCGTTACTTTCTTAGAGATGTATGGTGTTGAAAAAGTGGAAGAATTGCGTATCGGTGAGCGTTGGTCATTAAATGAAACATATAAAACGATGGCTGTTCCTCTCGGTTTACGAGGGATTGATGACATTGTCCAACTTAACTTACATGAAAAGGCTCATGGACCGCATGGGTTAGTTGCTGGGACTACAGGATCAGGTAAATCAGAAATTATCCAATCGTACATTTTATCACTTGCCGTTAATTTTCACCCATATGAAGTTGCGTTTTTGTTAATTGATTATAAAGGTGGCGGCATGGCGAATTTATTTCGACATATGCCACACTTACTCGGAACGATTACGAACCTCGATCGTACGCAATCGATGAGGGCACTCGCTTCGATTAAAGCAGAACTTAAAAAACGTCAGCGTCTCTTCGGTGAACATAACGTCAACCATATTAATCAGTACCAAAAACTATATAAACAAGGTGAAGCAAGTGAACCCATGCCTCATTTGTTTTTGATTTCTGATGAATTTGCCGAATTAAAATCAGAACAGCCAGATTTTATGCAAGAGTTGGTTTCCACCGCTCGAATTGGTCGTTCTCTCGGGATTCATCTTATTCTAGCGACACAAAAGCCAAGTGGTGTTGTTAATGATCAAATTTGGTCCAATTCAAAATTTAAATTGGCATTGAAAGTGCAAAATGAAAGTGACTCGAATGAAGTATTAAAAACGCCTGATGCGGCAGAGATTACATTGCCGGGTCGTTCCTATTTACAAGTAGGAAACAATGAAATCTATGAATTATTCCAAAGTGCATGGAGTGGTGCAGATTATGTACCAGATAAAGATGAAAATGAATACATCGATACAACGATTTATGCGATTAATGACTTAGGACAATATGACATATTAACGGAAGACTTAAGTGGGTTGGATAAAAGAGAAGAAGTCGAAAGTGTACCAACTGAATTGGATGCGGTGATTGATTATATTCACGAATATACAGAAGCACGACAAATTGATCCATTACCGCGACCTTGGTTACCACCATTGCCTGAGCGGATCTTTGCAAGTGACGTTCATCCAGTGGACTTTAAGAAAGCTTGGAATGAGCCTAAGAAACCGTTAGAAGCAACCATTGGTATGTTGGATCAACCGGAATTACAGTCTCAAGAACCATTTTCACTGAATGTAACAAAAGATGGACATATTGCCGTATTCTCCAGCCCAGGATATGGTAAGTCAACCTTTTTACAAAGTCTTGTCATCGATCTTGTCTATCAGCATAATCCGGAACATCTACATGTCTATTTACTCGATTTTGGTACAAATGGGTTATTACCTTTAAAAAATTTACCACATGTTGCTGATACGATTTTACTTGATGAAACAGAGAAAGTCGGCAAATGGATGAGGTTACTCACGAGCACGATCTCTGATCGCAAACGAAAGTTGAGTGCATACGGTGTAGCAGATATCGAGATGTACGAGAAAGCAAGCGGTGAAACCGTTCCGAATTTGTTTATTACGATCGACAATTATGATTCAGTCAAAGAAGCAGATTTTGGCGACGAGTTTGAGAAAGTCATTACCCAAATCGCGCGTGAAGGAGCGAGTATTGGTATTCATCTCGCCATTAGTGCAGGAAGGCAAAATGCTATGCGAATGCCTCTTCTATCAAATATAAAACGCCAACTGTCACTATACTTAATTGACGAAGTGGAAGTTCGTACGATTGTTGGCAAAACTGATTTAGAAATTGAAGAATTGCCAGGGCGAGGAATTGTAAAACTCGATGAACCGACGTTATTTCAAGCCACTATACCGGCTGAAGGTGAGGAAGCACTCGATGTTATTGATGAAATTCAAGAGATCGCAAAAGAAATGGAAGCATTTTGGGATGGAGACTTGCCAGAAGCAATTCCGATGATGCCAGAAGGTGCGATTGATTTTGAGACATTTAGACAGAAGAAGAAAACGAAAATATTGGTGGAACAAGGCCAATTGCCACTTGGACTTGACTTTGAAGACGTAGCACCACTCGGATTTGATTCAACGAAGGATCCGTTCTTAATTGCTGTCAGTGACAGGCGAGATGGCTTGGATAAAATGACCCGTGCATTAGCGCAAAGCTTGACGCTTCTGCAAGAGCCGTATCAAACGATGATCATTGATACAGCAGACAAGTCTTTAGCGTATGTTGGAGAAGAGATGAATGCATATATTTCAGATGCTGAAGGAATTGCAGGGGTCAAACGTAATATAGTAGATGAAATTAAGAATCGATCGAATGGTGATCATAATGGTGTGAAGTGGATGATTTTAATTAAAGATTTAAAAGATTTTGTAGAAAAGAGTTTGTTGTTGGAAGAAGATGTGACGACTTTATTCGAACAAGGTCCAACCGTTGATGTGCATTTTATAATTTGTGGTGATTACGGTTATATCGGTACGAGCTTTGAACAACCTGCGAAAGTCGCTCGTAACTTGGCCAATGTTGGTTTATTCAGTATGCGTTTAGGTGATCAAGATATTTTCAGTCAACCATTTATTCGAAAAGAAACGTACCCGAATACGTATGAATGCTATTATGCAATGGATCATGATCATGTAAAAATCAAAGTGCCACGATAAGGAGGGAAAGAAGTGAGTTCGTTAAGCTATTTACATTGGAGAAAAAGCTCTGTCTTAAACCAAATGGAAACCACACGAAGTTCAATTGCGAATACAGATGAAAAAATTGAACGTTTACGCCAGGCTTTACATGAAATATCTTCGACTCATTCAGATATGGAGTCGGTTAAGCGTTCGATCAATAGCTTGAATATCGATCAAAGTAGCTGGCGCGGTGAAAAAGAAAATGAATTTGATGATCATTATAATCATTATGAGGATAGTGTGAAGTCTTATATTAGTAAGGTAGAAGATGCCCAAGAAACGATACGTGATGATATCAATCGCTATGAGACAGAAAAAGCATCCTATACTTCGAGCTTAAATCATCTAGAAAGTTCTTTACATTCATTGAACTGGCAAATAAGAGTTGAACAAAGGGAGTGATAATAATGGCTGAAGAAGTTTCGATTAATATGAGCGTGTTTCGATCGAATCTATCAAAATTAAAATCGTCTGTAGCTAATATTGAGATCAACCAATTAACGCAATCTTTTAGTAAAACGAACATTGAACCATTCACTAAAGATGTAGAAAACGCAGCCGAAGCTATAAAATTGTTAGAAAAGTATAAACATGTTTTGGAAGCAGATGCTGTCACACTAGAAGATACAGGCGAGAAATTAAGAGAAAAAGATGAAGAACTGAGTGCACAAGTGGATACAGATATCGCATGTGCACCACCAAATCAATAATGTGAGGAGGGTTGTTGATGGGTTACAGAGTGGATTTATCGGAAGTAATGGAATTTTCGGATGACTTTTATTCATACGTCAATCGTGTAATAGACCAGTTAACAAATGTACGTGCTCAAATTCAAAATATACTGAACATGGAATCTTTTCAGGGTGATTCAGCTGATCGTGCAAAAGAATGTCTAAGAGATTTCCATCTTGAAATGCTAAAAAACTTTGAACATCTGATGGTCGACTTAATTGATAATGTTGATTCTCATATTGACACGTTTCTGACAGAAGTGGATGGAAATGATTCTGCCATTGTAGAAAGCGACTATTTAGAGGAACAAGATGAAGTCATCCAAGAAGATTTTATGAAGATGGTACGTTTACAATCTGATGCTGATCAAACGATTCAAAGCGTTTCAGACATAAGTAGTGCCACATCACCTGATTTTTCAAATATAGTTCATGATAAAGCAGAAACGGCTAAAGCGATTCAACGACTGGATGATCATTTATCAACTTTTGTATCCACTGGAAAAGGGCGGCTAGAAAAATTAGATGCGACACTTAACGATATGAACTCATTAATTAAGAATGGGGCGAACGCAACTGAGAATGGATCGTTAGCGGTAACAGATCAATTGAAAGAGAATGCTTCTTCTATTAATAAAGGGCTTCATGCATTAGCACAAACTCGGTCGTTTTATTCAGGTTATAAAATCAAAAAAGCATACGATGAAGGGAAGCTAAGTACAGTCGAGCACAAAGATATGCGTACGGGCAAAGCTTCTTACCGTGTATATGCAAATAAAGATGCACTCGACCAATTAGGAGTTACACCTGATCACCGAGCCAAAAGTGAGTTGAATCATCGCTTGCCGAAGAACGGAAGAAATTGGCGTGCATCAGATTATAAGCGATCTGTCACAAATCAAACCGTTTTAAAGGCAGCTGATCGAAGAGGTCCTTTCCGCACGCAGTGGACTGGAACGGGGCAACAAACGTTACGTATGCATCCTGAAATGCGTTATTGGAGAGAAGAAGTCAATGTAAAACATGTTGCATCATCCACCGTAAAGGGAGCAGCAAAGGGCGCATACAGTGGCTTTACAGATAGTCTGAAACTGTATGAGAAAAATCAAGGGTTTGTCAAAGGTTTTTCTAAATCTATGGGAGCAGCGGGCATCGGTTTAAATTATTATAGCAATTATCATGATGCGAAAGAAGATGGGCTAACAGGTAAAGAGGCTGTTGCACGAGCTACCCAGGATACGGTGGTTGATACAGCAGTAGGTGGTGCTGTTCAAGCTGGTTTAACCGCCCTAGGAACTGCTGCAATTCCAATACCTGGTGTAGGTACTGCGGTTGGAGCATTAGCAGGAATAGGAGCAAATTGGGTATTAAATAAGAAATTTGGGAAAGGAGATAAATCTGTAATGGATCGAATAAAAGGATGGTTTCATTAGGCGAAAAACTCATTAACATTTTGAAAAGTAAGTTTTTTTAAGAAGCACTTATTGAAAGAAAAGTAAAAGAGATGCACGGTCAATATGATATAAATTTATATCTATCTATTACTATACATACTATTGAGGGAGAGGTCCTTATGTTAAAGAATTTAAAGGAAAAAGACTTTTTAGTGTTACGTCAGCCACTAGAATCAGGAAGACAACGACCACAATCGTTAAATGCAGTATTAATTGGTTGTATTCCCTTTCAAGCTTTGTTTTTGTATTTGGAATATTTTGTAGGGGGGTATTCCTCGTATCCCTATAAAAATGAAGTATTTGAGATGCATCTAGTCATATCTTGTATTTTGGCGATTCTTTCACTGTTGTATGCTGTTCCTGCCGTTTATATGAGATCACAAAAGGTTCAATATGTACTGAATACATTCGTTTCTCAAAATCTATTTGGTGCCTCTTCCTATATACTTGTACTGATGGTAATCAGCGCAGAGGTTTCAGATGATCCAGTGTCTTTAATGAGATTTACGTATATAACATTAATCATTGGACTATTGGTGTTTATGATAACATGCATTCGTTTTATCATTTTGTTACATCAAGGAAAGTATCGCAAAGGAACGAAAAAAGACAGGCTAAGAGGTAAGATGGAACGTAAATCCTTACTGCCAGTTGTGATTCCGATTGGTATTGGGGTGACATTTAGTATTCAGTATTTAGTAAGAAACTTTGACTTGATGGGGATCGATACAATTATGATATCGACACTGTTCATTGTCATATTTTATACAATGTTATTTGTTCTACCTGAACAGTTAATGATCTCATATTGCAAGCATCGCTTTGATAGTTTTAATTTTGAACAAAATGGTCGTTTGAAGCCAGTTCGTCATGAAGAAGGAAATATTATAACAGATTGGGAAACGGATTCCTGAATAATCTTAAATTGGTGAAGGAAGTGAATGAACATGAAAGTGGAAACAAGAGCCATGCAATTCGATCATCTTTTAGTATATGAAACGACTCAATTACGGAAAGATTGGCAAGAAGGTATAGC
>NZ_APML01000051.1 GCF_000359605.1 Gracilibacillus halophilus YIM-C55.5
CACACATCTCATAGATATAGTTAAGTCCTCGATCGATTAGTATTCGTCAGCTCCACATGTCACCATGCTTCCACCTCGAACCTATCTACCTCATCGTCTTTGAGGGATCTTACTCACTTGACGTGATGGGAAGTCTCATCTTGAGGGGGGCTTCATGCTTAGATGCTTTCAGCACTTATCCCGACCACACGTAGCTACCCAGCCGTGCTCCTGGCGGAACAACTGGTGCACCAGCGGTGTGTCCATCCCGGTCCTCTCGTACTAAGGACAGCTCCTCTCAAACTTCCTGCGCCCACGACGGATAGGGACCGAACTGTCTCACGACGTTCTGAACCCAGCTCGCGTACCGCTTTAATGGGCGAACAGCCCAACCCTTGGGACCGACTACAGCCCCAGGATGCGATGAGCCGACATCGAGGTGCCAAACCTCCCCGTCGATGTGGACTCTTGGGGGAGATAAGCCTGTTATCCCCGGGGTAGCTTTTA
Source organism: Gracilibacillus halophilus YIM-C55.5 (assembly GCF_000359605.1). Classification (GTDB taxonomy): domain Bacteria; phylum Bacillota; class Bacilli; order Bacillales; family Amphibacillaceae; genus Gracilibacillus; species Gracilibacillus halophilus. The sequence continues at coordinate 487 of NZ_APML01000051.1, forward strand.
TCCGTTGAGCGACGGCCCTTCCATGCGGAACCGCCGGATCACTAAGCCCGACTTTCGTCCCTGCTCGACTTGTAAGTCTCGCAGTCAAGCTCCCTTCTGCCTTTGCACGCTACGAATGATTTCCAACCATTCTGAGGGAACCTTTGGGCGCCTCCGTTACCCTTTGGGAGGCGACCGCCCCAGTCAAACTGCCTACCTGACACTGTCTCCGAACCGGATCACGGTTCTGGGTTAGAATGTCCATACAGCCAGGGTGGTATCCCACCGGCGCCTCCACGTAAGCTAGCGCTCACGTATCGACGGCTCCCACCTATCCTGTACAAGCTGTACCAACATTCCATGTCAGGCTACAGTAAAGCTCCACGGGGTCTTTCCGTCCTGTCGCGGGTAATGCGCATTTTCACGCATAGTATAATTTCACCGGGTCTCTTGTTGAGACAGTGCCCAAGTCGTTGCACCTTTCGTGCGGGTCGGAACTTACCCGACAAGGAATTTCGCTACCTTAGGACCGTTATAGTTACGGCCGCCGTTTACTGGGGCTTCGGTTCAACGCTTCGCATAATGCTAACGCATCCCCTTAACCTTCCAGCACCGGGCAGGTGTCAGCCCCTATACTTCGCCTTACGGCTTCGCAGAGACCTGTGTTTTTGATAAACAGTCGCTTGGGCCTTTTCACTGCGGCTTCTCGACACGAGAAGCACCCCTTCTCCCGAAGTTACGGGGTCATTTTGCCGAGTTCCTTAACAAGAGTTCTCCCGATCACCTTAGGATACTCTCCTCGCCTACCTGTGTCGGTTTGCGGTACGGGCACCCATCTTCCTCGCTAGAGGCTTTTCTAGGCAGTGTGAATTCCGGAACTTCGGTACTGATATTTCCCTCCCTGTCACAGCTTGCGCTTGCCAGACGGATTTACCTATCTGACGCACTTACTGCTTAGACGCACACATCCAGCGGTGCGCTTTCCATATCCTTCTGCGTTCCCCCATCACTCGAACGGAAGTGGGTGGTACAGGAATCTCCACCTGTTATCCATCGCCTACGCCTTTCGGCCTCGGCTTAGGTCCCGACTAACCCTGAGCGGACGAGCCTTCCTCAGGAAACCTTAGGCTTGCGGTGAAGAAGATTCTCACTTCTTTCTCGCTACTCATACCGGCATTCTCACTTCGAAGCGCTCCACCAGTCCTCACGGTCTGACTTCGCAGCCCTTCGAACGCTCTCCTACCATTGTTCTCTAGAACAATCCGTAGCTTCGGTGATACGTTTAGCCCCGGTATATTTTCGGCGCAGCGTCACTCGACCAGTGAGCTATTACGCACTCTTTAAATGATGGCTGCTTCTAAGCCAACATCCTGGTTGTCTAAGCAACGCCACATCCTTTTCCACTTAACGTATACTTGGGGACCTTAGCTGACGGTCTGGGCTGTTTCCCTTTCGACGATGAACCTTATCACCCATCGTCTGACTCCCAAGTTGAAGTCGCTGGCATTCGGAGTTTGACTGAATTCGGTAACCCGATGAGGGCCCCTCGTCCAATCAGTGCTCTACCTCCAGTACTTCTGCCTTGAGGCTAGCCCTAAAGCTATTTCGGAGAGAACCAGCTATCTCCGTGTTCGATTGGCATTTCACCCCTACCCACACCTCATCCCCGCACTTTTCAACGTACGTGGGTTCGGGCCTCCAGTCAGTGTTACCTGACCTTCACCCTGGACATGGGTAGATCACACGGTTTCGGGTCTACGACCCACTACTCATTCGCCCTCTTCAGACTCGCTTTCGCTGCGGCTTCACTTTTGACAGTTTAACCTTGCAGTAGATCGTAACTCGCCGGTCCATTCTACAAAAGGTACGCCGTCACCCCTATAAAGGGCTCCGACTACTTGTAGGCGCACGGTTTCAGGTTCTCTTTCACTCCCCTCCCGGGGTGCTTTTCACCTTTCCCTCACGGTACTGGTTCACTATCGGTCACTAGGGAGTATTTAGCCTTGGGAGATGGTCCTCCCGGATTCCGACGGAATTTCTCGTGTTCCATCGTACTCAGGATACACTCCGGAGGAAACGCCATTTCAACGACAGGGCTCTTACCTTCTTTGGCGAGC
>NZ_APML01000052.1 GCF_000359605.1 Gracilibacillus halophilus YIM-C55.5
GGAAGAAACGAACGGATCATAAATTGTATTATCCATACGATCAAATTAAACAATTATCGGACGAGCGTCCAGAAAAACAGAGAATTCTTGATTTATTACAACGCGCGAATCAATAGAAAAATGGGGTGTTATCATTGTTAGATAATCACGCAAAACTCATCAAAGTGATTGCTTCATCTGGTGGGATTGTTGGTAGAAAGAAACTACAAAAAATCATTTATATATTAAAAAAATGCGGGCTACCGTTTGAGGAAAAGTACACTTTCTATTTTTACGGGCCGTATTCAGAGGAACTGTCGCTACGAATCGAGGAATTAACGAATTTAGGTTTTATCTCCGAAATCAGAGAAGAGAAAAGTCATTATCATCAATACCGTTACGATGTGACCGATCAAGGCGAAGAGTTTATTGAACATTCACCGGTTGAATTGCCAGCGGTGGACGCTTTAGTGACAGAAATGAAAGGGGAAAGTTCTCGCTTTCTTGAATTAGTGTCAACGATGTTATACTTTGATCATTTACCAAAAGAAGAAATTGAAGCAAAAGTGCAAGAAGTGAAGAAAAAATCAAATTACACCGATGACGATATAAACGAAGCGTGGCAATTTATAGACAAACTCAAACATTAAACATCTAGGAAGGGCGATACGCATCCGTTATTTCTTATGACGATGAAGATCGTCCTTCTCTTTTTCGGTTATGATTTGATCGAGTTTATGTTCGATTCGTTCAAGTTGAGTTTTCGTTTCATGCACGCGAAATATTCGTCGAATGATAAAAAAGAAGATACTTAACATGATAATGCCAAAGATGATCGAAAACAAAATCGTAATGATATTAAAACTCTCATACATCGGTTTGCGCCCTCCTTCTTTTCACGTATCATAACACAGAATATTGGATAAATCATACAGTTTATTCTCTGGCATAAAGACATAGGGAATGAAATCACCGTTAGTCATATGCTACAATGAATCAAGATTAATCCAAATAGGAGGGCTTTTTCGATGAGTGAAGAAAAGAAAAAGAAGTCCAATCAATTTACCATTATGAAGGACGATTCAACTGATGGTCATGGTGGGTACGGTGTCGGATCCATTAGTTTAGAAAATATTTCTCCTGTTATTATTGATCCAAATGAGGATCGAGCTTTCGTTGATATGGGAGCCATGCATGCGCGGAGTGAGGTAGAGCGTCGCGTGAAATTTTTACCGAATAAAGAAGAAGTGCCAAACGGGAAATTATATTGGATCGTTTGGGTCACTGTGGAACGTGAAGACACCGGTGCTTATTACCATGGCGTAACAGGGTGTGAAGTTCGAGTGGATCGATCGATAAAACGTGCTTATAAATCGATGCCAGAACACGTGAATCATATGGATAAATCGATGAAAGGGCATGTCATTGTTGATCATATGGATGAAAGATCAAAACAATTATTAGGTGACTTTTTACGTGATTTTGATGCAGAGATGTGGGAAAATTCTGCTGAAGAATTAAAACAGGCGTTACCAAAACAATGAACATTTTGTGAACAAGCCATCATTCACTTGTCCTCATGTCTACTTCTTTATAGAATAGAAGTTACATGGTGACTCTCAGTTACTAGGACAAGAAAAAGGTCGAGCAAATGCGCTCGACCTTTTTCAAAACAAACTGTCACGCCAGAATCCACACCCTCACACCAGAAATCCACATACAAACGACTCACATCACAAATATATTCCCTGTTATTAACCATTGCCACCAACGATCAATCAAATCATCATCAGGTGTGATCTGTTCAATTTCTTCCGGATGTCCAAGTTCGTTTTCTTCCAAAGCATCCTTACATGACGTAGTTGGCTCTGTTCCTTCTACAAAAAACATGTCATACGTATGGTTACACCCTTCGGCAGCCCGTTTTCCTGTTTCTAAATCAATCGCTACTTTTATCAAGTCTTCTGGTCGCTTATAGTTCTCTTCAGGTAAACTTTCATGTGCTTTTTCCATAAAACGGACCCAAATTTCTTTAGCATACCCTTTTTCTTCGACATTCGTAATCTCACGGTTATCATCATATCCGACCCATACACCAGCTGTAAGGGAAGGACTAAATCCGATCATCCATTGATCCCCATCTGTGGTACCAGACTTTGCAGCGTAATCTCTACTAATTTGATTTGAAACGGATGCACCTGTCACAGGCATATACCCATTTAACTCTTCACGAAATATCCCTTTCATTAAATCGGTTAAAATATACGTTGTTTGTGGCTGTAACACGAATTCTTCTGAATCATCTTCAGAGAACCATGACCATTGATCCTGTTCTTCTTCCTCTTCCTCGCGATCATATAAGACATTTCCGTGTGTATCCGTCACTTTATGAATCGTAAAGGCATCCGTCGCTTTTCCACCGTTAGCGATCCGGCTGTATGCGTTCACCATTTCTTTCACCGTCACCACTTCTGTTCCTAAGGCAAGTGAAGCAACAGGATCTAATTCACTATCTATACCAAACTTATCGGTTGCCGTTTCTACAACTTTTTCTGGTGTGACAAATAAATTGGTTTTCACCGCATAGATGTTGTCAGATAAGGCTAGCGCTTGTGCCATCGTGATCGGGCGATCGGCATAATAACCGTTATAATTGCTTGGTTGATAGCTTTTCCCATCACGAAGAGCAAATGTGGTTGGCTTACTCATCAAAGTCGTCGCAGGTGTCATCCCGTTTTCTAATGCGGTATAATAAAGAAAAGGTTTAAAACTAGAACCAGGCATTCGTTTTGCTTGTACGACGCGATTGAAATTACTTTCCTGATAATTTGTCCCACCGACTAATGCTGTGACTGCACCGCTATTTGGATTCATCGCCATCGATCCGATTTGGATGTCATTATCTCCTATTACTTCTTTCGTTGCTTGTTGGAGAGAAGTTTGCTGTTCGGTATTCAATGTGGTATAAACTTGATAACCACCCGATCGAATGTCTTCAATATCAACATCTAAAATGTCTTGTAATTCTTCAACGACTACATCTTGAAAATAAGGCGCGATTGTTTGTGTTAGTAAACTGCGATCTTCTGATAAAGGAAGTGGGGCATCGACGGCTTTCGAATAAGTCGCTTTGTCAATCACATCATGTTCGTGTAAATTCGCTAAAATCTGTTCCTGTCGTTCTTTCGCGCGATCATAGTTATGAAAGGGTGAGTAAATCGATGGCCCTTTAGGGATGCCAGCTAACAATGCAGCTTCTTCCAACGTTAATTCATCGGCAGATTTGTCAAAGTAATACCGGCTGGCTGCTTCGATGCCATAAGCGCCATGGCCATAATAGATGGTATTCAAGTACCCTTCTAACAACTTGTCTTTATCATAAAACATCTCAAGCCGAATCGTATAAAAAGCTTCATACAATTTCCGTTTCCATGTTTTCTCGTGAGTTAAGTATAAATTCCGTGCATATTGTTGGGTGATCGTGCTTGCTCCTTCTTTTAGCGACATTGTTTTTATATCGGTCCATATGGCGCCTAGTAGACGTTTGAAATCAAAACCGAAGTGGTCATAGAAATGTTGATCTTCTGTCCAAATGGTCGCATCAATTAATGTTTGATCAATGTTGTCTAATGATACCCAGTAACGCTGTTCGAGCCCGTGCTCCTCGCCAATCACTTCTTGGTCTTCACTATAGTAAATCGTGTTCTGGTCACGAGCAAGCTCAGGAGGACCTAATAGATAACTAGCCAAAAGGATCACACCCATAAAAGATGCCAACATGAATGAGATAAATATAAAAAATTTTATCAGTCGATGTTTTTTTCTACGTCGCCGCCTTCGTGACATCATGAAATCCCCCCTTTCCCCGTACTTACTCATCAGTATGGGAAAAAGGGAAACAGTTTAAACATCACACACAGCAACTTGAACCGAACCAGCAAAAAATGCACGTTGATTCTCACATCATATGTAAACAAGTCATGAATTGTGGTAAAATATCTGATAATCGATCAGGATAAATAGGGGTTGTAACATGGTGAAGCATATTCGAACAAACAATGTATTGGTGAAGCAATTTTTGCAAGCTGACGAGGAATTACCGCTTTATGTGTTAGCACAACAACTCGGAGATCACCTACACAGTGTAGCTGATATGCGTCAAGCTTGTATTGCTTGCCGAAATGAAGACAATCAACTCATTGCGATGGAATATTTGTATCTCAATGGCTATTTACAAGACGTACATGATATGATTGAGAAAAATAAACAGTCCAATCGCTTACGTAATCAGCGCTGGGCGATGTTTTATCAAATGTTGTATGAGCGTAGGATGCGTCCTAAGAAAGAACGAAAGCGAGACAAGCCCATTCGTTTCTTAGATGCATTGGGTCGGATGGACATCCTGATAACGATCATCCATTACAAGTGTTACATGCGTTGCTTCATATTTATTGTTATTTTGACTTGCATCAATATGGCAAAATCGGTACATTTAATGAACGAGTGAAAGATCATTTGCAGTTTGTCAATGATCCGTTACTATCTCAATTACTAGAAACACGCCTAGATGAGACACTGTTTATTTATCATTGGAAGCGAAATGAAATGCTCTTGTCTAGAAAATATGGCTACCAATTATTGCGGAAAACGTATAATTTGCGCAAAGTCGTTGATATTCACAATATATTAGCACAAGGCTATCTTTTTGAAAGCTATGAGCAGGCGATGCATCATGCACAAGCTGCGTTAGACATTGCGACTGAAATTGATAGTGAGCGCGCGATCTACGGATTACGCAATTATACAATCCCTTTTTTATCAGCGCATCATGCCAAAACAAAAGGAATTACAACAGAAGATCAAGCAGAAAAAGCCCACCTTGCATTAGCCAACGGGGACTTTGAAATGTGTGTGCAAATCTTAGAAGCGTTTGACAAATTCACACCATTTCAGCAATATTATTTAGGGAAAGCAACAAGAGATAAGCAATTGTTACGAAAGTCATATCGACGTTTTATTGAAGAGCGGGATGATTACTTTTATGCAATGTTGCCATTACAAGCATTAAATCAACTTGATAGTTAAAAGGAAGGATGACATGGCAAAGAAAACGCCTATTCAATTGAAGATGACAACAGAGATACAAGATGAATTCGATCGAGATGTGACAGTGGTTGAAGAAAAGGGCCATTTAATGGAAAATGGGCAGACAACGATTTTGACGTTCCAAGAAACGAATGAAAATAATGAACCGATTGATTCATTCATCACCATTCAGCCAGAATCAATTAGTGTTAAACGCTCAGGTGCAGTATCTATGCACCAGAAATTCAGAACACAACAAAAGACCGAAAATATGTACCGTCATCAGTTCGGATCATTACATATGGAAACGTACACCGATCAAATTCGTTATCAACCGCCAACAGAAGAAACGAAAGGTGAACTGTATATCCAGTATACGACCAGTTTAAATGGACAACCACCGCGCGCGCACCAGTTAATCATAGAGATGGAAAAATAGTAGACACCGGATGAAAAAAATGGAGGGAATCGCATGAATGTGATGCAAGATATGCAAGATCAACTAAAAGCCGAAATTAAGCGGTCCGTACTTGCAGCAAATGTAGCAACAGCTGAACAATTACCAGAAATTATTTTAGAGCAACCAAAAGAAAAAGCCCACGGTGATTATGCCACGAATATCGCGATGCAACTGGCCCGTGTTGCTAAGAAAGCCCCGCGCCAAATTGCTGAAGATATCGTCGAACAAATCGATCAGTCACAAGCATCGATTCGACAAATTGAGATTGCGGGTCCTGGGTTTATTAACTTTTTTATGGATAACCAATATTTAACGAAATTAATTCCGACGATTTTACAAGAAGGAAAGCAATACGGGACATCGAACACAGGTCAAGGTAAGAAAGTACAAGTCGAATTTGTGTCGGCGAATCCAACAGGTGATTTACATTTAGGACACGCTAGAGGAGCGTCCGTCGGTGATGCGTTGTGCAATATTTTAGACAAAGCCGGTTTCAACGTATCACGTGAGTATTACATTAATGATGCAGGTAACCAGGTGAACCAATTAGCTTCGTCCGTTGAAGCACGTTACCTAGAAGCGCTTGGTCAAGACGTTGCGATGCCTGAAGACGGTTATCATGGAGAGGATATTATCGAAATTGGCCAAGCCATAGCGGATGAATATGGCCAAAAATGGATCAATCAACCAGCAGATGAACGACAACAATTTTTCCGCGACTACGGATTGAAATATGAATTGAGTAAATTAGCAAAAGATTTAGAAGCTTTTCGCGTATCCTTCGATCACTGGTTTTCAGAAACGTCATTATATACAGAGAATAAAATTGAACCAGCGATTGAATTACTACGCGACAAAGGGTATGTCTATGAACAAGAGGGTGCGACTTGGTTCCGCACCACTGCGTTCGGTGACGATAAAGATCGTGTCTTAATTAAACAAGATCATTCTTATACGTACTTATCACCAGATATTGCGTATCATAAAAATAAACTTGATCGCGGGTTTGATACATTGATTAATATTTGGGGTGCCGATCATCATGGCTATATCCCGCGGATGAAAGCAGCAATTCAAGCGCTTGGTTATGATGCAGATACGTTAGAGGTCGACATTATTCAAATGGTGAATCTGTTTGAAAATGGTGAGAAAGTGAAGATGAGCAAACGAACAGGAAAAGCTGTTACTTTGCGTGAGCTGATGGACGAAGTCGGCACAGACGCAATGCGTTATTTCTTCGTCATGCGTTCAGCGGATTCTCATTTAGATTTTGACATGGATTTGGCTAAATCTGAGTCCAATGATAACCCTGTCTATTATGTGCAGTATGCTCACGCGCGCATTTGTACGATGTTGACGCAAGCTGAAGAAAAAGGAATCACGATCAACGATTATGACGCGTCATTGATTCAATCGGAAAAAGGGGAAGAGTTATTGAAGAAACTAGGTGAATTCACACAAGTCGTCGCAGATGCTGCCATCAATCGTACGCCTCATCGCGTGACGCAATATGTGTTTGACTTAGCTTCTGCATTACACAGCTTTTATAATGCCGAAAAAGTGATTGACTTGGAGGATGTTGATACGACAAAAGCAAAACTTGCACTAATGGATGCTGTGCGTATAACATTAGCAAACGGCATGGACTTAATCGGCGTCCACGCACCAGAGAAAATGTAGGCTGCTGTTTGACGAGTGGAAAAACGGGATACTATTTCGCGAGATTTTTCGTTGAATCGCCAATGACCGGGAAAACTTAATATGGTAG
>NZ_APML01000053.1 GCF_000359605.1 Gracilibacillus halophilus YIM-C55.5
CCCTTCCTACCATACCAAATTCTAACTAACCTAAATGGTTGAAAGCTTGTATCTGTATTTTACACAAGATTAAGGACTTGACTCAGGCCGAGCAGGAGATTTCCCAGTAATAAGCGATTTACCCGAAAATCTATGCAGGCCGAGCAGGAGATTTCCCAGTAATAAGCGAATCATCCGAAAATCGATCTCGTTCTTATTGAAATTTTCCCTAGTTATCGTCAACATGCTTGTAAAATGCACGGCCCTTACAAATTTTTCAGTGAAAAAGGAGGCGATTATTTAATCATTCTTCGTTTGATTGCATAGAATAGAATAATACAAGCGAAGGAGGGGATGGGATGAAGGATTATAATTTTGTCATTGCAGAAGAAGATTGGTCCCTCCATCGAAAAGGGTTTGATGATCAGAAAAGGCACCAAGACAAAATCAAAGAAGTGCTCAAAAAGCGTTTACCAGACGTCGTTAGTGAAGAAAATATTATTATGTCTAAGGGAAAAGACATCGTGCGTATTCCTATTCGTTCACTTGATGAATACAAAATTCGTTATAGCCAGTCAAAAAATAAGCACGTAGGTCAAGGGGATGGAGATAGCCAAGTCGGTGATGTAGTAGCCAAGGATCCCAATGCTAAGAAGAGTGAACAAGGTGAGAAAGCAGGCGACAAACCTGGAAAAGATTATTATGAAGCAGAAGTTGACTTTGAAACGCTAGAGGAAGCGTTTTTTTCAGAATTATCTCTTCCGAATTTACAACAAAAAGAAAAAGATTCGTTGACTGTGACAGATATTGAATTCCGCGATATTCGCAAAAAAGGTCTTATCGGCAATATTGATAAAAAACGAACCATGTTGGCCTCTTTTCGTCGTAACGCTTTAGAAGGTGAACCATCATTTACGCCGATCTATCCAGATGATTTACGTTTTAAAACGTGGGATCATATTGAAAAACCTGATTCAAAAGCGGTCGTGTTAGCGATGATGGATACGAGTGGATCGATGGGACAATTTGAGAAATATGTGGCCCGAAGTTTTTATTTCTGGATGGTTCGCTTCTTACGAAAAAAATATGAAACGGTCGAAGTAGAATTTATTGCCCATCACACGGAAGCCAAAACAGTAGATGAAGAATCCTTTTTTACGAAAGGGGAAAGTGGTGGAACGATTTGTTCTTCCGCTTATCGTAAGGCGTTGGATTTAATTGACAAAAAGTATCCGCCAAGTCGATATAATATTTACCCTTTTCACATATCAGATGGTGATAATTTAACCTCAGACAATCGGCGATCGATGGAGGCGGTTCATCAATTGTTAGAGCACTCCAGTATGTTCGGTTATGGTGAAGTTAATCAGTATAACCGGTTTTCGACATTGATGCAAGCCTTTAAAACAATCGATCATCCTCGATTTAAACATTATGTGTTGCGAAATAAAGAAGATGTCTATTATGCAATGAAGCATTTTTTTCAAAAAAAGTGGAAGGATAACCAAACACTTGGGTAGTACGCACCCAAGTGTTTTTCTTTTAAGGGAATACATATAGTTCAATCGAATCATTTCTATTCAAGATCATAAAAATAGAGAAATTTCGATGATTTTTTGGTAAAATGATGCTGAATCTATCCTTTGTGAGGAGGCAAAATAAATTGGGAATTATACTTGGACTCATCGCGATTCTTGTTGTACTAGCTATTGCTTATGCTATGTCAAATGATCGGCAAAATATTAATTACCGAGGCATTATTGTTATGCTGATTGCACAAGTGATTATTACGTGGTTTATGTTTATGACCACCATTGGAGAAACTATTATTAACGGGATTTCTGCTGGTTTCAGTAAATTAATTGAAATTGGAAAGGAAGGCGTGAATTTCGTTGTTGGTGGTATTGCCATTAATGAAGGGGCCAGTGTTTTCTTCTTTAATGTTTTATTAATCATTGTGTTCTTTGCAACAATTCTGTCTGTACTCACCTATCTCAAAATCTTACCAGTAATTATCAAGTATATTGGTGGCTTGATTTCAAAGATTACGGGTTTACCAAAAGTTGAATCGTTTAATGCGGTCAACAGTATGTTTTTCGGTCAATCGGAAGCCATTATCGCGGTTAAATCACAGTTTCATCATTTGAATGACAACCGTTTGTATATCGTTAGTGCTTCTGCTATGGGATCTGTTTCGGCTTCGATCGTCGGGTCCTATTTACAAATGCTACCATCCCAGTATGTGTTAGTTGCTTTACCGTTAAATATGTTTAGTGCGCTGATTTTGTCATCAATTATTGCACCTGTGAAAATTGATGACAAAGATGATGAAGTTGATATTAACGAGGTATCTGATGCTAACAGCTTTTTCGAAGCGATGGGCAATGGTGCTCTAGATGGTGGTAAAATCGCATTGATTGTGGCTGCCATGCTGATTGCTTTTACCGCTTCGTTAGACTGGTTAACTTTATCATTCAATCCGTTTTTGCAGGTGTGACGTTACAACAAATTTTAGGTTACATTTTAGCGCCGATTGGTATTTTAATGGGGATTTCACCTAGTGAAGTGGTACAAGCTGGTGGTATTATGGGAACAAAAATTATTACCAATGAGTTTGTAGCCATGGGTGAATTACAAGCAGTCATGGGTGAATTGTCCGAAAAAACCGTCGGCATTGTATCGGTCTTTTTAACTAGCTTTGCGAACTTTGCTTCGATTGGAATTATTGCTGGTACCGTTCAGGGAATTAGCGCCGAAAAGGGAGCAAAAGTTTCGAGATTCGGAATGAAACTATTAATTGGAGCGACATTGGCTTCGATTCTTTCAGCAACCATCGCCGGACTATTCTTATAGATCAAGACGGGAATGGGACAAAACTAAATAGAAAGAGCGAGAATCCGAACAATTTTACGTTAAGCGTAGGCAAAATACGGAGACTCCTGCGGGAACGCACGAGCTGAAGATCCACTGTGTGAAGAGACCATCTTCACACAGTTAGCTGAAGCCGTGCCCGCGGAACGCGAAGTGTTTTGCCTAAGCGGTATGTGAACTTAAATTTTAATGTTCGGATTTTTCCTTTCTAATTACTCTTTTGTCCCAACCACTTTTTACATAGAGGGAGGATGACGATCGTGAAAAGTATTGCGGTTTATTGTGGTTCAAGCATTGGCGCTTCAGAAGAATATCGACAGGGAGCGATTGATTTAGGAAAAGAAATTGCCAGAAGAGGGATTACATTAGTGTATGGTGGTGCGAGTGTAGGCCTTATGGGCGTGATCGCTGACACCGTTCTAAAAGAAGGGGGAGAAGCTATTGGTGTGATTCCCACTGTATTAGGTGACAAAGAAATCGCTCATCAACAGCTCACGACGCTGTATACAGTAGATTCCATGCATGAACGAAAGGCAAAAATGGCAGAACTCGCTGACGGTTTTATCGCAATGCCAGGTGGCCCAGGAACAATGGAAGAATTTTTTGAAATGTTCACTTGGGCTCAAATTGGTATCCATCAAAAGCCGATTGGTTTGTTGAATTTGCATCATTATTATGACCCGATGTCACATTTGTTAGATCATATGGTGAGCGAAGGGTTTATGCAACAAGCGAATCGTGATTTAGCTGTGATCACGGAGCATCCAGCGCAGTTACTTGATCAACTTTCACGTGTTTGAAGCAATCGCCTAAGTGGAATACTAACAGTAGCAATTTTCCATAAGAAAGGGGTTTTTGCCATGGAACGTTATGCATTATACATAAATGGTGGTTGGGTCGAAACGGAAGAAACGATCGACGTACTCGATAAATATTCGCAGACAACCTATGCCACAGTAGCAAAAGCCAGTCGTGAACATGTTGATGAGGCAATTTCGAGTGCGACGAAAGCCTACCGTAAAAACCAATTATCACCGTATCAGCGGTTTGAAATATTACGAAATGTGTCTACATTAATGAAAAACAACAAAGAAGAGCTTGCATATACGATTACAAAAGAAGCAGGAAAACCTTTAAAGCAAGCCAGAACGGAAATTGACCGTTCGGCGGAGACTTTTTTATTAGCAGCAGAAGAGGCTAAACGTATTCATGGAGAAGGTGTTCCTGTGGAAGCTGCGCCAGGATCTGAACATCGCATGGCGTTTACCATCAAAGTGCCTGTTGGGGTCGTTGGGGCGATTAGCCCGTTTAATTTTCCATTAAACTTGGTTGCCCACAAAGTAGCACCAGCACTTGCTGCCGGAAATGCTGTCGTCTTGAAACCGGCGAGTAAAACACCGCTTGCCTCGTTGAAACTCGCCAAACTGTTAGAAGAAGCAGGACTTCCGAAAGGCTTGCTTCAAGTAGTGGTTGGCTCTGGTTCCGTTGTTGGCCAGCAAATGATGGATGACGAACGAATTGACTTATATACATTTACCGGAAGTGCAGAGGTTGGGTTACAATTAAAACAAAACACAGGTCTTAACCGTTTGATTTTAGAATTAGGTAACAATTCGCCTGTGATCGTTGATAAAGAAGCAGACATCGATCACGCAGCCAAAACATTGGCAGGTCAGAGCTTTGCCTTCGCGGGTCAAGTCTGTATCTCGGTACAGCGGGTGTATGTCCATGAATCAATTCAAGAGCGTTTCCTTGAGACATTTTCAGAACAAATTAAGCAATTACTTGTAGGTGATCCGACAGATGCCACAACGGATGTGGGGCCAATGATCTCTGTAAGTGAGGCAGAGCGTGCTGAAACGTGGATTCACGAAGCAGTCGATAAGGGTGCGAAAGTGGTGTTAGGTGGAAAAAGAGAAGGCGCCTTACTTGAACCGACCATTCTAACGGATGTAAAACCAGAAATGCGCGTTGTCTGTGAGGAAATTTTCGCTCCCGTCGTTAGTGTGATTGCGTATACTGATCTCGATTCGTGTATCGAAGAAGTGAATCAATCGGTCTATGGTCTGCAAGGTGGCATTTTTACACAAAATATAGATACAGCTTATTATGCAGCAAAGCGCGTTGAAGTAGGTGGCTTTATGATTAATGATGGCTCGCAATATCGCGTTGATTTAATGCCATATGGCGGTGTGAAAGATAGCGGGAATGGAAAAGAAGGACCGAAATATTCCATTGAAGAAATGACAGAAGAACGTTTGATTGTCATGAACTTGCGCTAAGGATGAATATGTAAATACAAAATATAAAAAAATCGGTGACAGACACACGAAAAATTGATAAACTAATTCGTTGTGTCCAAAAACAGTAATGGACGTTGCTCTATTACTGTTTTTTTCTGTGTTGATGGGAAAGGATATTGTTATGGAGGGAATCAAATGGAAGGAACGATATATTCATTAATACCTGCGGTGATCATGCTCATTCTTGTTTTATTGACAAGAAACATTTTACTATCACTGGGTACAGGTATTGTTGTTGGTGCATTTCTGATTCATGATTTTAATCTATTCGCAAGTTTGCAGCAAATATGGATCGTATTTCGCGATATTTTCTATACAAGTGATGGCGTCAATATGAATAGCATTTATTTATTACTATTTTTATTGCTTTTAGGCATTCTGACCATGCTCATGACAGCTTCTGGCGGCAGTAAGTCGTTTGGAGATTGGGCAATTCAAAAGGTGAAAACTAAGCAAGGCGCGCAACTTATGCCAGCTTTTTTCGGCATTTTGATTTTTATTGATGATTATTTTAACAGCTTGGCGGTCGGACAAGTCTCGCGTCCAATCACTGATCGACATCGTATCTCACGAGCGAAACTTGCATATTTTATTGATTCGACATCTGCGCCGATTACGGTGATTACACCGATTTCGAGTTGGGGTGCTTACATTATCGGTATGCTGGGATCGATTTTTGTTGCGAATGAAGTGACTGCTTATCAACCATTAGAAGCATTTGTTCGTATGGTTCCGCTAAATATGTATGCTTTTGCCGCTATGTTTTTAGTGTTTATCGTTGCGATCTTTCATATCGACATCGGTCCGATTAAAAAACACGAAGAGCGTGCGCAAGTCAAGGGTGAGTTAGTCGATCCGTCGAAATCAACAATGACAAAAGATACAAAAATACATGCGCTGGTCAATCAAAACGGGACAATTTTTCATTTATTGTTTCCGATTATTGTGTTAGTCGTATCTACCGTTTCAGCGATGTTAATCACCGGATATTATCAAACGGATGGACAAGCGACGGTTTTAACGATGTTTGAGAATACGATGGTTAATCCATCACTGTTTATCGGTGGTTTATTATCTGTCATTTCAGCCGTCATATTGTATCTTCTATTATCAGGTCCCAAGTTGTCACTCTATAAAGTGGTAAAAGATGGTGTTTTTTCCATGATTCCTGCGATCTATATTTTAATTTTAGCGTGGATGATTGGCTCAATTATTGAAGATATTGATACAGGTGGCTTTTTAGCATCGTGGTTTGAAACCATTTCTTTTAATGTCGATTTCTTAACGCTTTTATTATTTGTGGTTGCTGGCTTTATGGCATTATCGACGGGAACATCTTGGGGCACCTTTGGCATTATGTTGCCGATTGCTGCACAAGTGGCTTTGGTTTATGATGTTGAACTCATTTTACCAGCAATGGCGGCAGTGTTGGCTGGTTCAGTCTTTGGTGATCATTGTTCTCCAATATCTGATACTTCGATCTTGTCGTCCACAGGAGCTGGTGCGAATCATATGGATCACGTGATCACACAGTTGCCGTATGCATTTATCAGTGCGTTTGCGGCTGGAATCGGTTATTTATTGTATGGTCTTACAAGTTATATATGGCTTTCTTTAGTGACGGCATTTGCTGTTGTTTTCTGTCTTGCCTTTTTCATCATGTGGGTTCAAAAGCTGATAAAAAAACTTTCTCTATAATGGGGATTAAATTGTTGCGTATGTGGTAGGATATGGGTCAAACAGAAGCTGTTAGCCTCGAAAAAGAATATATGCGTTATTTTATAGATCGGCCCATTTTTTTCCAAAACCAAAGAAAAGATGGGCTGATATTTTTATAAATTCGAGAATGTTTTTCAGTATGGCGCGCATTTTTTCGTATTCGTACTTGCGAATGCAGTTTGAGAATAAGTATAATCAAGAAGAGATGGAAGTATAGAGAGGACGGTCAGTAACATGGAGAAGCGAATTATTTTTACAGGTGGTGGCACGGCGGGACACGTGATGGTCAATGTTGCCATCATTCCAGAGTTTATTAAAGATGGATGGACTGTCGACTATATCGGTTCGAAAGCGGGAATTGAAAGGGAATTAATTTCATCGATCGATCAAGTGACATATCATCCGATTTCAACAGGGAAATTACGCCGCTATTTCTCCAAAGAAAACTTTAAAGATCCGTTTAAAGTGTTAAAAGGCACAATGCAAGCGCACCGGATCATTGGTCAAAAGAAGCCAGCAGTCATTTTTTCAAAAGGCGGTTTCGTCTCGGTCCCTGTTCTCATTGCAGCGAGAATGCGCGGTATTCCTGCAGTGATTCATGAATCAGACTTCACGCCAGGATTAGCCAATAAGATCGCGATTCCATTTGCTAAGAAAGTGTTAGCTACTTTTCCAGAAACGACGAAGTATTTACCAGAGAAGAAAGCGAAATGGATTGGGGCAGTCGTTCGAGATGAGCTATTTACTGGTGAACAAAAACGCGGCTATCAAATAACAGGGTTTAATCGAGGGAAGAATGTGCTTCTGATCATGGGTGGCAGTGCTGGTTCCAAACGGATGAATCAAGCCGTACGTGAAGGATTGGATCAGCTATTGAGGCAGTTTCAGATTATCCATATTTGTGGTAAAGACAATATAGATGAATCGATCAAACAAGAAGGGTATGTACAATATGAGTATGTGCAAGATGAGTTAAAGGATTTGTTGGCCATTTCAGATATCGTATGTTCACGAGCTGGGGCAAATGCTATCTTTGAATTTCTTGCCTTGCATAAACCGATGCTTTTAATTCCATTGTCACGTCATGCAAGCCGAGGCGATCAAATTGTGAATGCCGAATCATTTGAAAAGCAAGGGTATGCTAAAGTGTTGGAGGAAGAAGACTTAACCACAGAATCATTAGTTGAGGCGTTAGGAAATATTCGAAAAGATAAAATGGCTATAAAAGAACAAATGAATCAATATCGATCAAGTGAAGCGAAACAATCCGTCATTGATATCATTCAGCAAACAGCGAAATAAAAAGTTCATTAAAGGAGGGATCTTCCCCCCTCAATTTGTTTTTTTACTAATTATTCAAAAAAGTACAAATGATGTGAAACGATTGTTGTTGTTTTATCGTACAAGTTATTAAGCAAATATCTTGTATTAGGTGGTGCGTGCTATATGCAGTACGTCATTTTTTCTATCATTCCACTCATTTTAATTTTTCTGATTGGCTTGAATCAATGGTTTTTTATACGGTATTCAATTGATGGAACGAAATTAATCTTTCAGCGGAGATTCTTCTTTATCGTTCACAAGCATACGTTAGATATTCAACAAATTGCGTTTGTTTATGATATAACAGATTGGCGGGAAAGACCGAAGGATGCACAGATGTTTGGTACACCAGGAGGGCCATACTATCAGTCACTTGTATTTCAAATGAAACATGGTGACAAACACATGATTCATATAAGAAATGTTGGCCATTTGCCTGATAAGTTACAAGCGATTCATCCAGATATGCCCATCCATATTTCGCGCACATTTGAAGATTAATCATGATTCATAGATAGTGACGATTCTAAAATGACTGTTTCGTGCTACTATTTCCGCTCTTGCTGAGATAAGAGTTGCCATTAATGTTGGTTACTTTCATAGATGATAAAGATTGCTGGGTAGGAGAAGTTGATTTTTCACTATTCTTTTGATTTTGTGTCTGATCGCTTGTTTTTTCGCTTATGTGATTAGCAATTGATGTTTTTCGTTTTGATTGATGTTCGTCAAATTTGTTACGAATCATGGCTGACGCGATTGTTTTGGTGTTGGATGTAGAGGCTATGGATTGTTCATCAGCAAAAGGTTCAACTCGGCCAGAAGCATCCGGTGATGGGTTGATGACTTGAAGTGAGATAACATTTTGAAGTGGCATAAACATTGTGCCTAAGTGGCAACGACCAATTAACATACGATCTGCTAAAAGCCAGGCATGTTCTAATACAATGGACCTTTGGCATGGTAAGGTAAGTTGAACTTTTACTGATGAATGCTCATGAAGATTTTTCAGTAATTTTACAAAATGATTCATCATGACGCTCCTTTTCAAAAGGGGAGCGTTTGAGAGTAAGTTACTCCTCCTCCATAAATGATTGCATAGTTTCTTCAAATGATTGGCGGTTATGGGCGACATGGTCTTGAAGACTTGATAGGATTTGATGTAGATCGATGTTGTTTTGCTGTTCCTCATTCATCGTGTAATAAAAAAATAATGTCATCGCATAAGCAATTCCGGTATTATCAATATAAACAATCCCATTACCGCTTTTTCGAATACTGGAATTTCCGTTCTCATTCGTTAGTTCTGTAGCGAAGTGCTTGGCAAGCTCCCCGATATGATTTTTCATATAATGATCTAACTCTTCTTGAATCATTGATCGCAATTCCGTTTCTTTTGCCATTCGCAAGATTCATCCTTTCTTAGTAACGTTTTATGCACACATGAATAAAATAGGAAGGGCATTTTTAGGAGAAAAGGGAAAAATTTCGTTCCCTTTTCTTACCTATTGGTGCTATTAATCGAGATAGATCGAAACAAGCACCAGTACAATTACAGTAACAACGGTAACATCATTACGGTTGTAGCTGTTGCCGCTGTTTTTCACATAGGAGTTTCCGTTATACACGTGAAATTGACCTTTCACTTCTGATTCTTGCTCTGACTCTTGTTCAGCTTCTAACTCAGCTTCTTGTTCGATTTCTTGATCTTGAACGAGAATCGAAAGCGCCTCGGCAAGGGCTTCAGGGCTAAAGCTGTTATTTTGTGTTTTTCCAAAACCCATTGATTCATCCCTCCTTTCGGCTAACTAGTTGTACCATATGTGAGGTTTTTCAATATGTTGGATACAACAGTCTATTAAACAATAAAATGTGTCTTCTTCTCATAGATTGATATACTAGATGATTTATCATGATCATGGAGAAGTTGCTAATGATACAAGCAAATCATTTCCGATTCACGGTAACGTTTACTACAATGAAAATGAAAGTGTATACCTTTACATGAGGAGGCGATTAACGATGAGTTTAACAACAACATTAAAACTAAACAACGGAACAGCTATTCCAGCAGTCGGATTAGGGGTGTACAAAGCAGAGCCAGGTGATGAAGTATATCAAGCCGTTCGATCGGCTTTAGACCTTGGTTATCGTCACATTGATACAGCTTCTCTTTATAAAAATGAAGAAGGCGTTGGCCAAGCGATTAAGGATAGCGGAGTGCCACGTGAAGAACTTTTTGTGACGACAAAAGTGTGGAATGATGAACAAGGATACGAAGAAACAAAAGCGGCTTTTCAACGTAGTCTTGAGCGTTTGCAAATGGATTATGTGGATTTATATCTGATTCATTGGCCAGTGCAGGAAAGTTTACTGAAACGTATCAAGCATTAGAAGAGATTTATCGTGAAGGAAAAGCGAAAGCCATTGGTGTCAGCAACTTTATGTCCCACCATTTAGAAGAATTACTGAAAGGAGCAGAAGTGACTCCAGCTGTGAACCAAGTGGAACTACATCCACAACTGCAACAAAAAGACACACGCGCATTTTGTGATCAACATGACATCTTAGTGGAAGCTTGGGCCCCATTAGGAAAAGCTCGTTACTTTGATCATCCCGTGTTACAAGAATTAGCGGATAAATATAACAAAACACCGGCACAGGTGATCGTTCGCTGGCAATATCAAAGTCAAATTATTACCATACCAAAATCTGTTCATAAACAACGGCAAGAAGAGAACGTTGATATTTTTGATTTTGAATTAACGGATGAAGATATGAAGAAGATGGAAAGCATGGATTCTGGCAATCGGATAGGCAAACATCCAGATGAATTCGATTACGGTGTATAAAACGAGAGACTGCGATGACAGATATCTATAGCCATAAATACCCGAATGTTAATTGATTTTGATCAGTCAACATTCGGGTATTAATAACTAAAAAAACTTTTATCTCATTCGCTGTTATTCTTTAGTACCCTTTTTTCACAAGATCTAGTTTACCTGTAGCTGGGTCGATAACTAATCCATGAACGGGAACGTCTTCAGGAAGTAGTGGGTGGTTTTCAATGATGCGGGTTGATTGTTCAACAGATGCTTCTACATCATCAAAACCAGTTAACCATTCTTTCGGATCTTTGTCTAGATTCTCAATCGTTGTTTGCTCAATGCCACGTTCTTTCATAATGTCGATAAAGCCATCTGTGTCAAAATGAGTCATGCCACAACGATGGTGACCAATTACAAATACCTCATCTGCTTGTAACGCATAAATGGCTACCAAAATACTTTTCATCGTACTATCATATGAATCATTCAATATGGCACCAGCATTTTTTACCATTTTTACATCGCCATTTTGTAAGTTCAGTGCTTTTGGCAAGAGTTCCACCAAGCGCGTGTCCATACATGTAAAAATGACCGCACGTTTATTTGGGAACTTATCAGTCTCATATGCTTCATATGATTTGTCTTCTACGAATTTTTGATTGTATGTAAGAATATCATCCAATAACATCTCTCACAACTCCTTTAATTGATAAGTATAATAGAAGATAATTTCTTATAGTGTATAATATCTTTTCTTATGATTCAATTATGATTACTTGAATCCATGTTATAATAAGGGTACTTTAATCGAGTTGAGGTGATTCCTCTGATGCGCGAGAACGAACGTGAAGATAACGATATTATAGATGATGATTTGTATGAAGACTTAGAACATGAAGAAATGTATGAACTTGTCCAAGAAGAACGTCGGAAATTACAAGAAAAACAACAAGAACAGAATGACAATACCTCGAAGAAACGATTGGGACCGAGATGGCTCATTTGGGGCATTGCGATTGCTATGTTTATTCAAGTGATTGCGATTATTCCGCAAACTTTCTCGATACCAGCGATCAATTTTCTAAAAACATCGGCTTCATTAATGCAAGATAGCGACGTGCAAACATACCGGGAAGGTGTCGTTGTGGTCAGCGGTGATAACAATAAAGGAACAGGTTTTGCTATTTCAGAAGATGGTTACATTATGACCAATCATCATGTAGTCGAAGATCAAATGAGGATATCCGTCGCATTTCAAGAAAAAGGTCAATTTCAAGCGGAGATTATGGATACATGGCCAGCTGTTGATTTAGCTTTATTAAAAGTAGATGGCGAGAACCTTCCTTATTTACCTATATCTGATGCCAAAGCGAGTGCTGTTAAAACGAAAGAAGATGTATTATTTATCGGGAATCCACTAGCATTCACTGATATTGCGAATCAAGGTGACTTGATCGGTATGACAACGCTCGATGATTGGGAGCGGTCGGTTTATATGTTAGACGCACCTGTCTATCGTGGCAATAGTGGCAGTCCAGTAATTGATGAAAATGGTCAAGTCATTGCCGTAATCTTTGCAACCATTCATAAAGAGGAGCACGGCCGTGTCGGATTGGCAGTACCCATCGAAGCCTTCCGTAAAAAAATTGATTCACAATCATACTATGAATGACTTTTGTGTTATATAGAGGGAAATAATAAACGTAACTTTTGAGGGAATCGATTTGACGAAGTAAATAAATACCTAGCCCCTTAACAACAAAGAGTAGACCCTAGTTTACAAAAGGGGAGTTGAAATACACGAGGCAAATGCATGCTGAGCATATTCAAATCTTACACTAACTGGGACGTTTGCGGAATATGCGTTATATAAAGAGTATTGTATGTGGTACAATATAATAGATGAGGATATAAAGGAGGTTGAATGATGGCTATAAGTAACGAAAAATTAGTTGAAATGGTAAAGAAACTACCTCAGTCGGCAAAAAAATCGGCTTACGATTATTTAAAGTACTTAACAATTAGTCATACTCGTCCAGGCTGGGATGAAATAATAGATTTAGAACCAGATGGAACTCCTTTGAGTGAAGAAGAAAAACGCCAACTAAAGAATAACTCGGAGTTTGTGTCTTGGGAGGAAGCTTTGAATGAGCTCAACTTACCAAATGACACTAAGTCGTGAGGCAGTTCAATTTTTAAAAAACAAGAAAAATCTGTTCAACTTAGAATATGCAATGCTTTGAATGGACTATTAATTCAACCACCTGTAGGAGACATAAAGCCTTAAAGGGTAAAAAAGGTCAACTAAGATTGAGAACTGGACCATACAGAACTATATTTGAGATTAACCATAATGAGAAAATAATCTATATATTAACCATTGATAACCGTGGCGATGTATACAAGTAATCTTTAGTAACGAAGAGGCTGGGACAAATCTAAATAGTAAGAGCAAGAATCCGAACAATTTTAAGTTAAGCGTAGGCAAAATACGGAGACTCCTGCGGGAACGCGCGAGCTGAAGATCCACTGTGTGAAGAGCCCATCTTCACACTGTTAGCTGAAGCCGTGCCCGCGGAAAGCGAAGTATTTTGCCTAAGCGGTATGTAAACTTAAACTTTAATGTTCGGATTTTTCCTTTCTAATTACTCTTTTGTCCCAGCCTCTTTTTTGATTCGCTAATGATTCCTTTTAACTATACATAATGATAAAAAGTCAAAATATAAATTAATAAATTAAGCATTTTGTATGAATGTGGTAAAAATGCACTATAAATTGCAAACAAATTTTAATTAAATGTAAATAAAATATGGTAGATGTAAAGAATGAAAATGATTATACTGAAGAACAGTGACATGATTGACACAAATTTGAATGACATAAACGATTGAATATTAAAAGTTGGTGAATTTGATGAAAATTACTAACATTCATATAAATTACATGATTACACGCAAAAATCAACGATGGGAAACGAAATATATAATAACTGGTGGTGATCGTTCGTGATGAACAGCCAGTTAGTAAAAGATATGTATACATTAGAAGAACAAATCGAAGAGATTCAAAGGGGGAATCAAACGCTACAAAATGAAGTGATTATGGCCTATCAGCCATTTGTGGCAAGATGTGTGTCAGATGTATGCAAACGATACATTCATCAAGAACATGATGATGAATTCAGTATTGGGTTGATTGCCTTTCATGAGGCGATGCATTTATATTCTGAAGAGAAGGGATCAAGTTTTTTAGCTTTTGCTCAAGTCATTATTAAACGAAAAGTGATCGATTATATTCGTAAAGAAAAGCGTCAATATATACAGCCGTTGCTCGATGTTGAAGAAGAAGACGAGCATATGGAGAACCCTGAAGAAATATCGATTGCGAAAAAAAATTATCAACTAGAAGAAGAAGCTTGGCAGCGAAAGCAAGAAATTCTAGAATTGTCGAAGGAACTGAAACAATATAAAATCAGTTTCCAAGAGTTGGCCGAAATATCCCCGAAACATCAAGACGCAAGAGAATCAGCCATTTTTGTCGCAAAACAAATTGCAGCTGATCAAACATTACGCGAATATGTTTTGCGTAAAAAACGAATCCCGATTAAGAAATTGTTACGGATTGTCCCTGTTAGTAAAAAAACATTAGAACGAAACCGTAAATATATTTTGACAATATTTGTTGTTCTCACTGGGGATTACATGTATTTAAATGAATATATAAGGGGGTAGGTTTGTGAAAAAAGGCATTATTGTGGAGCATAAGCGACGTTATTCGATTGTTATGGATCGAAAAGGATTGTTCCACAAAGCAAAGCCATTAAAGCAGGAACAAATCGGTGTAGAAGTGTCATTTGAACCTTATACGCCACTTTTTGCGAATCATCGCTTGTCTTTCCTCCATGCAAGGTGGAAAATGGCTTCAATGGTTTTGGTGTGTCTAGTATTATTTATGCCGATTTATTTTTGGTTGGAGCAAGATGAGGTTTATGCTGTTGTCAGTATTGATATTAACCCAAGTATAAACTTAGTGGTTAACGATGATTTAGAAGTCGTTCAGGTCGAAACGATGAATAAAGATGCTGAAGCGATTGTGGATCAAATTGATTGGAAGAAGCAGTCTGTTTTAGCGACGACGAATCATATTATTGAAGCTTCAAGGGAAACCTTTCATATTGTTGAGGATCAGCCAGTACTGATGGCCGTTAGTTACATATCCGACCATGAAAAAAATGAATCTATGCTTACGGAATTGTCAGCAGCCTATCGCAAGATGAAAAATCCAATCGCCATTTATGAGGTGCCACCATCGATTCGCGATCAAGCAGAAACGGAGCAAGTGTCGATGAATCAAGTCACAGCATCATCCATGGATTCGCGCTCGAAAGATGATACTACAGAAGGCAATGAAAAAGAAAACGAGAGTGACTCTCTCTCGTCGTTAGATGAACAGGATCGTGAACTTATTCAAAATTTTTATAATGATTCAGATGACGACGAAGAGAATACATCCTCGAAAACAAGTGATGACGATCAGTCGGTGAACGAAAAGAATCAGGATGAATCAGTGACTCCATCATCTACATTGCCCAAACAAGCAAACGAAAAAGCACATCAAAACCAGAATAAAAGCGTAAAGAAAAATCGATCACACGCTAAACCCGAAGCCAATGGACGACAAAAAAGTGGTCATAAAAAGAATCAAAATGATGAGACATTTAACAAGAAGTCCATGAAGAAACATGAAAACCAACATCACCCATCCAATCGCGGTAAAGGAAAGAAAAAAGGGCATATAAAACAGCAACAGAAAAAACACCATCACTTGAAATAAAGAAATGAAGTGGTATACGCAATGTGTAGCGTATACCACTAGTTAATGAATTGATGAATTAACGCATGATCGAGGTAATGAAGCAATTCTTCATGCGTATTCATAAGCCACTGGTCAGAAGTTGGATAATGGTACGCATGCAGAAACAGTTCAATTTTTTTTGATAATAAATCATCTTCTGTCCGTACCATTAATACCAACAAATCATCCCACTGACCCCAAAGTGTGTAATATAAAGCTTTATCGTAATCCATTGTATCCATTGAAACGTATCCCCCTTTGTTTGCTCTATATTGGATGGTTCTAAGCATGGTTTTTAGGGGATTTGCGAAAGCAATGTTCTATTGCTTCAGTTATAGTGTATGTGCTTAAGACTCAAACGAATCACTTGTTTTATTGGTGGACTTACCAAATTTTTAATGGGACAACATCGGATAAATCATAACTTCTCTTCTCATACTATGAATGACTTTTAGAAAAGAAGGAGGGAAGTTCATGAAGTGGAAACCAACAGCTGTATCATTCGCTTGTGCAGCGACATTAGTACTCACAGCATGTGGCGGTAATGAATATGGTCAAGATAATGGTGGCAATGGCGATAACACACGCCCGATCGGTTACAATCAAACATCAAACGATCCCGCTAATGACCGAGATATGACGCGTGCCCCATCGACCAATCAAGGAAAAACGAATAACCAAATGAACAACAATCAAGGTGGAAACGATAATCAATACATGTTTGGTGGGGATCGAGATACTGATCAAAATAACATGGATAACAACAACACACAAAATATAGACGCAAATGATAATAACGGCAATAACCGTTACAATTATGAAGTTGCTGAAAAAGCCGCTGATAAAATCGAATCAGACATTAATGAAGTAGATGATGTTTATGTATTAACAACAACTAACAATGCTTATGTCGCTGCTTCATGGGCTAAAGATGCGGATGAAGATGAACTAAGTGAAGATGTGAAAAAGAAAATTACGGAAACGGTAAAATCGGTCAATGATGGTATTGATAATGTGTATGTCTCAACAAATCCTGATTTCTATGATTTGGCTGATACGTATGCAAATGATGTTGACAGTGGTGAGCCGGTTGAAGGCATGTTTAACCGAATCGGAAATATGATTGAGCGGGTATTCCCAGACCGTGAACAATAATACGAAAGAGGGTAGATATGTAATGTATCTGCCCTCTTGATATGACTGCATTTATACATATGTTACAATAAATATAGAACTTTAGAGGAGAAAGGTGTGTCGAAACATGGCGGAAAAAATGAACGTCGAAAGTTTTAATTTAGATCATACAAAAGTACAAGCACCTTATGTTCGACTAGTTGGTGTGACAACTGGTGAAAATGGGGACAAGGTGTATAAATACGACATTCGTTTTTGCCAACCCAATCAAGATCATATGGACATGGCTGGTTTACATTCCATTGAACATTTGATGGCGGAAAATATTCGTAACCATTTAGATAATGTGTTAGATGTGAGTCCGATGGGTTGCCAAACAGGCTTTTACTTGGCGATATTTAATAATGATCGTTATGAAGAGGTTGTGACAGCACTAGAAAAAACATTCCAAGATGTCTTAGAGGCGACTGAAGTACCAGCTTGTAATGAAGTGCAATGTGGATGGGCAGCGAATCACAGTTTAGAAGGTGCCAAATCCATAGCTTCTAATATGTTAGATGGTAAAGATGAATGGCATATCGTATTTGCTGAATAAGACTGCATGAAGAGAGTGACCGATCACTCTCTTTTTTAACCTATGGAAAAGGATGTGATGGATGGTGGATCAAGTCGTAACGTATTTACAACAGCATCAAGATACATATATCGAACAGTTAAAAGAGTTTCTTCGCATGCCAAGTGTTAGTACCGATTCTTCTCATCACCAGGACGTAAGGAACACAGCTGAGTTTGTCGCTAACTTTTTATCAAATGCTGGGTTTAAAAAAGTCGAAGTGCAGGAAACAGAAGGGCATCCGCTTATTTTCGCTGAATGGTTAGAAGCAGGCACAAACGCTCCGACTGTGTTATTTTATGGTCATTATGACGTGCAACCGCCAGATCCGCTTGATCAGTGGAAGAGTCAGCCATTTGAACCAGACATTCGCGATGGTCGGTTGTATGCAAGAGGAGCGAGTGATGATAAAGGGCAAGTATTCATGCATTTAGCCGTATTTGACGCCTTCTTTAAAACAACCGGAGAGCTTCCACTGAATGTGAAAGTTTGTATTGAGGGGGAAGAAGAGATAGGTAGTGCAAACCTTTATCAACTGCTGGAGTCGAAAAAAGAGCAGTTTCAAGCCGATTTTGCAGTGATTTCTGATTCAGGAATGGTTGCAAACGATCAACCGACGATTTTGTACGGGTTAAAGGGTTTCACGGGCTTAGAATTCACGTTAAAAGGTCCCGATAACGATCTCCATTCTGGCATGTACGGTGGGGCCGTGCGTAATCCAGCAATGGCTATGGCTCATTTGTTATCGACTATGAAAAGTGAAGATGAAGTCGTACAAATTGATGGATTTTATGATCAAGTGGAGCCGTTGGAAGATGATGAACGTCAATTGATTCAATCAGCACCAGGTGAAGATTATTCGACATCTACAGGAGCTCCAGAAGCAGTATCAGAGAAGGGATATACGGCGAAAGAGCACACAATGGCTCGTCCGACACTTGAAATCAATGGGTTATATAGTGGTTATCAAGGAGAAGGCACGAAAACGATTATTCCTTCCACAGCAACTGCAAAACTGACATGTCGTTTAGTGCCAGGGCAAGATCCTCAAGACATTCAAGATTTAGTCGTTCAACATATTGAAAATCATCTGCCTGCTGGTGTGACATTATCGATCAAACGGGAACCATTATCAGCGAAGGCTTATCGCGTAGATCCCAATCACCCATTTATAACGAAAGCGGCGGAAAGTTTGCAAGAAACCTTTGCCAAAGATCCTGTGTTCGTTCGAATGGGCGGTTCCATTCCTGTTGTCGAATGGATGGATTCATTATTTGATATACCTGTGGTGTTACTCGGATTTGGCACACCTGATGACAGGTTACATTCACCGAACGAAAGCTTTCCTTTAGATCATTTGACAAAAGGGATGGAAACGATTGTGCATTACTGGTCAAAGGTACGTAGTGTATAATAAAAGTTGTTTGACATTATACCTACATGTGGATATAGTATACCTTGTGATTAATCATGTGGGGGAAAAACTATGATGTGGCTATGGATCATTGCATTGGTGTGTTGTGTAGCACCTCTTATCCATTTACTATATATTCGGTATATACCCATCAAAGGGGTGCCTTGTATTGATCGGAAAAAACGTTCGGATAGGATTGATCAAGTGACTGTTGATATTCGTGATTATCAACAGTCGTCTAATGATGTTATCGAAGGGGCGATTGTGATGCCGGTTCCTTATTTACGAAGATACCATCACGAGATTCCAACACAGTCGATTCATTTGGTTGCTTCTGATCATCTAGAACGAAATATAGCGATTCGATATTTGAAGGCAAAAGGATTTCAAATCACTGGCTATACATTAACCGACTGCCGTTGTAAAAAGACAAAAACTAGCGTAAAGACTACAGCGCACAAATGTTAAAGTATCGAAAGGCGGGCACCTAGCGTGTCCGCTTTTATATTTATCAAAGTATGTTTTACTTGGGCAGGATATGCGTCAAACAGCGGAATTGAAAGCAACTGTTAGCCTCGAAAAAGCGGATACGCGTCAAACAGCGGAATTGAGAGCATCTGTTAGCCTCGAAAAAGTGGATAAGCGTCAAACAGTGGAAGTGAAAGCAGTTGTTAGCCTCGAAAAACGATTTTCGTAAACAAATTGGGTTTTATATCGTTTTCACTCGTTGAATATGGTAACATAGACTTAATAATTTTTACCTAGATTTCAAGGAGTGATATGATTGAAAGTCATGTTTAAGAAGAAACACAAAACCAGTCATCAACCAACGAATGTCCCCACCGTACAAGAAACCGAAGTAGAAATGGATACGAAAGCAGATCGTTCACTAGCCAAACAAATAGCAATGGTCGACTTGAAAAAGGAAGATCTGATCACGCTAAAACAACTTCAACCTTATGTAGAAGAACATATTGATGAGATTGTAGCCCAATTTTATAAAAACTTAGAGCATGAGTCTTCTTTAATGGAAATCATTGAATCCAACAGTTCAGTGGAACGATTAAAAAAGACATTAACGATACATATACAAGAAATGTTTGATGGAAAAATTAACGAAGAATTTTATCAAAAACGCCTTCGCATTGCTAACATACATTTTCAAATTGGACTAGAACCAAAATGGTACATGTGCGCATTTCAGGATCTACTGAATTCATTGATACGAATTTTTGATGATCATATCGAGGATAAAGCACGTTTTTCACAAGCGATTTCCGCTGCTTCTAAAATCTTAAATTTAGAACAACAAATCGTATTAGGTGCCTATCAGAATGAAGTTACCGATGTGTATGAAAAGCAAGAAGCGGAAAAAGATGAGCTTCACAAAAAAATTAATGATACGTCAGAAGAGCTGGCAACCATCTTCCAACAGTCTACAACAGCCATTGATGGTTTAGTCAGTCAATTAAAGGAAATTTTACAAGATGCACAAAAAGGTACACGTACGAGTCAAGAAGTCGAAAAAGCCTCTAAAGATCGCAGTCAAGATTTAATGGAACAAGAAAAGCAAATGTCACAAATAGAAGATAAGGTGCGAGGTATTAAGGAAGAAACCAATAGTTTAGCTGATAGTTCACGTCAAATTGAATCGATTATTAGCATGGTGACTGATATTGCAGAACAAACCAATCTACTTGCCTTAAATGCTTCGATTGAGGCTGCACGTGCCGGTGAAGATGGAAAAGGTTTTGCTGTTGTGGCAGAAGAAGTGCGTAAGTTAGCTGAACAGACGAAGGACTCTGTTAGCAATGTAACAGGTTTAATTGAGAACACCAATGCTCAAGTGAATACGGTGACCAATTATGTAGATGAAGTACAGTCTTCCGTCACGGATAGCTCACAACATATGCGTGACATTTATCACTTTTTCGAAGAGCTCGTTCGACAAATGGATCAGACGAAGGGATATAACTCAACGATTGAAACTGAAATGGAGCAGTTTTTCCATCGCTTAGATCAAGTAAACCAATCATTTGATCAGATTTCTAACGCTGTTGAAGATTTGGTTACTATGACTCAATCCAAATAGAATCGTTATTTTTAAAGGTATAGTATCATTCTATAACTCTGCCTTCATATACTATAGAAATGGTTAGATGGAGGTGGCGTGTGACGTTGAGAACTGGTAAAAAAGAAGAGCTTGAGCGAGCGATCGCTGAAATCACAGAAGTTGCCGAAGGATTTGGGCTTGACTTTTATCCGATGAGATATGAAATTTGTCCACCTGAAATCATTTATACGTTTGGTGCGTATGGTATGCCGACCCGATTTTCCCATTGGAGTTTTGGCAAACAATTTCACCGGATGAAATTACAATATGATTTAGGATTAAGTAAAATTTATGAATTGGTCATCAATTCCAATCCGTGTTACGCCTTTTTATTACATTCCAATAGTTTGATTCAAAATAAATTGATAGTCGCTCACGTGTTAGCGCACTGTGATTTCTTTAAAAATAATGTGCGTTTTCAAAATACGAAACGCGATATGGTCGAAAGCATGGCGGCTACAGCTGATCGAATTGCGGCATACGAGAAAGAATATGGAATTCAGGAAGTGGAGAAATTTCTTGATGCTGTATTATCGATTCAAGAACATATTGACCCAAGATTAGTAAAGCCAAAGCTGGACTGGGAAATTGATGAAGAAGAAGACATTATCCAACGACGTCAGACAGAGTATGATGATTTGTGGGGACTCGATGAACCACAGCAGCCAATTGAACCAAAAATAAGACGAAAAAGGAAGAAATTTCCACCCAAACCAGAGAAGGATATTCTTTTATTTATTGAAGAGCACAGTCGTGAACTAGAAGACTGGCAACGAGATATTTTAACGATGATGCGCGAAGAAATGTTGTATTTCTGGCCTCAATTGGAGACAAAGATTATGAATGAAGGCTGGGCTACGTATTGGCATCAACGTATATTACGCGAACTGAATTTGACGAGCGAAGAAGCAGTTGAATTTGCCTCGTTAAATGCGGGTGTGGTGCAACCATCAACGACGAGCATTAACCCGTATTATCTTGGGGTGAAAATGTATGAAGATATTGAGAAGCGATATAATCATCCGACAGAGGAAATGAAGCAGTTTGGGGTTGAAGAAGGATCTGGTCGTGAGAAAATTTTTGAAGTACGAGAAATGGAATCGGATATTTCGTTTATTCGTAATTACTTCACTAAAGATTTTGTCAAACAGGAAGATTTATATTTATTTCAAAAACAAGGGAGCCAATATAAGGTTGTGGATAAGGACTGGGAAGAAGTACGCGAACAGTTAATCACCAGCCGGCTAAACGGAGGTTTTCCTTATTTAACCGTTCAGGATGGTGACTACTTGAAAAATGGGGAACTGTATATCACGCATCATTATGAAGATGTGGAACTTGATGTGAAATATGTAGAAAAGACGATGCCATATATTTATCAATTATGGGGCAGGGCCGTTCATATCGAAACAACCATGGAAGAAAAAACATGCCTGTTCAGCTGTGATGGCGAAAAAGTGACAAGGAAATACGTGTGATGATGTCGAATCAGTAAAGGGAGACTTTACTGATTTTTTTTTGCTTCATGAAAAAATTGATGAAAAGGGTGATACCAGTATGGATATCGTGACGAAAGAGAGTTTTACTGTCATCGGTATGATGGTGGAAACGAGTTGGGAAGAGCTTTTTCAAGAAATGCCTAAGACGTGGAAGAAAATGAAAGACAGGGTCTCCGAATTGCCCCATCGCCGTTCCTACCAAATGATGGACATTAGTCTAGGGCAAACGAATGGCATTTATACGCAATTGATTGCTGTTGAAGTGAGTGAAACCGATCATGTACCCAATGATATGGTAGTGAAACAGATTCCAGCGCAAACGTATTTGCACCACTCACATAAGGGCAGCTTGATCGACATTTCCCAAACATTTGGTACGATGTATCAGTATGCAAAAGAAGAAAACTTACCAGCTGATGACATGAAATTGGATATTGGATATACGGTGGAAGGTACAGAAACAAGTCATGATTTGTATATTAAGCTCCGTTATGATTAGCTGTTCATAAACATGCTTATCTTATGTGGGTTTCATGCATAGACAAGGCACATGCCTATTTTCACTATGGACAAATTACCTAATCGCTAGGCAAGCATATAGTGATAGGGATAGGAGGTAGTGAAATGGAATATATCAATCCTTCTCACACAGAGATGTATCATGACTATGGATGTTGTCCAGAAGAAGATTTGGATGGAAGAGGGGGACCGAGTGGCTTTTCACCACAACAGCAGCCACCGACCTCATTCCCAGGTCAAGGGCCGGGTCCAGGACCAGGTTTTATGCCGGGAGGTCCGCAACAAGGTGCAGGTATGGCGCCTCAAGGACCACCGCCGCAACAAATTCCACAGCAACCGATGCAACAAGCGCAAGGACCACAATTATTTGCTGTTGATCCGGGTGCCATTCGTAGTTGCTTGTTCCGCTATACGTATATTTGGATCAATCGCTTTCAATCGTTTTGGTTTTATCCCACTTATGTAGGCAGACAATCCGTAGCAGGATATCGCTGGACTGGATTTCGTTGGGTCTATTTTGGTATTGACTTAAACCGCATACAATCATTTACATGTGTATAAACAAACGAGAAACGGTGCGTACTTGCTTAAGAGGCGCATCGTTTCGTTTATTTAGTTGGATACGCGTCAAACAGAGAGAAGGGAAGTAGCTGTTAGCCTCGAAAAAGCGGATATGCGTCAAACAGAGGAAAGAGAAGCAGCTGTTTG
>NZ_APML01000054.1 GCF_000359605.1 Gracilibacillus halophilus YIM-C55.5
GACCAGAGGAACATACGGACATAATGGCGGCACAAACCAAAGCGGCCATGGAAGGTTACAACTATTGGACGGGTGAAGAAATATCTTCTTTTCATTCAGCAGCGATTGTGGTATCAGGATTGTCTTCTCATTTCACGTCATGGCGAAGAGGAAGAAAGCTTACCCTTTCCAAAGCTCAACTGAAAAAAGTGAAGGAAAGGAGACAGGCGAATAAGAAGACAAAGAGTCATGCTGATGGTACAGTGAACAACAACGGATCTGTTTCTAAAGGTACGGGTAAATATAATATGGGAACGATAAAACACATTTACCATGGTGAAATTAATAGACGAGGTAAAGCGGTTGGATATCATCATAAAAGTATGATGGGTGGAAAAATTATACCTGGATCCGAGAAAATACCTGATAAAAATGGTGTCTATGAAGCCAAAGTTGAAATAGGTGGGAAGAGAAAAGTAGCCAAATCTAGTTTTTTTCCGAAGGAATGGAATCGTGTAGATGTGTTAAAGGCTATTGATGAAGCATATCAAAATAAAAAACAAATAGGTGCTAATAAGTTTATAGGTAAAAATTCAGCTGGAATTAAAATAGAAATGTTTTTAAATAAGGATGGTTCAATAGCCACTGCCTATCCTTTATATAATAAATAACATAGAAGGTGATAAAACAAGATGAGATATTCATATAAATTTAAAAAAGATCCATTTGGTATCACAAGAATAATACTACCGGAAAAATTAACTGTTTTCTCAGACGCTTTTGAGGATATTTCAACAAAAGAAGAAGCAGATGAGTATATTGGATACGTCAAGAAGGTTTTAACAGGAGATTATGAAGACTTTGAAATCACGTTGAATGCTACAAGTATAAATATTAAGAAAAACATAACAATTGCTGAGCATCATTACCGGGTTGATGAGCCTTTTGAAAGTATTATAGAAACTGATGAATTTTTAGAGTTGATGTTAATCTGGAAAGAGGCCATAGCATAGATAATCGGAGATTGAAAATGTTATAAGATTTAGTTACTTAAGCACTTGTTTGTCTTATTAGGCAACAGGTGTTTTTGTTTTTGGGTTATAAATATTAAATATGGTTAATATTGGAATGTGATTAGGTGAAATTCATAACTCATGAAGGGGCAATATTCGGGAGTGTATGGACTTTTATAATTATCAACGGCCGCATCAGTCCTTATCGATTTTTCGGCGTATGATAAAGAACGGATAGGAAATATGTGGGTCCTAAGTAAAAATGGGAAAGTCGATCAAAGGCAGCGAGGGCTTCCGAAGCTTATAATGAAGCGATTAAAAATGGCGAGATTCAGTTAGAAGGACCAGAGGAACATACGGACATAATGGTAGAACAAACCAAAGCGGCCATGGAAGGTTACAACTATTGGACCGGTGAAGAAATATCGTCCTTCCATTCAGCAGCGATCGTAGTAGCAGGATTGTCTTCTCATTTCACGTCATGGCGAAGAGGAAGAAGCCTTACTTACCCTTGCCAAAGCTCAACTGAAAAAAGTGAAGGAAAGGAGACAGGCGAATAAAGAGAAAAATAATCGCGCTAATAGCAATGAATCTGTTTCTAAGAATAATAGTGTACCTTCTTATGGAAAGAAGTCAGTACCTATAGGACCTTACCAAACAGTGTATGGGTTTCCAGTTAAAGTGAAGCCAACATATTCCCAACACACCAAATTATAAACAGGAAATAGCAAATGGGAAAAACAAGAGTATTTTTTATGGCGAAAATAAATCTGCACAAGAATTGCTTGATAAGTTTGCTGGGAAAGGACAGCTACTACCAAGCGGTAAAAAAGAAAGAATAGACTTTGATAAACCAATTGGAAAGTACTATGATCATGATACTGGCGAATACCATGAAACTACTAGAGGAATGATTCATTACGGAAAAAACGGAGCTCATATAGTACCTTCAGAACCATTGAAAAAGTGAAAAGAGGAGGATATATACATGGAATATGATCCTTTAATACAAACGTTAAAAGGGTATAAAGATAGTGACTTGATAATAGAGTGGGATAGTGGACTAAAAATTATTGGTGAGACGGACACACTCTTTGAAACAGACAATGGTCTAGATGACGATGATGTGAATTTTACCGAATATTATGCTGTTACATTTGAAGTAGATGATATTTTAGCTCATCCAAGTGAAGAAAGTAATTTATATAATTGGTTAATACAAGAGAAAGGTTCATTGGTTGAAATTTCACTTTATGATGATCCGCCACGTGCAGTTTTTCAGGCTGACGGGAAAAGTATATGGGAAAGAAATAATCAATAAAAAATGTTACTGTATATATTTTTTGATGTGGCGAATTTCCTTACACTTTGTGTTATATTAATGGTAACAAACGCGAGGATCGTTTAATAATCTATTCGAGGAGGGGGATGGATTTGTCTCATAATGAAAGAAAACTTACTCAAAGCGTCAACAATTTGGAGAAGTCTTTGCTACGCTTGGAAGAAGCATTACAAGAAGATCATCAAAATAGTTTGATTGTAGACGGGACCATACAACGGTTTGAGTTTACGATAGAATTATTTTGGAAAAGTTTAAAGCGACTATTGCAGAACGAGGGAATTGAAGCCAACACCCCAAAGGAAACGCTAAAAGGAGCCTACCAAGCGAGATGGCTTCATGATGAAACGGCATGGCTTCAAATGCTAAAGGATAGGAATGAAACGTCACATACGTATAATGAGAGACTAGCATTAGAGATATTAGGGAACATCAAGGATTATTATCCAGAAATGAAGAGAACGTTTGTTTTTTTAAAGGAGAAGGGTTTGTTTTGATGAATGATATTTATCAGCAACTTATAGATAGAGCTAAGAGCTATCCAGAAGTTCAAAAAGTTTTATTGTTTGGCTCCAGAGCATATGGTGACAATGACCCTCGTTCAGATATCGATTTGGCAGTGATAGCTCCAGATATCACTCAAAGCGACTGGCTGAAATTTTCTACAGATATAGAAAATGTAGACACATTATTAAAAATTGATTTAATCAAATGGGAAAATGCATCCGATGAATTAAAAAATGAAATACGAGCTTGTCATAGAGAATTGTATCATATGGTTACCTAGTTGAAGAAAAGTATGATGAATGAATACAGGCATCGGCAAAAGTGATATAATTTTTTTCGGTGAACATATACAACAAGATTAAAAGGAGATATCACATGAAGTATTCAGAAAATGCTGTTAAGAAGCTATTGCAAGCGGAGGAATTAAGTCTGGAAGATCAAATAAAGGTTAACATCTTAAACTTTATAAGGACAATCCATCTTAACAGGCAAGACTTTATTCAATCTAGTTATGATTCAAAGTTTTTCGGTGAACTGCCAATGACTTTTCAGAAAAAAGAAGGTCAAGTGATGGGACTAATTACAGCAAAAGTTAATGGAGAAGTTAGGAAGTTTGTATTTAATGATCAAGGTTACGATGCTTTAGAGGATATACTTACGCTATTTGACGAAATTTAGGGGAATTTTTGTTATGAAAGAGTTTTCTGGTTTACTGAAGGATGATCTATTCATTGAGGCCAGAATTCTCAGAGTGAGGCTAGAATTAATTTAGTGAGGCGAGAATTCTCAGAGTGAGGCCAGAATTAATTGGGTGAGGCGAGAATTCTCGGAGTGAGGCCAGAATTAATCTGGTGAAGCCAGAATTCTCGGAGTGAGGCTAGAATTAATTTGGTGAGGCGAGAATCCTTGGACATGTCTAAGTAAAAAAACCCCTCTATGTAAAACCAACACAGTGAAAATCTAATTTCCCATCGCAAAAACGTATAAAATACTAGACGTTTTCTTATTTTTACGTGCTTTCTCGGACGTTTGCCAATGTGAGATTTGAAAATCGATTGGATAGGATGAAGGTATCACACAAACATTTTCTGATGATTTAGTGTGAATAATCGCTCCTATTAACAATGAGAGGTGATTCAATTGGCAAACCCGCAAGTCGAGAATGGATTTATCAAAATTGCGAACGAATTATGGAACGAATTATTAAGACGAGATTTTAGCAAGCGGCAGCTCAATCTGATTTTATTTATTTGGCGTTTATCCTATGGCACAGGGCAGAAAGATTGCAAAATTGATTCATTACGAACATTTGAAGTGACAGGCATCTATAAACAAGATATTCGAAAAGAGTTGGAATTTCTGAAGAGTTGTGCGGTGCTCGATTGGGATGAAGCGTCGATGGTTTTTACCATTAATAAGCATTAT
This sequence comes from Gracilibacillus halophilus YIM-C55.5, assembly GCF_000359605.1. Lineage (GTDB taxonomy): Bacteria > Bacillota > Bacilli > Bacillales > Amphibacillaceae > Gracilibacillus > Gracilibacillus halophilus. The sequence goes on from NZ_APML01000054.1 coordinate 4,264, forward strand.
CACCTTTGGCAACTTACCCCGAACAAAAAATGGGACAATCAAACATTTAATCGACTGATTCATGAAAATATTAAACGGCGAAATCGTGCGAAAACATCAACCCAAGCACCTACGCCTACACCGAATACAGATCGAAAAGGAAGTGAAATACCTACCGATCCCGATCATCGGGTGCGTAAAACACGAACGTTCAAGTTAGTAAAATACGAACCGATTCAGGCTAAGAAGTCAGCGGCAGCAAGCGATGTAAGCTCCGTAAAGAAAGTAAGGAAGCCAGTAAAGAATAAAGACATAAAATGTAATAGTAGAGACGAGCGCTTTCAGGAAGTCATGGCATTTTATCGAGACAATCTGCAAAGAGGCATCACCGAATCGCCATACAATTATGAAGTGATCACTCAATGTTACGAGGAGTTTGGCTTTGATTTGTTATTAGCTGCAATGAAATTAGCCACAAAAGCTGAGGCCAAAGGGGTAAAATACATGGAAACGGTGCTTTTCAATTGGAAGAAGAAAGGTGTCCGAACGACAGAAGATGCCAGACGTCTCGAACAACAATATAAAGCCAAGCCACACCGAAAGCAAAAGGATCAAAAAAAGAAAGACATTGTTCCCGACTGGTACATAGAACAAAAAGAAAAGTCGCGGAAGAAGAAAGAAATAACGCGATCAGAAGAAGAGAAAAAGCAAAGTGCTGCGCTCATTGATCAAATGTTGGAAGAGTATTTGATGAGTAGTGATGGGTAGCTGGGTTATGCAATCGTATTTTGGATTCAAATTATGTTGAATAATCAGTGTCCATCTCATAGTCACTACCTTTGTTCAGCTAACCCATCTTTTATAGTTCAGGAATTGTCGATAACACTAATCCTTTCTACCGTTTCGGTATTATCCTTAAACGATATCATTAATAACTATCATGCATCTTAAGTAGTCGCTCACTTCAACTCAAACGCCACATAAAAAAAGCTTCCCAGGACAGGAAGCTTCTTTAGAAAAAGATCATTTAATCTTGCTGCAGTACTTTTACTTACTTTAATAGAGGGATAAAAATATAAAATGCAGTCCCATCTCCAACCTTGCTTTCTACTGCTATTTCCCCATTATGTGCTTTAATAATAGAGTTTGAAATGGACAGGCCAAGACCTGCTCCACCTTGATGACGTGTACGTGATTGATCAGCACGGTAGAACCTGTTAAAAATATAAGGAAGATTTTTTTCTTCGATTCCCTGTCCGTTATCACATATAATTAACTTAACGAAATCACTTTCAGCGACCAAAGACAATTTAATGATCCCCGTCTCAGCATCGGTGTAATGGACAGCATTATGGAAAATATTAAGGATCACCTGCTTTAACTTATCAGCATCCGCCATTGTATACAAATTCTCTGTTAAGTCTTTCTCAACATCTCGATCTCCAGCTAAAAAGCTCAGTTGTGGGAGCATTTCCCGGATTAGATCTGTCATATTCGTTTCTTCAAGGTGAAGCCTTGGCACTCTATCTAATTTAGCTAGAAGTAGCAATTCTTCCACTAGCTTAATTACTCTTTTCGTTTCACCATGCATACTGTTCAATATAATATTTAATTGCTCGGAATCTTTGGCCGCACCTCTCAGCAAAACTTCTAAGTATCCATGCACAGAGGTAATCGGTGTACGTAATTCATGAGAAGCATCAGCAACAAACTGTCTCATTTGTTCTTTTGCTTCTTTTTCTTGTAAAAAGGAGTTTTCTAAACGTTCTAGCATTTCATTAAACGATTGACTGAGCTTGTGTATTTCTTCTTGTTCATTATATGTTGGAATCCTTTCTGTTAAATTGTTGGCACCAATTCCTTTTACCCGATCAATCATACTTGATAAAGGATTTAGCGTCTTTTGAATAACCGTTGTATAAAGGGTCAAACCAGTAATTAAGGCAAGAACGGACAGTCCAATAAAAATGAACAATTGCTTCCAAAGCACTTGATGAAGAGTTGCTGTACTAACACTCATTTGTAATAAAGAAAATTGTTCTTCCTGATTATTATTAAAGGCAGGTCGAAACACTACCATTTGCTCTTCGCCAGTTTTATCCTCTGTAATCATATAATTGTCTTCTCTTGGAAAGGGGCCATCTTGCATGACTTGATTTAATTTGTCTTGTGAAAGCTTCGGTACAATGAGTTGTTTATGCTCTAACAAGTTATTGTAATCCCCATCACCATCAATAAGAGAGAGAGTATAATCTTTGAATAGGATATAATTAGGATTTCTTTCATTTTCAGGTGAAGGAAAGTGCTCTAGATCTCGAATAACTGTAATAGGTATAGAACTTAGTCTTGCTTGTAAACTGTCTGCCTCATTTTCGTACAAAAAATCCTTCAGGATGAAAAATTGTAAAAAACCAATTATTAATAGAATGAAGCTTAATATGAAAAACATTCTAGCTAAAAGTTGATAGCGTAACGATTTTGGGGATAGTTTCTTTAAAAAGTTGTTTTTCATTGTACATCAATCCTATAGCCAGCTCCGCGTATTGTGCGGATGATCTGATGTTGTTTGTCTCCTAGTTTATCTCGCAATGAACGGATATAGACTTCTACAATATTTTCTTCACCTTGAAAGGTGTATCCCCAAACTTTGTCTAAAATCATCAATTTACTGATCACCATCCCATGATTGATAACCAAATATTTCAACAATTCGTATTCTGTAGGCGAAAGGGTTAATATATTTTCGTGGTATTTGAATTCTTTTCTCCGCTCATCGATTGTAAACGGGCCATATTTGACCTCGCCAAATAAATCAGGAAACTGGTTCCGAAGCCGTGCTGTGATTCTCGCAAGTAATTCCTCGAAACTAAAAGGTTTCACAAGATAATCATCTGCTCCTATCGTTAATCCCTTAATACGATCATCTACTTCATCTTTTGCGCTTAACATGATGATAGATGTAAAAACGCCGCTTTTCTTAATCATTCGACACACTTCAAAACCGTCCATTCCAGGCATCATAATATCTAAAATGACGACATGGGGCTCGAATTCTTTTAATAAATTTATGGCCATCATTCCTTCTTTAGCAGTACGAACTTGATATCCTTCATTTTCTAGTCCTATTTTTAGAAACTCTAGTATATGTGTATCGTCCTCGACTATTAATATTTTTGCTTCATTGGTTTTCATTGGAATCCACCTTTATATAATTTATCGGTTAAAAGCTCTTGATTAGTATGAGTGATGAAATTCTCACCTTATATTATAAAGTGTTTTTTTGCTTATACCTATGATTTTCAGCTAACTTTCAGCTTGTTTTAACAGAGAAATCAGTTTGATCATTCACAATAAAAATAGCACAGATAAAAGAGATGTCGTAGGAGTGATTAAATTTGAATAAGCGTTTTTTTAGTCGTTTTGATGTGCCGTTAGTCATTATCGTCTGTTTAGCAGCATTTCTAAATCTATACAATATTTGGACAGAAGAATATGTGAACACGTACTATACAACTGCTGTAGCAGCAATGATGGAAAACTTTCATAATTTTTTCTTTGTTTCTCTTGATTCAGCTGGTTCGGTCACAGTAGATAAACCACCAGTTACATTTTGGATTCAAACAATTAGTGCACTCATCTTTGGCTTAGAAGGATGGAGTGTTATCCTTCCTCAAGCTATCTCGGGAATGGGTTCGGTTATATTAATGTATATATTGGTTAAACCATCATTTGGGACAATAGCTGCTAGATTGTCTGCTTTAGCGATGGCCATAACACCTGTCGCAGTAGCTGTAAGTAGAACAAATAATATTGATAGTATGCTTGTTTTTACCTTGTTATTAGCAACATGGCTTCTGTTCAAAGGGATTAGAAAGCAACATACGTGGACTATTATAGGAGCTTTTGCCGTTGTTGGTGTTGCATTTAATATGAAGATGCTTCAAGCCTATATGATACTGCCAGCCTTTTATTTATTCTATTTGTTGGCATTCCGGCAGAATTGGAAGAAAAAAATCGGGGTTTTATCAGGGGCAACTGCCGTTCTTTTAGTTATTTCACTATCGTGGGCTGTTATTGTAGACACTATTCCAGAAGATCAGCGACCATTTGTCGGGAGTAGTGATACGAATTCAGTCTTAGAACTTGCTTTTGGCTATAATGGTGCAGCTAGATTAACAGGGAATCAAGGTGGACCAGGTGACGGCGGTGGTAACATGCGACAAGGGACAATAATGGAAATCCGTTTACTAGTGATTCTGGAACAAACCAAAATAATCAAGCGAATCCATTTCAAGGAGAAATGAATGGAAATGATAATGGAGCATTCCGAATATGCCAAATGAATCTCCAGGAAATACGGATAGAAATAATCCAGGTGGAAGGGGATCAAATATGCCAGGTGGCAATCCTGGTGGGGGTGGAATGTTTAATACAGGAGAAGAAGGGCCATTACGCCTTTTTCAAGAGAGTCTATCAGGACAAGCAAGCTGGCTACTTCCGTTTGTCTTATTAGCTAGTTTAAGTTTCCTTAAAATAACAAGACTCAAGCAGATGAGATTCCAGTCAAAAGAAATTATCTTTTGGTTAGCGTGGTTGGTACCAGTTGCTATCTTTTTCAGTATTGCAGGTTTCTTCCACCAATATTACCTAATCATGCTGGCACCACCTATTGCCGCTTTGTTTGGCGCAGGAGCGATCAACATGTATCAAGACTACAAGCATAAGAAAAATATAAAAGGCTGGTTATTGCCTATTGCTATTTTGATCACTGCTGCTTTTCAATGGTACATCATTATGCCATACGACGAAATGATCGGAAAAGGTTGGTCTTATAGTGTGCTCGTTCTAGGAATATTAGCATTCTTAGTTTTCACAATAGTTAAATGTATGAAAAATAATGTATTGCAAAGATATGGTATAGCCATGCTGCTTATCCTTTTTATTGGCCCATTATATTGGGCTGCTACGCCAATTGTATACGGTGGCAATAGCATGCTTCCAGCGGCTGGTCCTACGACTCAGGGAGATATGAGAGGAATAGGAATGGAGAATGCAGGTGGTATGAACGAAGAATTACTCAACTATGTAAAAGAAAATAATACAGGTGAAGAATATCTATTTGCCACTTCAAGTTATAATACAGCAGCTCCTTACATGATTGATGAAGGTGCATCCGTTATGATCATGAACGGTTTTTCTGGTTCAGATCAAGTTTACACAGTGGAAGAGATCGAAGAATTAGTTGCAGAAGGAAAGGTTAAATATTTTCTGATTTCGGAACGAGGATTTGGTAGACAAGGAAATGATGAGGTGACGGAATGGCTCACAGAAAATGGGGAAGAAATAACATTCGAAGAATCGAGCTCCACAAATAGTGATAATCAAAGCTTCGGTGACAATGGTAGCACATTATATAAAGTAACTTTATCTGAAGGAGGGAGCGGTAATGAGTAGAGAAATTCAATATTCCGTTATTGTTCCTATGTATAACGAAGAAGAAGTAATTGAAGAAACATATCGTCGTTTGAAAAAAGTAATGAACGAATTGAATCAACCTTATGAACTTCTGTTTATAGACGATGGCAGTCAAGATCATACGTTAGAGAAAATGCAGGAATATAGTAAGTGGGATCAGACAGTGAAGGTAATAGAGTTTGCTCGAAACTTTGGTCATCAGGTTGCTATCACTGCTGGTATGGATTTTGCAGAAGGAGAAGCGGTGGTTGTAATAGATGCTGATCTTCAGGACCCGCCAGAGTTAATTAAAGATATGGTGCTTAAATGGAAAGAGGGATATGAAGTCGTATATGCCAAACGGATAAAGCGAAAAGGTGAGACAGTTTTTAAACGAGTAACCGCTACTCTATATTACCGTATATTAAAAGCACTGACAGATATAGATATTCCTATTAACACGGGTGATTTCCGCTTAATAGATCATAAGGTTTGTGATCAAATGAAACAGCTTCAGGAAAAAAATCGATTTGTCCGTGGACTTGTTAGCTGGGTTGGATTCAAGCAAACAGCCATTGAGTATGTTCGAGATGAACGTATTTATGGAGAATCTAAATATCCACTCAAAAAGATGTTAAAGCTCTCTTTAGACGGTATCACCTCATTTTCTTATAAGCCGTTAAAGATTGCGAGTTATTTAGGAATACTCCTGTCGATTGTAGGATTTCTATACATGCTTGTGGTGATTTATCAGAGATTATTCACCGATACTACTATTACTGGTTGGTCCTCTGTCATCGTTATTCAACTATTTTTCTTTGGAATAGTTCTATCGATCCTCGGAATATTGGGAGAATACATTGGCAGAATTTACGATGAATCGAAAGGAAGGCCGACATATATTGTCAAAGAAAGTTATGGAATAAATGAAAGGAAATCAAATGAATCGTTTATTAAACAAAAATAATGGAATGAAATTTATGAAATTTGGACTAGTGGGTAGTATGAATACGCTTATTGATATAACGCTTTTTTTCTTACTATCACTAGCAGGGATTCTATACCCACTGGCTCAAACGATTTCGTATAGTGGCGGGGTATTAAACAGTTATTTTTTTAACAGGAAGTGGACCTTTCAACAAAAAGAAAGAAAGAATCGACGCGAGTTTATTCGTTTTGTAATTGTAAATTTGGGGACATTGTGCTTTTCGATTCTTTTATTAAAGTTGGCATATGAATATATTAATTTAAGTCTTGTAATGGCCAAAGCTTTCGCAACGTTAGGGGCTCTAATCTTCAATTTTGTGTTAACAGATAAATGGGTATTTCTTAATCAAAAAAGGAGAGGATAAAAGGAGAATAAAAAAAGCTGTCATACCAGTTGCAGGACTTGGAACTCGATTTTTACCTGCGACCGACAATCAATCATTAAAAAGTGTGTTGCTTTCATACATGTTCACCGTACTTTATTGATCACAGTTAATAATCACATTTTCTTACCTCGTTTACAGAAAACCTTCGCAAGTTTTGTTATTTTCAACTAGGGCAAACAAAATATGTGCATGTGACGCATGACGTACGTTTCCTATATGCTTTAGATACCGCGGAATTAGCGCGAAGGTGCCTTTGCATATAGGAGTTTTAATGTGAAAGAGTTTACGGAATTATTGAAAGATTTTGAGCCGATGATTTATTCATTGATGCACAAATACCAGATTCGTGATCCAGAGGGTGACTTTTATCAGGAAGCGTCGATTGCATTGTGGCGTGCTTATCAGAAGTATGATGAGGGGAAAAGCCGATTTTCTACGTATGCCTATTACTGTATCAAGCATACCTTTCTCAATATGATCGACAAGCACAATCGGGAAGTGCGGCGTCAGCAGGTTTGGATGGAACAAACGGTGGAGCAAGACTTATATACGGAAGATTCAATCGGAATAGAAGAGCAACTTTTACGTGATATTCGAGCAGTTTTAACCGACAAGCAATGGTGCTGGTTTGTGCAATATGTATTGAAGGATCAGTCGGTAAAACAAATCGCAAAGCGTGAAAAGGTCACTGTTGATGCCGTCAAAAATTGGGGAAGACTCGCCAGGCAGAAAACGAAGAAAGTCATGGAGCAGTATAGTTGGTTAGAATGAAAGAGACACGGGGTTTTGCACCCGTGTCTTTTCATCATTTAGGCATTTGATGCAACTGATCATATTCCGCTCCATAATGTTTTCTTGCATTTATTTCATGAATGAAAGATGAACGTGACACTTAATTACGTAGTGATTCAATCGTCCTCCAAACGTGAACAATTGTACTTTCAAGAGGTCTGTCCTTCATCACGTTTAGATCGATTCTAGTAACCTATTCATGATATAATGTCATGGGGATGTGTCCTTTTTGCAATGAAAGTCTAGTAGAATAAATATAAAGGGGAGTGACATCAATGGCTTTTGATTATGGATCGGATTCACTAGATATTAAAAATCCCTTTAAAAAGGAAGGCTTGCTTTATTTAGTCAGCGGTACCGTTATTTTATTCATTGGAATTTTATCAGTATTTACTCTAAGGGCAAATATTGCAGGCAATGAGCAATTAATAGGTTGGTTTAATCTAATGGTTTGCCTTGTTTTGGTATCGGGAGGGGTTAGTTACATTGCTAAGGGATTAATAAAGATTTCACGTTTTTATGTAGGTCGAGGGATACCTACAAGCCTGTCGAAAAACCAAGCAAAAAGTGAAAAACATACTAGTGAACCAAGTGTTCCCTATCAATCGCAGACATTAGAACAGATGATTGTTGGAAGAAAAAACCCAACTTTCAAAGAACCGACATCATTGTTGGAACGCGCCGTATATAGCATGTTTCCCAAATTCATGTTCTTACCGTATGCTATGCGAAATTTTATTAATTTGTATATTCGCAAAATAGGATATTCTCTAATCGGTTTTCTTTTTTATGTATTAGCGTTATTATCAGGCACTGTAGGATTAACTTTCTTAAGTCAATCATCTTTTGCCAACTGGATGGGGATTGGACTATTACTCTATTTAGTTGTGATATGGGTGTTTAAGCCTATTCGAAAAAAAGAAGTTATTCAAGAAAAACAATTAAGCCAGGGACAAAATGGTCATATTGTTTGGCCAATTGTGTTATCAGTTTTATTACCAACAGGCATAGAAGTGCTATTAAGACAGGGTATCACATTACCAGAAGCACCATTTAATCCAACTTTTGCACTTGTACTGTTTTTATTATTAATGACATTAACTTTTGTTGTCAGCCTTTTGTTAACAAGAATAAGAGCTGAAATCGCAGAACCAATTACGGAGACATCTGAATTTCGTGAGCATTGGCAAGAGAATGTTCACCCAAAAGATTTTTTTAGAGCGCTGGATATGGAGATGATGGATCTCCGTTACAAAGAGATACCTAACAGAATTTATCGTGAGTTAAATCCTAATTTAAATATGGAAGGGAGTATGGATAAAGGAAGTTTTGCTGGGGATACCATCCAAGAAACGCAACCTGTCTATCAAGAAGTGGATTATCCGGATTCCTTACAAACGTTTCGATTAGGTTCAGCAATTGCTGGTCATCTGTTCGTTGTCGTTGCAGCATTTCTATTGTATTTTGCTATGCCGGCTGAATTAAGCTTAAATGGACTTTTTCCCAGTTTATTGTTTCCGGTAATCTTGTATGTTTTTGGAGTATCTTTATTGATGTTAGCCCATTTGTATTGGGGAGAAATTCAGTTTAAAAGTTATTTGATTCATTTTCAAGGGGAAGGAACATACTCGGAATCGAAGCTATCTGTAGGGATGTCTTATGATGACTCGACAAGAAGTGAGAATACTGTAGTACGCACATCGTACACTACCTATTTCTTAGTATCTCAAATTATTTCAAGTACGCAAGCACAATCTGGAGCAAATGCATTTCGAAATGCTAGATACGTTATTAGTCTTCATAAAGCAGATAATATGATGGATCATTTGGTGGATAGAATTAAATATTTCTTAGCCGATCGTGAATTTATTGCCTCAACTGTCTCGGAAAAAGATGGGAAAGCAATGGAACAGATATTTGCGATTAATGAAGCTGCTGCATCCAAACAAAAACATACCGATGAAACAGAAAAAGAAAAACGTTTAAATCAAAAATTACATGATCATCAGTAAAAGAATCCCTCACTTTTACAAAAAGTGAGGGATTCTGTCTGTTAACAACTAATTCCCCTTGGGACTAATGTTTTCTACAGGTGATGAACTGTTAATGAGATATGTTGTGCGTTCTCGAGATATAATTCATGTGCGCGAGATAAAATTTATTTTTATAAGGTATAAAGAAATTTTCCGAGATAAATTGCCCGTTCAGGAGATTTCAACTGCTCTATATTTCTTTAATATAAAGTACCGCGCTCGATTTGTTCACTCAACAGTGAATTCTTTTTATCTATTTCTTCACCATTGAGGACTAGCTCATCGATTGCTTTTGCCTTTTCATCCGCTAATTGATGATTGATATCATGAAATAATAAATCGATTTCCTTCAAGAGTGATAGAGAGGCATGATTGTATAAATAAACATCTGAATAACGTTGATTATCGAACAAGGCGTGTTCGATATAGGGTCGGAATCTTTCTAAAATGACAGGTATATTGTTTTCTAACCGACTGAGTCCATCACGTATTCCATCTATTCTTGAAATGAAGGTATCGATGGGGGAGACCATAGCATTAACGATAGCTTGAACCTGTTCTTGATAGTTGGTAAAATAGGATATTAAAAATCCAGGAAGTGAATAGTTAAAATAAATGTTTGGTGCTCCTTTTACTGCTTCTGAAAGATTCTCTAAACTCGTTTTGATGACCCATATGATATCGTGTAGGACGCCTACAATTGGCGCAATTGTCACATGTATGGCTGTCTTGAAAAAAGTATATGATGCATCCAATTGTATTTCTTTTATTCGCATTCTTGTTTTTAAATACGGTGATTGTTCTAAGGTGATTTTCTCGGAAGCTGTAGCGACCGCTGTATGAGAGGGAATGTTTTGCTTGTTCGTAATCGCATCAGCAATAGACTTGTCCGTTGTTGTAAAATGATTGGCTGTTTCATACACCTGATGTTTGAATCTATTGATTTGTTGTTGGATCTTGTCGTGATTACTCTGGACGATGTTGAAATGTGCATGCATTTCTTCAACGACCGTATCATACCATAGTTCCGTACCGACATGAAATCCAGTATGAAGTAATTCGGGAATTTTTTCTGTGATGATTAACCTAAAATTATCGGTTAAATCGTCCACGTTCTCTTCTAGATTATGTAATTTTCGTCTGGCTTGATCCACTAATGTAGAAACGTCTACATTTTGTCTTGTAATAAATTCGATAAGCTCAGCAGGTGGTGAATTTAATACGTAGTTGAGTGATTGCCCTTTTTGTTCAATGAGATCAAGAAGGGAATGTAGCCATCGTAATTCTGATTTGAGTTGGTTTCCCATCCATGTGATATCTTCGAATAAGGAATTTCCGATTTCTTCTACGACAATCTCATCAAAGGCTTCCTGCATCTTGTTGATTCTGGCTCTTCTTTTCGCTCGCTCATCCTGAATTATTTCCATCGAATTATCGAGATAATTCTTTACTTTCGATAGACGATCAATAACGGCGTCTTCTAAGCCGTTCGCTAGCACTTCTAATGCTTCTGGGGTGATATCAATTTGGTGAGGATCGCCGTACAATGGTTGACCGGTCCAAATGCTTGTTACAATGTGTTCATCAGCTTCGATGTAAATTTTACCTGAACCAGGACCACCATCAGGACGAATGTTGTAATATTGATCTCCGCCGTTTCGTAAATAACCGGTGTGATTACTGCCGATCGTACTGAATGGTCTTGCAGCTGCTGGAATTCCGTTATGTATTTCATGCTTGGCACCGGGAATACGATCATCATAATTTAAACTCATAAGGGAACCTGTTAAAATATCATATTTTCCAAGATAATTTGTAATATTGTTATAGTCCTTGTCTTTATCGACTACATGTTCTGGTAAGAGGGCAGGGTTATAAGTGACCGCTCGAACATCGGGGAATTCCACAGCAACGG
>NZ_APML01000055.1 GCF_000359605.1 Gracilibacillus halophilus YIM-C55.5
AAAAAATAAATCCATAGTGCACAAGAAGAATTAATTTATGAGGAATGATTTTTTCCCTTTTCGTTCTAAGAATATAGGTGTGAGATTAAGTAAGATAGAAACAATTGTCAAAAATCATAATGCCTTTCTGGTCTTACAGCTACAAAAATAAGATAACCAATCATCCCCCCAAATGTGTTTGTAATCAAGTCAGTCACATCAAAAGTTCGCTGATTCAGTCCACCCCACCACACAGTTAATAATTGAGAGCACTCAATGGCTAAACTAAAAAGAAAGGCGAGAGCAACTGTACGAAAAATACTTTTCTTTCCCTTTTTTATGATTGGATATAAAAAACCAAAAGGCACCATCATTATGATATTTAAAAATATCCCTTTAAGTGCGCCATCATAATGCAACAATAAATCTCTAAAAGGAATGAAGTTAGCCGTTTCCATAAACAGATGATTTGTTGCTCCAAGCGGTATAGTAAATGGCATTAGCGTAACAAATAAAACCATTACAATATAAATATACATAATGGTATTCATTAACAATTCCCTTTTCGGCTCTTTTTTCCATTTTCTATAAAAGAAAAAGACATAAATCAATGCTAATAAAATAAAATCAATAAGATAGTCCAATGTAAATTCTCCTCATTTCTTTCTATGGACAAGTGCACTCACGTATCGTGATGCTTACCTTCTTTTCCTTGTACAACCATTTACATTTTAACATAAATATCCAAAAGAGTTGAGAACAATTACCTTATGTGAACGTATTTTCCAAAAGTACATAACGTCGCTTCAAATAGTATTTATGCTAGAGAGACCACAATCATTCATTTTTTCTAGTAACCTTTGACCCTCATTGGTGATGTTAAAATAATAACTTGTTTATCTTTTTTCAACTGTTCGAACATAAAACCTCAGTTTTTAAAATCTTCATGAATGTATCTTGATCTTCTAAAAAAGGAGAATGTGCACAATTATCAAAAGTAAATATTTTTTTAGAAGGGGCTTCTATTTTTTCATAAAAACGTTTTGCTTCTTTGTAACTCGTTGAATAGTCATTCATTCCATGTATGATAAAAACTGGCACTTCAAATCTTGGTGCTAATAAAACAGAATCTGACTTGGCCATTGTTTCAGAAAGAGCATCGTAACTTGTGAAAATCCCCTTTGGTATATTCAGTCGTTCTTTCCAGGTATAGCGATGACAAGTGAATAAATCTTTGACACCTTGCCAGTTTGAATATCCTGCTTTCTTCGTACCTCCGCCGAATTTATTTAAATATCGACCTAATATTCTTCGATACCCTTTATTTTTGTAAAATTCCTTATCAAATGTCACAGAACGTATATCTTTTTCAGCTTTTTTATCCCCTCTTTTTATCGCTGTTTCCAACAAGAACTCATAGGTGTCTCTATTTGATTCCGTATGCCTTCCCATTTGTCCTATACCAATGTAAGCGTGATAATTTTGTGGCTGTCGATGTGCGATGATGCTCCCCAAGAGAGTTCCCCAGGAGTGTCCGCATAAGTAAATTTTTTCTTTATGAAACTTTTTCTTTAAATATTCAGTTATCATAAATACATCGGAAATCAGTCTTTCTAAGGTAATCTCTCCTTGCGTTATAGAGTTGTAAGACATCCCTGTACCTCTTTGCTCCCAATAACAAACTGTAAAATGTTCCTCCCATTTGAGTTCCGATTGTTTAATAATAGGATATTGTGGGAATCCAGGTCCTCCATGCAAAAATAAGAGAATAGGATTTGCAAAATCGACTGTTTCAATAAAAATTCCATTTTTATGACCATCAATCTCTATAAACTCTTTCAAGAAGTGAACGTTTCTTTCTTCTACACTCACATGAATCCCCCTTTTTCTCAGAACTGAGGTGGCATGCTAATTCGGAAACCTTCCCCGTTCGTTTACATACATTTCCGCAAAACTTATTTATATGTTAACATAAATATCCAATAGGTAGTATGTGATTATTTTACAATGCGGACAAAAAACAATCCATATCAATCAAGGATCTTTGTTAGAATTTTTTATGCTTTGTCTTCAAAGGAATTGTCTCTCTTACTAAGATTAAAACAGCACTCCGAAACATAGTTCAAAAAAGCAAATCATCTAGCTCCCTGGCTATAAAGGGAGGCTAGATGATTACCTAATCTGGACGAACTTCAAGTAAAATATTTTCATTTGCCGTTTGGGACACTAACTCTTTCCCTTTTGATGAAGAAGCCCCTCTAGTTGCCAATTCATATGATACTGGTTCGGTGTACACAATATCTTTAATTACACCTGACCTTAAAAGATTGCATTTTTCATTAGAAAAACTAAATGCATTTTAATGTGTTATGTAACGAATTCAGGTTTTGAATAAATTGGAAAAATTACCTAAAAGATGATAGTATAGACTACAAGATTAAAGACATTTTAAATACTGTTATTGTTTTTCAAGACTATATTTTAATTGAAAATGCATCAGCGTTTGATAATATAGTAGTACCCTTGTATTACTCGAGTAAATATAAACGAAGTGAACGAAAAAAAACGTATAAAAGAAATTTCAGATGAATTAAGCATTACAAATATATTAGATAAGAAAGTTAGCATTTTATCAGGTGGCCAAAGACAGCGGGTAGCAATCGCAAGGTCTATAATTAATGATCCGCATATTATACTAATGGACGAGATGGTATCCTCGTTGAATCCAAGTCTAGCAAAAGATATAATAAATTTTATTGTAGAATTTGCTCGAGAAAGGACTAAGACAATTGTCTTAGTCACCCATAACACACAAAACTTATCAAACACCTTTTAATAAGAAATATGAATTGAAAAATCAAAAACTAATCTTACAAGATTAATTGTTGTAGTGTCCTTATTTGAATTTCACACTACTCTAATTCTTGTGATTCCACTGACTAGTTTGGTGGATTTTGGGGGAGAGAGACAATGTATAAATTTGTTGCAAGCATGTTAGGAATTTATGACTTATTTTTGGCAACAGGGGCAATTGTGCTCGGAGTCCAGATGGTCACATTGAAAAATGGAACGATTTTTTCCGGGCCGTTCCCCGATAGTTGGTCGGCTAATCTTCCTTTTGATGGATGGATTATACCAGGGGTTTGGGCAATTGCCATTTTTGGATTTGGTAATATTAGTGCTGCGATATTAAGCTTTAGAGGGAAACACAATAGTTCTTGGTATGCATCTAGTCTTATGGGCGCAGTTTTCCTTTTTGGTTTGGCTTATCAGTATATTGCTGTAGGTGAATGGTATATAGTAACCAGTCCATTTATAATTCTTGGTGTTATTCAGCTGTGTCTTAGTGGGTTTGTTTTACTGCTTAAATATAAAAGAAAATAATTAATGATCATTCAAGGATAACGCGAAATGACAAAAATATAATCGTTTGCAGCTTCCAAAAATATAGTAGTTCATCAGCAGCTAAACTGTTCGGTATAATAGAAGTATTGCAATCGTATTCTCTTTGATATTAACCATTTGCTGAAAAACAGGGGATGTTTAAATGAACTTACAATTAGTTTTTATGTTGATTATTTTAGTTCTGAGTCTTTATTTGATATACAGAAGTATAAAAAAACAAAAGAATAAAATACTGTTACAAATAAAAAAAGAATGGACTAAAAAAAGTTTTAGTAGGAAATTCGAGCCCCTAAATTCTGTTAAAAGTTATTGGAATCAACAAAGTAAAAAAAACACTTTTGTTATTGATGACATAACTTGGAATGATTTATCAATGGACCAACTATTCACCGAAATAAACTTTACGCATACAAGTCCTGGAGCTGAGAAATTATATAGTTTATTAAGAAACATTCAATTTCAGAATAACAATGTGAAAAATGAAGAAGAGTTTATACAATTGCTAAAGAATGACAATACTTTAAGAGAAAATATTCAATTATGTCTAGGTCAAATGGGTAAAAAAAATTATTCTGAGACTTTTAGATTTTTTTATAGTGTTAACGATAAATATATGAAACACACCTATCTTTATGTATTCTTAAGTTTATTGCCGATACTTTCCTCTTTTCTTTTTTTAATTTCTTCTAAATTAGCTATTATTATTTTTGTACTTTGCATGATGTTAAACGGATTTATATATCATATACATAAGAGAGAATATGAGTATAATTTTGATGCATTATCATACGTTACTACCTTAATAAATTGTTCTAAAAAACTAATGAAAATAGAACACCCTTCGTTCGTTACGAAAAGAAAAATTATAAAAAGGAACTTAAGAAAACTTGGTAATATATCTTTACTAGGAAGTTTTATTTCTTCAAATAGTGGTAATAATTCTGAATTAATCATGGATTATATTAGAATTTTCTTTTTAATAGATTTTATAGCCTATAATCGAATATTAAAAAAAATTGAAAATAACCGTAAAGAATACAGTTGTTTATGGCATGTAGTTAGTGATATAGACTCATTTCTAGCCATTGCCTATTTCAGACATAAATATAATAATTATTGTATTCCAGAATTTGTAGAGGATATGGTATTTATTGCAGAAGACCTTTATCACCCATTAGTTGAGAAACCCGTGCCAAATAATATAACCATACGTAATAATGTACTTATTACAGGTTCAAATGCATCTGGTAAATCAACATTCATAAAATCTGTTGCTATTAATAGCATATTAGCACAGACTATGAATACAGCATTAGCGACGAAGTTAACTCTCAAGCCTTCTAATGTTCTTACGTCGATGGCAATTAACGATGATATTATATCGGGCGATAGTTACTTTATTGCAGAAATAAAGTCTCTGAAAAGAATAATAGATGCTATAAATGAAGGAGAGGCATGTTTAACTTTTATTGATGAAATATTAAGAGGTACTAATACAATTGAGCGTATATCTGCTTCTTCATCAATTTTAAAATGGATATTTTACAAAAAAAATAATTTAAGTATTGTTGCATCACATGATATAGAACTTACTGAAATTATAGACAATTTCTTTGATAGTTACCATTTTTCTGAAAGTGTTAATAGTAATTCTATTTGGTTTGATTATAAAATAAAGAGTGGCCCATCTTATACAAAGAATGCGATAAAATTACTTAGAAACGTAAATTTTCCTGATGATATTGTTAGAACTTCAGCAGATTTAGCAGAATCATTTGTACAAAATAGGGATTGGCCTACTTTTAAACAATTAGACATTTTCTAAACGATAAATAAAAACTTGCATTCGATGTAGACTGGGTACATAATAGTGAGAGAGATGATAATTATCGGAAAGGAAGTTTTTTTACCGACATGGGAACGACTCATGAATTTTCTAAAAAAGAAGAAATTGCCAATTCAGTTACACATGGCATCGGAATGGCATTAAGTATAGCAGCTCTTGTGATCTTAATTGTTGCTGCTTCGCTACAAGGTTCCGTCTGGCATATTGTTAGTTTTACGTTATTTGGCACAACCATGGTGTTACTTTATACCTCATCAACATTACTGCATAGTCTACCAAAAGGAAAAGCGAAAGACGTCTTTGAAATACTCGATCATTCATCGATTTATTTTTTTATCGCGGGTTCATATACACCCTTTTTATTCGTGATTATTCGTGGTTGGGAAGGCTGGACATTATTCGGGATTGTTTGGGCACTAGCAATTGGCGGAACGATATTCAAAGCCTTTTTCGTCAAAAGATTTCTATTTGTCTCCACACTTCTCTATGTCCTGATGGGTTGGCTCATCGTGTTTAGCTGGGGGCCGCTCGTCAACAACTTACACACAAATGGTGTCATCTTACTCGTCGTTGGTGGCATTTTATATACAGTCGGTGCGGTCTTTTATGTATGGCGGGGATTCAACTATCATCACGCGCTATGGCACGTGTTTGTTTTAGCCGGTAGTATTTCACATTTTTTCTGTATTTTACTTTATGTATAAACAAGAAGAAGTCCCGCTCCTTCTTGTTTATCCAGATGAACCATTCATTACATCTCGCACCACTCGAACTAAATCATCATGAATCACATCATCAAATACATCATCTTTTTCCGTTGGCTCTTTATTTATCATCACTTTTGGCACCGATCTATTTTCAACGAGCAAGCTGAACGGCATGACTTGTAATGACGTACCCATCACAATCAACAAATCACTTTCGGCCACCGCTTGTTCTGCTTCCGTATGTTTTGTAATCGGATCACCAAATAAAACAATATCCGGTTTTAAAATGTCCCCACACCCTGACTCCGAACAATACGGTACATCATGATTCATGACATATTCCAAGTCATACTGCGTGCCACAAGAAGGGCAACTTGACGTCGCTAAATTCCCATGATATTCAATGACATGCTGGCTTCCAGCTTGTTGATGCAATCCGTCTACATTTTGCGTGACAACAGTAACCTCTTTTCCGTCATCTTCTAAACTTTTTATAAATTGATGAACGTCATTCGGTTCATACTGCTGTAATAATTTAATTTGAAAAATATCTTTGTATTTCTTCCAAAAATCTTCCGGATCTTGATGAAAATAGTGGCGAGACATATAATACTCCCTGCTATGATCATACGTCCAAACTCCTTGCGATGAGCGAAAGTCAGGAATTCCACTAGCAGTAGATACGCCTGCACCCGTCAATACAGTTATCGTTTGTGCTTGTTCAATCATTTGTTTCCACACCGTTTTTTGATCACCCACTTGATCACCACCTATTATCCTTTTAACTACATATTACCATACCGATGATGCTTATGAATATTACTGGAAAATCTCATGCTTGATCTACATAGATTTCCGGGTAAATCGCATATTACTGGGAAATCTCATGCTCGATCTACTTAGATTTCCGGGTAATCGAAAAATTACTGGGAACTCTCATGCTCGATCTACTTAGATTTCCCGGTAAATCGCATATTACTAGGAAATCTCATGCTTGATCTACATAGATTTCCGGGTAATCGAAAAATTACTGGGAAATCTCTTGCTTGATCTACTTAGATTTCCGGCTAATCGAAAAATTACTGGGAACTCTCCTACAATGATCATGAGATTTCCCAGTAATATATCATTAATCTATGCTTCTTTTTTCAATACACCCATTCCCACTAGTACGACTTTTGCGTCATTGGTAAGATTTTGAGCAGCTTCTGGTTTCATAAATAAATTTGGTTTTTGTTTTACAATCATTTTCACGCCACGTACATCGAATTGTTCTGCATACATATTTACCGCTTGTACACTCGCTAATTCTTGTTTGTCCAATGGTTGATGACCGGCTTCTAATCGTTTCACCATAAATTCTAATAATTCACGCGCATTTTGATTGAGCAAATGCTTTTTTTCTTTAAGCAATTCCATATTTTCTTCAATGTATTTTCTCGCGGTCACAAAATCCAAATCATCTGTCGCTTGATTAATATTTTTCAATAACTCCTTAAAACGCATTGAGATCCCTCCTGATGAATAATAGGTAATAAATACTAATTAATTCGACATTATATAAAACTATTATACTACAAAATAGATAATTTTCACACAACTTACGTCGAATTAAATCATATATTTGATAAATTTCGACATAACGATTAGTTCTTAGGTAACGAACTGACCATTATAAAAAATATCAGCCCTTCTGAAAGGCATGACTGATATGTAACATTTTGGATTTTATTGAGACAATTCTATATAAAAGGAAATGAATGCGAGGATTTCTAAGAAAATGCGCAACCCTTTATTTTTCTATGCAAACAGCTGCTTCTCTTTTCTCTGTTTGACGCATATCTGCTTTTTCGAGGCTAATAGCTACTTCCACTTCCTCTGTTCGACCCATATCCACTTTTTCGAGGCTAATAGCTACTTCCACTTCCTCCGTTTGACGCATATCTGCTTTTTCGAGGCTAACAACTGCCTACACTTCCTCTGTTCGACGCATATCCTACCCAATAAAACGAAAAAGAGCTACTATTCACTAACAGTAGCTCTTTCACAATTAAGAGGTGACAGACTTCCCTTTATTCAAAGAAAAGATGTCGTCATATACATGATGTCGACCGATAGGCACAATAGAAGGCGAGCCTGAAATCGGATCTTTAATTACGGTACAGTCAAGCCCGAAAATTTCTTTGATCAGTGCGCTTGTCATCACTTTTGACGGTTCTCCCTCTGCCAAAAGCTGGCCTTGTTTAAGTGCAAAGATATGATCGGCATAACGTGCTGACAAATTAATATCGTGTAGAACCATAACGATTGTCGTACCGTATTTCTGATTTAAATCGGTCAACAAATCAAGAATCTCGACCTGGTATGTGATATCTAAAAAAGTGGTTGGCTCATCTAAAAATAAAATATCAGTCTGTTGTGCCAATGCCATCGCAATCCAAACACGCTGTCTTTGCCCACCAGAAAGTTCATCAATGTGATTATCACTAAGCGCAGTAACATTCATAATATCCATTGCTTCTGCCACCGCTTCATAATCCTTTTTCGACCAGCCACCGAAAAACGATTGGTGAGGAAATCTTCCTCTTCCCACCAAATCCGATACAGTGATTCCTTCTGGGACGATAGGAGATTGAGGCAACATCCCTAGCACACGAGCCAGTTGTTTGGCTGGAATCTTATCAATCGATTGTCCATCGAGTGTGATTTGCCCGGACGACGGTTTGATGAGTCTTGCCATTGTTTTCAAAAGCGTTGATTTGCCACATGCATTGGCGCCTATCATCACACTGATTTTATTACTTGGAATCGATAAATTGACGCCATGAATAATTGTTTCGTTATCATAGCCTGCAACGGTCTCTTCTGCTTCAAACACATGTGCCGATTTCATGATACATTCCCCTTTCGATTCATTCGAGTGAGCAAAAAGATCAAATACGGTGCGCCAAGAATCCCCGTAATCACACCGACTGGATATCGAACTTCAAAAGCAAATTGACCGATCAGATCTGCTCCTAGCACTAAATTCACACCAACAAGGCCAGCTGGAATCGCATTCGATAAGCCCACACCGACTAACCTTTTGGCGATCGGTCCGGAAAGAAATGCGACAAAAGCAATCGGGCCCGTTGTCGCCGTCGCAAGCGCCAGCAAACTGACTGCACCTACAATCAGCATCATTCTCGTTCGATCTGTATGTAAACCGAGCGTTGTAGCCGCTTCTTCCCCAAGCTCTAAGATACTGACATGTTTTCCTAATGCGATAACGATCGGGGCAACGAAAAGCACCGTGATCATAAGCGGTGGCAGCTCATCCATTTGCGAACCATTTAAACTGCCATTCAACCACCGGAGTGCAGAAGGAATATCTTGTTGTGCACCGACTAATAATAGATAAGACACCAAGGCGTTAAGCATCGCCTGCATGCCAATACCGACTAAAATTAATCGACCGATCGAAAATGTCTTCCCCTTGGAAAAAATATATATCAGTAAAACGGTAATTAATCCACTAATGACCGATGCGATCGACACGACGGTTCCACTTGCATGAAGAATCAGAATACAAAAGACTGCTGCTGCACTCGAACCAGCGGTAATACCAATCACATCTGGACTTGCAAGGGGATTTCGTAACATCGTCTGAAACGTATGTCCACTAATGCCAAAAGCAAACCCTGCAAAAAGCCCTGCCAGCATTCTCGGTAGACGTATCGTTTCAACGGCAAACGATACACCGCTGATGTCCTCTCCCATAAGTACATGAAATACATCTTGCGCTGGATACATCGTACTTCCTAACAAAAGCATGCCACAGCTTAAGAGACACGCCAGCGCCAAAAGCAATCCAGTCACAAGAATCCATCGATAGCGTCTTTGCCGTCTTCCTTTTACAATATAAGTAACTGATTGATTCATCATAATGATCGCACTCTCAATTTCATCGCTAATAAAATAAGTATGGGTGCACCGGTGAATGCGGTCACGACACCAACTTCAAGTTCTCCTGTACCGCCCAAAAGCCTCCCGATACAATCTGAAATCGTCAAAATAATCGCTCCTGATAGCGCAGATAACGGAATAATATAACGGAGATTGGGACCAAGGATCAGTCGAATAACGTGAGCCGATAATAGTCCGACAAAACCAATCGGACCTGCTAAAGCAGTCGTGGCACCACACAAAAGTACAGCTGCAACAGCGGCCATCAGACGTAATATCCCTGTTCGAATCCCCATAACAGAAGCCACCTCATCACCAAGCGCCAAAGCATTTAAGGCAGGAGCCGTAAGAAAACCAATGAGAATCCCGACGATCAGAAACGGAATAAAGAGCATAATCCCATCCCAGTTTGCTGACCCAACACTCCCCACTTGCCAAAAACGAAATTGATCCATCACATAAGAACGCGGAAGCATAATGGCGGTAACTAAGGATGAAAGGGCAGCACTGGTCGCCGCCCCAGCTAATACAAGTTTTAGCGGGGTCGCACCACCACGCCCCATCGAACCAATCGAAAATACGAAAACCGCTGTAATCATCGCACCGACTAATGCTAGCCAGATATATTGATTAGCCGTCGTTATTTGTAAAAACGTGATGCCACATACGACAAATAATGAAGCGCCCATGTTTACACCTAATATACTCGGATCGGCTATCGGATTGCGGGTGACGGCTTGCATAAGTGCGCCAGAAACACCAAGCGCCGCACCGCAAAACAAACTAAACACCGTTCGTGGCACTCTTTTGCGAACGACATTTCCCCCGTAGGAGTCTGTGTTCTGATAAAATAAACCTTCCATCAGTTCATGGACGCTCACCCAACGCGAACCAAAGGCGAGTGATGCCACCACGCTGATGCCAAGCAAAACAAGACCAATAAATAAAACGACCTTAAAGTTCTTCGGAATGGTTGAAAGCTTTTGGTGTTCCTGACGATCTGACAAACTACTCATTGACCTTTTCTGCTGCTCCTCCGATGATTTCTAATAGTTCATCAATTGTATAAGGAATGGAAAGCGGCGTAGGGTTGACAGATGCCGCCAACGGTGTAGCATCGCCAACAAATGCCACAGAACCCCTTTCGATTGCTGAAATTTCACCAAGGACAGGGTCTGCTTTTACCTCTTCATATAAACTCTCATCACCATATCCAACGATGATGTCCACGTCATTCAAAATATCTGCATTTTCAGCACTTAATTGTAAAGCAAATTTATTGGGATCATCGATTTCATTCATAATACTTTCAGGATACGCCATGCCCAATTCTTCTAAGTATGCACCGCGAGGATCAGCAGGTGTGTAAATATGCAATTCAGACAGATCATTGGCTGAAAAATTCACCCAAGCCACTGTTTTTCCTTCGATTTCAGGATATTCGCTCAGTTTTTCCTCAATTAGATTCTCAGTATCTTCAATCAGTTGCTCTCCTTCTTCTTGCATGCCCATACCTTTTGCATTTAACCTCACTTGTTCACGCCATGTCGTTAGCCACGCACCTTCTTTGAAAGCGACGACTGGTGCGATTTCACTGAGCAACTCATAATCTTCTTGTGTAATGCCCGAATAGGCAGCAAGAATCACATCTGGATTTGATGCAGATATCGCTTCAAAATCAAGTCCGTCTGTATCTTGGTATACATTCGGTTCTTCTACACCTAGTTCCTCAAGTTTTTCAGCTGTCCAAGGCAAAATCCCGCTTTCATCTTGCACACCGTAATTGGCAGCTGAAAATCCAACTGGCGTAACACCTAGTGCGAGCGCTACATCATGATTTCCCCATTGTATCGTAGCCACACGCTCAGGTTTACTTTCGATCACAGTTTCCCCGAAAGCGTGCTCAATAGTGATAGGGAATTCAGCATTCTCTTCATCAGAAGCAGATGATTCCTCCTCTGAATTTTGCGAACCCTCCTCATCTGAAGACGATTCCGCTTGTGTATCTGATGATTGCGAAGCACAACCGAATAATAGAACTACGCTAAACAACATGAATAACATCAATAGTAATGTTTTCTTCATTAGATTTATCATTCCTTCCATTAAGTTTTCAAATGAAAATGATTCTCAATATCATTATATACTTTTTCTTCTATCTGTCAACCAAAACTTGTTTATTCCGTTGTGATCGGTTTGAAATTCTATGTGAATGATGGGAAAAATGGAGATGGTAGGATGGAATTTTCAAGGGGAAAAAGGTGAATGAGCATATAGAGTTAACTTATCCTGCAAACAGCTTGATCGAAGCCAATGATTTGCAGGATAACTGAAGTTTTGATGCAAACAGATTCTCGCTTATGCCGTGTTTGACGCATTTAGCCATTTTTAATGCAAACAGCAATTTCCACTACTCCTGTTTGACGCATATATCCATTTTCGATGCAAATAGGCGGTCGCTCATGCCGTGTTTGACGCATACTAATTCATTTGAAGAACGATCAGTGGTGGTGTTTAGATGTTTTAATTGTTCCGCTAATTGATGTAACGCTTTTTCCGCCGTCAATTGACCTGTTAATGCTTGATGAATATAGTATTGCGTTTGATCAGATAACAAGGAATATTTTGGATGAACAGGACGAACCGCTGCGTGTTCAAAGGCTTTAAGATATTCTTCTAACTGCGGATTTTGTTCTACAATTTTTTGATCCTTATATAAAACAAGGCGTGTCCCCACTGGCCCATTATTTAAAATCATCTGTTTTTGCGTCTCAAATGAAGTAAACCATTTAATCACTTGCCAAGCAGCATCCTTATGTTCTGAATCCGATACAATGGCAAAGTTCCAACCACCGACAGTATTCGTTTTCTTACCATGTTTCATCGCAGGATTGCTAGCTACCCACGTCTGATCTTGCACCAATGAGTCATTTGATTGATTGGCCATATAGGTATAGCTCCAATTCGGATGGAACAAAGTCTCATTTTTAGCAAAAGGTTGGCGCGCATCTTCTGGTATCTGATTCTCAAGCGAAGCTCGCGTCACAACATTGTATTCATTTTTCATATCGATCATGAACTGTAAGGCTTCAATCGCCTGAGGTCGATCAATCGTCACATGACCATCGTCATCAAAAAATGCGCCACCATTCGCATGTAAAAATTCGGTGAAGCTAACCATTAGTTGTTCCGATTGTCCCCAGTTCATGCTAAAGCCTTTCATCTCTTCATTTTCTTGGATGAATCTCGCTACATGCACCGCTTCTTCATACGTAGTTGGTACTTCCAGCCCATATTTATCGAGTAAATCACGTCTATACCACATCGTATGTAAATCATTCAACCAAGGAACTGCCCAAACTTCGCCATCATAAGTCACCGCATCGACTTGCCTACCGACAAATTTCGCTTGCATGTCATCGTTAAAACGCATGGCTAATGGCTCAATCCAACCGGCTTCAGCAAATTCGGCCGTCCAAATCACATCTAGATTGACAATATCTAAATCAGATTCACCTGATTGTAATTGTGAAGCGGTTTGATCGTGCATATGAGTGGCGTCATTCGACATTTTGATAAATTCGACTTGAATCGTATCATGTTGCTGATTAAAGCGTTGACGGGCTTCTTCCAACGTGCCATTTGGATCAAACTCAAATATCGACATATGAATCGTGGTCACATTTTCCTTATCTTGATTCTCCCCACTACACGATGTCAAAAGAATAATGCACAATATCATAAATAAAATCTTATTCATTTTCACTAGCATAACGAACCTCCCCTCACTATATACCATCCCTCCATGTACAAAACATGGCCAGAATTACCAGAATAATCGCTCTCACATTGTTTCACACTATTCTTAGAAAAGGAGGAAAGGCAATGTCAAAACGCACGTTTAAATTAAAAAACCGAAATGTTCGAGATAATACGGAACAAAACTTTCAACCGACAGATGAAACAAAAGCAGCTGACCGAGCAAAAATGCAAACCAATCGAAGAAAACAATAATTGCGGAGGGACAAACCATGAAGCATGTAAAGGCATTTAGTCTCAAATTATTAATCGCGACCATTGCGATTAGTCAAATTTTTGGAACCATTTATGGTGCAAGCCTTGGTGACTTAATCATCATTATCGGAATCACAACCGTCGCCTCATACCTAATTGGCGATCTCATCATTTTACGATTCACGAGCAACAGCATCGCGAGCATATTGGATTTCGGATTATCCATGTTTTTATTATGGATACTCGGCATCTCCTTTTTTGGCGGTGATATTCCGATCGTTCGACTCTCTGCCTTTACTGCTTTTTTCATCGCATTAACGGAGCCATTGATTCATCGGATTTTGATTATGTATGATAACCCAAATGATAAAATTCGGCCGGGAGCAGAACTCACAACCGAATTATCAGAAGAAATTAAACCTAATCAAGAGAATAAAAAATAATATGACTCGAAGCGTTATACCGAAAATAAATCTTCAGGAATTTTTTCTTGATAATATCGAAATAATTTCTTTGTTATCGGCCCGAACGCCCCACCATTCATCTTCTTCTCGTCAATTTGGGTGATAGGAACAATTTCTAATGGTGTCGCTGTTAAAAAGCATTCATGCGCTTTCTCTAATTCATTAAGGTCGATTTCTCGTTCGTAAACCGGAATCCCTAATTCTTTCGCTAATCGAATGACTTGTTTTCTCGTAATACCACCTAAAATATGATGATCCGTTGGGTGAGTCACGAGCGCTTGATCCTTCACGAGAAAAAAGTTCGAGGCGCCACATTCACGCACGATGCCATCCCGATAAAACAATGGTTCATCATACCCATTTTTCTGAGCAGTCGTTCGCGCCATCACGTTCGGCAATAAGTTTAACGATTTAATATCACAACGCAACCAACGAATATCTTCTTGGAGCATGACTGTCACGCCGTTTTCCCACATGTCAACTGGCTTTTCAAATGGGGTCACGATCGCATAATAGACCGCTTGTAAATTCGGCTCATACAAGTGATCTCGCGGCTGCTCACCTCTCGTCACTTGAATATACAGTTTACCATCCGCTTGAAACTGATTCGCTTTAATGACATCCCTCAATTGTTCAATCAGTTGTTCTCTCGTAAATGGAGGTACGATATCAATTTCTTTCATCGAATAAAACAATCGGTCCAAATGCCAATCCAATAAATGAATCGCACCTTGATAAATACGAATGACTTCATACACACCATCGCCAAATTGATAGCCTCGGTCCTCGTAAGAAACACTCACTTCTTTGTCATCTTGATCAAGTATCTTACCATTCCACAGTACATACTTATTCATCCGTTCCATCCCCTTTCACACGCAAAACAATTTTGCCGATGTTTTGATTCGCTTCCATATGTTCATGCGCTTGTTGCACCTCTTCAATCGGAAAAACGGTATCTATAATTGGATGAATTTGTGCTGCTTCAATGAAAGGACCTACCTGTTCCATAAATTCTTTGGACAAGGCTGCTTTATAGGCATCACTTCGAGGCGTAAGCAATGTCCCCGTTACTTGCACACGTTTCATCATCAGCTGCATCAAATTCACATGTTTTACAGTACTACCGCCAAGTACACCAATCACAACCCAACGTCCATCTGTAGTGATGCTTGCTAGGTTCTTTTCCCAATAACTAGCACCGACAAAGTCCAAAATAACGTCTGCACCTTGGTCGTCAGTCGCTTGTAATACTTCTTCGTCAAATGCTTGCTCTTTATAATTGATCGTGACATCAGCTCCCAATTCGCGACAAAAATCTAACTTCCGTTCCGATCCCGCAGTTGCGATTACTGTTGCCTGACTGAATTGCTTTGCTAACTGAATCGCTGCTGTGCCAACACCACTTGCACCAGCATGAATAAGAATCGTTTCATGTTCAGCTAAATGCCCGATCCAATACATGGTTTGATACGCTGTTAAAAAAACTTCAGGAATCGCTGTAGCTTGCTCAAAAGTGACCTGCTGTGGAATGCGCATCGCTCGATCTTCGGGCAACGCTACATACTCGGCATAAGCGCCTCCATTGACTAATCCCATCACTCTGTCTCCGATTTGAAAATCCGCATGTTGATTGGCATCCACTACAACGCCAGCGACTTCAACGCCAATAATTGGATTTTCCACATATCCCATTTTTCCTTCTCGATTCAAAATATCCGTTCGATTCACCGCCGCAGCATGCACTTCAATCAGTAAATCGTCAGCCGTTAGTTGCGGTTTCGGCATCTCTGTATACGTTAACTGTTCAGCACTTCCAGGATTTTTCGCAATGACACCTTTCATTTTTGTGTACATAATATCAATTTTCATCTCCTTATTATTTATAGATCATACATCTACTTTAATCCTAGTTCTATATATTACTGAAAGAATATCATAATTATGAAAATGAGAAAAAAGAACAACTTTGAGAGCGTAGCTACGATGATTTTATTCATTCTGAAATCTGCTTGTGGATTGGCACTAATTACAACACTATCACACATTCCCCCAATAAAAGTCCTTTCATTATTAATGGTATTTTATTACTGGATAAAATGACCTATAAATTATAAAATTTTGCTGACAGTATATAAGAAAAATGATATAATGCAACTTGCATGTTAAGTATATTTTAAAAGGGGGTTAAATAAATGTCACCATCACGAATTTTAAAATGGGTAACAGGCGGGCTAGAAGCATTATTAGGCATCCCAGTATTAGGGGGATCAATAATTATTGGGCTTCTATGGACTCCATTAGCAGTTATGTTGATTTTACATATCGTTACTTTGGTACTAACTAAAAAGGATGGCGGTACAACAACCGGCAGTATTTTAGGGATTGTCACCTCATGCGTTGGTATGATCCCATTTGTTGGAATGATACTACACATTTTATCAGCTATTTTCTTAATGATAAATGCTTCACAACCAGATAACCAAGAAACAATAGTAACTGAATAACTTCTATTGAATCATTCATTTTATATCTGTGTAATAAAAAAAGCTGGATCTGTTTTAACAGCATCCAGCTTTTTTATGCTTTATACTTTTCGAAAGGCACGTCTTTCTGCATAAGTGACGCATGTAAAGCAAACAGGTACTTTTTCTCCATTATCGTTATAATAATAAGTTGGATCAACGGGCTTATTGTTACATACGGCACATTTTTGCGTCGTAAACAATCGCTTGATAAAGTCTAGCATGACAGCTCCTCCTTATGCACGATGACTACTTCTATGATAACATGCTCGTTCAGCCGCGAGAAATGCCAGTTTATCTTTTCGCTAAAAACCAGCCGTTTAATAAATCCTCTCGATTATAATCGAAGCGCTCATCATCTTCATAACGTGTCACTTGTCCGCCAGCTGCTTCTACTATCGCTTGTCCAGCTCCCGTATCCCATTCCATCGTTGGTGCATAACGCGGGTAATAATCCGCCTTCCCTTCTGCAACGAGACAGAATTTTAACGAACTACCTGAAGAGACAACATCGACGGGACCTTCTAACGATTGAATAAAATCTTCCGTTTCCTCTGACATATGTGACCGACTAGCAACGACATGTGTGACGTCCGGATTGTCGACAAATGGAAGCTGTGTACTTTGCGCAATCAAGTCGTCAACATCTTGAATCGATCGTTCAGAAGCTTTTTCGAGTTTATATGCCCCTTGATCTTTACTGCCGAAATAAAAAGTGTCCAGTGCTGGTGCATAAATGACACCACTAACTGGATAATGGCCCTCAATTAAGGCGATATTCACGGTAAACTCGCCATTCTTTTTAATAAACTCTTTCGTCCCATCTAATGGATCAACCAGCCAAAATTGCTCCCATTGTTTGCGTGTGTCATAATCTTTTTCCTTACCCTCTTCACTTAAAACAGGAATCGAGGAATCGAATCTTTGTAGGCCACGAACAATCGTGTCATGAGCACGTTGGTCTGCGATCGTTAACGGTGAATCATCCGATTTATATTCGACGTCAATTTCTTCATGATAAACCTTTAAAATCTCCTCCCCTGCTTCCAAACAAATACGATACAACTGATACATTGCTTCCATAACCAACCACCTTTTTATAAAAAATTAAAACCATACCATATGAACGACTGTGACCGTGACGAACATAACTAAGATGCTTAGCGGCGTACCTACCTTAATATAGTCACGAAACTTATATCCGCCTGGACCATAAACAATTAAATTCGTCTGATAACCAATCGGTGTAATGAAACTCGCTGAAGCTGCAATCGCAATAATGACAGCAATCCCCATATAGTGAACGTCAAGACCTGTTGCAATTTCTAGACCAATGGGAAGCATCAGTACAGCCGCTGCACTATTGGTAATTAATTCAGTAAATATATTTGTTAATAGATAAACAATCACTAAAATCGCGAGCATGCCGAGGGGTTCGACGACGGCCAATAATTGTTCGGCTATCCAGCGAGCGAGCCCTGTTTTCGTCATCGCCGCCCCCACACCAATCGCACTAGCAATTAACAACAATACATGAAATTGCAAATAATTTTTTGCTTCATCTACGCGTATGACCTTTGTCAGTAAGAAAATAAAGACAGCGAGTAACATCGCTTTAAACATGCTAAATACACCAGCCGTAACGAGTGTAATCAATGAAATCAATGTACCTAGCGCAAACCAGCCTTTTCGTCGGTTATCCTTGAGATTTGAAGGTGCATCTAAGGACGAAACGACGTAAAAGTCACTCGATTGTTGATACTTGCGAATGAAATCAGTCCCCGTAAGCAACAGCAAAATATCTCCAGGTCGTAACACAATGTCACCGACCTTACTCTGAATTCGCTCATTGTCGCGATGAACCGCCAAGACGCCCGCATCAAAACGAGAACGAAATTGTGATTCTTTGATCGACTTCGATAGTAACGATGATTGATGTGATACAACAGCCTCAACTAATTGCGTATCACCATTTTTTAAATCTTCTAATGCCAAGTGTGAACCTGTTTCTAGCGTTAATCCTTTCATGTTTTGTAAATCGGCAATAGTAGAAATGAGTCCTGTGAAAATTAATCGATCGCCTTCTTGGATGACAGTAGTTGAGCGTACCGGCGACACTCGTTCCTCTTGACGAATAATTTCCACTAAGTATAGTCCTGTTAACTCACGTAAACCTGCTTTTTGTACCGATTGATCAACGTAAGGAAAATCGGATTGAACCGTCATCTCGGCAATATATTCCCGTGAATCCGCTTGAACCTTCTCGGTAAAACCTAAATGGTTCGGTAACATTTTCAAACCGACGGTAAATAGGTAAATAAAACCAATGATTGTGATAGGGAAACCGACAACCGCTAATTGAAATAAATGAAATCCTTCTAACTCACGATCCAGCAACATACCATGGATCACTAAGTTCGTAGACGTCCCCATTAACGTAATCGTTCCACCCAAAATCGTGACATAAGATAACGGAAGAAGAAATTTCGACGGAGCAATGCCTCGATCCTCACACCATTTTTTAATCATTGGGGTGAAAGTCACGACAATGGGGGTATTATTCAAAAAAGCAGAGGAAATGGATGTCGGCATAAAAAAGCGTATCATAGAACTTTTAACACTCTTGCTTTTATCAAGCCACTTTGTCATCATTTCTTCGATTAATCCATGTTTTTGCACCGCACCAGCAACGATAAATAATAGAGCGATCGTTAACATCCCTTGATTAGAAAATCCACTCAACGCCTCTTCTGGTGTTAAAATACCCGTCAGTAAAAATACGACCAATGCCGAAAATACAATTAAATCAGGTCGCGCTATTTCAAGCACAAGTGCAACAAACATGGCAATAATGACAATAAGAACAAAAATCATATGAAATGTCATGGGGAAAAATACCTCCAATATGTATGAAACTTCGATAACCTCAAAATACTTCCTCCCCATCTATCACGCTAGAAAAATCTCACTCACGCCAGAATTCCATTCGTCACGCTAGAAAAACCTCGCCCACGCTAGAATTCCATTCGTCACGCCAGAAAAATCTCACTCAAATATATATTTGCAAAAAAAGCTACTACCTAAGCTGACAGATAGTAGCTTTTTTCTCATGTATCGATTAATCAAGATATTTCATGACTTGTTTCACAACATAATCTGTTGCTTCTTCTAGCGAGTATTGACTCGTATCGATCTCGATATCAGGATTTTCTGGTGCTTCATAAGGGCTAGAAACACCCGTAAAGTTAGGAATTTCACCGTTACGCGCTTTTTCATAAAGTCCTTTCACATCACGTTTTTCACATTCTTCTAGCGGTGTGCTTACGTAAATTTCAACAAAATCGTCACCGATAATCTCACGTGCTTGCTGACGATCATTTTCATACGGTGAAATAAAGGATGTCATCGTAAGTAAACCGGCATCATTCATCAGTTTCGCCACTTCAGCAATACGACGAATGTTTTCGATACGATCTTGTTCTTTAAAACCAAGATTTTTATTCAATCCATGGCGAACGTTATCTCCATCAAGTAACATCGTATGATGCCCTGTAGACACGAGACGTTTTTCTACTTCATTCGCCAATGTCGATTTCCCAGAGCCAGATAAACCTGTAAACCATAGTGTGACAGGTTTTTGTCCTTTTTGTTGGGCACGAATTTCCCGGGAAATATCGGTGTCTTGCCATACCACATTTGTCGAACGACGAAGTTCATGCTCAACGACACCACTACCAGAGGTCATATTGGTGACACGGTCAATTAAGATGAATCCGCCAAGTCCTTCGTTATGATCAAACTTATCGAATACCATATCTTCCGCTAGTGAAATATCACACTTCACTAGTTCATTTTTATAGACTTTATCTGCAGGGACTTCTTGTCCCGTGTTAATATCAATTTTATGTTTAATGTTCATAACTGTTCCTGGAAGCATTTGGGTTCCCAGTTTCACAAGATAGTTACGACCTTCAACTAGTTCTGTATCGTCCATCCATAACAATGTCGCATTAAACATGTCCGTGACACTAATGCTTTCAGATGTTGTTAATACACAACCACGAGAAACGTCGACTTCTCGATCCAATTGTACGGTGACCGGTTGACCGACAAAAACTTCATCTTCTTCTTGATCCGTAACGAGCAAGCTTTTGACGGTAGCCTTTTCTTTACTAGGCAATGTTATGACTTCGTCGCCTACTTTTAACGCGCCAGCTTCCACTTGACCTTGGAATCCGCGGAACGTATGATTCGGACGACTGACACGTTGAACAGGCATTACGAAATGCTCCATATCAACATCATCGGTTACAACAATGTTCTCTAAATATGGTAACAACGCAGATTCTTGATACCACGGTGTATTGTCGGAGTTTTTCGTAATATTATCTCCTTCTGTTGCTGATACCGGAATCACCTGTACACTGTCAAGATTAAAACTATCCGTCAGTTGTAAGAATTCTTGTTTAATGTCTTCATATTTCTGTTGGTCATAGTCTACTAAGTCCATTTTGTTTACTGCGAGCACGAGATGTTTGATCCCCATTAATGCACAAATACGCGCATGACGTTTCGTTTGAGTCACAACACCTTGGGTCGCATCAACTAAGATGACAGCTAAGTCGGCAAAAGATGCACCGACGGCCATGTTACGCGTATATTCCTCATGGCCTGGCGTGTCAGCACGATAAACGAACGATGGTCAGTATTAAAATAACGATAAGCCACATCAATCGTAATCCCTTGTTCACGTTCAGCCATTAAACCATCAAGTAATAGCGAATAATCGATTTCGCCGCCACGGCTTCCAACTTTACTATCAAGCTCTAATGCTTTTTCTTGGTCAGCGAATAAAAGTTTCGCATCATACAACATGTGACCAATTAACGTTGATTTCCCATCATCGACACTTCCGCATGTAATAAACTTTAATAAACCCTTCATTTTAGAAATACCCCTCTCTCTTACGACGTTCCATACTACCAGCAGCTTCTTGGTCGATCACACGGCTGGTTCGTTCAGATGATACAGCACCTAATGTTTCTTCAATGATTTCATCTAACGTATCCGCATCTGACTCAATACCACCAGTAAGAGGGTAACAACCCAGTGTTCGGAAGCGGACTTTCTTATGTTGCACTTCCTCACCCGGTTCTAGCTTCATTCGGTCATCATCTACCATAATGATGTTGTCATCACGGTAAATCACGGGACGCTCTTTTGCATAATACAATGGAACAATTTCAATGTCCTCTTTTTTAATATACTGCCAAATATCTTTTTCCGTCCAATTGGAAAGTGGGAAAACACGCATACTTTCGCCTTTATTAATGCGCGTATTATAAAGCTTCCACATTTCTGGCTTTTGGTTTTTTGGATCCCAGGCATGATTTTGATTACGGAAAGAAAAGACTCTTTCTTTGGCACGTGATTTTTCTTCATCACGACGACCACCACCAAAGGCCGCGTCAAAGCCATGCTTGTCCAAACCTTGCTTTAATGCCTGTGTTTTCATAATATCCGTATAGTTGGCACCATGATCAAACGGATTAATCCCTTGTTTGGCGGCTTCTTCGTTTGTCTGTACAAGCATTTCAATACCAAGTTCTTTTGCTTTACGATCACGGAATTCAATCATTTCGCGGAACTTCCACGTCGTGTCCACGTGCATGAACGGGAACGGTGGCTTTTCCGGATAAAATGCTTTGAGTGCAAGATGCAACATGACCGAGCTATCTTTTCCGATCGAATATAACATCACTGGGTTTTCACATTCTGCGGCTACTTCGCGAATGATATAAATCGCCTCAGCCTCTAATTGATCGAGGTGCGATAAAGTTTTCATTATGTATCCCCCTTAAAATAAAACTATGAAACTAGCACATTAGTAGATCAAATAAATCCAATCGTCATTATACCACCATTTTCTACTACATTCCACCCTCTTTTTAACCATTATATGCTATTTTTCCTATAATTCCAATTAGTTTGATCGGAATTTAGTTATTTTAATAAATATTATACAATCTTTTCTTTTCAAGAACAACCATTTAGCTAAAAAAAGCCAAGCATTCACTTCGCTTGACTGAAGTTACATCGTATTTCCTTTTTCTCGCAACTGTTTAATCGCCTCAATAATTTGCTTTTGTTCGTGTTCATCATGATCGAACGAAACGCCATAGTAATATTGATCAGCAAAATGTTTTTTCCAAACGATTTCACCTTGCAAATAATGTTCTTGATCATTTAACAAAAAACGAAATGTAGAGAACACTGGCTGATCACTGATGAGCGTAATTTCAAGCGACGTGCGAAATTGTAAACCGTTAGGACTCAAGTTGACGATTTCTCCTTCCCCTTCAGGTATACTGACCATTTGTTCTCCTACTTGTTTTATCGCAAAAGATGTCGATATCGGTTCGTCGAATGCAAAACGAAAAGCTTCATCTCTTTTATACATAGCTTTTCCTACTCCTTTTCTTTGGTACTTCCTTCACATCAAATAAATACCCGAGCAATGACATATATAAACTGAGAACATCGAAGATTCTTTCAACAGAATTATTAGTTTAAATGCACTACAAAGTAATGATTTATAAAGATAATCGAAGAAATGATTACATATTATAAGCAAAAGCATATCATATTTGTTAAATAACTGTATACGATATCTGAAAGCAATATTTGTTACTTTACACCGATTGTTCTTTATATAAAACAAACGTATAATTTCACTTAGTTCATTATATAGAACAAATAATAATTATATATAGAACAAAACTTATTGGATGTGAATATCATGCGCTTCACCTTTTTTGTTGTTTGTGCATTTTTGTTGATTTCATTACCTAGACTCGAATCTTATAGCGAGGAGCAGAAAATTATGCAAATTCATACGGCACAATCGTTCGTTAAAACGAATAAAGATGTACAAGCGAGTTTACATATGATCAAGCAACGAAAGATTCAAACAGCCTATCAAGAAGAAGATTGGTCACTCGTTTGGCATGATGAATTTAGTCAAGATGCCCTCAATCCGAATCATTGGAACACAGAACAGTGGGCTTCCGAAAAAAATCAAGAGCTACAATACTACCATCCCAAAAATGTAGCAGTCACTGACGGCAAGTTACAAATCATCAGTAAGAAAGAAAATGACAATGGCCGAAAATACACTTCTGGTGCGATTCATTCCAAAGATCTCGTTCATTTTCAATACGGGAAAGTGGAAATGCGCGCAAAATTGCCAACTGGAAAAGGGGTATTTCCCGCCTTTTGGATGATGCCTAATAAAGAGGATACGTGGTTACCCGAAATCGATATCGTTGAAATGTTAGGCGATGAACCGGAAAAAGTCTGGATGACACAACACTGGTTAGATGAAGAGGAAACGTTACGGAGTCGTTCTGACACTTACGTTGGCGACAACTTTTCAAAAGACTATCACACGTTCGGCATCGAGTGGACACCCCATGAAATCAAATGGTTCATCGACGGTGAAGAACAATTTTACAGCCATACATCGGTTCCGTCTGAATCGATGTATCTCTATATCAACACAGCGATTGGCGGCGAATGGCCAGGACGTCCTGATGCAACGACCCGTTTTCCACAAACTTTTTCCGTCGACTATGTCCGCATATATCAGAAAACAGAGGTGAATCCATAATGCTAGAAGTCACGATCTTTTTATTTTGTTTTTATGTTGTCATCCAACTCATGTATATCTTTTATCCATTATACACCGCAACGAAATCCAACCCAGCCAACTCAGAGAAAAAAGAAAAAGGGATTAGCGTCGTCATCCCTGCTTATAATGAAGAGAAAATTATCTTAAATTGTCTCAAAGGCATTGAAAACTTAAACTATAAAAACTATGAAATTATCTTTGTCAACGACGGCTCGACCGATCATACACTCAATCTATTAATCAATCAGCTCGATTTTCGGCCTGATTGGTATAAGCTCCCAGCACTGAAAATTCCTCATGAAGACGTTATCGAAGTGTATCGATCGAGGCGATTTCCGAAACTATACTTAATTGATAAGAAAAACGGTGGCAAAGCTGATGCCTTAAATGCTGGCGCTGAATATGCAGCCAAAGAAATTGTTGTCACATTAGATGCCGATAGTATTCTCGATCCAGCGTCACTCCAAGCGATGAATCACGCGTTTGACGACCCTGCACTGATCGCAGGTGGTGGTATGGTTCAAATTAAACAAGGATTCGACAATCATATTGGTACACCTAAAAAACCAAATCCGATGTTTCAACTGCCTGGCATTGTTCGTTATCAAATCTTACAATACATGACCGCTTTTTATTTACACAAATTCACACAGTCCAGACTGCAATCCATCTTTGTCATTGCCGGTGCATTCGGTGCCTTTCGTAAACAAGCATTGTATGATGCCAATGGCTACCGACGTACAGTGGGCGAAGATATGGACGTCACGTTGAAAATTCATAAATTAATTA
Organism: Gracilibacillus halophilus YIM-C55.5; assembly: GCF_000359605.1. Taxonomy (GTDB): domain Bacteria; phylum Bacillota; class Bacilli; order Bacillales; family Amphibacillaceae; genus Gracilibacillus; species Gracilibacillus halophilus. The sequence continues at coordinate 25,365 of NZ_APML01000055.1, forward strand.
AAACCAATCCGAAATATAAACACAAGAAATTGACATTCATTCCTGAAGCCTTATGTTATACCGAATGCCCAGAAACATTTTCCGACTTATTAAAACAACGCATTCGCTGGCAAAAAGGATTCGTTGACTGTGTGTTATTTTTTAAAAAAGCATTTTTCTCACAGCTCGGTTTTCGACTGTCATTTTTGTTTTTGTTTGAATTTTTATTACTTGGAACGATTAATGCATTCCCGACTGCGCTCATTCCAGTCTTTCTATTATTTAACCTGGATAACTATATGGTGGCTGTGGCATTATTCTCGACGAATTGCTTTCTAGCCATCACGCAAAGTTTGACAACTGTATTTGTTAGTGAACGATTCGGTTTGATCTATCCAAATCGACATTTTCGCAAGTTTTTGTTCTTTATACCGATCGAAACCATTACTTACCGTTTACTAGGTCTTGTGTTCGTCATTACAGGAACCATTTCTTATTTTAAAAATAAAGACGGTTGGTATGTATCCAAACGTATCGGGAACGCACAAGATCGAGCACCACTTGAGGAACAGAAAGAAGCAGCATAAGGAGGACAAACCATGTCTCGCAAACATGTATTTAATATAGGGTTCACTCTCGTTTTTCTCGTTTGTTTTGCATGTATTATTATGTTTTTTAAAGATGATATTTTACATGCATTATTTCGAGATGGCTTGTTCCCGATTGATGAAACGATTGAGATGGAAGCTTGTCAAAACTGGACCGATGACGTGCGTGATTTTGAACTAACTGATCGGGAAAAGGCAGAGAGCGTATCTGTACTCATGTATCACAGAGTCGTAGAAGAAAAGCACCTCAATCAATATCTAACAGAAGACGACGGTTCCATTGTCTCTACCGTTATCTTGAAATCCAATTTTATTAAGCAAATGGACCTATTACGCGACGAAGGATATACGACACTAACGTTAAAAGAATTGGAATTATTCATTAAAGGAGAGATCGACGTCCCGAAGAAAAGCATTGTCCTAACCTTTGATGATGGATTTAAAGATAATGCAAAAGAAGTATATCCAATTTTAAAAGAACGCGGACTAAAAGGAGTGAGTTTCGTCATCACTGGTGCTATCAGTAAATTCGATGCCAAGTATCAACCGGGTGAGTATCAATATTTCAGCGCGTCAGACATCATAAGCAGTTGTGATGTATTTGACTTTCAAAGCCATACGTATAATTACCATCAACGAATGGAAGACGATACACCTTTTTTGATTGGGAAAGAAGATGAACAGGTGACACAAGACCTCGAGCGGAGTCTCGTAAACTTAAATGGACGCAACCAAGCCTTCGCTTCCCCTTATGGCGGATACGATGAAGGAAACATCGAAACCTTTCAAGAACTCGGATTTGATATGGCCTTCACCGTCATACCGAATGATGTCACAAGAGAAACATCCGTGTATGAAATCCCGAGAAAGGAAGTCTTCCCTGACGATTCCCTTGAAGACTTTAAAGAAAAAATCGGGTTGAATGTGCCATAAGCATCTTCTTACGATTCGCTTTTCCATAATTGTTCAATCACAATCACTAGTCCTGTACCTACTAATAACCCATTACTTAATAAATTTTGTAAAAATGATGGGAACTCGGCAAACACTTCCGCAGGCAAAAACATCGTTCCCATCCCGATTAAATAAGCGACACCAACAATAGTGACTTTTCTCGAATCCAGTTCTGTCATCGTTACATTTCGGATAGCGAGCCCAACCAGTTGGACAAACGTCGCCATGAGTGCAGCATTCGCAATCGGTGCTGGAATAGCAGAAATAAAGGTAACAACAGGTGGAAAAAAAGCGACCGCCATTAAAATGATCGACGCATAAACAAACGGCCATTTCTGTTTTTGCCCGGTTAGCCCGATGAAACCAGCTGATGTAGCTAGTGGAACATTGGCAATTGAAGAAAATACACCGGCTAATCCGTGATTCACACCTGACGTGAATGTCCCGCGATTCACTTGCGTTCCGCTGCCGCCATTAGTATCGCCAACTGTTTGACTCACCGCAATCACCGAAGCCACAACATTTGAAATTAAAATAATCGCTGTCACAAACGCGATCGGTACGACACTCCAGTCAAGTACTGGCATGCCAAATGCAAATACGTCAGGAACAGCAAACAAACGCAAATCCTCTCCAACTGGTTGTCCCCCGGCAATCGGCGCATACATCAGCCAGCCTAGCATAATACCGATAAACACGCCATAACTTTTCAGCCACCCTTTGGCAAACGTCGATAACCCTAACACAATCGCAAACGTGACAAACGCAATCGACGCATCAGCTAACTGAATCGTCGATGAACCTTGCAAGCCCAGCATGCCCTCTAAAAATGTACCGCTCAATTGAACCGTTAATAAGAAGAAAAAAGTCCCCGTGACAAGCGGTGTAAAGATCGGCAAAATCTTTGACGAAATTTTAAAGACTCCAATCAGCATTAAAAATATGCCCGTTAGGATCATCGTCGTTTCCAGTTGCATGAGAGATCCGCCTGTTGCAGCCATCACAGTAAAAATACTGACCCAAATACCAGCCGGCCCTTCCATAATCGGCAGTCGATGACCAAATACCGCCTGCAGCATTGAAGCCAGTCCGACAACAAAGAAAGTTCGCTGCATTAAGCCAGACACTTCTGCAAAATTCATCTCATAGACAGAACCAATGACGATCGGCATAGCAACCGCACTCGCCAATAAAAAGATAAACCACTGAATGGTTTCCATTGTTGTTCGTTGCATGAAAAAACACCTTTTTTGATTCATTATATAATATCTCATTTTGCTCACGCCAGAATCTCACGCGTCACGCTAGAAAAACTTCACGCTATCTCGATAAAACGGATCATTACCGATCAGCAACACTCGATCACATAGTCTCTGAATTTCATCCAAATCATGTGACGTATAAAGAATCATCGTCTGTTCTTCTTTAGCCCGTCGTCGTAAATACTGACCAATTTCAATACGCGATTTTAAATCAATGCCAACGGTTGGCTCATCCAATAGCAATAAATTGGGCTGATGAATCAAACTAATAGCAAGGTTTAACTTTCGTTTCATCCCACCTGACAATGTTGACACACGTTGCTTCCATTGAAAAAGATTCATATCCTGACAAAGGTTATGTAGCTCTTCTTTTGAACGATGATTCCACGCTAATTTTTCAAAAAAGATCATATTTTCTTCGACAGTGAATGTGTCCCAAACCGCAATATCCTGTGGTACAAACCCGATCTGCTTGCGAACTTTCTTCAAATCGTTTTGATAAGATAAGCCGTGCAACGCAATCGACCCAGACGTTGGCTTAGAAATCGTAGCTAATAATTGAAGTAATGTGGACTTTCCTGCCCCATTTTCACCAACGAGCCCAACGATTTCGCCTGGTTCGATGGAAAACGACAACTGATCAATAATATTCGTTTGGCCAAAATGTTTGGTGAGATGTTCAACTTGCAGCATTCTCTCGCCTCCTTCTGCCATACCAAAACAAGATCACGCCCGCACTACATAACAACCAGCCAATAGTGATTTGATTGTCCAAAAATGCTGCCATCGGATGTAGCCAGTTGATCACATGCATGTCACGAACCGGCAGTAATAAACCGCACATGCAAGCCATCAAAAAACTGACCGCATAAAACACGTACAGCCGCTTCCATACGAGCGCAACACAAAAGGACAAAAGCGTCAGCATGCATCGGTAACTAAGCAATGTTACAACACCCATCGTCTCATCAAATCCAACGCTAAAAATAACATACGTGACAAGATCAATCACGAGCCAAATCACAAAATAAAGGAAACCATTTAATAATAAATAATCATGCCAACTTAGTTTGGTAAAATAAAACCTTTGCGTCACGAATGATTGTTTTTCTTTTATTAGCCAATCCATCGTCAATAAACTACTTAAAATTGCTAGAAGCGCCCAAATGTGCCATATCTCCCATCGAGACCCTTCATCATCCTTTTTCTCCGCTTGCGAGGCATATTGAAAGCTCGCATGTATTAACTGTTCTTCCGCTTGAATCTGTTTACTCGTTTGAATAACGTCTTCAGCCGACCATAATGATTCCCCGCGATACCTTTCTGATAGCTGATTTATCACTTGAACTGCCTGATAACGTCCGCCCTGTTCTTGTATATGGGAGACAATCATTTCTTTCACAGCTGTATAAGCATACGACCGATTCGTCTGATAACTCGTGATCAAATTCGTTCGTTGTTGGGTTTGAATTCCCTCTTGATAGCCTTGATGGATGACAAACACACTGTCTAATTCATGTTGCTGAAGTTGACGAATCGCTTCATCATGTTCCGTTTCTCGAATCGCCACAAAATCAGATGTCTCCATTTCTTGATACAAATCATTGGCCAATTCCGTCTCTTCCTCAACAATAACACCAATCGGAACATAACTATCATCTTCAACCACATCGACAAATGCAAAAAGCAATAATGCGCCAACCAAAGGCAACAACAGCCAAAAGAAGAACGATAACATACTTCGTTTGATGAATAACCAACGTGTTATGATAACAGCTTTCATGATGCCGCACGCCCTTTCCATATCGCAAGCACCCATACAACGACGCCACCAATCGCGCTCATACCAATCAGCGGGATATAATCTGCATAATATCTTTGATTTAAGACGAGCTCCTCACACCATACAAATACATGATAAGAAAAGATCAAATTCAATAGATCTTGTATATATGATGGGAAATAGATGGTGGGGATTACCGCACCACTGGCTACAAACAATACAGCCATCATGACAAACTGCAGGAACAATCGCAGTTTCGTTGAGCGCACAACGAGTTCAATCAATAGAAGGAATTGAATCAGTAAGATGACATAAAAACCAATAAGAATCATCACTCGTCGGATATTCTCCCCTGCTAAATCCCATGCCCACCACTCGTGAAAACCGAAGAACGATCCAATCGCGAGTAACATCATGATGAAAAACATCATCATGAATCGAGCGATGAATTGCTGTAGCGGTGTTACACCATACAGCATCATCCGTTGTTGAATAGCAGGTGAATATTCCTTATAAAAGAAATGGTACATCAAAAACAACCAAACCGTAACCAGTCCAAACCATGCAGAAAGCCCGTAATAATTGACAGGAGAAGCTGTCGCTTGATTTTTGATGTCTTCTTGTGTCAGCACTTGATCTTTGCCGAGCGTTTCCATTAAGTAAGACTGAAATTGTTCCATCATGAAATCATCTCGCGCTTGTTCACTCATCCCCAATTGCTTGGCATATTGCTGAATCGTTAAAATATTCGCTTGTGACACGCTAATATGTCGAACCGCACTATTGGCGAGCTCATGAACCAGTTGGCTAGACACGGATTGTTTGCGGTTCCCCACTACGGACAATTCAACCGATTCCCCTCGGTATAAATCATCTATAAACGCATCAGGAAAAAGCAAATAAGCCGCTAATTCATTCTCAGCGATCGCTTGCTTTGCTTCTGTCTCATCCATTCTTTCGATATCCAGCACGGACGAAATCGAGGATGATTCCTCCAATAATTGCATAATAAAACGAGTTTCCTCAGATTGGTCACGATCCACTAAGCCGACAGCCACCACATCATCTTTATTTCCCATCGAGAAAAATGAAGCGATCAATACCATCATGACGCCTATGATAAAAATTGGAAAAAGCAAAAGAAGAGGAAGTGACCACCACTTCCTCTTGATCTGTAGCAAATGATTTTGTAAAAACAACCCTACATGTTTGATCATGATTCAATCGTTCCTTTAATACATGGGTCCGAGCAGTTGTGAGGCCCACTGTTGAAATTGTGGGATTACGTCGTTTTCCATATATTGTATAAAACCCTCTTGACTCATACTTCCTAAGTCAATCACTTGCTCACCAGTCGGCTCCTCTACTTGATCAATAGTGCTTGCATCTTTGTTGATATTGAGCGCAACATTTCCTTGATTCACTTGGGGAGCATCTACAGATAATTGATGTGATGAACTCATTTGATCCGCTTCATAAGATGCCTCACCTGACCAAATTACAGTTGTGCTTGCCATCGTAGGATCTTCAAATGATAACGTCCGTTCAAAGGTTTTACCATCTTCTTCAATGGTTTCATTTGTTTCAAGTGTCATAGTGGCTTGATCCGCTGTTATTGTGATGACATCATTCGCCGTTTCCCCATCAAAAGACAAATCACCATTCACTTGTAACACAGCTTCTTCATCCGCTAATACTTGGTATTGGAACACAGATTCATCCTCTTTTGGCAGCCAAGTGCCTTCAACAGCCAAACTAGTTACGGCGTCTTCATGGGGACCACCTTCAAACTGGAAATCTCGTTTTACTATCATATCTTCATTCACCCAAATGGTTGACGTCATACCATTTGGACTTGATAATTGCTTGACATTTTCACTAGCTTCTTGCATCGCTGTCTGAAACTCTTCAATGATTTGATCCGCTTCTTCAGCAATAGCTGGTGATTGTGTGCCACTCATCCCGCCGAAGGTTTGAAGTTGATACTGCTCTTTGATGATTTCTTTCAATCTTTCATCTTCAGCCATCGTGGCAAATAAGTCAGAAAAAATCGTTTGCAGTTGTTCTTCGGTTAAATGAAATTCAAATTTTTCAGCGTTGATCGTTTCTCCTTCGACATCAACGTCTTCACTAGAAGTACTGAATCCATCCTCTGGCAATGCATCGTATAATTGCTTCCCGTATTCTTCCTTGATATAATTTACATCTTCTTCAGGTAACGTTGAGTTTTCAAAAAACATGCCAAAATCAATTTCTTCTTCACCAGTAAATGTGGCTGGGTCCAAATGATTCAGTATAGTCCCAATATTTGCGCCCTTCACTTGCCACATATCTTCGATGAATGGTAAACCTAGGATCGCTTTCTCTTCATCGATATACGCTTCTACACCTGTTAATTGAATATCTGCAACGCCAGCTTCTATTGCTGTATGCGCTTGTTTGTTTTGTTTATCTTGCGCAGTTGTAATCGTTAAAGATGCGTTATTGACGATTTGTGGAACATCCATACCTGCACTCATGCCCGTACTCATACCTGCTGGTTCATTCATGTCAGCAGATAATTCAATCACTGATTCAATCGCATGTTCCTCCGTATACGCCAACCAATCAAGCTCATTTTGATAACGATCTTCTACTTCCGTCATCACTTGTTCGAAGCTGTTTTTCTCAGCTAAAAAATATTGTTCTTTCGGCGATTTGTTTAACACAAATGCAAAAGTCGTTACAACGCCAACTACGGCAATAACAGCTATCGTTAGAATGACTACTTTCCAACCGCCAAACTTCTTTCGTTGTTGCTGTCCCCCATTTTGAACTTGATCTTCCATTGATTTTCTCCTCTCTAAATTCCTATAAGTTAAAGATTTTTCTATTTTTGAAAAAACATACAGTAAAATATTAACAGAGTTGGTTTTGATATTCAATAAGTATTTTAATAATGAGACTAAAGAACGATCAACGATAAACACTCGCACTGAACATATAGAGGAATAACTTATTAGTGATGATGGAAAGATAGAGATAATCGCCAAGATTTGTAGGAGGTCATCAAATGAAACAGCGTTATATCGTTTTATACATTTCTATCTTTTTGCTTTCGATACTCGTTCTAACAGGTGTTATCATTCCTGAATTATTAGAAAAAGTTACCGCAAATATTAAGTCACTCTTTGCGAATGCATTTGGATGGTATTATCTCATCCTAGTCGCCGTGGTTGTCATTAGCTGCTTGTATTTACTGATGTCACCTGTTGGACGAATTAAACTCGGAAAACAGGATGAAGGACCTGAATTTTCTCGGCCGACGTGGATTGCGATGCTATTTAGTGCGGGAATGGGGATTGGACTTGTCTTTTATGGAACTTCAGAACCAATTAGTCATTATGCCATTAGCTCTCCCACAGGTGAAATAGGGACCGATCAAGCGATAAAAGATGCGCTTCGATTTACATTTTTTCATTGGGGGATTCACGCTTGGAGTATCTATTCGATCGTGGCTCTTGCGATTGCGTATTTTCACTTTCGACATGATCATTTAAATTTAATTAGCGCAACGTTACAACCACTTTTTGGTGATAGGGTCACCGGCATGACAGGTAAAGCGATTGATACCTTTTCTGTATTGGCAACCGTTTTAGGTGTTGCGACATCACTCGGATTTGGCGCTGTGCAAATTAACGGTGCTTCGCCTATTTAATGGAGCTCCCTACAACGTTCTGGGTCCAATTTTTGATCATCGTATGTGTTACGGTTCTATTTTTAATCTCTACATGGACAGGATTGGGAAAAGGCATCCGCATCTTAAGTAACACAAATATGGTTTTAGCAGCTGCTTTATTGGTACTCATGTTTGTATTCGGCCCGACCTTGTATATTTTAAACTTATTAACCAATACGATCGGCTCTTACTTTCAAACCTTACCACAAATGAGTTTTCGTATCGCACCACTGAACGAAGATATCCGCGGCTGGATTAATGGATGGACGATTTTTTATTGGGCATGGTGGATTGCCTGGTCACCGTTTGTTGGCATCTTTATCGCCCGCGTGTCAAAAGGACGCAGTATCCGCGAGTTTGTGTTCTTTGTTTTATTGATTCCTTCACTCGTTGTGTTTATTTGGTTTACCACATTTGGAGGCTCAGCCATCTCATTAGAACATAATGGTGTGAGTGAAATCTCCCGTCTATCGGCAGAAGAAGCATTATTTGGCGTTTTTTCCAATTACCCTTTATCATTAGTCACATCGATTACAGCGATGGTTTTGATCGGTTCATTTTTTATTACATCAGCAGACTCAGGGACTTATGTATTAGGGATGATGACAACCAATGGGTCGCATTCTCCAGGTAACAAAGTAAAATTTACGTGGGGGCTTTTACTATCAGCCGTTGCTATCGTATTGCTGTATACAGGCGGTCTGCAAGCATTAGAAAATATGATGATCATCGCCGCTTTACCTTTTTCTATCATTATCGGTTTAATGGCGATCAGCTTAGTGAAAGCTTTGCGCGAAGAGGCTAACCAACTCGGAATCGGTCGGGTAAAAAAGAAAAAAACGTAATAAGAAACAAAAAAACAAAACGTAACTGAAAACATATACTCACTTATCAAGTGCTCGATTGCGCTACCACTCTGGTGGCTTGTATATTTTTCAGTTACGCTTTTCTAAAAAATTCTTGCTGGAAATATTACGATTGTTTCGCTAGTTTTACAGCGGTCCCATAAACGAGTAGTTCTGCTGCCCCGTTAGCGACTTGCGAAGTAACGAAACGGCAATTAACCACAGCGTCTGCTCCTAACTTTTCTGCTTCTTCTACCATACGATGCGTAGCTTTTTGCCTCGATTCCGTAAGTAATTCTGTATATTCCGTCATTTCTCCACCTACGACATTACGCAAACTAGACACTAAATCTTTTCCGATATTTTTCGCTTGGACAATATTGCCTCGCACCATTCCTTCTACTTCTGTAATTTCATGACCGGGAACTGTTTCAGTATTGACTAAGATCATGTGTATCCTCCTCCTTCTTTTGTTTGATTCGATCACGCACAACACCTATAAAAATGAGCGCTATGCCGACACCTTCCATGACAACGCCTAGTACAATCATAACGAGGCTGTATGCAAAATCAATAGGGATGATCGCCAAAATCAACATCACCGTAGCAATCGGTATGAGTACTTTTCCTGCTCGAATCATCACGATCCCTCACTTTGCATCTATCATCTCATTCATACGGTTTACGATCAAGGTACGATAAAAGTTTCAAAAATGGTTATAGGCATTTTGCTTCATTTTTTCCAAAAGTTGCGTCATACTATAAGTAGAAAATACAAATGGAAGAAAAGGGGATAAACCATGAATTTCAAACAGATTACAGTTGCCGGAAGTGGCGTACTTGGCAGTCAAATTGCCTTTCAAACCGCTTATAAAGGATTTGATGTAACGGTTTATGATATTACCGAAGACGCATTAGATGAAGCACGAAATCGCTTCAACAAACTAAAAGAACATTATAAAGAAGATTTCCAAACATCCGATGACATCTTATCGCAAACCGAACACCGCATCACGCTAGAAACCGACTTAGCAACTGCCGCAAAAAATGCCGATTTAGTCATCGAAGCCATCCCAGAAGTCGTCGAGATCAAGCAGGAATTTTATCAAAAATTAGGGAAATTAGCCCCAGACCATACGATATTTGCCACCAACACCTCGACTTTATTACCAAGTCAATTTGCCGAGGCTACGGGGCGACCTGAAAAGTTTATCGCCTTACATTTTGCTAACGAAATTTGGCGCAATAACACGGCAGAAATTATGAAACACGAAGCAACAGACGATCAGGTATTTAATGATTTGGTTTCTTTCGCCGAAGCCATTGGCATGGTCGCACTACCTTTGCATAAAGAACAACCGGGCTATATCTTAAATTCGTTACTCGTGCCACTTTTAGATGCCGCGCAAATGCTTTTTGCCAAAGGCGTCGCGGATCACGAAACCATTGATAAAACCTGGATGATCGCTACTGGTGCGCCAAAAGGACCTTTCGCTATACTGGATGTAGTAGGCATTAATACCGCTTATAACATTGTCAAAGGCAAAGCGGAAAAAAGTGGCGATCCCGCCATTCAACAATTAGCCGATTATTTAAAAACAGAATATATCGACCAAAATAAGCTTGGCACATCCACTGGAGAAGGATTTTATCAATATCCAAATCCTCGTTACGAACAAGCTGATTTTCTTAAATAAAATTTTAAAAAACATCCATCCATAACAACATATGGGTGGATGTTTTCTTTTTTAGCAAGGTATATTGCCCGTTTTGATGTAAATCCTAAGAGCAGACTTCGGAATAAAGGAGATGAATACATGAAAAAGGGCAATAACATTTCCAGTTTGCAAGATCAGAATCAATTGGCACAGGCGCAACAATCGATATACCATTTACAAAACGCCATACACCAAGCACAATCTCATACAGATGAAAACATTCTCGCACAAATTGAACATTCCTTAGAAAGAGCTGAGCATTCGGTAGCGCAAGCGGAACAAGTGACGGATGATCAGCGTGCATTAGCACTCGTTCAACAGGAATTCACACAACAAAAGCAAGTTTATGAAAAACTCAAACAATCAAATATGTAATTATTTCTGGGCATGGTTTTATAACCATGCTTTTTTCATACTTGGGCATAAATTGATCTAATTCGACAAAATTGTGCAAAATTTCTGTTATTTATCGACAATATTCACGGTTGATGTTATTATATACCTAATTATATGATAGGAGGAATTACCTAATAATGTTGCAAAAATTTCGTTGGAAAAATATGAAAATTGGTTGGAAATACGGCTCAGTCATTAGTTTTATTATTATTTTGTTTGCAGCTACAACAGTTCTTATCTCTACCTTATTAGCTCTACTAGATGATGACATCAGTGCTATGGAAAGAAGAGCCCAACGTTCAGTTGACATAACTGACATGACATCACAATTCCGTTCCAAAGAAACACGTATTCCTGATTATATATTGTCTCAAGGACAAGAACAATCAATTTTGGATGAATTTGAAGCAAAAAGAGAACAATTCAATAACCTGCAAGAAAAAATCAAACCAAAAATGGATACTGAAGAACAAATGAACTTGTTTCAACAAATTCAAGCAAACGACAGTCAAGTGAATGATATCTTCCTAGAAGAAATTGTTCCAGCTGTCGATAATGGCAACATAGAGAAAGCCATTCAACTTCGCGCTGAAACGTCTACTTTACGAACAGAAACAGACAATTTGTTAGATGAACTGCGATCACTCGTCGATGAAAAAAGAAATGCGGCAGCTAAAAGTGCAAATCAGTTGTCGACTCAAACTTTATACATACTTATTGGGGCAATTATCGTTTCTATTTTAATTAGTGGTATTATTGTTACAATATTAAACCGAAATATTCAACGCAAGCTTAGTGATGTTGTTAATGTAAGTAATCAAGTGACTAACAGCAATTTATCTATTGAAAAAATTGACGATTCAAGTAATGATGAAATTGGACAGTTAGCTTCATCAATGAATACGATGATCGATCAACTGCGAAGTATGATAAAACAAATTCAAGATATTTCTGAAACCGTTTATTCACAAAGTGAAGAACTCTCTCAATCATCAAATGAAGTCAGTTCTGGTAGTGAACAAATCGCTTCAACAATGGAACAATTATCATCGGGTGCGGAAGAACAAGCTAGTGCATCAAGCGAAATTTCGAACGTTATGAGCGAACTAAATCAGCAAATTCGTGAATCAAATCAAGAAGGGCGTGAATTAGAAGATAGTTCCAATCAAGTTCACAATCTTTCAAATGACGGAAAACAGCTAATTAATCAATCCGTCGATGAAATGAGTGAAATCACGAATATGGTCACTGAATCAGTTCAAAAAGTTCAAAGTTTAGATCAAAAGTCACAAGAGATTTCTAAATTAGTAGATGTGATTCAGGATATCTCTGAACAAACAAACTTATTGGCATTAAATGCAGCGATTGAAGCGGCACGTGCTGGCGAATCTGGTAAAGGTTTTGCAGTCGTAGCAGACGAGGTAAGAAAGCTAGCTGAACAAGTCAGCAATTCTGTCACTGAAATCACTAGTATTATTGAAGGTGTGCAACAAGAAACTCAATCCGTATCCAAAACTTTAGAAGCTGGTTCCGAAAAAGTCGAAACAGGAAACCGACAAATACAAACAAGTCGCGAGCAATTTGAAACAATTAATCAATCTATCGAAGGGATGTTAACTAAAATTCAAAATATATCAACCAACTTAGGTGATATAGCAACAAATAGTGAAAAAGTAAATCAATCTGTTGAAGAAATTGCATCCTCAGCTGAAGAAGCATCTGCCGGAATTGAGCAGAGTTCATCAACAGCCGAACAACAGAACAGCTCGCTGAGAGAAATTACCGACAGTACAAACTCATTAGCCAAATTATCTGAACAGTTAAATGGATTAGTAAAAGAGTTTAAATTATAAGATTTCATTATGAGTTCAATAAAAATATGCAATAGGGCCTTATGTTTCAATCATAGGCCCTTATTTTTTACGTTGAACGACTACATCTAATAATCTTGCTGGATGATCCGTATACATCCCATCCACGCCCATTTGCATGATTCGTTTCATTTCATCTTCTTCATTAATCGTCCAAACAAACAGCGTCACACCACGTTGATGGGCATATTTAATAAAAGAAGGAGTTAATACTCTGATACCGTCCATTTCTTCAGGAACTTGTGCATAACGAGCGGGCGGTTGATCATAAGCACCTAAACCGATTTGGTGCATGAGCATCATTTTCTTCATTTCAGATGTCGTTAAAGTTGTTGCAACATTTGGCATCGCGCGGCGGAACGTCTTTGTCGGAGCATCATGGAACGAGCCAACAATCACTCGATGCGATGCTTGATGCTCTTGAATGACTTCCGCCACTAAATTTCCAGCGAAAGACGAATCATCTTTTATTTCAATCGTAAAAGGAGCGTTCGGAAAGGCTTCAAGTAATTCGCGAAGTGTTTGCAACTGAATCCCTTGACCACGAAACGGATAAGACTGGCCATCATCTGTAGTCATCTCATAGCCAGCATCAAGCTGTTTTAATTCTGATACTGTCATTTCACTCGCTTTTCCCGTACCATTCGTCGTTCGATCAACGGTGTCATCATGTAAAGCGATCAATTGATGATCTTTTGTCACATGAACATCGACGTCAAGAAAATCCACTTGCATATCTTTCGCGGACTTAAGCGCAGGTAGTGTTTCTTCAGGGTAGGATGAGCTATTTCCACGATGGGCGATGACAGCAAACTTTTTTCCATCTGACGTTTGATGATGAATGGGGAATCCTCCTTTATGTAATCCATCAGACGCATAGGCTGGTACGTTGTCATCCATTTTCACTGATCCAAAAGATGCAGTGATAAGCAAAATGACACCCACAAGATACATTCGAGATAAGCGCTTTTTATGCATCGAACGTAACGAAACCCAACTACCAAGCAATGCAAACCCGGTGAATGTAGGGAGACCCTCTGGTACCCAAAAATGAATCGGAACATAAAGAAGACATAGGCTTGCAAAACCTATCATCAGTTTGGAGCGCGGGAGGTCGGGCTGAACATTCTTGTCACTTATTATTAGGCCCGTCATTACCCCTAGCATCTGGTACATCGTATTGGATGTTGTGAGCACTGTTAAAAGAAATAGAATCGTCAGTGATAATAACATTTGTACTTTGCTAGACTTCGTTCGGACGTAACCGATAAAAAGTATACCAATCACGACTTGCATGGTATTGACGATGCCTTCATGGAATAGATGCGTGCCGAAGCTAAGTGATAGGGTAACAACAATCGTTACGATGCCCATGAGCCAATGAGTCGTGCGCCAATAGATCGCAGCAAACGCCAAAAGTAAAAAAAACATAACAAGCATTCATCCTTTGAATACAGAGTTTTTCATATTGTGCGATTTAGCTTTTTCTGGCGTGACATTCAGAATTCTGGCGTGAGTATCATAATTCTAGCCTGACATTCAGAATTCTAGCGTGAGTATCATTTTTCTGGCGTGACACACATTCAGCATTTACACGATTCGTTGGATAAAGTGTTCGACGAAGCGGTGAGCATCCACTTCGAGACAAGTATGTACATTCCCTTGGTTCGTTTCAATGCCGACGGTTCTTCCTTTTTCTTCGCCTTCTAAAACGACATCTATATGCATCGCTTTCGTTGTTACAAAGGTTGAATCAATCGCGACACCTACTGCGAGCGGATCATGTAATGCACAGCCGCGCGCTTCATTATTATGCTCCTTGTATGCATTGATATAAAACTCTGTCATGTCGGCTAACGCATTCGCATATAATGTATCAACTTCACGCCAATTTTCAACGGTTTCTTGATTCAAAAGTGTTTGCATCGTAACATCAAGTCCCACGAGAGTGACAGGTACCTTTGATTGAAACACATAATGAGCTGCTTCTGGATCATGATAAATATTGGCTTCAGCATATGGGGTAATATTGCCATCTGTTTTGACAGCACCTCCCATAATAATGACTTCATCCACTTTTTCAACGATGGAAGGATCTTTTTGAATCGCACGTGCAAGATTCGATTGATTTGCTGTCGCAATAATCGTAACGTTATTTGGATGGTCATGGATAGCCTTTATTAAATAATCATGAGCCTGCATCGATTGTGGCGATTGCTTTGGCTGAGGGAGCTGGGCTTCACCAATGCCATTCTGTCCATGAATCCAAGTCGTTTTTTCTAACGGTTCATGGCCTGCAAATGTTTCTTCCACTCCTGGATAAACAGGGACACTTGACTCGCCAAGAGCATCTAAGAGTTGGATCGTATTTCTTGTCGCTTCTTCAACGGACGTATTGCCGAAAGTCGTCGTAATTCCTAGCACGTGAATTTCCGGCGAATGCATCGCGTATCCAATCGCTAACGCATCATCAATTCCTGTATCGACATCAAATATGATATTTTTCATTGTTGACACCTCTATTTTTCCTTTTTGGTTTATTGTAACAGATTTGCGACGA
Source organism: Gracilibacillus halophilus YIM-C55.5 (assembly GCF_000359605.1). Classification (GTDB taxonomy): domain Bacteria; phylum Bacillota; class Bacilli; order Bacillales; family Amphibacillaceae; genus Gracilibacillus; species Gracilibacillus halophilus. The sequence goes on from NZ_APML01000055.1 coordinate 41,059, forward strand.
TTTTAGCCGAATGGGATCCCCATCCGGCATTCCTTCCTATGATTCAGTTTTTTCAATCATTTTATGCACTTTCTCAACTTCATCATCACCTACGAGCAAGTAATATGTGCCATCAATTCTTGTACCGTTCCCTTGCATCATATAGCTTGTAAAGTTGTTTCTCGTTTTACGATAATTCATGAAAAGGTCTCTCATATCTTTAAATTCCATATTCGTTACCACATTTTGTCCGACAACGTCTAACATTTCATTAATTTTACCGACTGAATTAAAACTTGCCCCTTTATCAATCACCGCTTTAATCACTTGGCGTTGGCGCTGTGTTCGACCAAAGTCACCATTTGGATCTTGATAACGCATGCGAACGTATCCCATCGTTTTCGGACCATTCAGCTCAATTTCTCCTTCTTCATAATGGTAACCTTGTTTGTAATAGCCTTTATCAACCCAATCCAGTTGATTATTCACGGTGATGCCACCGATTGCGTCAACCATATCCGTAAGTCCTTCCATATTCATTCGGACAAAGTAATCCAATTCAACATCAAGAAAGTTTTCCACTGTATTGATCGACATATCGACACCGCCAAAAGCATAGGCGTGATTAATTTTATCTTGCGTGCCACGACCGACAAGCTCAGTCCGTGTATCTCTTGGGATACTGACGAGTTGCATCGCATCATTCGCAGGATTCAATGATAGAACCATAAGTGCATCCGAACGTCCACTATCACCTTCTCGCTCATCTACACCGAGCAAAAGAATGTTGAGTGGTTCTTGATTTTCGACTTTTTCTTTTGTTTTTTCTGTATCAATGTTTTCAACTTCTTCATGCACTTCCATATCTACTGTGTTTTGAACGTCCCGATACACAGAATACATGTATGCTATGACTGATAAAATGAGAACGCCAATAACAGAAGATCCAATAACGACTGCCCACCATAGTTTTGATCGCTTCTTTTTTTGATCTTTACGTTTTTCCATTCTGTTTCTCCTCTTTACCTCTAATGTATATAATCATTCAATATACACATTCTACCATAATATTCAATCAAAACAAAGTGAACCTCTCATTATAAGAATAATCCCGCGACAGTTGCCGATAAGATCGACGTTAAGATAGCTCCAATTAATAGTTTCATACCAAAGCTTGAAACGGCGCTTGACTTTTCACTGTCAATACCTTTTACAGTTCCGGCAATAATGCCAATCGAGGAGAAGTTGGCGAAACTCGTTAAGAATACCGTTACAATACCAACTGTCTTTTCTGACATGTCCTGTAGCATCGGTTCAAATTCAAGCATGGCCACAAATTCGTTCGTCACAATTTTCGTTCCCATAATCGAACCTGCTTCCACTACTTCACTTGGCGCGATTCCCATTAATAAGCCGAGTGGAGCGAGAATGTAGCCTAAAATCGTTTGTAACGATAAGCCAGCAAAGACTAACTGAATCAACCAATTCACAAGCGCTAGTGCTGCGATAAACGCGATTAAGTTAGCGGCAACGATTAAGGCAATTTTTCCACCTTCGAGCGCGCCATTGCCCATCGCTTCGAATACACTTCGGTCATTGGAAACATCACTTACGTCAACTGTATCTTCTTCAGCTGGAACATTAACAGGTGCAATCACCGCTGAAATAATGAGCGCACTCAACATATTTAATGGCAATGCAACTAAAATATATTCAGCAGGCAAGATTTGAATATATGCCCCAATAATTGAAGCGGATACAGAACTCATCGCCGAAGCACTGACAATATACAAACGGTTATTTGTTAAATGGTGAAATTGCGAACGAATGGCGATTAATGCTTCAGATTGACCAAAAAAGATACTGTTCACACCATTAAATGATTCAATTTTTGGTAGACCAGTTATTTTTGATAATAAACCACCAATCCATTTAATAATCGTTGGTAATATTTTTAAATAGTTTAAAACCGATAGAATCGTGGCGAAAAAGATAATGAGTAATAGCACATCGAAGAAAAATACCCCATTGTCACCAACTTGGACGCCACCAACTACAAAATTAATGCCTTCTGTACCAAATTCAATTAATTTATTAAAACCAGCTGCAATCCCGTTAATAATAGCCTGACCGATCTCAGTTGTAAACATAAACCATGTAATCAGCAATTGCATGACTAGCATGATACTGATGCCTTTAACATTAATTCCTTTTTTGTCATTTGACATCAAATACGAAATACCTAACACAACAATAATCGCTATAAGTCCAAAAATAATTTCCATGATAATCCTCCTCTAAATTTTGTAAACGTTTTTATTTCTATCCATAAAAATCATAGGTTTAACTTTTGGTAGGATGTCCAACTTCTTCATTATATATGCAACCCCTTTCATCAATTTCACCACCTATTTTAACGTCAGACGTCCAACCTGTCAATCATAACAACTATGCAGAGTGAACATATATAAAAGTCAAAATGTTTTGTGATTAACTCTCCTATCTAAGAATCTCATCAATGTTAATTAAAACTCATAGTTAAGATTGTAGTGGAAGACGGCGACGCCTGCGGGAACAGCACGAGACGAAAATCACTCTGAACGAGTTTTACGAGTTCAGAGAAGTTGAGTCCGTGCCCGCGGCAAGCGTCCGTCTGAAGCGAAAATAGATAGATCCACTTTATTGCATAATATTCACAGCCGCTTCCGCAAGACATTGAACGTGATTTGATCCGACCGAAAGTAGTTGATCGAATACAGAATCGGACGATCAGACGCATCATAATGTACTTGACGCAAAATAAGTAACGGCGTATCTTTCTCACATTGCATAATGTCAGATATTTCCTCATGATAACCAATCGTCTTAATTTGCGCATCCGCATAGCTAACCGTCAGCCCTGTTTTTTCAAGCGATTGCAAGATTGATTCCTCGTGCAATTTATACCCTTTTGACAGAAGACTGGCAGGAATTTTATCAATACAATACACAAGCGGTACATCATCAGCCGTCCGCACACGCTTTAACAAGAAGACTTGTTCATCATCAGCCATATCCAATTCATGAATATCATCACTATGCGGCTCGACAATACCTGTAAAGTGTACTTTTGTTCCAGGCTGTTTTCCTTCTCTTTCAATCATATCCGTAATACTAAATAATTCCTCAATCCCATTGGAAAACGTCGGCTTCTTATGAATAAATGTGCCGATACCGTGCTTACGAATGATAATATTTTCTTCTTCCAAAATGCGTAAGGCTTCCCTGAGCGTATTCCGAGATACCCCTAATTCTTTGGCAAACGACATTTCAGAAGGCAATCGCTCACCCGGTTCCAACTCGTTATTGTTAATCTTCTCCTTAATTTGTTCAATGACCACCACATACCGTGGCGTCTGAAAATCGATATCCAACCTCGATCCCCCCAATTAAATGGCTTGTATCAGAAAATGTACCATAAATAATCCAGCAATGAAATATAAAGGGATGGATACTTGTTTGGCTTTTCCCGTAGCGATTTTCGCGATCGGATACGCGATAAATCCAAAGGCGATCCCGTCAGCTATACTATACGAATACGGAATCATAATGATAATGAAAAACGCTGGAAAAGCTTCCGTCAAATCAGAAAAAGGGATTTGCTTTATATTTTGCAACATTAATCCACCAATCATAATTAAAATCGGTGAGATCGCACTATTTGGTATCAAATGAATCACCGGGATAAAGAAAAACGACAGCAAAAACAAAAGGCCTGCGACAATACTCGTGATTCCCGTTCGTCCACCTGCTGCAATCCCCGCTGACCCTTCAACCGTCGACACTGTGGGACTTGAGCCTGCAATCCCGCTAAACATAGAAGCCACCGACACCGATCGAAGGGCGGCGTTATATTTTTCTGATTGATTCGCATCAGCAACTTGACTATGAACCAAGCCAATATTTTCAAAGATGAGGACCATTGTTAATGAAAAAACAGCTAACCAAAATGTGACGGTACTTACTGCGTCAAACGACAGCGCTCCAAACACTTCTGTATAATCAGCGACTGATAACGGTGATGATTGCGCTTGGCTCGTATCAATTAAGCCAAACAGCCAAGCAATCATCGTTCCGGTGATTAATGTAATCAAAAAATTTCCCGGTACATTGCGTAAAAACAACCCGATTCCGATCGTCAATGTTAAAAAGAAGGTTAATCCTTCTACATTACCGATATCGCCTAAAGTGATTAACGAATGTTCACCTTTTACAATAATATGGCTTTTTTCTAAACCAATCAATGCTAAAAATAAGCCTAAGCCTACCGTAATCGCATCCTTTAAAGAACTAGGAATCGCTCGTGTCACGATTTTTGCTAAAGGGGTGAATGCGATCACGATAAACAAAATACCCGCAACAAAAACAACGGCCAGCGCTTCTTGCCACGAGAGCCCCATCACATCAACGAACGTGTAGGTGAACATCGCATTAACGCCCATACCAGGCACGAGGATCAGTGGGACATTGGCACCAAACCCAACAATAAAACAACCAATCACCGAAATCACGATGGTTGCCCATAACGCACCTTCTAGCGGAATACCTGCATCCGAAAGAATCGTGGCATTGACAACAATAATATAAACGATCGCAAAGAAAGAAATCATGCCAGCTAGCATTTCGCGCTTAATGGTCGATCCTTTCTCATATACACCTGTTTTGTTCCTTATAAAATCTTTCATTCTTCTTTCGTTCCTTTATGAAATCCCTCGCCCACCCAGTCGTAAAGACCAAGAATAATTATTTGATGAACCTTTAATAATCACTACTTCCTTGTTCACCTTGTACGATTGCTACACTTGAGCTAGCACCGATTCGACTGGCTCCTGCTTCAATCATCGCTTCTGCCGTTTGCCGATCGCGAACACCACCAGAAGCTTTCACACCCATATTGGGTCCCACCGTTTCGCGCATCAGACGAATGTCTGCTGCTGTGGCTCCGCCTTTAGAAAAACCAGTCGACGTTTTCACATAATCAGCTCCTGCTTGCACCGCGAGTTGACATGCTTTCTCCTTTTCTTCATCTGTTAATAAACATGTTTCAATAATCACTTTCACAAGTGCTTTTCCGTTGGCTGCCTCAACGACCGCACGAATATCTTGTTCCACTTGATCGGTGAATCCAGATTTCAACTGGCCAATATTGATCACCATATCCACTTCAGTGGCGCCTTTTTGAATCACATCTTTCGTTTCGTCAGCTTTCGCTTGTGACGTTGTCGCCCCGAGCGGAAATCCAATCACTGTGCAAACAGCTACCGTTGATTCTTTCAGCAACTCGTTCGCTGTCTCGACCCACGTCGGATGGATACATACCGAATAAAAACCATGCTCGGCCGCTTCTGTACAAATCGTTTTCACCTGTTCGAGTGTTGCTTCTGGCTTCAACAACGTATGATCAATTTTTTTCGCTAATGATGGACTCAATTCGATCACTCCTTTTGAGATTACGTTAAATCTTCTGGTGTAAATGCACCAGGCAATAGTTCTTGAACGGTTGTTTCTTTTTTCTCACCGTGTAGATTGGTCAAAATCACTTTCATATCGGCCGGGCATAGCTCACTCATCACTTGGCGACATGCACCACAAGGAGGAACCGGACGATCAGTATCCGCAGCGACGATCATCGTCACAAACTCCTTGTCTCCTTCAGAAATCGCTTTGAATAGAGCTGTTCGCTCCGCACAATTTGTCACTGGATAAGCTGAATTTTCGATATTACAGCCATGATATACGTCTCCCTTATCTGTGAGCAGTGCAGCGCCGACCGGAAACTTTGAATAAGGTACATACGCTTTTTCCCTTGCCTCTAACGCCTCTTGAATTAACACTTGTTCTTCCATCCCACTCACTCCCCTATTTTATTCATTCATACGCTGGATCATTTTTTTGACAAAGTTCAGAAAGTCTTCTCTGACACGTTCTGTCGTCTCGATCACTTCTTCGTGTGACAACGGTTGATCTAAAATCCCCGCAGCCATATTGGTAATACAACTAATGCCAATCACTCTCATCTCACTGTGACGAGCGACGATCACTTCAGGCACGGTCGACATCCCCACGGCGTCACCACCGATCGTTTGCAACATGCGCACTTCAGCAGGCGTTTCATAACTCGGTCCACTATTCCAAACATACACACCTTCTTGAAGCGATAACCCGATATCCGACGCCACCGTTCTCGCAAGATGTTGCAACGACTTGTCATACGCTTGTGACATATCCGGAAAACGCACACCAAACGCAGCATCATTCGGCCCGATTAACGGATGATCGCCAACATTATTAATATGATCCGTAATTAACATTAAATCCCCAGCTTGAAAGGATTCATTCAGTCCACCAGCTGCATTGGTCACAAGTAACGAATCAATCTGCAAGGCTTTCATTACACGTACAGGAAACGTCACAGCATCCAACCCGTACCCTTCATAATAATGAAAACGCCCTTGCATCGCGAGCACGGGTTGACCTTTTAACTGACCGATCACTAATTGTCCCGCATGCCCTTCAACCGTCGAAACCGGGAAACCAGGAATATCTTCATAACGAATCTTTACCGGGTCCTCGATTTCATCAGCCAGCACACCTAATCCTGATCCAAGAATTAATCCGATTTGTGGGGATATATTCACTTTTTCTTTAATAAAATCAACGGCTTGTTGAATGGTTGCTTGATTCATCATATCGCCTCACTTTACTTCATGTAAAAAACTTGTGCCGTTTTTCGGGCTGTTTACATGGAAATTTTCTGCCACAGTTTCACCAATATCTGCAAACGTTTCTCTCAACGATAAGTGCGATCCTTCTTTGATCCCTTGATGATATACGAGTAGCGGCACATATTCACGTGTATGATCTGTCCCATGATGTACAGGGTCATTACCGTGATCCGCAGTAATCATGAGTAAATCGTCTGATCTTAGTTTATCAAAAACTTCTGGAAGCCGCGCATCAAACGCTTCGAGCGCTTCACCATAGCCAATCGGATCGCGACGATGACCATATTTCGCATCAAAATCGACAAGGTTGAGAAAACTTAACCCCGTAAAATCCATGTCCATCGTCGTAAGCAGCTTATCCATGCCATCCATATTGGACGTTGTGCGAAAAGCTTGCGTAATGCCTTCCCCATCATAAATATCAGCAATTTTGCCGATCGAGATCACATCATATCCCTCATCTTCTAATTCATTCATCACCGTTCGACCAAAAGGTTTCAAGGCATAATCATGGCGATTCGACGTCCGCTCGAAATGGCCGGGTTCCCCTACAAATGGACGCGCAATCACACGTCCGGCCATATATTCTGGAGCGTTCATTAATTCGCGCGCATATTCGCAAATGTCGTATAACTCATTTAGTGGGACAATTTCTTCATGCGCAGCAATTTGCAACACCGAATCAGCTGACGTGTACACAATTAAGCTGCCATCACGCATATGCTGTTCGCCTAGTTCATCGATAATCGCTGTTCCTGATGCAGGCTTATTGGCAATGACTTTTCGTCCTGTTTTTTGTTCGAGCTTTTGAATGACTTCATCGGGAAACCCCTTCGGAAACGTGCGAAACGGTGTATCGATGTGTAACCCCATAATTTCCCAATGACCAGTCATTGTATCCTTGCCACTTGAGGCTTCCTGCATTTTCGTATAATGCGCCAACGGGGTTTCTGACGACGCGATGCCTGGAATGTGCTGAATATTACTTAAGCCGAGTTTCCCCATATTCGGCATATGAAGCCCGTTCATCTCCGCGGCAATATGACCTAATGTATCTGCATCCTTATCATCATATTGCGCCGCATCTGGTGAGGCGCCTATGCCCACCGAATCCATGACAATCAAAAACACACGTTGAAAATCCATGACTTCCTACCTCCCTATTCAGTAATCACGTGATAAATCAGTGATGGTGCTTGTGTTTCATTTTTCGTAAGTTGAATCGATTGTCTCATTTTCTCGCTCACTTCTGAGACGTCTTGTTGATTACTATGAATCGTCACTAAAGATTCACCTTTTTTCACTTTGTCACCGATTTTCTTATTTAAGACGACACCAACGGCTAAATCAATATCCGATTCTTTCGTTAAACGGCCGGCTCCTAACATGCTAGCCGCGATTCCGATCTCATCAGCCACAATTTCTGACACGTAGCCATCCATTGTCGCCTCTACCTCAAACGTATAAGCAGTTGTTGGTAATTTCGACGGATCATCCACAACCGATGCATCACCGCCTTGTGCCGCAAGAAATGTTTTCATCGTTTCAACAGCTTTTCCGGATTCAATCGCTTCCTTTAATTTCTCTCGCGCTTCTTCAATGGAATCCGCCTGTTGACTCAAATAAACCATGTGACTACCTAATGTGAGACACAGTTCTTCAATATCTTTTGGTCCATTGCCTTTTAACGTGTCGATTGCTTCTCTCATTTCAAGCGCATTGCCAACAGCAAAACCTAACGGCTGATTCATATCTGAAATGACAGCGACCGTTTCTCGACCGGCACCATTGCCGATTTGAACCATGGCTTGTGCTAACTCCTTCGCACCTTCTACATCTTTCATAAAAGCGCCAGACCCTGTTTTCACGTCTAGCACGATCGCATCAGCTCCAGAAGCCATTTTCTTACTCATGATCGAACTCGCAATTAACGGAATCGAATCGACGGTCGCCGTCACATCGCGTAAGCCATATAACTTTTTATCAGCAGGCGTCAAGTTACCACTTTGGCCCACAACGGCAATGTTATTTTGATTAACGAGCTTGTTAAACGTATCACCATCAAGCTCTACTTGAAACCCTTCGACTGATTCCAGCTTATCAATGGTACCACCCGTATGACCTAATCCGCGTCCTGACATTTTAGCAATCGGCACACCCACTGATGCGACAAGCGGTGCCAAAATTAATGTCGTCGTATCTCCGACTCCGCCTGTACTATGCTTATCGACCTTGATGCCTGCTACATCGGATAAATCGACTTGATCACCAGACGCTACCATTGCTTGTGTTAAATAAACGCTCTCATCTTTTGTCATATCTTGAAAATATATCGCCATCGCCAGTGCTGATACTTGATAATCCGGAATCTCTCCATTGGTATAACCAGCAACGAAAAAATCGATCTCTTCTTTCGTTAATTCTTCACCATTTCGCTTCTTCTCAATCACATCTATCATCCGCATCCATCATCACCCTTTCATTTTTGCAAGCATTTTCATTTCGTTTAATTTGATTATAATTGTTAGACGTCCAACAAGTCAAGTGAAAATCATACCGCTCCATCCCTAGTAGAATCATTGAAATGGTGGTCATTTTCTGATATCGTTTTCGTAGAATAGCAGATAAGGAGGAGTGTTCCATGGCTTTTACATTGCAAATCGGTGAACAGGCACCAGATTTTTCGCTACCTGCTACAGACGGAAAGACCTATCGTTTAGCAGATTTTAATGCCAACGTATTAGTTGTCTTTTTTACATGTAATCATTGCCCATATGTGATCGGTTCTGACGAAGTCACGCGCGCCACCGCTGAAAAATTCGCCGACCAAGGCGTTCAATTCGTCGGTATTAATTCCAATAGTGTGAACACAAAAGCAGGAGATTCATTCGAAAAAATGGTGGAACGAATGGATGAGCATCAATTCCCGTGGACCTATTTACGTGATGAATCACAAGACGTCGCAGAAGCTTACGGGGCATTACGCACACCGCATTTTTATGTATTTGATCAAAATCGCAAGCTGATCTATACAGGACGTGCGATCGACAACCCGCGCGAATCAGAGAAAGCAACCGTGAATGATTTAGAACATGCACTTTCTGAACATTTAGCAGGGAATGACATCTCAACACCTGTCACCAACCCACTTGGCTGTAACGTGAAATGGGAAGGTAAAGATAAACACTGGATGCCACCAGAAGCATGTGATCTTGTATAAAGTTAGAAAAAGGACGCAGGGGGTTCCCGCGTCCTTTTTTTACACTGATACCACTTTTTCTTATCCCATCGCACCTGACAGAGCGTATCTCATCGCTCATCAACATGTCTGGACTCGTAAAATGAGACGCAGGGGATTCCTGCGCCTCAAAACTACCACATGAACATTTGCTCTAAAGATCGTAGCATGCCGTCCAATAATACAAATGTGAATATATAAAGAATCAATAGATTGATCACAAATGAAAGAATGGTCATATAATAAGCGTGTGGATGCTCTTCTTGTTTTACATGAGAATACGTCAAAATCACTGGGTGAATCACTGTTAAAATAACAAAAATTACATTTAATAGGACAAACATCGGTACATTATTACCAAAACTGTTTAGATTCAGCGAGAAAATCCCCGCTAACGCAAGTAGAGCTAATACCACATACACCATCGTATAAGGTACTTGCAAGCCACTAAAACGTGTGAATAACATTTGAAAACTTGTCCGATTTTTCGCTATTTTCAAAGAAATCGCAGACGCTATTAAGCCTGTAAAAAGTAAAATGACAAAGAAAATAAACAACCGACTTACAATTAAAAAGAAGGGTAAACTTCTTCCATCTGTAAACATACTCATCTGTTGCTGGACAACATTATTGGCTAGCGCATAAAGTAAAATAGATAGAAACAACGGCAACAGTATCGCTGTAATCACTGCATTTGCAAAAGATTCACTACCATCTTTCAAAGCAATAGTTGGATTTTTTATACGCTCCACCGCATATGCCCAATATTGACTTGATTGCTGTTTCACTTTTTCCAAGGTTTGATTGTCTGTTACGGTTCGCTCCGTCTGTGCTTCTAACGGGGCACCACACGACTCGCAAAAATTCCCTGGTGATTGTTCTTTACCACAATTCTCACAAGTAATCATCATGATCGCTCCTTTATTCATAGTTTATGATATCGTCTGTTTCAAAATCTGATAATTCTTCACTGTTCATAATAAACCAGTTTCCTGCTTCTTGATCATACTCGAATTCATATAGCCAATAATATGTGTCACGAGAACGTTCCAATTCATCATACTGACCTGATTCATAATATCCAGAATAAAACTCTAATTCCGCAATCACTGATGCGGTAGTGTTTTCAAAAGTAAAACTTCCGTCATCGATACGAATCCGCTCAATATCTCCTTCAAAATGACTATCATCGTTCTCCATACGTTCAAAATTCGCACGAGTACTTTCCAAATATTCTTCATTTTTCATTACCGTAAACTCACGAATCGACGTTTTATGATAGGCTTGTATCCATTCATTGGTATGTTGTGCAATTCGGCTATATATAGCTTCTTTCAGATCATCCTCCACCCATTCAAATTCCAACGCAACCTTTTGTTGGGATGGGCTTGTTATCGTCACTTCATTGGAATAATACGTCTCCCAAGGAAATTCAAGCAGCGCCGCAAGATAAGTTGTCCCGTCATAAGTGACAGGCCCATACGAAGACGTTTCTTCAATCGTCGTACCTTGCGCTTTTCCATTCACGATTAACTCCGCTTCTGGGTAATTCGATTCAATCTCGACGACATTCCCTTCAAACGCAACCGATGCTTCTAATTGATCTTGATTCGCTTGCCAAAAATCAAGTGTCACCGTTTGATCAAACGAACCATACTTTTCTCTATGTAAGAACGTGACGGTATACTTTCCTGGCAGCACATCAACCGGAATTTGCTCACCCGCCTGTTCCGTTTGAAACGCCTCATAACCAGGAATATGTACTTCTGTCTGTTCAAAATTCGCTGATGCCATAATCGTTACCGGTTCGACTTCAAAATGGTACTGCGGATACAGATAAAATGTCTTACCTTCTTCCACAGGATCAATCAATGCCGAAGCGTCACCTTCTTCATTCATTTCCTTCTCAAGATCAGATATCAAGTGATCTAATCGGTCGGGATGATCTTGAAAATAGCTTGCGAATTCATGGTAATAGGTGTCTTGCATACCATTTTCCGAGGTCAATAAGCTCTTTAATGCTTCCTCATCATTCGTTTCAATCGCTGTTCTAATATTTTCTAACTGGGACTGTTTCCCGAAAAGCGACTCGCCAAGAAAGTAACCACCAATAAATACACCAGCCAAAACTACGAATATAATCGGTAATATAATCCATAATTTCTTTTTATCCATTTTGGCTTTTTTTGGGGTTGAATTCTCTTGAACGGGTTCATGTTGCGTATGATTAGGTACAGAACTGTCAACAGGCGCACCACAAGACTTACAAAATTTCGCTTCTTCATTCAGCTCATGACCACAATTTTTACAAAACTTCAATGACACCATCCTTTCTTACTAAGACTTTATACTCAAAACCGAATCTATTATACCAACAATACTTCATAGAATAAAGTGCTCACACTCACACCTGAAAAATAATTGTCACACCAGAATTCCGCACGTCACACCAGAATTAATTCTGCCACGCTAGAATTCCGCGCGTCACGCCAGAATCCTAACCTCTCGCAACATCCACTCCATCTAACATCAAACACTTCCCCATGATCATTGAAATCACGTCTTTTATTATGTAAAATTATTCATGCATTAGGGAATTGTGGAATATCCCTTAACTAGAATGGGGGAAAATGAGATGGATATCATACTATTTGATGATGAGATACTCGCGTTAGATTACTTAGAGCATCAGCTGAACGCTCTAGAAAATACGACCATCATCGGCAAGTATACACACACAGATGTCGAAGCCATAAAGGAAACAATCAAGTTAGCAGATGTTGTGTTTCTCGATATAAAAATGCCTGACATCAACGGGCTCGAATTGGCAGAAAAAATACTTGAAATCAAACCAAGTATCCCCATTATATTCGTCACGGCTTACGACGAATATGCCATTCAAGCCTTCGAACTCAATGCACTCGATTATATATTAAAACCTGTCCAGTTTGATCGATTAAAGAAAACAATCGAACGAATTGAACACTCTATCAGACATAAAAATGATCAAATACAAGCTGACGCTCAACAATTAACCATTCATGTCTTAGGTGAACTTTCATTTCAAATGGACGATGAAGAGCCTGAAGTCATCTCTTGGCGTACTGCGAATGCCAAACAATTATTCTTATACTTACTTCATCATCATGATCAAAGTGTGTCAAAGTCGGAATTAATTGAACTTCTTCTTGATCATACAGAAATTGAAAAAGCTGATTCGTTACTGTATGTCACCATTTATCAAATCAGACAAGCTCTATCCAAATACTGTAACTATTTATCCATTGTAAATCGTAAAAACGCTTATGCGCTTATATTATATGAGCATACGACGATTGATAAAGAACGATGGGAAACTGCACTGACAAACATGCCAACAATAGATAGCGAAACCATTTATCAGCACGAACAAACCTTGCATTTATACAAAGGAGCTTATCTAAAAAATCTAGATTATGTATGGGCAGAAGCTGAACGTTTTCGAATCGAAAAACTTTGGATTGAACATGCGTTAAAAATCGCCGACTGTTATTATACCCATCAATTTTATGAAAAGGCTGCGAATTGGTATGTTCAAATTTCAGACATCGTTCCAGAACTCGAAAACGTTCATTTTGCTCTAATGAAAATCCATGACATAAACAATTATGGAATATTAGTCGAACATCAATACCATTTGTTGTCTACCGCTTTAGATGAATTTAACCTATCCATGAGTGACGAAGTAGAACAATGGTATCAAGAATGGAAGCAAACCAATAAACAAAAACTCACTTAAATAACCGAGCCACCCGAATGTTAACTGTTAGCATTCGGGTCGTTTATAAAGATTAAAAGCGACGATCGTTCCTACGCCGACTCGACTTTTCATTTGTAAACCTGTGCCAAAATACTTGACCAATCGTTTATGGGTATTGTCGAATCCTACTCCTTTTATACTCGATTGGATTGTCTCATCATCCATACCCACACCGTCATCTTTAATGATCACGCGCAAATAATCGTGTTTCTGAAATGCTTTAATTTCAATGGTTCCACCATCCGATTGCTTCATAACCCCATGTTTGACGGCATTTTCCACAATAGGCTGTATCGTTAAAGATGGAATGAAGAATGATTCATCAATCTCAACAGACCATTGAACATTTAATTTAGCCCCAAAGCGGATGTTCTCAATATAAAGAAATGATTCTACAATCGCTAGTTCTTCAGCAATCGGTATCAATTGTTGATAAGCATGAAAATCAAATTTCGTTCGTAAAAATTCACTAAACGTTTCCACCAATTCGCGCATCTGACGTGTGTCCATGGTACTTAGCGCATTAATCGAATTTAATGTATTAAAAATAAAATGTGGTTGAATTTGCGCTTGCAACCATTTCGTTTCCATTTCTAACTGTTGTTCGGTTAATTGTTTGGTATTGATTAAATTCGACACTCTGGCTCGTAGTTCTTTCGCATCAACCGGTTTCGTCACATAATCATTCGCCCCGACTTGAAAACCCGTCGCAATATCCTTAGGATGATTTCGTGCCGTCAGTAACAAAATCGGTAATGCTGTCTTATCAAACCGCTCACGCACTCTCTGTGTCAAATCGTATCCCGAAAACTGTGGCATCATCACATCTAATATGAGAAGGTCCCATCGCCTCGCATGAACTTGATCCAGAAAGTCATCACCTCGTTGCACAAAAGTAATCTCATATTCCTCGTCTGACAGCACAGATTCAATGACTTGTAAATTCAAAACATCATCATCAATCATTAAAATGTTCGCCTTTTCAATCGATTCATGCACCTGTTTTATTTGGAAAGCATCATTGGCAAAAAATCGCTGATCAAGCGTAAACGAAAACTCTTCATTTTCTGGGGCTTCGTGACTAATGGACAATGAAAAAGATACTTCTGTTCCTCGATGCAATTTCGATTTCACGTTCATCTTCTCACCATGCAACTCAATTAATTGCTTGCTTATGCTCATACCTAGACCAACACCTTCTGACGGATCCTCCTGCTCATATGGCTTAAGGACACGTTCTATAGTTTCAGCATCCATTCCATACCCAGGATCTATCACAGTACATATAACCTTATCTCGGTCTTTTGTCGCACGAATGACAATGTCACCTTCCTCAGTCACCTTCACCGCATTATGAATCAAGTTATATAAAATCTGAATCATCCGATTTTCATCCGCATAGATAGGCGGTAAATCGTCTGGTACTTCATTTTTGAGCTGGACTTTTTCTTGATCGATCGTAAACTGAAACAAATCGATCACACCAGTAATAATTGATTGAAAATAAAACGCGCGACAATCAATCGTCGGCTCTGTGATCTTTAAACGGGCCATATCAAGTAAGTCATCTACTAATAAAGATAATCTTCGTCCGACGGTATAGACCGTTTCTAATTCCCTCATGCTTCGTTGATCGATCACCATTTGATTTCTTTCTAACGTCGTTTGAGTTAAATTCAACATGCTATGTAACGGATTCCGTAATTCGTGGGATGTTTTCGCTAAAAATTCATCTTTTTCTTCAGCCACTTGCTGTAAACGGGTCGCTTGTTCTTTTGATTGAAGATACATGTCAAAATATTGCCTGAACCACATGACAGTAAAACTTCCGATTGTAATCAAAAGGTCAAACGGATAGAACATAATGTCTATTCCTTGCTCAATCCATATCCCCCACCAAATATAACTATGAAATAACGCGAGTAATGCAATGAATATCCAAATCGTATCTTTTTCTGAACGCGGCTTGTTTAAAAAAAGTGAAACAATAGCGAGAAGTAGCGCAACGATTAAAAACGTACTGAAAATTTGTTGTAATTGTTCTAAGGGTTGCATCGGGAGAAACAAGATCAAAGCAACCGACACCAACGTCATAGCGATCACAAATAGATGCACAATCCGCATATATTTGATAAAGAAATCTTTAAGAATCATCCATAACGAAAAAATAATGCCCGTAGATGCTAAGTTCGAAAGCTTCACATTCCATTCCAAATCCAATTGTAACCAAGAAGCTAATAGTTTTTCATCGCTCCCCAGTGAGTGAGTCGTAATCGCACATAAAATCAAAAAAGAAGTATAAATATACGTCCACTTACGGCCACTTACGAAAAATAACCCCAACGCATACAACGCATGGATCACAAACGCTACCATTAACACCAATTGAAATGAATAAGATAAGTGCTGTTCCCCTCGGACAACAGAATCTTTCCCAAACGTGAGCGACCGAACCATGCCCCCTTCGCTAGGATTCATCTGATTAGCAGCTTGAACCATGATCTCAATTACACCAGCGTCATTCGCCATCAACGGTGCTGTATATGGTAGATTTTTCGCTTCAAAATTCGCAACATTCTTCGTTACTTGACCAGAAGATTCAATCAATTGACCATTCACATATAATTCAGATGCATTTCGAACACTGGGAATGACCAGTCGAAATGTGTCGTTTGCATCGGGATCAACCAAGATACTAAGTTGATATGTACCATACCGATAGAGCGAGCGATCATCATTTGACCAACTACTAGGCACTTGCATCAACTGATGATCTGCCTCATTTCCTTGGTTATTACCCGTGATTAACTGATTAGGAAAAAACGTCCACTCCCCATCTAGATGGATGGTTTCTTCTTGAATCCCGTCCCAATCGCGTAAATCCAACACCCCTTGACGGACTTGAGGCTGATGATCTGCATCTTGAAAATACATCATCCATCCTAAACGCATCAGACTTAATAATAGCACTAACCCCATGGCAAATATGGCACATTTTTTTCGATTACATTGTTCGAGCGTTTTCAACATATGCAGCATAGGCCCCTTTACATCCTTCTCTGATGAATCCATTCGACCAATTCTTTCGCACAAACCGGTTGACGATAATAATAGCCTTGCATGACAAAACAACCAAGCTTTTTAACAATTTCTTCATCACGTTTAGTCTCGATCCCCTCTGCAATCACTTCTAACCCTAGTTTGTCTGCAATAAAAAGAATTCCTTCAATCAAAATTTGTTTATTCTCTTCCTCAATGTGATCGACGAATGATTTATCTAATTTCAACGTATCAATCGGCAAGGAATCTAATAGAGAAATCGACGAATACCCTGTGCCGAAATCGTCCATAGATACGCGAACACCAAGCGTACGAATATCATGCAATTGCCTATAAATCGCCTCTTGATTCGAATAGATCACTGATTCTGTTACTTCCACTTCCAAGTACTTCGGATCTAATTGATATTTCGTCAATATGTGATGAACAAATTGACTCACATTGATCGATTGAAATAATTTCACCGACAAATTCACAGCCACCGGTAGATCGATTCCTTGACGTTGCCATTGTTTACACTGAGAACAAGCTTCTTCCAGCGTCCATTTCGTCAGTTCAGCAATAACCCCAGAAACTTCAGCGATAGGAATAAATTCACTAGGCGATATCACACCAAACTTTGGATGCTCCCAACGAAGTAACGTCTCCACACCGATGATCCTGTTTTCCTTCACATCCATTTTCGGTTGATACTCCACAAATAATTGATCTCTCGTCATCGACAACGGCAGATCTTGTTCGATTTCCATTTTTCGAACTTCCACCGTCCCCATTTCACTCGAGTAAATAGCCAATTGATTCCGGCCTAATTCTTTCGCCTTATACATCGCAATATCCGCTTCTTCTAGCAAGCTCGTAGGATTCGACGCATCAATGGTTCCGATACTAATGCCAATACTTGTCGTCAGATGAATTTCATGACGTTCAATAAAAAAAGGATGGCGAAACCGATCGATAATCCGCTCCGCTAGATTCATAGCTTTTTGTTCATCACCATACTTCATCAAAAATAAAAATTCATCGCCACCAATGCGGAATGCGAATTGATCATCATTTGTCATATTATAAAAAACATCCCCGATATCTTCTAATAAGCGATCCCCCATATGATGCCCTAATGTATCGTTAATCGCTTTAAATTGATCAAGATCGAGAAACAAGCAAGCGATGATTTGATCCCTGTTATATGTAGAAAAAAATTGTCGCATCGCATTTCGATTTTGTAGTGGCGTGGTTGTATCTTGATAGGCCATTTTCCTTAACACATGTCGATCAAATAACATCGCGCCCCATGATACAATCAGAATCACCGCAATAGTAACTGTCACACCAACGAGCAAAAAATGATTTACAGTTGTTGCGTTCGATTGTTCTGTGATCCCTTCTGTTTCAAAATTGACTGCTGCCATCCCTGTATAATGCATCCCTGAAATCGCAATTCCCATTAACATGCCCGATAACCATTTTAACTTTCTTGAAATCACAGGCTGACGAAATCGCAAAAATAAAAAAAGGGCAACGTAAGAGACGACTATGGCAATGAATACAGACAAACCAACAAGCGGTAAGTCATATGTAAAACTCGCATCCATTTGCATCGCTTCCATCCCTAAATAATGCATCGTAGCAATACCATTGCCCATAATAAAACCACCGATGACAATTCGATACCTTTTCACCTTTTGCGGCATTGTGATATAAAAAGCAATAAAGGATGAGACCACACTTGCAAGCATGGACATAATCGTAATCATCACATGATAAGACACAGAAACCGGCAAACGAAAAGCCATCATACCAATAAAATGCATCGACCAAACGCCTAATCCCATCACAATAGAGCCAGAAACCAACCAGAAAATCCGCCCTCTTCCCATTGCATAAGAAATTTTCCCCGTAATACTAAGCGCAAGCACAGATGCTATCATAGCAATCACGACAGATAGAGTTACAAAATACAAATTATATTGCGCCATCATGCTGTCATCCACTCCTATCTACTAATATTTTAACAAAAAACAATTGATCTATGGTGCTGAGCTAGAATTATCGCGCTCACACCAGAATCCCGCGCGTCAGGCCAGAATTATCATACTCACGCCAGAATCCCGTGCGCCAGGCCAGAATTATCAGTTTGAAGCAAGAATTCAAAGACCACGCTAGAAAAATTCAAATTGAGGGCAGCGGAGCAGCTCTTCGGATTGATAAAAAATATACCCGAGTGTTAACTGATAACACTCGGGTATTGAGCACTAATCTTCTTTTATCCGACGCTCTTTTTGAGTTTTACGTCGATTGAATAGTAAAGCACCGATACCGCCAATCACAAGTAACCCTCCTAGTAATGTATAGCTGAATATATTTGTTGTTGTGTTTGGAAGATTACCTTCTTGCTGCTTATTCGTCAGTTTGTTAACGACTTCTACTTTTGTTCGTTCAGTCTGTCCTGCCTTAATAGTAAACTCGATTGGTGAGTCATCTAATTCATAACCTTCTGGTGCTTTTGTTTCAATGAAATAATATTCCCCAGATGGAAGCTGATCGACAATTATTTTACCATTTTCATTTGTTGAAAGATTTTCTTCTATGACTTTTCCATCTTGCCTCAGTTCAAAAATTGCATTCGGTAGAATATCACCTGTTTTATGATCAAATTTCGTCAATTCAACCGCACCAGTAGATT
>NZ_APML01000056.1 GCF_000359605.1 Gracilibacillus halophilus YIM-C55.5
ATGCGTCAAACAGAGAAAAGAGAAGCAGCTGTTAGCCTCGAAAAATAAAGAATGGCGCTTTTTCTGAAAACAAAATATTCACTCATCATCTGAATCCATTTCCTAAGTCATGTTTACCTTTCGTTCGCATACAATAGGGGAAGTGATGGCATTTGCGAGAAAGGTGTGACAAACATCCATGTGTGGAATAACAGGTTGGATTGATTTTACGAGAAACATCAGTCAAGAACGTGCGTCAATAGAGAAAATGACTGCTGCCATTAAGCATCGTGGACCAGATGAAGAAAATCATTGGTTGGATCGGCATATCGGTTTTGGTCATCAGCGTTTAATTGTCGTTGATCCAGACGGTGGAAAGCAACCCATGAAGCAGCAAGAATATGTCATGGTCTATAACGGTGAATTATATAACACCGAAGATGTACGCAAGGAATTAATGAAAGCTGGCTGGCAGTTTGATTCTCATTCGGATACAGAAGTACTGCTAAAAAGTTATATCGAATGGGGCGAAGCACATGTTGAAAAGTTAAACGGAATTTTTGCTTATGCTATTTGGGACCCAAAACGTGAACAACTTTTCTTAGCTCGGGATCGCTTAGGGGTCAAACCGCTTTTCTTTGCCCAACATCAAAAAGGGTTATTATTTGCTTCAGAATTAAAAGCTATATTAGCACATGATGAAATCAAACCGTCAGTATCTGAAGAAGGTCTTTCGGAGATTTTTGCTTTAGGTCCATCGCGAACACCTGGTCATGGAGTGTTTGATGGTCTTGAAGAATTGCGCGCTGCACATATCGGTATTTTCGACCGCAATGGATGGAAAACTGTACGTTATTGGAATGTGCAAAGTAAGCCCCACACAGAATCACTCGAAGAAACAGCACAAACGATCCGAACACTGCTCACAGATGCTGTTGAACGACAACTTGTTTCCGATGTGCCTCTTGGGACATTTTTATCAGGTGGTGTGGATTCAAGCGCGATTACTGCCATCGCTTCGAACCAATTACAAAAACAGAAACGAGTACCCCTTCAAACCTTTTCAATTGATTATGTAGACAATGATCAATACTTTCAAAAAAGCAGTTTTCAGCCAAATCAAGATCGACCGTTTATTCAAAAAATGGTGGAGACGCTTGATACGTCACATCATACATTTGAAATCGATCATGAGACGTTAGTTGATTTATTAAAAGATGCCGTCACTTATCGTGATTTACCTGGAATGGCTGATGTTGATGCGTCTTTATTATGGTTTTGTCAGCAAACCAAGCAACACGTGACCGTCGCATTATCAGGTGAATGTGCAGATGAAATTTTTGGTGGCTATCCGTGGTTTTACCGAGAGGATGACTTGAATCGTGAAGGTTTTCCTTGGATACGTTCATCTGAAGTTAGGCAACATTTATTGAACCAACGATTACAGGAGAAGTTGAACTTAAAAAAATATGCCCTTACTCGTTTTCATGAAACGACACAAGAAACGCCGTTATTAGAGAGTGAATCAGAAGAAGAAGCGAAACGTAGACAGATGTTTTATGTGAATATGCATTGGTTTATGGCGACGTTATTGGATCGAAAAGACCGTATGAGTATGGGAGCGGGATTTGAAGCAAGGGTGCCGTTCAGTGATCATCAATTAGTAGAATATATTTGGAACGTACCATGGGAAATGAAGACGGTAGGTGGTCGAGAAAAAGGAATTTTACGCAAAGCTCTTGAAGGAATTTTACCAGATGATATTTTGTACCGTAAGAAAAGTCCGTACCCGAAAACGCACCATCCTGCTTATACGAAAGCAGTAGTGAATTGGATGGAAGAAATTATTCAAGACCCCGATGCAAGGCTGTTTGATGTGTTGGATAGAAAATCAGTTCGTCAGCTTGTCGACGGAAAGGCAAGTAACATTCAAGCACCATGGTTTGGTCAATTAATGACTGGACCGCAGTTGATTGCCCATTTAGCCCAAATTGATTATTGGTTGCGAACATATGATGTGTCGATTAACGTGTAAGAGTAGACCGAAAGAAGTGACGCATAAACATGAATCTGTTTACGTATCTCATTCCTCTTATCTGCATTGTTGTGCTGTTTGTCATTTATTGTATTCGTATCAAACTTGTTCATAAATATAAAAAGAAAAGCTCCCGAATGAAATAGTTCGGGAGCTTTTCATTCATTTTATGAAGAACATCAGCTTCCCCATTGACCCTGAGCGAGTGCGACTACTTTCCATTCACCTATTTGATTTTGTTCAAATACGATATTTAAGCTATGCCAACCCATCTCGTGTTCGCCTTCTTTATAAAATTCAACGGCATGAGATTCGGGGAAATAAGATTGAATATTCTTTTTAATCGTCCCGCGTGATTCAAACTGGTCGAACGTGATTTCGTCCGCTGATTGATAATCGCTAGGGTACATATATTCTGAATGAAATTGTTTTGGTGTCATCTCAATGGCTCGTCCGCTACCATCCTCGGTCCCCCATTGATAAACCGTCGAATCCGTCATAAAAGTAGATATTTCATCTTGTGAAAATGTTTGATGACGATCTTTCAAATTTACAGATGGAGAGAAGAGAATCCCTTTTTCTGCATGAGCGTAACTGGCGAGTGATTGATAATCCTCGTTAGCTAATAAGGTAACAATTTGATTCGCTTGCTCACGTAATAGCGTTTCGGTATCTGTGTTTTCTTGAATCGTGAGCTTATCATTTTCACTTTGAGGATTGTTTTCAGGGTTGTCTGTGGCAGTGATTTCTCTATCTGTTTGTTTGTCTGCTTGTTGAAAAAATTCACTTCCAGTTAGTGCAATGAATGAAAAAATCATAATCACCGCAACACTTGCTACACCTATCGTAAATCGTTTCATACGGACCGTTTTTCTTTCTTTTTGGTCGAGGTGAGCGGCTGTTTCCATTAATTGTTGCTGTATTTCTTCTTTTTTCTCTCGTTTCATTTGATAGTTCGGTAGAGAACGAATCTCTTTATTCAGTTGTTGATCTTTTTCTTCATCCATGGTCAGCACCACCTTTCATTTTTCGCAATGACTTTAAGGCACGGGAGTAAGTTGTTCGCACCTTCTGATTTGACCAATCTAGGACTTCAGCTGTCTCGGCTACTGACAATTCTTGTATCCCATGAAGGATCACGACATCTCGATAATTTTTTCTTAATGATTGAATCAACTGGTAGAGTTCCTGATTACGCACTTCTTGATCGATGAACGTTTCTGGTGTTTCATGATCGCCAATATGAAATGCATCTTCCAAGGGCTTTGAATAGTGTAAGGCCCGTCGTTTCTTTTTACGGACGTCATCAATCGCTAAGTTCCTAGCAATACTAATGAGCCAAGTTTTTGGACTGGACTTTCCAGAGAAGCGATGTGCATGCTTCATCGCTTTAATAAAGACTTCTTGTACAAGGTCTTCCGTATCAGTTCTACCGGTAAAATACACTAAGAAGTTATAGATATCTTGATGGTACCATTGAAACCATTCGGAAACGATTGTTTGTCTAGACATATCTTGTTGCCTCCGATTTCATTTTTCATTATATAAGACGCATATGAATGGTGTTTGTGTCACTTATTTTCACAAAACTTTCGATTGACTTTCATTTTGCAGAATGGATAATAGAGAAGTGTAGACGTATAAAAAAAGGAGTTCCTTATGAAACAAAAAATTTGGTTATGTATATGGCTTATTTGGATGATTAGCTTTAGTTTTACTATAACGGTCATAGCTAATGAGAATCAAGCTAGTGACGAAATGTATTATATTTTAGTTGACCGTTTTACGAACGGGACATCGGTAAACGATCGTCAAGTCAATCTTGATGATCCAAATGCATTTCATGGAGGCGACTTAGCTGGTGTGAATCAACAATTGTCTCACGTACAACAATTAGGTATGGAAACGATCAATATAAGCCCAGTGATGGAAACGGATGTGTATCATGGATTTGCCGTCACTGATTTTCGAAGTGTTTCATCACATTTTGGTTCATTAGAGGATTTGCAACAACTTGTAGCTTCAGCTCACGATAAAAATATGAAAGTAATTCTTGATTTTCCACTTACACAAATGTCAGAAGATCATTCATGGGTCGAGAATCGTCCAGAATGGGTCATTCGAGCGGATGAAAATCCAGAGAGTCAAATGCCACGTCCCGATTTTCAAGAGTCAGAAGTCGTTGATTATTTTGTTGAGACGATTTCATTTTGGCTAGATGAAGCGAATGTCGATGGTTTTCATTTTTATGCTGATGCTCAAATCCCTGATCACGTAATGAACACATTCGTGGATACCGTTCATCAAAAAGGGGATCATACAGCGATCGTTGACGGGAGAGCAACAAATGAAGGCATGCAAATGAATCAATCATTGCAGCAACAAATGACGTCGGTTTTTAAACAAGCAGGAACATCTTTAGAACCGCTATTTGCATCAGAAAATTCTTCTAAACAAGAAGATGTGTTGTTTTTAGAAAGCTTGACGACCAACCGTTTTGCTTATGAAGCAGTACAAGCAGAACATAATCCGGTAACAAGGGTGAAATTGGCATTAACATACATGTATACAGTCCCTGGTCAACCGATGTTGTATCAAGGATTAGAGGTGCCAATGGACAATGGTAAACCAACACCTGATCATCGTATGGCACGGATCAATCAAACAGAGGAAGAAGTGGTTCAACGAATTGAAAAGCTATCTGAATTACGTAGTCAATATCCGGCACTTGTTGATGGAGAGCTTGAATATATTGAACAGGAAGGAGCAATGTCTGTTTATAAGCGACAATTGAATGACCAAGAAATTTACATCGCTATCAACAATGATGAAGTGACACAGATGGCTGAGCTTGAATCCATTAGTGGAGCAAAACAATTACGTGGTGTGTTATATGATGATATTGTTCGAGAACAAGAAGATGGAACGCATCAAATGATTCTAGAACGAGAAACGGCAAATATTTTTATTGTTGAAGAGGATACTGGATTGAACTGGCCATTCTTAAGTTTTCTTATCGTTGTATTTGGCGGTTTTATTACCTTTGTGATTGTAATGACAAAGAAAAACACCTAAGTTGTGATATACAAAAAAAGACCATTATCTGTTTTTACTCAGATAATGTTCTTTTTTATCTTTTGTCTCACGTTTACAGTGTTTTAGATGATTTCGCCACCGTTAATATGAATCGTTTGTCCAGTGATAAAACTTGCTTCATCGCTAGCGAGATAAACATAAGCAGGAGCAACTTCATAAGGTTGTCCAGGCCTTTGCATTTCACTATCTGACCCAAACGTAGCGACCGCATTTTCATCAAAAGAAGCCGGAATAAGCGGCGTCCAAATCGGCCCTGGTGCGACACTATTTACTCGAATGCCTTTTGAAGCAAGTGAAGTGGATAAAGACTTCGTAAAAGTTGTGATCGCCCCTTTCGTACTTGAATAATCGATTAAATTTTGACTTCCTTTGAATGCGGTAATGGATGAAGTATTTATAATCGAACTGCCTTGGGATAAATGAGGAAGAGCTGCTCGTGTAAGGTAAAAATAAGAAAAGATATTGACGCGAAAGGTGTTTTCTAATTGTTCATCCGTTATATTGACAAAGTCTTGTTGAGGGAATTGTACGGCCGCATTATTGACAATGATATCAATCTTCCCATGTTCTTGTAGCGTTTTGTCCACAATATCGCCACAAAATGCACTTTGTGAGATATCACCACGAAATAAACTACAATGAACGCCCTCTTCTTCCACCCATTGTTTGGTTTCATTGGCATCTTGATCTTCGTTGTAATAGACAATCACAACGTCTGCGCCTTCTTTAGCAAAATGAATGCTAACTGAACGACCGATCCCACTATCTCCTCCTGTTATAATGGCCACTTTCCCTTTTAATCGATGGTTTCCCATATACGTTTTATTTACTGGAGCGGGAAGTGGATTCATTTTATATTCAAATCCCGGCTGATGGTTTTGATGTTGTTTCGGTAGAATTTCTCGTTTTTGTGTTGATGACACGATGTTTCCTCCTCGTTTCTTCCAACATTTTATTCATACCTTTTCCAGCCGGGGTGTAAATATTCAATTTACGTAAGTGGGGATTCATTCAAGAAAAAGAGAGCAATGGTACCAGGGCCTGCATGCGAACCAATCGAAGATCCGACCATATTTATTTTGATATCGTTGACCTCCCATTTTTCACGAATCATATCTGCTAATAATTGGGCTGTGTCCTCAGCATCACCATGACTAATCGCAATCGTTTGGTTACTCAAGTCTTGCCCTCTCTCTTCCATGATCTCAATCATTCGTTTATAGACTTTTTTTGAGCCACGGATTTTCTCTAAAGGTATTAATTTTCCGTCTTCTACATGTAATAACGGTTTTACTTTTAATAAAGTACCAACAAACGCTGCTGTTTTACTTACCCGACCACCGCGATATAAGTATTCCAAATCATCTACGGTAAAAATATGTTCCATATGCTCATAATGATGCTGAGCTGTTGTTAAAATTTCATCGATCGATGCGCCTTGTTTGGCTTGTTTGGCTGCATGATAGACGACGAGTCCATAGCCTAAAGATGCACATTTCGTATCGATGACATGTAATTTAAAATCAGGATAGCTTTCCTTCACTTCTGATTCCATCAATTTGGCTGCTTGATAAGTTCCTGATAGTTCGGATGAAAAAGCAAGATAAATAGCTGGTTGTTTCGCTTTTGCGTATCTTTCGAATGTTTCTTTAAATTGTTGTGGGCTCACTTGTGCTGTTTTTGGTGCCTTTCCTTCTCGCATGACGTCATAGATGGTTTTAGCCGAAATCGTTTTTCCGTCTTCATATTCGTTTTGATCCAGTTGCACAGTTAACGGAAGCATTTCAATATCTAACGATTCATAATCTTCATTTGTTAAGTCACATGCGGAATCGGCGATAATTTGCACATTCATTTTGATGATCTCCTTCCAATCATATATTCATCTGTGTATGCAAGTCGTAATTTTGCTTACTATAAGTGTACGTGTAGGTGAGCATTTCGTCAAAATGGATCTCGTTTATTTTTAAAGTTTTTGATTAGTTAATGATTGAAAAGGGAATGAAAAATAGGTAGAATGGCATATCGTTGGCACGTCATGTTTTCACCACTCACGTAATAAGAATCAAGTTTGTCTTACTTGATTTGATGATAAGGGGGAATCTCTATGTTTATGATGGAAGCAAAACGAGTGATTATTGTGATCATTGGTGCTTTATTAAGTGCGATTGCGCTTAATTTCTTTTTCATTAGTGCGAATGTTTACGCGAGCGGATTTACGGGGGCAGCTCAAATCCTCACAACGGTTTTTAACGATTATTTAGGCATTGAACGAGTCAGTACCGGTATCATCTTATTTATCATTAATATTCCCGTGGCTATATTAGGTTGGTTTAAAGTGGGCAAAGGTTTTACGATTTATAGCTTCTTATCTGTATTTTTTGTGTCCGCATTTCTAGAAATCATTCCGGTGATTCAATTATCGAGCGACATCATTTTAAATGCTGTATTTGGTGGCGTGATTGCAGGTAGTGGAATTGGTTTAACGCTGAAATGGGGGGCTTCAACAGGCGGTTCGGATATTATTGCGATGGTAATGTCCCGCTTAAAAGACAAACCCATTGGTGGCTACTTAATGATAATCAATGGTGCGATCATTGTTGTAGCTGGTATGTTAAATGAACCCGAAAATGCGCTATATACATTATTAGGGTTATATGTGACAACACGAGTGATCGATACGATACATACACGACATGAGAAAGTCACAGCTATGATTGTTACGAAAAAAGCGGATGAGTTACAAAAAGCCATTCATAATACAGTTGTTCGAGGCATTACGATTTTACCGGTAAAAGGTGCTTATACGAAAGAAGATAAGCATATGCTTTATATTGTGATTACACGATACGAATTATATGATTTGGAGCAACTGATTCATGAAGTGGATGAAAATGCTTTTATGAACGTGATACAAACAGCAGGCGTTTATGGATTTTTCCGGAGAGATTGAAACTTTTTCTCGTTTTGGACGTCTAGTCTCAAAAGGAGGAATGATGATGAATGCATACAAATGGCTCGTAGGTTTCTTTCTATTTTTTGGATTAGCCGCGTGTGGTACAAGTCCGATGAATGAGGATCCTTCAAATGGAGACAATCAATCGTCTTCAGAGCAAAAGAATACAAAAGACAATACAGATGCCGTTCAATCTGTATTAGATGAAGTGACATATTCCGTTACAACAGAGCAAACGAATAACGGAATCATTTTTGAGATGGAATTAACGAATAAGCTTGACGAAGACGTGCAATTCTCGTTTTCATCAGGGAAGCAATATGAAATTATTGCTCGTTTAAACGGAGAAAAAGTGTATCAATATTCGGAAGGTAAAATGTTTACCGAAGCATTGGTGACAGAAACATTATCGAGCGGCGAATCATTACATTGGAATGAAAAATGGGCCTATCAAAATGAAAATATAGAATCAGGAACCTATCAAGTAGAAGTTAGCCTACTTCCTTCACAAGTCAATCAACAAGTGATTCAAGGTACACCATTGACAAAAACAATAGAGATCGAAATATAAAAAAGAAGGAGAAATAGTATTCTCCTTCTTTTTAATAACCATACTCTTCAATTAAAGCTTCGACTTTTTCAATTAAACCGTCCCATTCAGCGTCCATTTTTTTATTCACAGTAATAAAGTGTTGAAAGCCGAATACGTTATCTACACCATCGAGTTTCATTAATTCATTTAAAATTTCATACTCACTTGTTTGTCCTGGCATGACAGAAACACTGCCATCTCCTTGAAAGATCATTTTGTCGCTTGTAAATTTCATCGCATTTGGATTTGGTGTTTCTTCTACGTGAATACTCATTTTCGTATCCTCCTAAATAAAACATACTTTAACAATATTTTATCAAAAGATAATGGAAGACGAAAGCATTTCAATTATGTATAGATAGTAATGTGTAATGTTCATGATTCTTTATTTACATAGTTTTTTGTGTGTCTTATCATCCTCTTCTATGTTGTAACCATACAAAGAGGTTAGTAATCAGTTTTGATAAAAGAAAAAATGCTACATAAAATAAGAATAAGTGGAAGTAATTGACTCCTTTAAACATATGAAACAGATGTCCACTAACCATGATTGGCTTTAATACAAAAGCAAATAGAGCTGATAATAGAATTGAATAGAGATAAATATTTTTTTTATACTTTATTGACCATTGATATAATAGCATAAAACAAATGGGAATAAATGAAGCGTCGAGTGCAAAACTTTCTATATACGGCATGGGCTGATAGGGGTACTCCCAAAAACCTAAACTGACTCCCACTTCGTTTGTATACGCAAACCATACGTGATAATTAAATCCATAGAAACCAAGTAGTAACATTTTATCCTTGTCTATGGCAATAAATAAAATAATTAGAGGTATGATTAACATGAAAATGACAGCCCAAAATTGCCATGAACTAAAGTCTGATGTTAATTTCCAATACTCTACTTGTAACTGTGATAATTCCTCTAACATTGATCGAATTTGAATTGAAAGGTTGGATTCTTTTTCCGTCATTAAGTCCACATCCTTAACAATTGTTTCATATGTGTATCTTAACCTAATATTGGTTTATTTACTCCTACTATATGTTAGACCAAAAAAAGAGCCTGGAACAAAACCTAATAAAGAAGAATATTGAGTATCCTCATTTTTATAAGGGTTGTTTTGTAATCTTTGTTGTTAATGGATGAGCAGTCCGTATAGACTTCGCTTTTCGCAGGCTCGCGCCAAGTCTCCTCGCTCAATATACGTTTGTTTGTCGGAAAGTGATTGAAAACTACAGTTTTAAATGGATAGAGAAGTACAACCAAATATGAATTAGGGTTTGCATTCAAGCGATGGACTTGAGAAAGTATACTGCCATGAATGCAAATCCAACCATAGATGTAGATAAAAATGGTTCCAATCATCAAAAATCGATGATTGGAACCATTTTTAAATTAATTTTGGCTAGTTATGTCTTACCCTCTTTACTTGTGAATGATTAATTCGTTTCATCTTGTTGCTTTAATTGTTGCTCCAATTGACGTAATTCTTCTTGCTCTTCAGCAGTAGCATTCGTGTAAGCCGATTGGATCGCATTTTGCGCCGCTTGCTTATCTGCTTGGCTGAAGCTATTGCGATTGACTAGACGATTGACAGCATTTCTAGCTTGTTGAAACATTTGGTTTTGCATTAGACAGTCCTCCTGTTAAGAAGCTTGAACATGGTGGTGACATGTTCGGCTATAGTTTATAACGAGACAGGTAGGATTATTCAAATGCTTAACTGGTGATTGTTGGCGTGTTTTCTATCTGTAAGTAGTCTGCTAAAAAGCGTCCTATTCCATCAGCTTGATTGGAATTTGTTTCATAATTAGCCACTTGCTTCAACTCTGGAATGGCATTTTCCATCGCTACGCCAACGCCAGCATAATCGATCATTTCTAAATCATTGTCTTCATCACCAAATGCGATGATTCGATCAGATGGGATATGGAAATAATGCGCGATTTTGTGTAAACCGACTGATTTATTAATCCCTTTTCGAACGATTTCAATCACATCCCACGGAACACCCCACTTACGATGTTCAATGATGGATGCATGTTGATCATCTAAATACTGACGAAGTGTCTCTACTTGATGGTTATTTGGATGAATTAATAATGATGTCGGATCATTTGTAAGCTCATTTTTTAAGCTGCCTATGGTGATCAGTTCTTTATTATTAGGTTCAACGAATACGTCAATAATCTCCTGGTCATAACGATCCAAGAAGATCTGATCTTGTACTTCAGCAAAGATATTACCAACTTCTAAATCATAACACGTTTGAATAATTTGTTGGGCATTGCGTAAAGGAAGTGGGCTGTGTAATATATCCCATTTATGGTCTGTGGGATGGTGTATATATGCGCCATTAAAATTAACCATAGGTGTTTGTAAGCCTAATTCTTCATAATAAAGTGTACTGGACCGATGCGGACGTCCCGTTGCAATGACAACAATGTGTCCTTCTTCGATCGCTAAACGAATGATTTTCTTTGTATAATCACTAATGGTTTTGTCATCAGTTAGTAAGGTTCCGTCAAGATCTAAAGCGATTAAGTGTTTGTTGATTGCCATTTTTTCACCTCACCTATATTGTAGTTATAGTCTAAAGATGATTCCTTTCTTTGTAAAGCAAATGTTTGTTAAGTTTATATTATGAAAATGTAAAACCGATGATTGATGATAGTCAAATGGATGTGTCATTTCCTTTTCTTTGCATCCATCGTTTGATCACGGTATGATAAACATAAATGAACGAATGTATGAGAAAGGATTAATTTACCTATGATTACCATTGAAAAAGAGTACTGGAACGGTGTGCCGTTGTTACATATAGCAGAAGACGATAAGAGACAAGAACCGATGCCAACACTTGTGTATATGCACGGATTTACGAGCGCGAAAGAACATAATTTGCCACTTGCTTATTTACTTTCTGAAAGAGGATATCGCGTGATTTTGCCCGATTCCTTGTTACACGGTGAAAGAGAAAAAGACATTTCTGATGATGAAAGACAATTGCAATTTTTCGATATCGTCAAACAAAATTTAGATGACATCGAAATGATTTATCAAGAATTAGTGGCTCACCAATTATTAGATCATGATCGATTGGGGTTAGCTGGTACTAGTATGGGTGGTATTACGACAGCAAGTGCATTGACACAGTTTTCGTGGGTTAAGGTAGCAGCTGTTATGATGGGCTCGCCAAAAATTCATGCCTATGCCAAGCAATTGATTGACCATATTCAAAATCAATCGACTGGAATAGAACTGCCAGAAGCTCAAATCAATGCTTTATTAGAAGATCTGAAAGAAATTGATTTATCTCTGCAAATGGAGAAGTTGTTTGACAGACCATTATTCTTTTGGCACGGGCAAAATGATCGAGTCGTACCGTTTGATCATAGCTATCGTTTTTATGAGGAGGCGATTGAGTATTATAAGAACCCAGAAAATATCAGGTTCTTAAAAGAAATGGATGCTGGGCATAAAGTGAGCCGATTTGCTATCATCGAATTAGTGAATTGGTTGGAGTTACAATTATAATACTTAACTTTCGATTGATTTTTGTTTATAATGAAAGAAATGAATATAGATTCTTATGTAAGAATGTATATGAGCGAAGGAGGCTGAATCATGGATCAAGCATTAGAAGAAAATCTGATGGGGGCACTAGAGAATGTCATTGACCCAGAGTTGGGTATAGATATTGTCAACCTAGGTTTAGTGTATGGTGTGGATTTGGATGATGACGGGATTGCTCACGTCACGATGACATTAACAGCAATGGGGTGCCCATTAGCAGGACATATCGAAGAAGACGTAAAACGTGTGATGGAAGATATTCCAGAAGTAAATGATACGAATGTGAATATTGTGTGGAGCCCACCATGGTCCAAAGATCGTATGTCACGTTATGCCAAAATTGCATTAGGAATTCCAGATTAAAAAAGAACCGGAAATTCCGGTTCTTTTTTCATGCCATTTTAGCTCGACGAGTGTTTTCTACATACTCCCACGTAATAAAAACAGTGCAAGCGTGCCGACAATAAAGCAATAAAAAGCAAAATATTTAAGGTTGCCGCGTTTCATGACATTGATAAACCAACGTAGAGAATAATAAGTCGCGACAATAGCAGCTATGAAGGCAATGGTGTAAGGAATCCATAAGGTGTTAAAGTCATCACTGCTAACAACATCTCCAATGGATAATACGCCAGTACCTAAGCTAATCGGTATAAACAATAAGAAGGAGAAACGAAGCGCTGTATCCTGTTTCATCCCAACGAGCATCGCAGCAACAATAGTGGCACCTGACCGACTGATTCCTGGAATAAGAGCAACAGCTTGTGCAAAACCTACAATGATAGCATCTTTAATAGTTAAGCTACCTTCATTTTTTACCCCACGTAAGTTACGAATCACCCATAAGGCAATACCGGTAACGATCAATGTGAGACCAACAACATAAGCTTTGCCGAAATAATGTTCGATTTGGTCTTTAAATAGTAAACCGATGACTCCTGCTGGAACCGTGGCCACGATTAAGTACACGATAAACATGAAGTCGTCCACGTATTCTTTGTTACGACTGATCATATAATTGATCCCGTTTTTCGTTAAACGAATCAAATCTTTATGGTAAACGGTCAGTACAGCAAGTAAAGAACCGAAATTTACGAGGACTTCGAATGACAAATCATCTGCTATTTTTGTCCCAAATAAATCTTGAACGATAACTAAGTGCCCGCTTGATGATATGGGGATCGGCTCAGTAAAACCTTGCAATAATCCTAAGAATAAATATTTCAATAGCAATACAATTTCTTGTATGACGTCCATTTCCATCCCTCTCCCTATAAATTACCAATCAATAACAAAATCGAACCCTTGCCATCAATTATGACAAGGGTTGATGATTACTATCACTTTATTCGTGTCCTTCGTCTAATATACCATCGCCTAGAATAATGATAGCGATACTAAATACTGCTGCTAACGCGAAAACCCCCGATATATTGAATGTTTCACCGGCCATACTTGATAAGACGTATGCTACTAAAAAACTGATCAGAACCGACCAAAAAATGGTAACTAAGTACTTCATCAATTTCACCTCTTTACTGTATCGTAATATATGTAATGTTCTAATGGCTTGATTATATTCATATATAGTTTACCAAAAAAGTGCTCTGAAATAAATAAAAAATCTGAATTTCAAGATGCAAGGTTATCATACTAATGATGTAAAGAAACTTTAGAATTGTCATGAATTTGTTAACCAATCTTTATTTACGTTCTGCATGGAAACAGGTAGAATAGTGCTAAAGAGGTCGAATAAGGAATCCCACTATCTGATTCAAGGAGTGCGGCTATTGAAGATGCGGACTGTATGGTTATTAGGTTGGATGTTTATATGTGTATCTACTTTATTAGGTTGTCAAAGCCAGCAAGAAACCTCAGACATTGATAAGGTTGGCATGTTATTCGAACAATCAATCGAAGAAAAGACATGGGGAGCCAAAGGATACCATGGATTACAAAGTATAAAAGAAGAATTTGATGCTGAAGTATATTTCCAAGAAAATGTACAGACACAACAGCAGGTCAATCAAGTTGTGCGTAATTATGTGAATCGGGGAGTCGGAGTTATCATCGGGCACAGCAGCAATTACGGAAAATATTTTCAAACGATTCAATCGAATTATCCCAATGTTCATTTTATTTATGTAAATGGTGGATATACCGCTGAGAATGTAACGAGTTACATTTTAATTCAATGGCGATGGGCTTTTTTGCAGGAATGATCGCAGGTGAAATGACGGACACCAATCATGTAGGAATGATCGCCGCCTTTGAATGGCAACCTGAAGTAGAAGGTTTTTACGAAGGTGTGACGTATCAAAATCAAAACGCAGATGTGAGCATTCAGTATGTAAACAGTTGGAATGAAAAAGGATTAGCGATGGAGTACTACGAAAAAATGAAGAAAGCAGATGTTGATATCTTCTATCCAGCAGGTGATGCATATAGTGTTCCAATTATTGAAGCCGCGAAAAATGATGGGTTATCTTCGATTGGGTATGTTAATGATCAAGCATCTGTAGGGGGAAACTCTGTATTAACGAGTACTGTTCAACATGTCGATAAACTATATCGATTTGCTATCGAGCAATTACAAAACGGACAACTAGCTGGTGACGTGTATACGTACGGTTTTGACGAAGAAGTGATTTCAATGGGGCAGTACAGCGATCGTGTGCCACACCCGTTACAAGAAGAGGTGAAACGAGCAGTCAGTAATTATAAAGAATCAGGCTTGTTACCCAATCAAATTGAAGATCATACTGGACAACCATAGCCGAAAGCTCTACATGAGAGATTCGGCTTCATTATGATCTAAAGCCATTGATTGATCTATTTTTTTGAAATGATATGGCGAATTTTATTGGTGAATGGCGATATTTTTTGATAGGTATCAGCAATGACTTGTGCCGTTTCGATAAAATTAAACGAGTTTGAAGAGGTTTCTTCTTCATTGTTATTCTCTTCTTCCTCTTCCTTTTCTTCAGTTTTTCTGTTACCAAACATCAGCTGATCAAATGGATGCGTTTTATTTTCCTTCTCACTCATTCTATCCACCTCCATGATTTACCCTATGAAAAAGCTTATGAATTGTATAGGACAGTCATCTACTTGAAATGAATTACTTTTTGTTTTAGAATTAGTACCAAGTCTTAATAATTGATAATAAAAATTTGCTTCGAGAGGAAGTGTAGTGATGAAAGCTGGAATTCTTGGAACAGGACACTATGTTCCAGAAAAGGTGTTAACGAATAAAGATATGGAGCAAATCGTTGAAACGAGTGACGAGTGGATTCGTACACGTACGGGGATAGAAGAAAGAAGAATTGCATCAGATACAGAGGACACTTCTGATATGGCGCTTGCTGCGGCAAAACGTGCATTAAGTGAAGCTAATGTAAAAGGTGAAGACATTGATCTTATCTTAGTTGCAACGGTAACGCCAGACCAACCATTTCCGACCGTTTCTTGTAAATTGCAGAATGCCTTAGGTGCCAAGCATGCAGCTGCCATGGACTTAAGTGCTGCTTGTGCAGGGTTTATGTATGGTGTCATTACTGCGAAACAGTTTATTGAAACCGAAGCTTATCGAAATGTATTAATTATTGGTGCAGAAAAACTTTCGAAAATTACGGACTGGGAAGATCGTAACACTTGTGTTCTATTCGGTGATGGCGCTGGTGCTGCGGTTATGGGACCAGTTAGTGAAGATAAAGGTGTTCTTTCATTTGAATTAGGTTCAGATGGTAGCGGTGGTGAACATTTAGCACAAAACGGTGACTACATTCACATGAATGGCCGTGAAGTCTTTAAATTTGCTGTACGTCAAATGCCGGAATCATCAGTACATGTCGCAGAAAAGGCTGGTTATGCTAAAGAAGATGTTGATTATTTAATTCCACACCAAGCAAATATTCGCATTATGGAAGCTGCTAGACAGAGATTAGGCATTAATGAAGACCGTATGGCGGTTAATGTCAGTCGATACGGAAATACTTCAGCTGCTTCTATACCAATTGCTTTATCTGAAGGGGTCAAAAACGGTAAAATAAAGGATAACGATCTAGTAGTCTTAGTTGGTTTTGGTGGCGGACTCACTTGGGGAGCAGTCGCACTCAAATGGGGGCAATAACCTCCGAACGCAAACGATCATAAGAAGATGAAAGAAAGAGGGAGGAACATACAATGGACAAACAAAGAGTTGTAGTCACAGGATTAGGTGGAGTGACACCACTTGGAAACCAAGTTGACCAATTTTGGAATGCGCTCAAAAGCGGCCAGTCTGGTATTGATGTTGTAACGAAAGTAGATAAGGATGAATTTCCTGCAAAAGTGGCGGCTGAAGTGAAGGATTGGGATCCAACCGAATATATGGATAAAAAAGAATCGAAGCGAATGGATTTGTTTACGCAATATGCCGTAGGTGCTGCTAAAATGGCAGTGGAAGACGCTGAATTAGAAATCACTGATGAGATTGCCAACCGTGTAGGTGTTTGGATCGGATCAGGTATTGGCGGTATGGCCACATATGACGATCAATTTCGTAAATATGTAGATAAAGGCTATCGTCGCGTCAGCCCATTCTTCGTACCGATGTTGATTGCTGATATGGCTTCTGGTCAAGTATCGATTCAACTAGGAGCAAAAGGTATTAATAATTGCTCCGTTACGGCTTGTGCTTCAGGTGCGAATTCGATTGGTGATGCATTTAAGGTGATCGAACGTGGAGATGCGGACTACATGATCGCAGGTGGCGCTGAGGCACCGCTTACGCCAATGGCATTTGCTGGTTTCTCAACAGCGAAGGCATTATCTTTTAATGACGATCCAAATACAGCAAGTCGCCCATTTGACAAAGATCGTGATGGTTTTATTATGGGAGAAGGTGCCGGTATTCTGATTTTAGAATCTCTTGAATCCGCACAAAAACGTGGCGCACACATCTACGCAGAAATTGCAGGGTATGGAGCCTCTGGTGATGCTTATCATATTACTTCACCCGCACCAGAAGGAGAAGGTGCAAGCAGATCCATGCAACAAGCAATTGATGATGCTGATATTCAATCTGATCGAGTTGATTATATTAATGCACATGGTACGAGTACCGAGTATAATGACTTAACTGAAACACAAGCCATTAAAACAGTATTTGGTGATCATGCCTATGAATTAGATGTTTCTTCAACAAAATCGATGACTGGCCATCTTTTAGGTGCAGCTGGAGCCATAGAGGCTATTGCTTGTGTGAAATCAATTGAAGAAAATATCGTCGCGCCAACGATTAACTATGAAACACCGGATTCGAATTGTGATTTGAATTATGTGCCAAATGAAGCGAAAGAACGAGAAGTAAACGTCGCTTTAAGTAACTCTTTAGGATTCGGCGGTCATAATGTATCACTTATCTTTAAAAAATATGAATAAATGGTTCCAAACCCTATTCTGTATCATCGGAATAGGGTTTTCTTTACCTTTTAGGAATGCAAGGAAAGAATAGGTGAGTCAAAAAGGCAAGCCAACATCATAAGTGCCCATGCTTGGACATATAATATGAAATAAATTTGGATGGACAAGCAGGTGAAACCATGTTACACGCACTTCTTTTTCTAGTAGGTTTCGGACTATCGATATCTGGTGGCGTTTCAATCATTTTGTATTTGAATTTTATTCCGGCGGGTTTAAGTTTTCTTGATTACTTAATCATCATGCAAACAAAAATCGAATGTTACTTCTTTCTTTTTGGGATTCTACTCATGGGGCTAGCATTGCAGCGATTAAAAGTTTTCTCTGTTAAATAATAACAACGTAAGAATAATTTATCCTGTTTTGGTCATACTGATTGGTAAAGGAAATTTGCTAAAGTGAGGGTTCGTCACATGTTATATTTGCATGATGTTTGGGTCAATTGGTTTGAAGGTGAAGAAAATGGGTATAATGTGTGCTCCTTTCATGAATGGAGGAAAGCAGACGGCATTGAAATCCTAGATCAAATCCCAGTCCTTTACATCGAAGAAGAAGTCTATACGTATATTGAAAATGACCTGCAAGATTTACCGAAATCGTTGTTAGAAATCATTTATCAAAAGGCGTATATTCGTAAAAATCAAGAAAGAAAACCGTTGGAGTATGCGGTGATTATTACGGATGGAGAGTCTATAATGGCTTTTGATACGATGGGGTATGAGATTCCTATTCGGAAAAGTCGTTTAATTCCACGACAGGAACGATTAGTGTTAGATTTGATTAAAGGAAGACAACCTGAATCATTCCATATTTCAAACCGCGAACCAAAAGAATATCATATCTTATCATTACCTCCGCAAGCAATGACTGGCCTGACAAGACGTGAACGACAATTGAAACAACTGCTCATGATCGCCATTGATCAACTTGAAGCAACCAATCGATTAGAAGAATTGCGTTACTGGTTAACAGAATGGAAACCAGAACGTTATCATGAAATTAAACAGATGGATTTTAATGAGGCATGGACAACACTTTATAACGATCTCTTGAACGGATGGAGTACAAGACATGAGAATTTTTGTCGTCAGATTATTAAAGGACAAACGTATTATGAAAACATATGGGAACGTGAACAACAAGGTGATGTCTCTCAAACATTAAGGCCATAAAACGATTGAAGATGGAAAAAAGCTGCTGAATCCGTTTGGCGAACAGACTCAGCAGCTTTTTCTAATCGTATTTATTTTTTCTTTTTTACTCGGCCGAGGCCCATTGCTTTTTTTGCTTTGCGCAACATTTTAGTAGCAACAAAGTTAGCTTTGTCAGCACCTTCGTCTAACAAATCGTCTAATTCATGTGATTCGATCAAGGCATCATACCGTTCTTTAATTGGATGTAATGTAGCTATGACAGCATTCGCAACATCTTGCTTAAATTCGCCGTATCCTTTTCCTTCGTATTTCGTTACTAACTGGTTAATGCTTTCACCAGTACAACTTGCATAGATGGTTAATAAGTTGCTAATCCCTGGCTTGTTTTCTCTGTCAAAAGTGACAACGCCATCTGAATCTGTGACCGCACTTTTGATTTTCTTTTCAATTTGTTTGTCTGTATCGAGCATGAAAATGGTTGCTTTTTGATTCTCATCAGATTTACTCATTTTCTTGGTTGGTTCTTGTAATGACATAATGCGTGCACCGACTTTAGGTATGCTGATTTCTGGTATGGTAAATATATCATTAAATTTCTGATTAAATCGGTGAGCTAAATCTCTTGTCAGTTCTAAATGCTGTTTCTGATCTTCGCCGACTGGTACCATTTCGGTATTATATAATAAGATATCAGAAGCCATAAGTGGTGGATATGTCAGTAAACCAGCAGATACAGCTTCTTTTCCATCAGATTTATCTTTAAATTGTGTCATTCGTTCAAGTTCACCGATATAACTAACCGTCTGTAACATCCAGCCTAATTGTGTATGTGCAGGTACTTCGGATTGAATAAATAATACGGATTTTTCTGGGTCAATTCCAGATGCTATGTATAAGGCAGCTAAAGACTTAATATTTTTTCTTAATGCTAAACGATCTTGTGGCACAGTAATCGCATGTTCATCCACAATACAGAAATAGCATTGATTGTCTGCTTGCAAATCGACAAAATGTTTCATGGCTCCTAAATAATTGCCTAATGTTAATGTCCCGCTCGGTTGGATACCGGAAAAAATCGTTTTCATTTCGTTCACCTCATCTATTTCTACTATGACCTATTCTTTTTAACATTTTATCATAACTTGACGATATTTTCTTCTATCGACTTATTATTGTAAATGCTTGTTCAAGTTTCATCAATGCTCAGCTTATTGTACAAAATGGAAGATTAATGCATACACCTTACATAATTTGTTAAAGAAAATGTTAAAAATATTGCCGACAATTGTTACATTTTCTTATATAATAGAATTAGATACAAATGATTTGGAGTTGGTAATGTGAGACAAAGCAGACAATGGATCAAAATAGCAGCAGTTTTCCTTCTCTTGACAATGATATGGCTACCGAAGAGTATACATGCTGATGAGGAATCAAGCACGAAAAAGACGATCGCTTTTCATGAACATAGAGAGGTTGTACCTCAAAAACTTGAAATTCCTTCAACAATCCCGCGATTCACATATCAAACAGGTTATCAATTTGAATATCCAGAAGCGGTACGAGGTATTTATGTCACCGGACCGACAGTAAGCGTGGATCGTTTTGACAACTTATTGAAGTACGTAGACGATACGGAGTTGAATAGTATGGTGATTGATATTAAAGAAGACCACGGAAACCTGACGCTAAAAGTCGATGAAGATTCACCATATAAAGATATTGCACAAGGATACATTCAAGATCCAGAGAAATTGCTCTCCACATTGGAGGAAAAAGGGATTTATCCGATTGCAAGAATCGTTGTATTTAAAGATTCCGTGTTAGCTCATAAGCGACCAGATTTGTCATTTACGAAAAACGGCGAAGTATGGACGAATGGAAAGGGAGAAGCTTTTGTGAGTCCATTTCAAAAAGAAGTGTGGGAATATAATCTTAAGATAGCCAAAATGGCGGCAAAATTAGGATTTAAAGATATTCAGTTTGATTATGTTCGCTTTCCAGAAGGGTTTGAAAAAAGGGATACAGAGTTAAACTACGATCAAGGTGATTATAAGGATGTAGAGATGAATAGTGTGAAAAAGCGTGTAGAAGCTGTTACTGACTTTGTTCATTATGCGAAAAATGAGATGTCCAACTTTGATGTCGACGTATCTGTTGATATTTTTGGTTATTCAGCAACAATTGAAGAAGCACCAGGCATTGGACAGAATTTTTCTCGAATTTCTAAAAATGTTGATGTCATATCATCAATGATCTATCCAAGTCACTGGACCCCATACTTCGGTATTGATAAGCCAGATACTGAACCGTATAAGCTTGTAAGTGAATATGCAAAAGTAGAGAATAAAGTGTTATCTCAACTTGATGAGCCACCTGTCTCAAGGCCTTGGATTCAAGATTTTGAAGCACCGTGGTTATACAGTGGTTCAGCATTCGAATACGGTGTGGAAGAAGTAGAAGCGCAAATCAAGGCATTAAACGAGCATGGAATTGAAGAATTTTTAATTTGGAATCCCGTTAATGATTATACAGAAGGTGTCGACTACACACCATTAGATTAGATAAAGCTTTAGTAATAGGAAGTGGCTAATAAACTTTTATACTTTCTTGGAAAAAGTCATGATTATCTTTTTTAAGTTAGGGTATAATGGATGTAGAGGCAACGTTTTTCAATGAACAAGGGGGAAAACAATATTGGATTGGTATGAAAAGTTGCAGCAGTACTTTCCAGTGGAAGAAATGAAATCGAAAGAGCATCTTGATCTTTTGTTAAAGGAAAAGGGAGATGTCTATCATAAAGATGAAGGCAAATATCATGTGCTGATGTATGCAGAATTTCAGTCATTTATTTTCATTGACTATGTCTATGTATCCAAACAATCACGTGGTCAGGGGATTGGGCATCAACTGTTGGATCAATTGAAGCAAAAAGAAAAGCCGATTATATTAGAGGTTGAACCATTAGATTATCATGATTCTGATTCAAAAAAGCGTCTGAAATTTTATCAAAAAGAAGGTTTTCGCCATGCAGAGTCGATCGGCTATACACGGAAGTCTTTAGCGACGGATGAAGCAAATACGTTAGAAATTCTCTTTTGGTCACCTAAGGGTGAAAATGAAGAGGAAATTTATCAGCAAATGAAGCAAATGTATGAGGATATTCACACATATAAGGATAAGGAGATATACGGAAAATCATATCAACCCGTTGATGAAGTTTTATCATATGATGAAGACCGAGATGTGGATAATATATTTCATCGGTTAGATCAAAAGAAAACATAGGATTGAAATTGATTATCAAAAAAATGAAAATTTATGTTTATGATGGTTTATGAGTGGGAAAAGATAAACGTAATAAATTATGTAAAAAGTGAATAAAATCACATTATACTCTATCATTCAGTCATTAAATATAGTATACTTAGTACATAGTTAGTAAATTAGAGTTATTTTAAAGTAATAAAAGGTGAAAGTAATTTCCATCTTTAATATAATATGAGGAGTGAAGTTACATGGTAACACTTTATACCTCGCCAAGTTGTACATCATGCCGTAAAGCAAAAGCTTGGTTGGCAGAACATAACATTGAATTTACGGAACGAAATATCTTCTCAGAACCATTGACGTTAGATGAAATTAAAGAAGTTTTACGAATGACTGAAGATGGAACGGATGAAATCATTTCAACGAGATCCAAAGTGTTTCAAAAATTAAATGTCAATTTGGATCAATTGCCACTCAAGGATCTATTTCAATTGATTCAAGACAATCCAGGTTTATTGAGACGTCCGATCATATTAGATGAGAAAAGATTACAAGTAGGTTATAATGAAGATGAAATTCGTCGTTTCTTACCAAGAACTGTACGAACATTTCAATTAAAAGAAGCTCAACGTTTAGTGAATTAATAAAAAAAGCAGATCTTACTATTAAAGATCTGCTTTTTCTGCTTATGTTGCCTATGGATGTTGAGATAATATAAAATAAGAAATTTATCTAGTGACAAATCGATTGGAATAAGCTACAATTTATAAATAATACCTTAGAATAAAAAGAAATTTATTTTTCTAAAGTTTTTTGTTTTCAAATAACCTGTCATTGTCATACAATATATATATCACACGATCATTATTGTATATGCAGGTATTTATTTATAAGGGTTTGTTGAGTATAAGGTGATCCCTTCCAACCCAATTCTTTTATAAAGAAGGGAGAGTTAATGTATGGAGATTGAGCGGATTAATGAAAATACCATTAAATTTTACATCTCTTACATGGATATTGAAGATCGTGGTTTTGACCGAGAAGAAATTTGGTACAATCGCGAGAGAAGTGAGCAATTATTTTGGCAAGTGATGGACGAAGTGAATTACAATGACGAAGATTTTCAAATAGATGGTCCATTATGGATTCAAGTGCAAGCCTTAGAAAAAGGTCTAGAAATTGTTGTTACGAAAGCACAAATTTCAAATGATGGACAAAATTTACAATTGCCGACAGAATCAGGTCAAACGATAGATATGCCTGTTGATGACAAGATTGAGTCTTTATTGGAGGAAAAGTTTGGCTCTGTCGAAAAACAGGACGAAACCATCCACCAAAACTTAGGTCAAGATTTTGTAGTCGTCGTAAACTTTAAAGAACTTGAAGATGTGATTCAGTTAAGTCACGTATTCGAACCGGTTGAGGGTATGCATGACGAATTATATTATTATGACGGTCAATACATGTTAGTCACAAGCTATAATGAAGATGAACTAACCGATGATGAACAAGAAGATTTAATTAGTCAAATTTTAGAATATGGTAATGAATCGTCAGTTACTATGTTCATCGTTCAGGAATACGGAAAGACGATTTTTGAACAAGATGCATTAGAACAGACAAGAGAATATTTCGCTCGATAACTAGGCAATCTCTATGATTGTCTAGTTCATTTTTTGGTTGCAGTGTTATAGTTAAGATAAACTATATAGGTTACATTTTTGTACAAGCTAAATATTTCGTAAATCAAAATAGTTATGTTATCATAATAAACGCTGAATTTAGAAATAGAAAGAAGGAGTAATATGTCTACAAGCGAGATAGATCAAGATCAGCCACCCATTAATCGGACGACGTTAATGATTGTGCTGATTTCAGGTGCTTTTGTTGCAATATTAAATCAAACTTTACTGGGCACAGCTTTACCGCATATCATGCGTAGCTTAGATATTTCGCCTGCGACCGCACAATGGTTACAATCTGTGTTTATGCTGGTTAATGGGATTATGATTCCTATTACCGCTTTTTTAATTGAACGGTTTACAACGAGAGCGTTGTTTTTAACTGCTATGGGTAGCTTTGCAGTAGGGACGTTAGTTTGTGCTATTGCGCCGAACTTCAGTATTTTGATGACAGGAAGAATATTGCAAGCTGCCGGTGCTGGCATTATGCTACCACTCATGCAAACGATCATGTTTTTAATTTTTCCAATTAATAAAAGGGGTTCAGCGATGGGGATGTTCGGTCTCGTTATCGCCTTTGCTCCAGCCATTGGTCCGACGTTATCTGGTTGGCTTGTGGAACAATTCCACTGGAAAAGTTTATTTTATGTGGTTTTACCTATCGCTATTATCGATATCATTGTAGCTTACAAAATTTTAGTCAATGTTACCAAGCGAACGTTTCCGCGTGTCGATTTAGTGTCAATCATTCTGTCAACGGTTGGCTTTGGTGGATTGTTGTACGGCTTTAGTTCAGCGGGTAGTGAGAATGTAGGTTGGTTAAACCCAATTGTATACATCCCGTTAATCATCGGTGGTATTACACTCGTATTTTTCATCACTCGCCAATTGCGTTTGGAACAACCGATTTTGGAATTCCGTATTTTTAAAAATTGGATGTTCTCCTTAGCAACCGTTATTGGTATGATCGCCTTTTTAGCCATGATTGGCGGTGCGATTATTTTACCGATTATGATGCAAGAATATTTAGGCTTTACCGCATTAAAATCAGGATTAATGTTATTACCTGGAGCGGCGATTATGGGATTAATGAACCCGATTACTGGACGATTATTTGATCGGTTTGGCGGTAGGTGGCTTGCTGTGATTGGATTGTTCTTGTTAACGACAACAACATTTATGTTAGCTATGTTAACACCAGAAACAACATTCTTGTACTTGACAATCGTCAATGCTGTACGGATGTTTGGTGTAGCAATGGTTATGATGCCAGTCACAACAGCAGGATTAAACCAACTACCTGATCATTTGATGCCACATGGTACCGCCATGAATAATACGATGAGACAAATGTCTGGTGCCATCGGTACAGCGTTACTTGTATCTGTTATGGCAAACCAAGCGATCCCAAGTGAAGGCATGCAAGGGATGATTCATGGTGTCAATGTTTCCTTTATCGTAGCAGGTGTCATTTCTTTTGTTGGATTTATTTTAGCGTTTTTCATTAAACATTCGATTCCAGAACAATCAGAAGAATAAGCAG
Source organism: Gracilibacillus halophilus YIM-C55.5 (assembly GCF_000359605.1). Taxonomy (GTDB): domain Bacteria; phylum Bacillota; class Bacilli; order Bacillales; family Amphibacillaceae; genus Gracilibacillus; species Gracilibacillus halophilus. The sequence goes on from NZ_APML01000056.1 coordinate 25,357, forward strand.
GAAATCACATCTCTTTGTCGAAGATATAAGAATAGACAAAACAAGGAGGTGTGATTTTTTGTTACAAGCGAAAAATCAAGCAGGAGAGCTCGTCACGATTTTTCATAAGACAAGAGTAGAAATAGAAGCTCTTAGGCACGAAGAAACATTTTATTGTCCAGAATGTAACGCGCCACTACAAGTGAAAGCAGGACACCATATGATTCCGCATTTTGCACATCGGCATATCAGTCCATGTCAAATGCAGGGGGAAAGTTCTTATCACGAAACGGGCAAATTACTGCTGTACGAATGGTTAAAACAGCAAAGGATCCCTGTGTCACTTGAGCATTATTTACCAACGATTCAACAAAGACCTGATCTGTTATTTCAAGTAGGCAACAAACAAGTAGCGATCGAGTTACAATGTTCGAAATTGCCGACAGAACTCATTGTCCAACGAACACATGGTTATCAGAAACAAAACATTCAAGTGATTTGGATAGTAGGGGCGAATCAGTTAGAACGGCTATCTGCTGATTTCGTTAAAATTCCTTTCTTTGCTCGCCATATGATTCATCAATTCCACTCACGTTTTCCATTAACTCTCTATTTTTTCTCACCAGAACAACAAACCATCACTTTATGTCAAGATTTCATTTTTACAAATCAAACAACAGCGATAGGAGCAATTCATGAATATCATTTGAATCAGCTTACGGTGTGGGATTTATTCTCGCAGAACTGGTTGAAGCAGCAACGTTTATATGATTATTGGCTAACAAAGAAAAAGCATTGGCGTAATCGGCCTGCTCCTTTTTATCAACAAAAGGACATTCAATATCGAAAGTGGTTATACCAACAAGGATATACGATTCAATCGCTTCCTGCCTTTATTTATCTGCCGTTGAAACATCAGTACCGATTGATAGATCCTCTCTGGCTCTGGCAATCTCAACTGTTCTTTCAAATGCTGAAGAGGAACACCTTTGTATCAATTGAAAACGTCCGCCATAAAATAAAAAATCAATTACTTTCTTCATCTTTATTTCCTCTGATACACGCCTCTGAAGATCCATTCCTTGAATATATGGACATTCTCCATCAAATCCATGTTGTAAAGAAAAGAGGAAATCGGTATCAATTAACGTATCATAAGAAACCATATGCTCATATAGATGCTGCCATTGAAGCCGATCGCAATCTTTTCACTTTGTTAGCAAATGGTAAGCGTACGAAAGCAACAGTCAATAACGATAAGGCGTGATGCTGTATGAATGATGGCAAAATAAGTTATAATAGGACTATTGGTAAAATGTGAAGAGTATGGAGGGATTTGCATGACGAAGAATCAAAAGTCATTGCCAACAAGAGAGGAAGTTTCAGAAGAACGTAAATGGAGATTAGAGGATATTTTTGCGACAGATGAGAAATGGGAAGAGGAACGCAAGGAGATTGAATCCCTGTTACCGACATTTGAACAGTATCAAGGCAAATTACAAGAATCACCGGAACAATTATATGAGTTACTCCAATTGCAGGATCAAGTGTCTGAGCGACTTAGTCAATTATACACGTATGCACATATGCGAAATGATCAAGATACAACCAACTCGTTTTATCAAGCGATGAATGCAAAGGCAGAGAATCTCATTACGAAGGCTTCAAGTGCGATGAGCTTTATTACACCAGAAATTCTCAAGCTGGAAGAGGAAACGCTCGAATCATTCGTTAACAATTATGAGCCATTACAATTTTATCAACATACATTGGATGAAATTAACCGGCAGCGTCCTCATGTGTTGTCTGAAAAAGAAGAAGAGTTACTAGCAGAAGTGTCAGACGTTGCTGATAATCCTGCGCAAACATTTAGTATGCTTAATAACGCGGATCTGACGTTTCCGACGATTAAGGATGCAAATGGTGAAGAAGTCGACTTAACACATGGTAGGTATCTCAACTTCTTGGAGTCCCAAGATCGTAATGTGCGTCGAGATGCATTCAAAGCTATGTACGATACATTCGGCCGTTTTCAAAATACATTTTCATCAACGCTTTCAGGCGTGGTGAAAAAGAACAATTTTTTTGCGCAAAAGCGTCATTATGATTCTGCGCGTCAATCAGCTTTAAATGAAAATAACATTCCCGAAAAAGTCTATGACCATTTACTTGAGGCGATTGATGAAGGGCTACCTTTATTGCAACGATATGTATCGCTTAGAAAGCAATTATTAGATGTAGACGAATTGCACATGTATGATTTATATACGCCGCTTGTGAAGGATGTCAATATGACGTTTACTTACGAAGAAGCGCAAGAAGTGATTTTGAACGCATTGGCACCTCTTGGTCAAGATTACGTAAAAGTTGTTGAACAGGCATTTAAGGATCGCTGGATTGATGTGGAAGAAAATAAAGGGAAGAGAAGCGGTGCTTATTCTTCCGGCGCTTATGGTACCAATCCATATATTTTATTAAACTGGCAAGGTAATTTAAATGACCTATTTACGTTAGCGCATGAACTTGGTCACTCGATGCATAGTTATTACACACACAATCATCAATCATTCCGCTACGGAAATTACTCGATTTTCGTTGCTGAAGTAGCGTCAACTTGTAATGAAGCCTTGTTGAATCATTATTTAGTTGAACAAACCGATGATGTGAAGGAAAAACTGTATCTATTAAACCATTTCTTAGAAGGATTTCGTGGCACGGTATTCCGTCAAACGATGTTTGCTGAATTCGAACATCACATTCACTTGTTAGCACAAGATGATGAAGCATTAACCGCTGATAAATTGACGGAACTTTATTATGATTTAAATAAAAAATATTTCGGAAATGATTTGGTGATTGATGAAGAAATCGGATTAGAGTGGGCGCGAATTCCACACTTCTATTTCAATTACTATGTGTATCAATATGCAACTGGTTATGCGGCAGCACAATCACTTGCGTCTCAAATACTTGAAGAAAAAGAACCAGCTGTCAAGCGTTATCTTGACTTTTTAAAGGCGGGTAGTAGCGATTATCCTATCGAAGTATTAAAACGAGCAGGTGTCGATATGACTGAAAAAGCACCTGTAGAAAATGCACTTACAATCTTTGAACAAAAACTAAACGAAATGGAAGAATTGCTGAAAAATAGAACATAATGGTGAAAAGTTCTAGTCGTTAACAATTCGTTGAAATCCTTTGAATTGTTTGCGATGATAAACATGAAATATATATAAGTAAATGGTTACAAACAGCATAGGTATTGTAAGTACCATTGGAATGAACCGCATGAGTCCTAAAAGATTTAGCACAAAAGCGACAACAATTAAAGAAATATAGAAGATGTTCAAGCTTTTCCCTCCTTCGTTATTCGGTTTGTACCATAGTATGATGCAAGCAAATGAAGTAGAAGAAAAAAGCAACCCGAATGTTAGCTGAAATGGATCAGTAACATTCGGGTATGCATCAAAAATAATTTGTCCCAGTTTCCATAAAGCGTCATATTATTTTACATATTGCCAAAAGTGTCCGAATTTCACAGGGACTTTTTCTACCAGTTGTTTAAGCTGTAATTTTTTCATTTCTTTCTCCGCTTCTTCAACCGTCCAATCATAGACGACCGCTATTTCTTTCGTTCCCACAAAATCAAAATGTGAGACAAAGTCGATTAACTTTGGTTTTTTCGCAGGTAATGGTTCCTTTTGTAACATTTGCTTTAATACTCTAACGTAGATGTCGTAAGGATACATACCCGATATTTTCAACCCTGCTTCTTCATCCGCTTCATTAAAGAAGACCATCGTTGGAATGTAATCCACTTCCATCTCTTTCGTAATTTTTAAATCACATTGTAGAGCTTTTTTTGCCGAATGGGAATAAAGATCTTCTTGAAATTCTTCCATATCCAAACCAGACTGTTGGGCGCAATCAATTAATACGTCTTCTTTCGAAATATCTTGCTTTTGTAAAAATGCTAATTCTTGGGCTTTACGAAGAAAGAGTTTTCCGGCTTTCTTCCCTTGTAGTTCAGCCGCTTTGATAGCGGTAGACGTTAGCCATGGGTAGTGAATCGGGTTTTCGATCCATAAGTCTCCATCGCAACTCATACCCGTTCGACTTGCAGTTTTCTCCCAGATATCTTTTAGTTCACGCGGGCGTTCGAATTTATCTTTGTGCAAGTTCGTTAACTGCCCAGTGAGTACGGGACGAATTGTAAAAAGGCGACCATATTCAATCGATAATTTTTTTAAATAGGGTTCTAATGACCAACACTCAGGGCATAATGGATCAACGAAGACATAGATTTCGATCGGTTTCTTTAATACATCAAGGAAATGATATTGTGTTGGACGACTACGATCTTGGTATTGCCATGATCCAGAGAATTTCCAATTCACAATAATTCTCCTTTCTCTTCGTCATCTTCAGTGGTGTTCATCATATGATTGGCTGTTAACGTAAGTCGTTCAAACATGGCACTACGGTACGGTTCGTCAATCTCTGCTTCATCTAATGCCCCTTCCATACATAATAGCCATGCATCTCTTCTAGTCGGAGTAATAGGAAACCGTAAGTGTCGTTTACGTAACATCGGATGTCCATGTTCTTGTATATAAAGTGGTGGTCCGCCAAAGAATTGGGTGAGAAATTGCTTTTGTTTACGTTTCACTTCGGTAAAATCACTTGGAAATATAGGTATAAGATCAGGATGCTGTGAAACGCGATCATAAAAAGCCTCAACCAATTCTTCGATCTTCTCATCGCCACCAATCGCTTCATAAATAGATGTCGGTTCACTCATTGTTTTTCATGCCTTTCATTGATTATGTTCATCAACTTCATTATTTTGTTACTATATTGTAACAGTGTTATCTGATGAATAGCAACTTATCTGATTGAGTAACATTTTCCCAATACCATAGGTGTTTAACTGTTATTTAACAGAGGGGGATGTGGGAAAACTGTTTACATGGATTGATAAAAACGTTCGATTTTATTCGGCGTTTTTCTCTTAGGAATGGCAAAGTCATCTAACAGTTTGGTGAATATTCTTTGACCATACGTTTCGTCACGTGCTTCTAGTTCGAGCTCATAGTCTTCATTTCCATTGTATTGACTTTTATCTAAAACAATTATTGTATCATGATAGGCCATTTCTACTCGCTTTGTCATTAATGCGCCACCATATGTTAATTGATGACTTGCAATGCCTAAGTGTTTGAGTCGAGTGTCAATGTTAGGCTTCGGAATGATGTGACCTTGTTTCCATTGATCGGCCTCATGATCAGTAAGCGTACAATGTGTTTCCAATAAACCAGCACCGTCAGGGTTTGGTTCTTTTAATGTTAATTGATAGTTATCTTCTTTCTGGCGAATACGCAAGGCTGCGTGATTTGTTTTTAGATCAAATTGTTTCGTTTCAAAGTAATCATTCGTTTGTTCGATAAAGTCATTTGCACTCACATTAAAATATTGCAATAATTGCGCATATTCGTCTTTCGTTAATAAATTTTTAAATTCAATTTCAATTTCCTGACTCATGATTTTTCTCCTTTTATATGACAATGTAGCCAAAAGAGTAATTGTTCCTTTATATTGTGATTGATCATAGGCAAAAATGCAAAAGAACTGGTTGCTAAAAAGATACATGGCTACGTTTTTTACGAGAAAATATGGTAAAATAAACGTAAGATATTGTTGATTAGGATTGACAAAGGTGGTGCTAAACATGGATTGGAAGACTTTCTTAGCACCTTATACACAGGTGGTAGAAGAATTAAAGATTAAATTAAAAGGCATGCGAGAGCAATTTGAGTATGATTCAAATCACTCACCGATTGAGTTTGTGATGGGACGTGTTAAACCCGTCGCAAGTATAAAAGAGAAGATGAATCGAAAACGAATCCCTCATGATCGAATGGAAACTGATTTGCAAGATATTGCAGGTGTTCGAGTGGTGTGTCAATTTGTCGATGATATATATGATATCGTGGAACGGTTACGATCACGTAATGACTTTGAAGTGATAGAAGAACGAGACTATATTCAAAATAAAAAAAGTAGTGGTTATCGTTCATATCATATGATTATTCGATATCCAGTCGAGACGATCTATGGTGAGAAACATATGATCGCTGAAATTCAGATTCGCACATTAGCGATGAATTTTTGGGCGACTAATGAGCATTCGTTAAATTATAAATATGAAAATCAAATCCCAAAAGAAGTGCAATCACGGTTAAAACGAGCAGCAGAAGCAGCATTTCAATTAGACGAGGAAATGTCAAAGATCAAGGATGAGATCCAAGAAGCACAACGTGTATTTCATACAAACAAACGCAAAGATTAAAAGGGAGGTAAGGACATGCAGTACGCCATTACATCGAAGGGTGATGCCAAGTCTGAGGCAATTAAAGCACGGATGAAGCAATATTTGCAGGAATTTGACTTAGTATATGATGAAACGACACCTGAGATTGTTATTTCTGTCGGTGGCGATGGTACTTTTTTAGAAGCTTTCCATCGTTACAAACATCGCCTAAAGGAAACGGCGTTTATCGGTATACATACAGGACATTTAGGATTTTACGCAGATTGGTTACCAGATGAAGTCGAGAAATTAATTATTGCGATCGCCAAAAAACCATTTGAAATTGTTGAGTATCCTTTATTAGACATTAAAATTCATCCTGAAGAAGATGAAGACTATCAGCAATTTTTAGCTTTAAATGAAGCATCAATAAAGTCCGCTGAAGGAACGGTTGTCATGGATGTTTTAATAAAGGGAGCGCATTTCGAACGTTTTCGCGGAGATGGCTTATGTATTTCGACACCATCAGGAAGTACCGCATATAATAAAGCCTTAGGCGGTGCCATTATTCATCCGTCACTAAATGCACTGCAACTGACCGAGATGGCGTCCATTAATAACCGCGTATTTCGTACGATTGGTTCACCACTTATTTTGCCGAATCATCATGTATGTGAGTTAAAACCACTTTATCATGATCGAAGTTTTTTGATTACGATTGATCACGAGACAACCACATATGACCATATCAAGTCTATTGAATGTCGAGTCTCCGATGAAAAAATTCGTTTTGCACGATTCCGAGCATTTCCTTTTTGGAAAAGGGTACATGACTCATTTATTTCAGATGAAAGAGGTTGATCTAGAAATGCAGTGGAAGGTGGAAGAACATCACGAGTCACGGATCGTCGGTCATTATTTACGACACGTCATCGGTGTTTCGCGAAGTCTACTTCATTCGATTAAACATCATGGTCAATTGCTATTGAACGGAGAGCATGTCACAGTTCGTCACGACATACATGTAGGAGATATCATCCGTGTTGAATTACCGGAAGAGACGCCAAGCCCATCGCTCAAACCACAATCCATCCCCATCGATATCGTGTATGAAGACGACGATGTGTTAGTTATTAATAAACCACCAAATATGGCGAGTATGCTTCAGCGAAACATCGAGAGTATACGGTGGCCAATGCGGTTCTCGGGTATTATCAAGAGCATCACATCCCTTATACGGTTCATTTAGTTACGAGGTTAGATCGTGATACGTCGGGGTTAATGCTGATTGCGAAGCACCGTCTCAGTCATTCGATTTTATTTCAAGATCAACAAGTAGGTCGTATTCATCGATCCTATTTTGCTTGTATTTCTGGTCACATGGCACAGACACAAGGAACCATTGATGAACCCATTGGTAGAAAACCAGGATCAATTATTGAACGACAAGTTCACGTAGATGGCAAATGTGCGGTGACGGATTATCATGTAATTAAGCAGGAAGAAAAATATAGCTTCGTTGAAGTAAAGCTTCGCACGGGTCGTACCCACCAAATTCGTGTTCATTTTGCATATATAGGTCATCCTTTACTTGGTGATGATTTATATGGTGACGATCAAACATTGATGAATCGACATGCTTTACATTGTTACGATCTGTCTTTTGTCCATCCACTAACTGGTGAGGAAATGACGTTTTCTCAGCCATTGCCTGCAGATATGCGAAAATTCCTATGAAGTAGAGGGTAAGTATTTCTTAAGAAAATTTCTCCTTCACAAAAGGTTGCTGGGAAGGAACACTTACAGTTGTTTCTTCCGGCAGACGAAAAGCGGTTAATGCATTACCGAATACACAGCCTGTATCAATATTCACGGTGCGCCGAACGAACCGTGGGTTACGTACTGGCGTATGCCCGTAAACAATCCACTGGTCACCGTCATAATTTTGCGCCCAATCTCGCCTTATGGGTCTGCCGTCTGCCCAGGTTTCCCCAGTTATGTCACCATAGAGGACAAATGTTTTTACTTTCTTATTTTGCTTACCAATATCCTTTTCTTGAATCCCAGCATGGGCTACAACAGCTTGAACATCTGATAATTGAAGATAGAGAGGTGCTTGTTCGTATAAAGTGATCATCATCTCTTTGATGTCAGTTTGTTCTTTTTGTGTTAGGTTTTCATATTCAGCGACTGTCGTTTCTAATCCATGATTGATTTGAACATTATTTCCCAGGAAATAGCGATAAAGTTTATTACAATGGTTTCCTGGGACATAGTATGCGTTTTGCTGGTTGATAACTAATTGATAAACGAGTCGAATGACACTTAATGATTGTGGTCCGCGGTCGGTTAAATCACCAACAAAAACAGGCTTGCGGTTATTCGGATGTACGAAACGTTCTTGCTCCCAATAATAGCCGAGCTTGTGTAATAATTGGAGGAGTTCTTCGTAACATCCGTGTATGTCACCAATGATATCATAATGCATCATCTCCACTCCTTATTGTGACGGTAAGATTGCATAAATGAGCTTTGGTTTAGGATTCATCAAACATGTATGTTTT
>NZ_APML01000057.1 GCF_000359605.1 Gracilibacillus halophilus YIM-C55.5
AAAAATCTCCAAACGAAAACGGAATTGTCTTAACTGAAAAAAAAGATAAAGTAGCTATACTAATTGGTGGCGGAAGCGGTCATGAACCATTATTTTTTGGCTTTGTAGGTGATGGTTTAGCTGATGGTGTTGCAATTGGAAACGTTTTCGCAGCTCCTACTCCAGACACCATACTGGATGTTACCAAAGCAATTGACTCAGGAAAAGGCGTACTCTACCTATACGGAAATTATTCAGGTGATGTTTTAAACTTTGATATGGCTGCAGAACTTGCAGAAATGGAAGATATTGATACCGATACTGTTTTAGTAACTGATGACATTGCTTCAGCCCCACATAATAAAAAAAGTGAACGGCGAGGAATAGCTGGTGATATTTTTGTTTTTAAAATCGCAGGTGCAGCAGCTGATGCAGGTTTAACACTTGATGAAGTTTCACGGGTAGCAAAAAAAGCTAATGATAATACTCATTCAATTGGAGTAGCACTTTCTCCAGGATCAATACCCGGAGAAAATCAACCCACTTTTACGATTGGTGACGATGAAATTGAATTTGGAATGGGGATTCATGGAGAACAAGGTGTTAAACGTACAAAATTAATGTCCGCTGATGAATTAAGCGATGAAATGATGGAATATTTATTAAATGATATTGAGCTTACTAATAATGATGAAGTCTGTGTTTTAATTAATGGACTAGGCTCTACTACTTTACTAGAGTTGTTTATTGTGAATAGACGAGTGACAGAAATTCTAGAAAATAAAGGTGTTCATGTATTTGATACAGACGTAAACAACTACTGTACAACGCAAGAAATGGGAGGATTCTCAATTACTATTATGAAATTAGATGATGAATTAAAAAAATATTATAATTCACCAGCATATTCTCCTTATTATATAAAGAAATAATTTATAGTACTTAAAAATCGGAGGTATCATTTATGAATCAAAGCAATCTATCTCATGAGTTGAAAGGAAATCTTATTATGGAATTAAACGTTTCACAGACAAAAGAAATGTTTAAATATGTTAGTGACAAAATATTAGAGAACAAACCATTGTTAACAGAAATTGATAGCGCTATTGGCGATGGTGATCATGGTATTGGTATGTCAGTGGGGTTTAAGCAAGCTAAAGAAAATCTTGAAGGTAAGGACTGCCATACCATTAATGATGTATTTAAAACGATTGGCATGGCAATGATTAATTCAATGGGTGGAGCTTCAGGCGTTATTTTTGGGACCATGTTTGTTGGTGGTGTTAAAAAATTAGAAAAGAAAGAAATGTTAACTGTTGAAACCCTTACTACTTTATTTACTCATTCATTGAGCGCTATTAAGACTAGAGGAAAGGCAGAAATCGGTGATAAAACGATGATCGATGCCTTGCAACCGGCTGTAGAAGCTTTACAGAATACACATGTGGAACAAGATTTATTAACGGCGTTAAAACAAGCGACAAATGCTGCCAACGAAGGTGTAGAAAAATCAAAAGAATATGTGGCGAAATTCGGTAGAGCAAAAACGTTAGGCGAACGGGCGATTGGTTACCAAGATGCCGGAGCTACTTCTGTCTGGATTATCTTTGATTCAATGACGAATTGGGTTGAAAACCATGTAAAATAGGCATAGGAATTACGTAAATCAACAGTCATCACATATGAATGTTTTCAAATCAACTTTGAGCTCGAACTTATCTAATTTCAGTTAGATAAGTTCGAGCTTTTTATGGTGAAAAGTAAACTTTCAAGTAACTAGATTCTAAAGAATTTCCTATTTCTTGCCCTGCATTGGACATGTCTCCTTACCATGTTTTTGTAGCGATGCTTCCGAAGGCGTACATCAGAAACAAGAAATCCGCAATTCAGCTTGAAAGAAATATCATCATCTAACCGTTTCACCAAATCTTTGATCGTTGGAATACGTTCAACGTATCGAATAAATACCGAAATAATCATCGTAGGATAATTTAGCTCTCTGGCGCACCAAAACGTGATTTTTTGCTTATCTCATGATAAATCGTATCTAATTCTATTTCTGAAATAATCGCATCATAACAATGGGTAGGTTCCATTTCATATAATTCTTGGATGCCAAATAAACTAGTTTGTCGTATAATGGTCATAGGAAGTATTCCTCCAGTCTTTTTGGGACGTTTTGGTCAACTACCATTATACAAGACTTGGGGAGGTGCTTCCTTTTTTACGTTTTAAAACCTTTGCCCTGCAAGGGCTAAGAATTATGAAATTCATTCAGTTATGCCCTAGCCTATTTCAAGGATAAATAAAAAAATAGCCCAGTCACACAAACCATGTGACTAGACCATTTCTATATATCTATGGCAGTAAATATAGCTACATGTTCAGTTAAACTAATACGAGTGACAAGAATGGAACTAGGATAATCACAAGTAGCGTGAGTAACATGCCGATTAAGAACGGCGTTACATTTTTGGCAAGTGTCGGAATCGGAACACCCGATATTCCCGAACCAACAAACAAGTTAACACCGAGTGGTGGTGTAATGAATCCAATCGACAAGTTCGCAATCATCATGACACCGAAGTGAACAGGATCTAATCCAATCTGCATCGCTACAGGGAATAAAATTGGTGTAAGAATGATAACTGCTGCCGCCGTATCCATAAACATCCCTACAATTAATAACATCAATGTAATCAATAGTAGAATCACAACCGTGTTTTCTGAAATCGACGTTAGACCTGTCGCAATTTTATTCGGAATTCTTTCTAATGTTAAGATTTGCCCGAACGCTGTTGCTGCCGAAATGATAATGACAACAGCTGCACTTGTTAATGACGATTTCGTAATAATTTGCGGGATATTCTTTAATGATATTTCCTTATAAACAAATACACTAATCACAAATGCGTAAACCACAGACACAACAGCCGCTTCGGTCGGTGTAAACTGACCACTGTAAATACCACCTAAAATAATTACAGGCGTGAGTAATGCCCATTTCGCATTATTTAACTCTTTGAAAAACAGTTTAAAAGTAAATGGCTCGGTTTCACTAATATAACCTTGCATTTTTGAATAAATGTAACACCACATCACCATCACTAAACCGATGAGGATACCAGGTAATATACCTCCTAAAAACAAGTTCCCGACGGACGTTTGCGATGAAACACCATACATGATTAACGGTATGCTTGGAGGAATAATAATACCTAGTGAACCTGCAGAAACAATGACTGATGTTGCAAATTTCTTGTCATATCCTTCTTTAATCATTGCAGGTATTAACATTCCTCCAACAGCAGCTACAGTTGCCGGTCCAGATCCCGAAATAGCTGCAAAAAACATGGATGTTAACACAGCAACAATGGCGAGACCGCCTGTGATTTTTCCAACAATTACTTTACCAAAATTCATTAAACGTTCTGAGATTCCGCCCCCACTCATTAACTCACCAGCTAAGATAAAAAGCGGAACAGCTAATAATGGAAAGTTATCGAGCGACGTTACGATATCTCGAAATAAACTTTCAACCGGAATCGGTGGAATAAATAATATCGTAATAAACGACGCAATACCTAGAGCGATTCCAACGGGTACAGCTAATATTAATAACAATAGTAATGATCCAAATAAAATGAGCGAAATCATACATCCACATCCTTATTGTTTTTCCACCGTGAGGTAATGTGCCATTGATCTTGAATTAATCGAATCACGGTTAAGAAAAACCCAACTAATGTCGAAGCGTACACCCAACCATAGGAAATCCCTAGACCTGGCGTTGTACGTGTAATACCAAACACAGTGTTTAAGCCATAATAAACGACTAAAATGGCAAAAGCTAAAAATAACAGATTCGAAATCGTTCGCATGACAAAATTTCCATTTTTCTTAAATAATAGTGCCAGTGAATCGATTTTTATATGCTTATTTTTCTTCACGGCATAACTGACACCGATAAAAGTTGTCCAAATAAACAAATACCTTGCTAACTCTTCTGTCCAAGTAAAGGTGAACGTCATCATATTACGCATGACGACTTGGGCAAACAAGATTGTGACTAAGACAATCATCATGACGACCAAAATATACTCTTCTATATGTCGATTTAAATGCCTTATTATCCTCATACACATTCCCTTACTTTCCGTCGATTTAGTTAATTACAACCTCATAGGAAGCTACGTTCTTCCTATGAGGTTGTTTGAAGTTCTCAGTGCTACATCATTCTAATTGTACTTATTCGCGTGCTGCTTCAACCTCTTCTAAGAACTTGTCCATAAATTCTTGGCTTGTCACTTCAGCATAGTTGTCTACAACATCTTGTGTTGCTTCTCTGAATGGTGCTTTATCTGGTGTATTGACTTCCATTCCTTCAGCTTTTAGCTCTTCTAGCAATTCTTCTTCACCGTCACGAATTGCTTCACGGTGGAATTGTCCTGCTTCATCAGCTGCATCCTGAAGAATGGTTTGTTGCTCACTTGATAATGATTGCCAGAACTCATCACTTACCGCTAATGGCAATGTTCCATATTGATGCCCTGTCATAGATACATAATCTTGTACCTCAAAGAAATTACTTGCATGAATATTAGCTAACGGGTTCTCTTGGCCATCAACTGTTCCTTGCTGCAATGCTAAATACAATTCACCGAAAGCCATTGGTGTTGAGCTTGCACCCATTGCCTCTAATGTATTTAGTGACACATCTGATTCTGGTGTACGGATTGTAAGTCCTTCAAGATCACTCGGTTCTTCAATTGGTTGACTACTATTTGTTACGTGTCTCATACCATTTTCGAAAAAGCTTAGTAGACGAATGTTATCATCCAATAGTGGTTCTGAAATCATGTTTCCTACTTCACCGTCTAATACGTTCCATGCATGCTCATAGCTATCAAATAAGTACGGTAAGTTCATCGCACCAATTTTGTCATCATATTGTGTAAAAATACCTGCACCAGCTAACGCCATATCTAACGTGTTTAACGAAACGTTTTCAATCATTTCCGGTTCACTACCAAGTGTTTCATTCGGATAGATGTTAACGGTAATCGATCCGTCTGATTCTTCCTCAACTAATTCTTTAAATTTCACAGCTGCTTCGTGTCTGACGTTCGTTTCAGCAGATCCATGTCCGAAGTCAATGCTAATTTCTTCTGAAGCCTGTTCACCATTTCCTTCACCATTATTACCACTGTTATCTGAGTCGTCACCGGAGCCATCCCCATTACTGGATTCTCCGCCTCCACAAGCTACGAGTACTGTCATTAATAAACCTAATAGTGCAATTGTAATAATCTTTTTCATTACCTTTTCCTCCTGTCTCTCTTATAGATGATGTTCATTGACTGTAAATAAGATATCTCTGAAAGAATCGATATCCCAAGCAGCACGTCCAATAAATAGACCGCTTACATTTTGACAATTTAAATAGGATTCAAAATTTCTCTTATTTACACTGCCACCATACAAAATCGGTGTTTCTACCCCTTTGTTTCCATAAAGTTCAACGAGTAATTTGCGGATTTCATCATGTTGTTCGGCTACATAATCAGCATCTGCTGGTAAGCCGTTTTCGCCGATGGCCCATACAGGCTCATAAGCAACGATCACGTTGTCGACATCTTCTGCCGGGACATGTTGAAGCGCGATTTTCAATTGTTGTCTTACCTTTTCTTTCCCGACATTCATTGTTTTATCCGTCGCATTTTCACCAATGCAGACAAGCGCTTTCAAATCGTGTCGAAGTGCGGCTACCACTTTCTTGTTGACATCCACATCGTTCTCATTGTAATACTGTCTTCTTTCTGAATGACCGATTTCCACAAGATCTAAACCAAGTTCCTTCAGCATAACCGGAGAAACTTCTCCAGTATAGGCACCTTTTTCTTCCCAATGCATGTTTTGAGCGCCTATGTTGATGCTAGTTCCTTGCACATCTTCCTTTAATGGATAAAGATGTGGAAATGAAGGGATGATAAACAATTCAATCTGATCTGATAACTGCTGCTCAATTTCTCTTAGTTGTTTGACGTATTGCCTCCCTTCAGATAATGTCTTGGTCATTTTCCAGTTTGTTCCGAGTAAAACTTTTTGATTACTCACGTTAACCAATCATCCTTTTTTCATTCAAATGAACAAACATTACGCTGATTCACGTCATTTGTTCGAAAGCTGGTTACCGAAATTTGCGATATATCATTATGGCCATAATAATGATAGAACGTTTAGTAAATCGTTCAACCAACTTTCAATTACGATATTAATGCATGCGCATTCATTTGTCAATTACTTTTTTTTATTTTCGTTTATTTTTTTAAAAATATTTGTTTCACTGAATCATATTACAGGTTCTACAGCTTTCTATACTACAATTTCCGTATTCGACGCAATTTATTCCACGATTGCTTTCATCCATCATTTTTCATTTTAAAAATAGAATTTAATTCATTTGTTTAAAATTCTATTTTTATTTTCTTTTATTTTGATATGTTAACCATTCTTTTTTGGTTGTGAAAAGGGGCTTTCTTCATATAAAATGATCGTGGAGAGTGAATGGAGAGGTGGGAGTTATGAAAATTACAATGAAAGAAATCGCTAAAGAAGCTGGTGTATCAGTCACAACGGTTTCTCATATTATCAATGGCACGAAACGGATGACGGACCATACATACAATCGTGTGATGGATGTCGTGAACAAATATAATTACATCCCTAACTATTCAGCTAAAAATTTACGAAATAATTCAACAAAGACAGCTGGTTTAATTGTCCCCAGTTTTCCCGATTCATTTGTAACAAAATATACGAACAGCATTGCCTTACGGGCACGCGAAATGGGATACAATTTATTATTTGTCAACTCAAATGAGGATACCGATTATGAAGAAGAGACACTGAAATTGTTCAGTTCACAAATGGTGGACGGCGTGATTTTAGCTCCAGCCGCTAAATATTCTCAACCTTCCCCTTATGATGTAACAGATATCATTGAGAGTCTACCCATTGTTTTAATTAGTCGCTATCACGACGCATTTACGAATAGCCCGATTATTAAACAAGACGACTTCCAAGCGGGGTTCGATGCCGGAAATCATTTACTGATGCACGGACATCAGAGAGTGGGCATCATTTATGCCGTTCAAGATATTTCACCAACTGTGGATCGGATTAAAGGATTTCGACATGCTTTACAACAACGAGGGATTCAATTAGAAGAGGAGCAAATTGTCAATGGCGAGGCGACAACAAAAGGTGGAGAAAAAGCGGTTCGGCGTTTATTGCATGATCAACCAGATATAACAGGATTATTTATTTTGAACGATTCCATGTCCGTTGGGGTCATTTCTGGATTGAAAGAAATGGAGATATCGATTCCGGATGACGTAGCATTAATTGGGTTCGGCGATTTCCCGTCAGCATCGATTATTGATCCGCCTATCACAACGATTGGGTTATCACCTGAAACGATGGGACAGACAGCTTTCGATCTATTACTCAATAAAATTAGCAATAAAGATTATCATAATAAAGTCGAAGTGCCTACTCATTTAATCCAAAGAAAATCTTGTGGTTGTTAACGCCTTGCGACATGATGATGACTAGTATATCAATTTTTTATTTTGAAAACGCATACTTTATTTTTGATTTCTCTTGTTTATTTTCGTATAATGTCATTAACACGTTATAGGCACTATTATTTTTTATGTGTTATTTTTATGGAAAAACGGTTGATATACACAAGTTTGAGTAAAACGTTTTTCCACTTATTTCATTATTTAAAGGAGTGGTCATCATGTCAGAATTCAGCAAAAACACAACGATTAACATTTCTGAGTCGCAAACGATTGTCGAATTAAGTTATCTATTGCAAAAGTATGAATCTGAGGTATTCATCCTAAACAAATCAGAAAATCATGTACAAGAAATTAATCCTAAAAGTGTTTTAGGTCTAGCTACGCTACAACTAAAAAATGGAATTGAGGTGACCGTTCGCGCTGTCGGAAATGACGCAGAAGACGCCGTCATGGAAGTCGTCAATTTCTTTCAAGGCAAAAAATAATACGGTTCGAATGGAGATGGGGATTAAAGAAAGTATATTTTAAGCGAATATACTTTCTTTTTTATTGGTTCGTTGCTTTGGTAGTTATGAAGACACTTTTTTGGAGATTGATGCTGATTTTCTGCCTTCATCAGTGCGATGACGACACTTTTTTTGAATTACCATGCTGTTTTCTACCTTCAGAACGCCTATGATGACAGTTTTTCTGAATTATTATGCTATTTTCTGCCTTCATACAGCTTATGACGACAAAAAATCGATGCAAAAGCCAAAATATCTACCTTCATTAACTCTATGATGACTAAAAACCCATATGTAAACGAGAAAAAGTGCCTTCATCGTTCTTGATGAAGACACTTTTTACACAATTAGATTTTGAACTTACGCAATAATTGATTCAGTTCTTCTGAAAGTTTGGCTAACGTTTCAGAATCACTAGATATTTCTTCAACCGAGCTTCTAGCTTGCTGGGCTGACGCTGTCGTTTCTTCAACTCCCGCTGCTGATTCTTCTGAAATAGACGCGACTTCTTCTATCGATTGATTAATATCTTGTGAGCCGGAAGAAATTTCAGATAAACGCGACGAGATTTTTTCAATTTTATCTACCATTTGATTCACATTCGAATTGATGTCAGTAAATATTTCGCCTGTTTTTTCAATATATTGCGATCCTTCATCAACGACTTCATTGCTATCTTTCAATGTTTTCATCA
Source organism: Gracilibacillus halophilus YIM-C55.5 (assembly GCF_000359605.1). GTDB lineage: Bacteria > Bacillota > Bacilli > Bacillales > Amphibacillaceae > Gracilibacillus > Gracilibacillus halophilus. The sequence continues at coordinate 8,769 of NZ_APML01000057.1, forward strand.
CCACTGCCGATTCATTTTGAATATAGCCAACATTTGTTGTAATGTCCTGAATCGAATTTGTCACTTGTTCTGACAATTTGCGCACCTCTTCCGCAACAACGGCAAAACCTTTTCCGCTTTCCCCTGCGCGTGCTGATTCGATCGTTGCGTTTAATGCTAATAAATTGGTTTGATCGGCAATGTCTTTAATCACATTGATTAGTTTCGTAATTTGATCGGTTTGTTCGTTTAAACCTTCCATTTTGCTTACGGCATCTTTTACTTTTCCATCAACATCACGCATCTTACTAATAGACGTATTCATCATACCTTTACCATCATTGGTGACTTCGATCACATCTTGAGATGCTTTCTGAAGATTTTCTCCTTCGTTACTAGCTTCGGACACTTTGTCTACAAATTCGTTGGCTTTTTGCGCCACCGTTCCCGAATGATTAGCTTGTTTCTCAGCACCTGTAGCCAATTCTTCCATTGTAGTCGATATTTGTTGCATTCCTTCAGTCGCCTCACTGGATGCATGATATAACTTATCACTTTGATCATTGACAGTTTTAGAAACGGACGTAATTTGTTCCATCATCGATTTCAGGCTATTTCTCATCGTATTCATGGCATTTGCTAATTGACCAATTTCATCTTTTCCTTGGTAATCAATGTGCTGCTCGCGTAAATCACCAGCTGCCACGTCGTTACTCATTTCTACGACTCGATTTAGATTTTTTGTCACGACTCGACTGACGAGCATGATCAATAGCACACTAATCACGATCGAAACTGCAATTGCAACAATTAATACAATAAATGCGGTAGTTTGGCTTTGCGTTGCATTATCTACAGCAACTCCACGTTGATTGTTTACAATATCCTCTAATTGTTGGACATACCTTGAAGCCGAATTTTGAATTTGTGTTGTGCGCATCGCTACAATTTCGGCTGCTGCACGATCGCCACTTTCAATAAACTGGATCGCTTCGTCAAAATTTTGATTGACTTTGTCATTGAGACGATTGATTTCACTGAATAAACGATTTTCTTCTTCAGTATTCATTCTCGGTTTGATCGCATCAGCTAATTCCTGAAATGCTTGATCTTGTTCGTTGTATTGTTGCGTTATTTCATCAGAACTACTATTTTCATCATTCATTAATTGATGAACAATGATGCTTTTCGACTTAATGGAAGAGCCCATTTTTGTGACATCTACCGCTCGGTCTCCCCTTCTTTCCAATGTTTCAATTTCGTTATTAATATCTTGAAGAAATAGGGATACAACAATGGTTGAAATGAGGAATAGCGATAAAACGATAAGTAAAATAAGTCCGTATTTCTTCCCTACCTTCAAATGACGAAAAGATAACCAAGCTCTCAGGTTTTTAATTTTTTTGAGTATTTTCATTTTGTTACCTCCGATTTATTATTGTTTTCATTTCACCTCATCAATCATAATACTTAATGACTATATCAAAATATTACCTAAGTCAATCGACTCATGTCAACGATTTCATATTAATAAATATTCTGTCATTCCGCTAAAACGCTGATATACCACCCTTTCTTTCTATTTTCATTTTATTTCATTATTATTTTTCGTATTTTTTTATTTTTCATCATTGACATAAATGCGTTTTCATATTACACTAAAAACATATTCGGTAAAACGTTTTACCAGTTGTTTTTACTCATTTTACTGATAAAAACAAATTCAAATGTTCAAACGTTTCTCCGCTGGTCATGTATGAAAAACTATTTCATTAGAGAGGTGAATCCATTGAGTCATCCAACCATTGAAGAATTAAAACAACAAGCCGCTGAGTTGAGAAAAACAGCTGTCACAATGGTCTATAAAGCACAATCTGGACACCCTGGTGGTTCATTGTCCGCAGCTGACATTATTACGTCACTTTACTTCAAAGAAATGAACATTGATCCAGCAAATCCAGATTGGGAGGATCGCGATCGTTTCGTCTTATCAAAAGGACACGTGGCACCGATTCAATATTCGGCGTTAGCACATTTAGGCTATGTTCCTTTTGAAGAGATTCATAGGCTACGGGAGTATAAGTCACCGTTTCAAGGACATCCCGATTCTAAAAAATGTCCAGGCATTGATATTTCAACAGGTTCCTTAGGACAAGGTTTTTCATGCGCCGTCGGTATGGCAATTGCCGGTAAAATGGATAACAAAGATTACCGCTCCTTCGCCCTACTCGGTGACGGCGAAATACAAGAAGGACAAATTTGGGAAGCTGCGCAAACCGCTGTGAAACAAAAATTAGACAATCTGATTGCTTTTGTTGACGATAATCGTTTGCAAATTGATGGTCCAACTGAAGAGATTATGCCAAACCAAGACATCGAGAAGAAATTCGAATCATTTGGTTTTCAAACGAAACGTATTAACGGTCACTCTATCGAAGAAATCATTCGCACCTTAGACGAATTCACGCAAGAGAAAAACGGCGTACCGAAGTGCATTGTTTGTGACACCGTCAAAGGCAAAGGCGTTTCCTTTATGGAAGATGTCGTTGCATGGCACGGCAAGGCGCCGAATGATGAAGAGTATCAAGCAGCCTTAGCAGAACTTGAAGGAGGTTTAGAATCATGATTACGTATCCAGCTACAGACAGTAAACCTACCCGTCAGGCGTTCGGTGATGAAATTACGGAACTCGGTAAAAACAATCAAGATATTGTGGTCGTTGATATGGATATCAGTAAGTCTTGCAAAACCGACAAATTCGCAAAAGAACTTCCTGATCAGCATTTAAACGTTGGCATCGCTGAACAAGGTGGCGCTGGCGTCGCAGCAGGAATGGCTACAGCAGGAAAAATTCCTTTTCTTAGTACGTATGCGGTATTCGGTTCTATGCGTATGGCTGAACAAGTCAGACAAGAAACGTGCTATCCATTTTTAAACGTAAAAATTGCTTGCTCACACGGTGGTTTAACACCAGCCAATGATGGTGGCAGTCACCAAGCGATTGAGGATATGGGCATCTACTCATCAATGCCAAACATGACGGTCATTATGCCAGCTGACTATCATTCGACAAGAAAATTAGTCAAAGAAGCTTCTGAAATTTATGGACCGGTTTATTTACGTTTCACTCGTGAAAAAGTACCGATGATTTATGATGAGAACGAAGAATTCACGATTGGTAAAGCAAACAAAATCCAATCGGGTAACGATGTAGCGATCATTGCGAATGGCGATACCGTTTCAATAGCACTCGAAGCTACTAAACAATTGACTGATCAAGGCATTTCCGTTCAATTATTGGATATGCACACTATTAAACCAATTGATCGTGAAGCGGTCCAAGAATGCATGGACATCGGCAACATTGTCACGGTTGAAGATCATAATATTATAAATGGTCTTGGTAGCGCTGTATCAAATGTTGTCGCAGAAGAAGGAAATGCACGTGTTCGCAAAATCGGTGTGCAAGATCAATTTGGTGAATCAGCTCCTTATGAGAAATTGTTAGAACTGAACGGAATCACTGTCGACAATATCGTTCGTAAAGCCAAAGAACTTGTATAATCAATCGAACTTAAAGTCAACTACAATCATGAGAGAATAGGAGAATACAAATGAACTTCAAAGACCAAGTAGCTATTATTACAGGAGCCGGTTCTGAGAATGGAATCGGTCGCGAAACCGCTCGACAATTAAGCAAAGGAGGTGCTACCGTTGTGTTAACAGACATCGATGACACCCATCTCGATGACGCTGTAAAAGAGATGAAAAATCTTGGCGGCCATGCAATATCCATGAAAGTGGACGTATCTAACCAAGAGCAAGCCGCAAATTGCGTAAAAGAAACTGTCAATCAATTTGGCAAAGTTGATATTCTCGTAAACAATGCTGGCATCTCGCGCCCTTCTTCTATACTAGATATTACCGAAAAAGAATGGGATCTTGTGTTTAACGTGAATATGAAGGGCGTCTTTTTCTTAACACAGGCTGTACTTCCTTATATGAAAGAAAAAAATTACGGCCGAATTCTAAACTTGAGTTCTGTTTCTGGAAAACGTGGCGGAGGTATCTTCGGTGGCTCGCACTATTCCGCTGCCAAAGCTGGCGTCACTGGGTTCTCCAAAGCGGTTGCTAGAGAGTTCGGTCCATATGGTATTACTTGCAATACGGTAGCACCTGGACTCATCGGCGGCACTGAAATTACAGGCGATCAATTAACCGATGAGAAGAAAAAGCAAATTATTGCAGGAATTCCATTAGGCCGAGTTGGTGAGGTGAAAGATGTAGCTCACTCGATTACCTTCTTAGTATCTGAACCAGCGGGTTATATCACTGGTGAAGAGCTAGATATTAACGGCGGATCACACATTGATTAAATCACTTACGTCAAAACGAGAAACAATGTAACTTTCATTATCTTTATGGCAACGTCGTACTTGCCATAAGCCGTATCATCAATACAAACAAACCATTAATACCTACAATACTGCCAAATGATAAGCCAATACCCGTTGTGAAAACAGCGGGTATTGGATCATCATAAAAACCATCGATGACATACTCGATAGGTAAAAATTATAAAAAAGGAGTGTTACATGATGAGTAATATTGTATTTACATCGAAAGCAACAGCACAAGGTGGACGTGAAGGACATGTGAAGTCAGATGACGGTTTAGTGGATGTAAACTTAGTCGATGGTGCTAGTAAAGAAACGGGCTCGAATCCTGAGCAACTGTTTGCTGCAGGCTATTCAGCTTGTTATGATGGCGCACTAAACTTAATGGCATCCAAGAAAAAGAAAGACATCGAATCAACAACGACAGCTGAAGTGAGCTTAATCAAAGATGAGAGCGACAATGGCTTCAAACTCGGTGTCGTCTTACACATTGAGATAAAAGGCGTATCACAACAAGAAGCAGAAGAGTTAGCAAATGATGCGCACGACTTCTGCCCATACTCCAAAGCCACAAGAGGAAACATCGAAGTCGAATTAAAACCAAAAGCAATATAATGTGTACATTTTTTGGAGTGAGCTTATATGATAGGCTCACTCCTTTTTCTTACCTTTCTATTGAATTTTTTTATCTTTTGTTCATTTTGTTACAAAACCAGCTCAAAGAATGTAACATTCCTCGATTTGGTATACTATCCGAATATCACCCATCAACGAAGGTTTCAAATGGTGCCATTCAAAAAACAAATAAAGCGCTGGCTATGTTACCGCCAACGCTCAAGCATTTATGATGAATTTGAGAGATTCTCTGCTTCATTAAAAATTCTTTCGACAATTTGAATCGCTGTATTCGTCGATCCTGTTAAACCACCTTTTCCAACGACGACAAGTCCATCGAACGCACCACCGAGAATTGTTCCTAAATCGGCTTGTGGAATCACATAATCCATTAATTGAATCCCTTTTGCATTCAATGTTTTCATCGTGTGTACCATTGTATCCCCACCCGTCAAATAAAGACCACGCACTTGATCAGTTTGGGATAACACTTGATTAACAATCTCGCCTAATCCTTCATTTATACGATCAGCCGCTTCGCCTGGTTGTAAGCCTAAGCGTTCTTCTTCAGCAGCTAAATCGATACGCGGTCCTGTAATGGATGTTTCTAATATCATTGTATGTGGTTGATGCTTGTCTAAACGCGTGATGACTTCGTTTGTCACTCGTTTCACTTCATCTTGATGCGCTTGTGTTCGTTCAATAAGAACAGAAGCAGATACTGGAATTTGTATCGCCCCATCTTTTTCTGCCAATGTACTGATTTGTTCTTTTGTGACAGATGATGCACTGCCCGCAATCGCTAGCACTGTACCCGTGAATGATGCTAAATCTTTTTGTTGATGTTTATCTGGCTCATCTTCTGTTGCAAATCCTCGGTATTTCGCGAGTTTCGCTGTAAAAGGACCCGGATCAATCGCTAACACTTTCCATTGCAACTGATACACAGCTTCAGCAATTGTATCGACATCCTCAATGGTGACCGCATCGACAATAATGATTTTCGCACCTTTTTGTTTTTCCTGCTGTAACGCTTTTTGTACTGTCTCTTGACCAGAAAGCAATGTATTGAGTGAAATCGAACCAATTGCACAACTTGTCTGCTGATCCATTAAGGTCGGACAATGCGATTCGTTTACAGGGGTTCTCACATCATTGGCTACAGGGGTTAAGGATAACGGCATACTATCAATAATCGAATAACCACCTACTAAAATACGTTTGGATTGTGGCATCGAAGGTACCATAACAGCGATAGTTTCATCATCTAATTCATCTAACATCGCTTCCACTTCTGTTCCGATATTCCCTCGTAATGTCGTATCAATTCGTTTGGAAAATGTCGTGGCACCCATCTTTTTTAACTCTTTTACCGCTGATGTCACTTTTGTGGTCGCTTCTTCTTTTGAGACTGCGCGACTATCTGTGCTTAGCACTAACGCATTTTGGTTATCGGCTTCTTCTAATTCGTTTTCATTAAAGTAGGCAGCTGTAGGGACGCCTGATCGCGCGAGTAGCACCCCAACCGTTGTAGCTCCTGTTAAGTCATCTGCCACAATACCAAATTTCTCCATTGTGAGTTCCTCCATTTCGCCTGACATCGAGAAAATAGGAAAACAGGAAAGGTCTTCCCCCTCTCCTGTATTGATCTAAGACTTAAGCTTGTTCTGCTTTTGCTCGTTGACCCATCTTCCAATATTCAACGGGTACTAGAGTTGCTTCGATCATACTAACTGATCCGGCCACACCTTTTCCTGCGATATCAAAAGCTGTTCCGTGATCAACTGAGCTTCTCATAAATGGTAAGCCCCACGTAATTGTGATCGACTTTTCGAAGTCATAGGTTTTGCAAGCAATATGACCTTGGTCGTGATATAAGGATAAAATCGCATCATATTTCCCTTGCAATCCGATATGGAATACAGAATCTGCTGGAACGGGACCAACGACATTAAGTCCTTCTTCTTTCGCTTCTTCAACGGCTGGATTTAAGTGTTCTCCTTCTTCTGTACCGAATAATCCGTTGTCTGAGGCATGAGGGTTTAAAGCTGCTAGTGCAATCTCAGGATTCTCATAGCCAATGCCTTTGAGTTCTGTATCAATTTGTTTTAGTTTTTCGAGTACACGGTCTTTCGTTGCATAATTGCAAGCTTCCACTAACGCTTTATGGCGACTAACGAAAAACACTTTTAAGTTATGGCAATTAAACATCGTTAGTGCATAGTCTGCATTGGTTAAGTCACCATACACTTCTGTATGCCCTTCATGTTGACACCCTGCTAATTTGATCGCTTCCTTATGAATCGGCGCTGTTGATACGATATCAATTTCTTGATTCATGCCTAACTCAATCGATTTGACGACATAATCATAAGACATTTCTCCAGCTAGTTTTTGTACTTTTCCGTATTCAATGCTTGCTGTATCATATTCTTTCGGTTCGAGTACATCTATCGTTCCGTATTCGAATTTAGCTTCTGCCGGTTTATCAATTTTATTTACATGAAATCCTTCACCGTTTCTCACGTTCAATGCTCGTTTGACAATATCAACCGATCCGATCAGAAAAGGTTTACATTCTTGATAAACTTTCTCTTCCATAACTGTATCTGCTGTAATTTCAGGGCCGATACCTGCTGGATCACCAATTGTAATCGCAACGACCGGCTTTTTGATTTCTTCGCTCATTCGCAAACGCTCCTATCTATTGTTGGTTTTTGGATTATTTATTCTTGATTTCAATTCATAGTTTATATCTTCTTTTTATGATTGTCAATTTATTTCTTTTTATTTTGTTTCGAAAATATATAAAACGATTAAAAAGGAAAAATTACATTTAGAACGTGTATTTGAGAGATAACGTTTCAAAACTTGCGATTGCAGCTTTTTTTGTTGTTTTTATATTTTGTTTAACATAAAAAAATAACATCTAATATGAAAATAAACAAAAATAAATATTGAAAACAAACGAAAAGTATAATAAGATATGAAGTAGGGAATTGATAGCTTACATTTCTTAAGAAAGGATGAACAGCCATGAAGATCGCTTTAGGCGGAGATAATAACGCTTTCAAATTAAAAGGCATTATTAAAGAACATTTAGAAAATCAGGGATTCGACATTGATGATTATGGATGCCATTCAGAAGATGCCGTTGACTATCCAGATGTAGCTTATGAAGTGGCACAAGCGATTAGTGAAGAAAAAGCAGACCGCGGCATTCTTATTTGTGGAACAGGCATTGGCGTATCCATCGCTGCCAATAAATACCCTGGCGTCCGGGCGGCATTAGCTCACGATGTGTATTCTGCTGAACGCGCTCAACTTAGTAACAATGCGCAAATCTTAACTATGGGTGCACAAATTGTCGGTGATCAAGTCGCGAAGAAAGTCGTAGATGCCTATCTAAACGTGGAATGGGCAGAAGGTTCTAAACGAAAAGTCGATAAAATTATTGAACAAGAAAAACAATTCGTATCCGAGAATTTACAAGATGTTGTGACAAAAGGTTGCTAATAGACGAACTGTTTGTATGACCCCCTACTAAAATAGATCAGCTAGTTTCTAGAAAACGAGTTTGTTTCTAGAAACTAGCATACCCTTATGTAAGAAATGATTGTAATTGATCGATTTTTTGCTCAGTTAATTCACCAGAGTTATCAAAAATATGTACATGATTCTTTGGAATATCCCAATTGATTGTCGGGACAAAATCGACACGCGTTTCATAGGAATCCCAGTTATCCAATTTCCATGTATCACGCTCAGTACCTCGTTCTTCAATACGCTGTCTTTGTGTGTTAATATCTTCAAGCGTGACAACGACGACTTTCACATCTACCTCGTCTTTCGTTTTACCACTTGCTGATAATACGTCTTCGATCCATTGTTGATTTTTCAATTCCTTCGTAAACGGTGAAATCATAAATACATTTTGGCCAGCGCGTAGATTCTCGATACAAATATCTTTCGTTGTATCATATTCTAAATCACGCAAATTTTCTTTATAAAATGTTGAGTCACGGTCATTCGGATCTAAATCATTCATCTCTAGAAATCGTTCAACAAACCGACCACCCACCGTATCTCGATCTAAAAACGCACACGGCATGCGATCAGCCACTTTTTCTGCAACCGTTGTCTTTCCCGTTCCAGCAACCCCTACAAAAAATACTAACTTTTGCACTGTATCCACCTCTTTATTTATTATACTCCTTCTTCTATGGTAACCGATTCCGGAAAAAAACGCACGACAAATGGATGGAGTCTTGCGGATAATTTTTGTGAAATGAGAGACAATACATCAGACGATGATGGACATAAACGGAGGGGTTCCTGTGCTGGTTGTTGGTATGATTGTTTTTTTGATTATTTTCATTTATATCGATTTTCGTCTAGGGATGTTATTATATCGGAAGCGTGATCGTAGTTTTATAGCCACAAGCGACCATAGCGACGTGACATTATATGCATCAGGAGAACCCTTATTTCGACAAATGAAACGGGATCTTAGAAAAGCGAATCAAACGATCGATATGCAATTCTACACGATCCGCAACGATAAGATTAGCCAACAATTATATCAAGTGCTGGACGAGAAGCATAAAGAAGGCATAACCATTCGTATGTTAGTGGATTGGGCCGGTAGTTTCAGCTTTTCAAAAAAGTGGGTGAACGATCGATTTACGTTAAAGAAAACCAATCAACCGTCTTTCCCGTGGCTATTTTCACTCCAGCAAAGAAATCATCGAAAACTAACCATTATTGATGACGATATTAGTTATCTCGGCGGTTTTAATGTAGGTGATGAATATATCGATAAAGACAACAAGCTAGGGACTTGGCGTGATTATCACCTCAGAATTCGTGGGCCACTTACGCAACATTTACAGCATAGTTTTTACCGAGACTGGAAAGAAGCAAACGAACAACAACACGCAACTGACATTCATCAACAGCTTCAAACTTGTCTATATCAAGAAGATCCCCTCATTGTATTGTCAACGGATGGTCATCAATTAGAAGAGGCATTTCTTATTTTATTGCAACAAGCGAACGACAGTATCGTGATTGGCTCTCCTTATTTTATACCGACAAAGCGTGTGTTACAGGCGTTATTCAGTGCCATTCATCGAGGCGTTGCTGTTACAGTCATCATTCCTGAAAAAGGGGATCACTTGTTAACCAAAGCAGGAGCGTTTCCCTTTTTACAACAAATGCTAGACGTCGGTGCTGACGTGTATTTATATTTGAAAGGCTTCTTTCACGGAAAAGTATGTATGATTGATGATAAATTTTGCGATATTGGCACAGCAAATTTTGACCAACGAAGCTTGTTATTAAATCAAGAAATTAACCTTATCGTGAAAAGAAGTCATCCCTTGTTTGCAGACATTGAACGTGTAATAAAACATGACATGGCCAACAGTAAACGATTAACAAATCAATGGTTGAAGCAGCAACCACTTTTCATGAAACTGTTGAGCAAATTAACAGCTCTCTTTCGGCCCCTTTTGTAAGCAGACTTGATTCAATTGCGAAGGGCTGTCATTTTGCGCAATCGACATGAAATTTTTTGCGTCAAACAGCAGCAGTTGAAATCGTTGTTTGCATCGAAAATGGGGTTATGAGTCAAATAGCGTGTGCAGTGGTAGCTGTTTACATCATAAATGAATTTTCGCGTCAAACAGCCGGTCAAATGATGATGTTTTTGCATGAAAAACAAGAGGAACACGTGCTTTACTCGGAAATCTTGAGAACATCTTATCGGATTTCCCGGTAATTGGCGTTTTACCGGGAAATCTAACGGCTACCATATTAAGTTTTCCCAGTAATTTGCGTTT
>NZ_APML01000058.1 GCF_000359605.1 Gracilibacillus halophilus YIM-C55.5
TTTTTTTCTTCAGTTGACATTTCGGCCATCGTGCGACGACTATTTGTTGGATAAAAAATAGGATCATAGCCAAAACCTTTGTCGCCCTGCTTTCCAAAACCAATCGTCCCTTCACATTCGCCACGTTTGAAGATGGTTGATTCATTCGGTTGCGCAACTGCTAGCACACATACAAAACGAGCGGTTCGTTCATCAAAGCTTACATCTCGCATTTCATCTAGCACTTTATGTATGTTTGCTTCATCATCTTTTTCCTCGCCTGCATAGCGAGCTGAATAAACGCCTGGGGCACCTTGCAATGCATCAATTTCAATTCCCGAATCATCAGCAATGACTGGTGTATGAAACTTATTACAAATGGCTTCTGCTTTAATCTGCGCGTTTTCTTCAAAGGTTGTTCCTGTTTCTTCAATATCTTCAATTGGTTCAGCTAAGTCTAACAACGATTTTACTTTAATGTTATACGGTTCAAATAAGCTTTGAAAATCTTTTACTTTTCCTTGATTTTTTGTCGCAATAATCATTTGTTTCATAGTAGCCTCCAACTACGATATATTCATCTGATCATGATATGATTGAATAGCTTCTTTTTGAATATCAAAAATTTCCTTCATGCCACCTTCAGCTAAATCTAACATATGTCGTAACTGTTGATTGGAAAATGTCGCCTCTTCTCCCGTGCCTTGAAGTTCTACAAATTCACCTTTACCCGTCATTACAACATTCATATCGACATGGGCTATGGAGTCCTCTTGATATTCTAAATCTAATACTTCTGATCCATCAGGAAGTACACCGACTGATATTGCCGCTAAATAATCAGTGATTGGAATGGATTTAATCTTTTTATGATCCATTAATGTACCAAGGGCTAAGACAACTGCAACAAATGCCCCTGTAATGGATGCCGTTCTCGTACCGCCATCTGCCTGAATCACATCACAATCAACCCATATCGTTCTTTCACCAATCTGATTCAAGTCAACGACTGCACGGAGGGATCTACCGATTAACCGCTGAATTTCCATCGTGCGACCAGACACTTTACCTTTTGACGATTCACGAATGTTTCGGCTTTCGGTAGCTCTTGGAAGCATCGCATATTCTGCGGTAATCCATCCTTTTCCTGAACCACGCATAAATGGTGGCACACGATCTTCAATACTTGCATTACAGATCACTTTCGTATCACCTACTGTTATAAGCACAGACCCTTCTGGGTGTTTCGTAAAATTTGTTTCCAAATGAATTGGACGTAATTGATTGACTTCTCTCCCTGATTCTCTCATGACCTTTCCTCCTTACATTCTACTATATCGTAACATATTTTCTCTGTTGGATTGAAATTTCATACATTGAAAAATAGAAACACCTCATACCAAACATGAGGTGCTTCTACATTAAATACTTTCTGTTGGTGCCACCATATCTCTTGATACAGGTTCATTATATGGTTGTCCATTTTCATTGATGACTTGATCTACATCATCCACCATGACTTCCACGGCATCAATGCCTTCTTGTTCCGTCATTGTTAGTACAATGGATTGCATGACTTCATCAGCGATCACACCTGTTTCACTATTGGATAAAATATTTTCGTTGAATGTCAAACGTAATACCCCATCTTCTGCAACTGGTGTTTGTGCTAACTCAGAACCTGTATTCACCACATGTTGTAACGGTAATTGATAATTTGGTCCATTAAGTAGTGCTTGTACAACTGATTGATATTGATTGTCTACATTCATTTCAACGTGTTGGGTGATTGGAACGAAATACACTTGCTCGTCCTTTTGCATTGGAAAGTAAAGCGTTGTTGCTTTACTTTCCATGAAGTCAACTGCACTTGTCTGTTGAACATTGATCCCATCTTCACGTGAATAACCTTCTTGGATTGGTGTTCCATTCACTGGCATTGTATTTTGTTCATGCCCATTAATCCATAATTTCATTCGATCAACATTTTCAAATTGAGTCAACGTGTACGTCATTGCTTCTAAGATTTTTTTCTCATTTTCCGCTTGATATGACTTAAATTCCTCTGAAACGTCTACAACTAACGTACCATCCGCTTCTAAGTTTAACGACATCACTTCCGTACCTGATGGTAACACAGCTTGAAAGCCACTTGGAAGCATGGAAGTAATGGGACCATCTTTCACCAAATAATTAAGTACTTGTTCGGCTACTTCCTTTGATTCTGGAGCCGGTAAATCCACTTGATGTGGTACTACCAATCCATTTTCATCTAATAAATAAAGCGTTCTTGTTACCGTTTCATTTGTTGCCGATTCTCCACTTGAAGATGCTTCACTTTCCTCTGTTTCATTACCTTCTTCTGCTTCCTCTGTTCCATCTACTCCAGTATCTTCACCTTCTGTATCTTCATCCACTTCATCTAAATTCTCATCTGTCCAGTCAGCATCTTCCGGTGGTGCATCGATTTCCTCTAACGTTTGCTCTCCTTGGAACACGCCACACCCCGATAATATCAAGAGACAAACCAATAACATTCCTAACCATTTTTTATTTAAGCCGATCCCCATAAACCAAATACCTCCTCCGATGGTTTGTACTACTATGTATACGAGCTTTAGAAAAAAATAGACCTATCAAATTATTTTTTCTTCACTATCGGAGGGAAAAATAAAAAGAGCTCTCATAATGAGAACTCTTTTTATCAATCGGTCAAATGAATGGAATCGACGTGATGTATTGGTTGTTGCATCCATTCTGTAGCTATTTTTCTAAAAACAATAGCATCACCTGACGTAAAATAATGATGAATAGGCGGTTCATCTCCTTCATACAATTTATGATGATAACCAAGTATGGTACTCACCTCACGAGCTGTTTCTTCACCAGAGGAAATAATAGAAATGTGTTGACCCATTACTTCTTGAATAACGTCTCGTAGCATCGGATAATGTGTACAACCAAGAATTAACGTATCCATCTTGTCAAAGTTTTTTAATGGTCGAAGCGATTGGTAGACTGTTTCATATATGTCTTTATTTGATTGAATACCTTGTTCGACAATCGGTACAAACTGAGGGCAAGCTAAATCCCGTACAGTAATATTGGCATTGATATGATGAATCGCTTGTTGATACGACTTACTTTTAATCGTCCCTTCTGTACCAATAACGCCAATATCTGCTGACCAAGATTGCGTGAGTGCTGCCCTTGCTCCTGGTTGGATCACACCAATCACCGGAATATCTAACGTTTCACGTAGTTGTTCTAATGTAAAAGCAGTCGCCGTATTACATGCAACCACTAACATTTTCATTTGTTTCTTTAATAAAAACCGAACCATCTGCCAAGTAAATTGTTCTACTTCTTCTTTTGGCCGTGGACCATAAGGACAGCGTTTCGTATCGCCAAAATAAATGATTGATTCCTTAGGCAGTTGACGCATTAACTCCGTTGCAACAGTTAAGCCACCCACACCAGAATCAATCACCCCAATTGGTGCTTTCATTGTCATCGCCTCTTTGTTGTTTCATTGATTTATCTTTATTAGTGATCAGCATATATTAATCAATATGCCGTACAAATCTCGCTGGATTACCAGCAACGGAAATTTGGTTCTATAAAGACGGTTTCCCTTGTAGAACCAAACAATTCCTTAATATACTTAATTCGTTGCTCCATCTCATTTTCTGTCGTCTGATTAAACAAACGCACCCTTGAATCATTTTTGGTTTTTCTGTCTTCATACCTCTTCCCCTTCATCCTCCAGATAATCATTCGTCGGTTTATTCTTATTCGATTTGAATTTCCCTTACTATAACACATTTTCCATATCATTGAATATTATTAGTTTCTGAATGGAATCCAAGTAATTGGAAAACGTAAATGGTAAACAAACGAAGTAAAAGTTGGTGGAATGATGTCATTTAGCGATTATTGGAAACAAATCTTTCAAAAAAACGATGAATTGCATCGTCTATTTGTAGACTATTGGTATGATTATTCGAATATATTTACATGGCAATTTTGGACAGCAGTTATTCTATTTATTGGACCACTAATCATTTTAATATTCACTGTCGATCGAAAGAGACTGTTTGAAGTGTTTTTATTCGGATATACGATTCACATGCTATGGACCTATGCCGATTTCTATTTGGAAACCCATAATCTCTTGATTCATCCTTATTTCTTGTCACCGACATTACCTTTTGGGATTAATATGACTGCTTCCTTATTACCGGTTAGTTTCTTATTGTTGTATCAATACTGTACCAACCGTGGGAAAAACTTTTATGTCTACGGCTTATTATTATGTTTTTTATTTGGTATCGTGTTTGCAACCGTATCAGATATGCTTGATTTATTAATGTTTCACAAATGGATGAATCAGTTGTATTTATTCATAATTGATGTGTTCATTATATTTCCTGCCTATTGGTTTACACTTTTAATCAAATACTTTCAAACAAAAGCACTCAAAACAAAACAAGACTAACCATTTCATACTAAGAAACCAGTGATTATCACTAGATCACTGGTCTTCAACGTATATTACTTTGTCCATCGACCTTTGAAAACTATAGATTAAAACAGCAATCAAAATAGTCAATGCATATATTCCAAACGAATCAATATGAATAAGTCGGTAAATTCCTAAATACTCATATAATGCATTAACGCCAAATGATAAAAATGCATCAATGATTAGATTTGTTATGATGTATACCCAAAAGTTGAAATAAGTAAAGTATAATATGATAATTGTTCCCACTAAAAAAATTCCATACACAAAAGGCGTTACACTAGTAAGAATGATAATATTTTCTTGAATCTCCCACCAACGAAATTGTTCTGCGACCTGAAATACAATTGTCAATAATAGTGCGCCGAACAATGCAGCTGGCAAGAATCGTTTCATTTGTTTTCTTTGTAATGGTATTAACAATAGCCATGGTAATATAAATGAAGACCATAACAGCATTTGATTCAACATATTTAGCCCCTAACGTCAATTTGGTTATTATCTTGTAACATAACCATTACAAAAAATAATATACAATTTTATGGAGCTATGAATCGTTTTTTATGTAGCCTTCTTGTATCGACTAGTGTCAAAATTACATGCCACCAAATCCGCCTGGCGGGCCATTTCTACGTGCTTTCTCTTTTTCAATTTGGATTTCCACTGCTCTTTCATGTTCAGTACTTTCATGATGTGGGTAGCGATTTTTTTGTTTTCTTCGTTGTTGATAGATCGACAGTAGAATCATCGTCACGACTAGAATCCCTACTAAAACATATGAAATCGTTACCCTCTCCTTTCGTATTGGACGGAATGATTTAGTTCTTTATTTTTTGGTAATCTCCTCGATTTCCCCATCTTTACGACCGATTACTATCGCATCAGCCATATCAACAAAGAGGCCATTTTCAACAACACCAGGTATCATATTTAATGACACATTTAAATCAGCTGGATGGTCAATCGTTTCAAAATAACAATCCAGTATGTAATTGCCATTGTCAGTAATGAATGGCTCATTTCCATCTTGACGCAATGATGGTTGACAACCCAATTTGCTAATTTGCTTCTGCGTAATCTCCCACCCAAATGGTACAACTTCGACAGGTAAAGGAAATTTCCCTAACGGATCAACATATTTGGAATCATCAGCAACGACAATAAAGCGCTTAGAAATAGAAGCAACTACCTTTTCACGTAATAAAGCACCGCCACCGCCTTTAATTAGTTCAAATCTTGGTGTTGCTTCATCGGCTCCATCAATGGTTACATCCAATTCACTAACTGAGGATTCATCGATTAATGGAATTCCTAATTCTTTAGCTAACTTCTCTGTTTCTTTTGATGTCGGCATCCCTTTAATATCTAGTCCTTCGTTCACTAATTCTCCTAATTTTAAAATCGAATAGTACACGGTCGATCCAGTTCCAAGACCTAAGTGCATCCCATTCTCAACATATTCAACCGCTTTCTCACCTGCTAACTTCTTTCCATTCATTCATACACACCTCACTACAGAATTAATTCACATCTTGCTTCATTTTAACATATTCAGCAGATATTTAACGGAATATTTTTTATGAATCTATGTATTTTTGAAATTTGCCAATCGCATAAATGGTTTTCCCATTCATATATATGAATCATAAAAATTGACTGGAGGGATGAAAAATAACTATGAAAGAAGATAATATGCACGAATCCCTAGAGATAACGGAAGGATTGTTAAAGAAATACCATGACTTAAACAGAGAGAAGAAAGAGATCGAAAAAAAATTGAATCAAATGAAAAAGCAACTCCATCATTATTTTGACGAAACTGTCGGAAAGGAACAAAAAGCTGAAGTCAAACGTGGACCGTATAAAGCCCAACGAGTGATTCGTTCTTCGGTTCAATACAATGACGAAAAGACGATACAGAAATTAGAAGAATTGAACTTACAAGACTTTATTTTAGTTGTAAAGCAACCTGACACTGAAAAATTAGAAGCAGCGATGAAATTGGATTTAGTCGATCAAGACGCGTTCGCTGACTGTAAGAAGCAAAAACATTCCCAAGCGATCACGATAAAGGAAGAAAACGCATAGATCTTCTTCTATGCGCCTTTTTCTTTTTGTGTTAACAGTCTGCCAGCTATTGCTTCGCATATAAATATGAGCTCTACTAACATTTGTGTCAAACAGATCAAATGAATGTGGCTGTTTGCCTGAAAAAACAATTTATGCTTCAAATAAATCAAATGGATAGTAGTGATTTGCATTAAAAATCAGTATTTGCTTCAAACAGATAAAACAAAAGCAGCGGTTTGCATCGAAAATTGATTTATTCTGCAAACCGTTGACTTAATGAATGCTTTTTGCAGAATACAGTAATTGAGTACATTAATGGACTTATGAAGTAATTGGTAACTTTTACATCTTATCCTCCTGCAATTTTTTCGTTTTCTGATCACCCCCGAATCGCTCTCACTGTATGATTCGTTCAATTTTATTATTTTATAAATGATACGATCAGTTGTCGATAATCCATGATATGATTCCCTATGCACAATTAATATGGAATTAGACGTTTGTAGCGCACAGGTTCCTGTTTGTATTCATACTATAGATTGACTAAGTAATTACCCTCTTATTAGAAGCCCTAAAGTTAGCAAGGAGGGGTTAACATTTGAAAGATAATGACTACAAACCGAAGCAATTATTAACGAAACGAGAAAGAGAAGTATTTGAGCTATTAGTACAGGATAAAACAACAAAGGAAATCGCCCAGGAGCTTTTCATATCTCAAAAAACCGTGCGTAATCATATATCAAATGTCATGTATAAGAATTGCAGATAATCATGTTACATAACAAAAACATGTTTGATGCTCTTCAAGTAATGGCTTGTCCATGACTATCGAAATCAAATCAGCGAATCAGCTGCATAATTGGGGTAACCACCTTTTTACTCACACAGCTATTTTAATGGTGAAATATAGAAAACTTACCCCCTACAAATTCTTGATTGCACGATTATTATTTATGATCTTTAATATCTTCTTGAATATCAAAACCCATGACGCCATTACGATATTTTATGAATGGGTCGTTACTCTCCACTACCCTTACTTTATCATTAGAAGTAATGCTTATCTTTTCCTCATATTCGTAAGTTTTACTATTTACTTCAACTTCAATTTTAACGTTAGGATAAAATGTGTGCCCATCTTCTTGTTGCATATAAGTTATCTCAAAATCTTTGACATGGTAGTTATTTTCCTCTAAAACACTTATTTTTTTCATATAAAATTTTTCAGCTTCTTTATCACTTAATGTTACCTTATCATCAAACTCTTCTGGATTATATAAATGGAGAGAATTGAATGCCTTTTCATAACTCTCATTTATAAGGGCTTGATAATAATCGCGTGTAAGATTTTTGGCTTTATTTTCAGGAGGATAGCATCCAATTAACAATAAAGTAATTATTGATACAACTATTCCACAAATATATTTCCTCATAAAAAACCACCTCAAATCTCATTTTTTTCTAGTAATTAAAAATAATCCTTAAATTACTTACTACATGCTTGTTCAAATCTCTACTTCAATCATGGAAGCGGGATTTAAAAGCTTGTTAAAAACACTTTTCCTTTTGTTAGTTTCTGAGATTCAACAGCATCAATAGCTTTTTTCACATTAGATAAGTACCACTGAGAATGAACCTCCATCAAACGTAATTTTTCATCCTCTATAAACCTTATTAAACGATTAAACGTTTCTTTCCATTGAATGGATGAGACATTGCTGTTCCAATTCCTTAAATGAAACATATGAACATTCACTTTTGCTTTATCAATAATATCAGCCCAATTTACTGGTACCCCTGATAGAAGACCGATCGTTAGAAAATCTCCATGAGGATGTACACAATAAGCCAAATCATTCCCAGATGAACCTCCAATGGAATCAATAGCTGCATTTGCACCAACTCCATTCGTCAACTCCATAACGGTTTCGAATAATGAAACGATAGAAGTATCTATCACATTAGAAGCACCAAGATACAATAAATTTTCCGTATGTCTGTTATTTCTAGTAACTGCGATCAATCGAAAACCTATCATCTTTGATAATTGCGTATAAATATGCCCAATAGAAGAACCACACGCGTTCACCAATAATACATCGTTCGGTTTTAAATTTAGCACTTCCGTACAAGTCACCCAAGCTGTAATGGGGTTAATATACAGCTGCGATGCCGTAAAATTATCAATCGAATCAGGGATAGGAACTGCAAACTTTGCTGATGTCTTAACAAATTCTTGCCACGTACCTTCCCCACGTAAAGGTAAAACACGTTTACCTATTAGACTTTTTGAAACCGAAGACCCTACATCTTCTACAACACCAACTCCTTCATAACCAGGGATGTTCGGTAAAGAAATTCGATGGGAATATGCCCCAGTAATTGGTATTAAGTCGGAAGGATTGATGGGACGTGCTAACATTCGCACAAGCACTTCATTCTCTTTTGGTGGTTTTATACTTTTATATCCAACTTCCAACACTTCTCTCGGGCTACCAAATTCATAAAATTGCACATATTTTGAATCCAAACCACACGACTCCCTTATTAAAAAGCAATCATTTGTAACGAACCTGCTTCAGTTAGTTAAAATAAAAAAATAATATGTGTCTCCATATTTTGTATTTTATCATATTTTACTGCTAGATTCGTATTTAAAAGGGGGCTAAGAATATGCATTACTCACACGTTCATCACTGTCCCCAACTTTTATTTAAGGATTACTTTCAAAATCCCCAATTACATCACAATACAACAATTATGCAACTGTTAGTAAGTAGCCTGTTCTCAATTTATGTCACCTATGATAAGGTTAAATTATCAAAATTTTACCAACATTTACTTTTCCAAAGAAGGAATGATCGAACAAGAAAATATCATTTAGACTCAAAAGTATGATGGTGTAACGATTGTGATGTATTAATTAGGAGGTTATGTTATGACTAAGAAAATATGGAAAAGCTATGCTTTCTTAATATTAAGCATACTTGTAACACTAACTTTTATCGGATTATTCTTTATAGGATTTGATGGCGGGAAGCAATCCTTGTTGAATTTTATG
This sequence comes from Gracilibacillus halophilus YIM-C55.5, assembly GCF_000359605.1. Taxonomy (GTDB): domain Bacteria; phylum Bacillota; class Bacilli; order Bacillales; family Amphibacillaceae; genus Gracilibacillus; species Gracilibacillus halophilus. The sequence goes on from NZ_APML01000058.1 coordinate 9,636, forward strand.
GTATATCAAATTTATCTATTGGGGATAGCTTCCTTAATTATGGGGGGTTGGAGTTTTATATCGAAATTAGCATTGAAAGTTTCAACGATTATTGCCTCCGTCTTAACGATAACAAATATCTTTATGTTTTTATTCTTTTTTTAAGTCGCGCTGTTTGTTAGAGGCTTCTTCTTTTGGAATGTCTCCATAAAACCTTTTGCGAATTCGCAACGGATGTTTACTATAGGCCGATCTACTTCACAAATTACAAAACGGATTGGTAAAATATATAAATATAGGTAGGGTAGAGAATGAAGTGCCCATATATACGCCTCTTATGTTTTTTATACTATCATTTACTCTTATAGCTGGATGTGGTGAAAATAACTATATCTATTTTTCTGGAGAAAGTACACATTGGAACGCTGAATTTAAGCTGAAACAATCACAAGATAGTAAACATGGTACATACTTTTTGTATTATAAAGATAAAAGCAAGAAACAAACAAATGTAGTAATTAATATCAATAATGGTGAAACTATAAAAACAATTAAGGAAATGAAACACAGTAAAATCCAAATTCCTATTAATTGTTCTGGGTGTTATACAAAATCTGAAAAATCTGCCATTGATGTAGTTATTAAATGGAATGGAAAAGAAGAAACAATACAACTTGAATCAAATAACTAGTAAAACTTATTTCTCATCAATTATACATATTACAAATCTCTTAGAAAGAGACTCTTACAAGCTGTAGTAGAGGTAAGATTCTAAACTTTTTGTAAAAGGTGGATACAAATGAAAAAACAGATAATGGTTATTGCCTTAATTCTTATTCTGGTAACATTTTCAGTTATTGTTGGATATTTCGCATATCAAAAATCTCTAACAGCTAATAAAGTGAATGAATATTTAGAGACAAAGGATTATGATCAAAAAATACAAAGTAAGGAAACTTCTTATAACTATAAGGATTCTACTCACTACATTGAAATAGTTTATGAAGACGAACCACATAACAGATATGTTTATAGTTATAATAACTACCTAGAAGAAGTAATAGTAGAAGGATATAATAGTTCTAATATAGAGATTACCGATAAAAAAAACGGACGATATATCGATCAGTGATTAATACTGAATCTCCCTAAATCCCATCACCAGATGGCCAGGATACATTCCCATTTTATGGAACTCTTAACGAACCCACTGAGCTTTAAGTATGAAAAAATAAGTTCTTTAAATAACATCAAAGTATAGCCGCCTAAAATATATTAGGAATTAACTGTGATTTAAAGAAAAAGAATAACGCAGATCCATCTGACCATCTTCATATATAATACCTTTCTCAATTAGGATCTGAAATACATGAAACAAGTCCTGTTTTGTATTATTCAATGAATCCAATGCTTCCTGAATGTATTTGATATTCACTTCATTTGCTGCTTGATTGCTTAACAGAAAGATTTGATCTTCCATATTTTCATTATCTTTTATTAAATTCTCTCTTTTTTCTTCGTATTCTACCTTATCTATGATTCCTTCTAAATACACATCAAGCAGTTTTGTTTTCTTTAATTTGTTCGCTTCCATTTTCCGTTCTAGCTGCTTTATTTTTTTCTCATTATTACTTGTTAAACATTCTTCCAAGTTAAAATTCACTTTGTCGCTTTCTTTTTTTAATTCTTGAATGATTGTATGTCTTAAATGCTCATAGGTAATAGGAACATGATTGACACAATCATTGGACCGGCGATATTGGCTACATTTTAAATAATTCCACCGTGTTTTTGTCCCATCTTTCTTCTTTTTCCAGGATTGCATGATGATCATATTACTTCCACAATGGCCACACTTCAATAATCCTCTAACTCGTTCCATGGTGTGATCTTCGTTTTTTTATTTAATACTTCTTTATTATTTGCTTGTTCAAAAGCTTTTTTAGAGACAATGGCTGGATGATGATCCTCAAAGATCACCCACTTACTTTTCGGATTACGGATCTGTTTTTTCTTCCCATCAACTTTTATTGAAGTAAATTGATTAAGAATAAAATCACCACAAAAGGTAGGATTTCTTAGAATGCGTTGAACAGAAGTTAATTGCCATTGCCCACCGTTTCTTGGTGATGGTAAAGTACCTCCTTCAATTTGCTCATTTAGTTTGTTCGTAATAGATTTCATACCGTATTTTCCTTCATTGTACCAGTTAAAGATTTGCCGGATCACCTTTGCTTCATCTTCTTTTATAACAAGCTTCTGATCCACTCGCTCATAACCATACGGCACTTTTCCAATATGGTCACCACGTCGTACTTTAGCAGCAAGTGCTGCACTAATGGATACAGATTGTGTTTTAGGATATTGGGCAGCAAACATAGAAAACATCTCAAACTTCATGTCATTTTTCCCTTCAAGTTCACTGTCATAGCCTTCTTCAATTGTTACAACTCGTACGCCATGGCCTAACAATACTTCTTTAATCTCTAATGCATCTTTTAAATCTCTGGCCAATCGATGTATGGATTTGAATACAACCATATTTATTTCTCGATTTCTTGCTTTTTTTAATACAAGTTGCATGGCTGTACGTTCAAGAAACATAGTTCCTGACTTTGATTCATCTTGTAATATGGAACGTTCATTCCATTCAAAGTTATGTTGTTCAAGCCAATATCGGCATATATCAACCTGGTTTGATAGTGAATCCTTTTGCTCGTCACGATCAGTGGAAACACGTGTGTAAACCAGGTATGGGTACTCTTTATAAGTAGTTATTTTTTCATTTTCTTTTTCAATCATTCAATCCCCTCGTTTGCTATTGGTTTGTATAACTATATTATACAAAATTTCAAAGTATTATAGAACATATGTTTGTTGTTTTGGCATAAAAAAAGCTTGTAATATTACA
>NZ_APML01000059.1 GCF_000359605.1 Gracilibacillus halophilus YIM-C55.5
GATGTGTGCGTTTGATGAACCTTTGATTTCTTATCTAGTTTTGATGGTATATAAAAATTATGATCATCTTGTTGGTCTGGTGACGATAGCGGAGAGGTCACACCTGTTCCCATGCCGAACACAGCAGTTAAGCTCTCCAGCGCCCATGGTAGTTGGGGCTAACGCCCCTGCGAGAGTCGGACGTTGCCAGGCAAAGACAAAAACTTCTTAGTTGATACAGCTAAGGAGTCTTTTCTTTTATCAATATAGGTGAGAAGACTCCACCCTCAACGAAGTAGACTGGGGCTGAACCGCCTTCGGACAAGTGAAGGCTTATGCCATCTCAATTGTCTGACTTATCGATCGCTAATCACCATCATCGTCATAAAATTACTACTTGTTTCCACTATAGTACCAATGGGGTGATGGGGTGATGTCGAGGAAGGGCGTAATGGCCACGCCAAAGCGTTTATAATAGAACTTGTCAAGAGGGACCCGTTTGCTTAACTAAATTTCGTATTCTTTTCTTTAAGTCCAATAATTACAGTTTTTATTAAAATATAAACTATATGAAGTATCGCAATTGCAGTGATAAGTTTAAAGATTGAATTATCATATAAGATCAACCATTGCTCAAAAAACATATTTTTTGCGATACCACTTGCAAAGTTACCCATCCTGTTTAGATTCGGTTCCAAAAATGTTCCATCAATAAAAATAAAGATTAGCTGCATAATTAAAAATAAACAAATAGTTATAATCAATCTTCGTAATTCATTAAGAAAGCCCTTTTTCTTTTTGGAGTACTGGGTCAAATTTAACAGAAAACTTTTCCATTCAAAGATATCACCTTTATCATTTGTCATATTGTTATCCCTCCTACTAATGTATTAACCTTATACCTATTTATATCCATGCTTAACTGATTAAATCTTAACATATTCTTATGCAATAATTGGAATCTACTTAGAACGCTTTTCGTTGGTAAATAAAAGTAGTAATTCCCCAAGAAATAGCATAGAGCGCCAAAATAACAAGTGTCGCTCCAGCATATAAAGTCTGGATGGGTAAATTGACAATAAAATCAGTAATTGCTGTTAAATTTTCTGCTAAAAACGAAACAATAGGCGGTCCTATGCCTGCTAAAAGAATAAAGCTAAAGAGAACAACTGTTGTAATATGACCAGACTTAAATATATAAAATAACGGGAAGGTGAGAGCAGCAAACAATAAGAATAAGCCACTGCTAATCGCAATATCAGTAAGCGTAAAAGGTATATTCATCATTAAAAATGCCAGACTTGTTACCCCAATGGTTAAAACCATATAAATGATAGCACCAAGATAGCGTGATGCGATAATTTCTTTACGTGTGTAGGGTAAGGAATTTAACAAAATATTTGTCTCTGCTTGTTTATCGTAAGCAAAACCGTTAAAGGGAATAAAAATACTAGCAACGAGAAAAGTCAAGACTGGATGTGAATCCATAATGATAAAGAATGCGATAAAAGGAATAAAGGTTAGAAGTAGTCTTTTCTGTAGTATGACATCACGTTTAATTAAATTAAACATGGTGTATGCCCCCTTTTAAGTAATACATAATATCCTCAAGAGATGCTTGTTCAATTATAACTGAATTCCCAAAAATATTTTTAACTTTCTTAATATTATCTGTTAACGCTTCAAATCCTGTTGATGCGCGATGAACATGGACAAAGGCCCGTTCTGTGTCTCTATCTAGAAGGTTCAGCTCTCCTTTAACGAGCGCATAGCTTTCAGTTACGTCGTGAATGGACTGATTAAATACTAATTCTCCTTTTTGGATAAAAGCTATATAATCGGCGATACGATCTAAATCTGTTGTAATATGCGTAGAGAAGAGAATAGTTCGATTACCATCCATCATTAATTCTTGTAAAATTCTCAGCAACTCCCGTCTAAAAATAGGGTCTAATCCTGCAGTTGGTTCATCCATAATGAGGAGTTTTGCATGATGTGATAGTGCTATCGCCAATGAAGCTTTCATTTGCATCCCTTTTGAGAAAGTTTTTATAGCTTTATGAAGCGGTAATTCGAATTGTTCAACATATTGATAAAATAATCTATCATCCCAGTGATTATAAGCTGGTGCAACTATACGTTTTATATCTTTTAAGTTCAATCCTTCAAAAAATACATTGCCATCGTATACAAACCCAATGCGCTCCTTGATCGCCTTCTCATACATCTTGTAATCTAAACCGAAAAGCTTAACTTCTCCTGCATCTGGTTTTAGTAGATTCATCATCATTTTTATTGTTGTCGACTTACCAGCACCATTTGCTCCAATGAATCCCGTTATAAAGCCTTGCTTCACTTGTAAGTCAATATTTTTAACGGAAAAGTCTTTGAAATTTTTGGTTACACTTTTTAATTCAATCACATTTTTCATTCATTTCACTCCTCGTATAAAATCTCCAATAATTGCTGCAGTTCATCAAATGACAGGCCAATTTCTTTACTATTTGTGATGACTGCATTCAGCTGTTCCTCAATAGCCTTCAACTTTTTCTCTCTTATAAGCTCTAAATTTTGCTCTGCGATAAAAGATCCTTTTCCGACAATGGAATAGATAAAGCCCTCCTTTTCTAATTCTTCATACGCACGTTTCGTTGTTATAACACTAATTTGTAAATCCTTTGCGAGTTTACGCATGGAAGGTATTGCTGTCCCTTCCTGTAGTTCACCTGCTAAAATTGATGATTTAATTTGATTTGTAATTTGCTTGTAAATCGGCTGCTTTAAACTGTTGGAAATGATGATTTGCATACCAATCCCTCTTTTTTATTTTTTGGAAATATATTTTGAAATGATGATCTATTTTCTCTGCTGAAGGATTAATTGTCATTTTATTTTTAATTTACATATCATCCTTATATCTTTATATAATGTATATATACTATATAAACATTATATACATCTAAGAAACATCGTGCAACAATTTTTATGAAACAAAGACCATTTTAAATGTCGACCAATAAAATTCTGATACAACACATTTATGTAGTTTAAAGGAAGGAAATTAAAAAGTGGACGTCGAAATGAGGTAGGTAGAGACAGACAATATGAATATTGATCTACTAAGATTGATGTCATTACTATTTGGCTCGAATGTTCGAAGCAAAAGTTTCAAGACAATGTTTCGAGTAGAGTTAGTAGGGAACATGAAACATATTTGTTTTCTGATTCATGACATTGCTTGTACTCCCTGTAATAGATGTGAAAGAGGTTTTTGAATGAAAACGGATCTTTGGCGATCGGATTTATATGATAACCACCATCAATTTGTGTCTGCGTATGGAAAGGACATTGTGTCATTATTAGACCCAAAACAGGAAGAATATATCTTAGATGCAGGTTGTGGTACAGGTGATCTAACAAATGACATTGCTCAATCTGGTGCGATTGTGCATGGAATTGATCAATCATCGAATATGATTGAAGCAGCCAAGGGAAAATATCCAGCCTTGAGCTTTTCTGTCAATGACATTTTACACCTTCAAGATGAAAATACATATGATGCGTTTTTTTCCAATGCGGTTCTGCACTGGATTAATAGACCTCAAGAAGCTTTAGAAAATATATATCAATCACTAAAGTCAAAGGGTCGGATGGTTGTGGAATTTGGCGGAAAAGGAAACGTAGAGAATATTCGACAAGCCATTCATCAAAACTATCACAAGCTATACCCAGATTTCGAACCGTTACAAGAGCCATGGTATTTTCCTAGTATAGGAGAATATACGGCACAGATGGAGAAAGCTAACTTTTCTGTTGTTCAAGCTGTGCATTATAAACGTCCGACACCGTTACAAGGGGAAGATGGATTGCGTAACTGGATGAAAATGTTTGCTCACTCCATGCTAGTCGATTTAACATACGAGGAGAAAGAGCGATTGTTTGATGCCGTAGAACAACAACTAAAACCGGTATTATATCAGAATCAACAATGGATGGCTGATTATTATCGTCTCCAAGTCATCGCCATTAAACCCTCATTTTCGTCAAATGTTTCACGTGAAAAAACATAAATGATGTCGTATGGTACATCCCATCTCCGAATATGAAAATAATTTCATATATTGCTAATGAATAGATTTGCGGTAATTGGGCAAACTATTTATTGGAGGTGGGAATGATGAAAAACACGCTATATCAATGTGGCATATGCAATCAAGAGAAGGAAGATGGCATCTTTTTATATCAGTTATACCTTTGTCATGATTGTGAAAAGGAAATTGTGGCAACCAACCCGAAAGATGAGCGGTATCAATATATCGTGAACAAGCTTAAAGCTGTTCAGAAAACAACACATACGATATAATAAACGAAACCATCTAGTCATAGGTGGTTTTTCTATTCGTAGAGAAAGATTTATATGATGATAGGAAACAGTTGAGCGATCGAATGTTTTCCGAAGCTACGAGAAAGGGAAGCTGATGCATGATGAAAAAACAGCAGGTCACACCACTATTTGATCGGTTACAAGATTTCGCACAACAGCATTATGATTCGTTTCATGTGCCTGGACATAAGAACGGAAGAATTGTTGCTCATAAAGGACAAGACTTTTTTGATCAGTTATTACCATTAGATGTTACGGAGTTATCAGGGTTAGATGATTTGCATGCAGCTCAAGGTGTGATTCAAGATGCACAGCGTTTAGCTGCTGAATGGTTCGGAGCTACGTCGAGTTATTTTTTAGTGAACGGGAGTACCGTTGGCAATCTAGCAATGATTTTGGCAACCGTAACAGAAGGTGACCAAGTTTTTATACAGCGAAATTGTCATAAATCATTGATTCATGGTATCGAATTAGCAAATGCCCAGCCGATATTTCTTAGTCCTGATTATGATGAGGCTGTTGAGCGATACACAGCACCGTCGTTAGAAACGATTCAATTAGCTTTTCAACAATATCCAGAAGTGAAAGCATTAATTCTGACATATCCCGATTATTTTGGCCGAACATATGATATAAAATCGATGATCAATTATGCTCATTCGTATCAAGTGCCGGTTCTCATTGATGAGGCACATGGTTGTCATTTCTCATTACCTTTTGTCCCTAGTGATTCTGCCTTAGACTGTGGGGCAGATATTGTGGTGCAGTCCGCGCATAAGATGACGCCTGCGTTAACGATGGGAGCTTTTTTACATATTCAATCAGAACAGATATCCTCAAGGGATATTGAAGCTTATTTACAAATGCTACAATCGAGTAGCCCATCATATCCCATTATGGCGAGCTTAGATTTGGCAAGGCATTATTTAGCGACATACTCCAAGCAACATTGGCATCAATTAATGGCATTCATTCACGAAATCACGACATGTTTCCAAGATAGTCCTCATTGGAAAGTGATTGCGCATGGGGAGAAAGACGATCCTTTGAAATTAACAATTGCTATTAACAGCCGTTTATCTGTAAGTACTGTCGCACATGTATTTGAACAAGAAGGAATATTTCCAGAAATGATAGATGACAATCAGTTGTTGTTTGTATTTGGCCTAACCCCTCATGTTGATGTAGACAATTTCAGTCGAAAATTAGAAAGTATTCATCAACAATTAAACTCGTCCATAAAACATGCTAAAATAGAAGAGAAAAGAATGCCTCAGTTGGTATCAAAAATTGACACATTGCAATTGTCTTATCGTGATATGAAACGAAGGACAAAGCGGTGGATACGTTGGGAAGAAGCTATTCATCATATCGCTGCAGAAGCGATTATTCCATACCCACCAGGGATTCCGTTTATTATTAAGGGTGAGGAGATTACGCGGGACCATGTGGATTGGATTCAGCATATTTTTTCTTATCATGCAGAAGTTCAACCGGCTCATAGAGAAAAAGGTTTATATATTTATATGTAACGAAGTCAATCAAAGGAGAGAAGCGTGTGAGTGGTTATTTTATAACATTCGAAGGTGGTGAAGGTGCGGGGAAATCAACCATCTTGCACCGAATTGCCAACCGATTACAGGAAGAGGGGTACCGTGTGCTTACAACACGAGAACCAGGTGGTATTCCTATTGCAGAAAAAATCCGAGATGTCATACTAGACAAAGAGCATACGACAATGGATGCAAAAACAGAAGCATTGCTATACGCAGCAGCTAGAAGACAACATTTAGTAGAGAAAGTGATTCCAGCTCTTAAAGAAGGGCAAATCGTATTATGTGACCGGTTTGTGGATAGCAGTTTAGCTTATCAAGGATATGCAAGGGGATTAGGGATGGAGGAAGTTTATCATATCAATCAGTTTGCAATTGATGGGAAAACTCCTGATCTTACCCTTTTGTTTGATATTTCTCCTGAAAAGGGGATCCAACGCATTCATAATAATCAACACCGGGAAACGAATCGCTTAGACCAAGAAAACACAACATTTCACCAGAACGTGTATCATGCCTATCAGAAATTAGTGGAAAAATTTCCGAATCGAATCAAGAGAATTGATGCAAACTTTGATATAATAGAAGTAGAAGAAATGACATATACCACGATTAAATCATTTTTACGTACATAATAGGCTTGGGAGGTGACAGGGATGAAATTAATTATGGCAGTCGTTCAAGATAAGGATACCAATCAATTAATCGATGCATTAAGTGAAGATAACTTTAAAACGACCAAATTATCTTCATCAGGTGGTTTTTTGAAGGAAGGAAATACTACACTAATGATTGGCTGTGAGGATGAACATGTAGATGAAGCGTTACAAATCATACGTGATAACTGTAGTAAAAGAGAGCAGATGGTTTCTCCAGTATCACCTATGGGAGGAAGTGCTGAGTCTTATATCCCTCGTCCCGTTAATGTAGAAGTCGGCGGAGCACAGTGTTTGTATTACCAGTCGATGCCTTTCATCAATTTTAGTAAGGTACTCAAAAAGGTAGGTAAATCATGTATGAAAATTAGCCAAGAAATACGGACGCAAATCGATGCAATGAAAAAAAACGAATCGCAAACCAAAAACGCAGCGAAAAATTTTGACCAAATGGTGCGTGCTCAATCGACGCAGTTACAACAGGCTGAACTACAACGATTAATGACAGAATTATCGCAACAAGGACAACGTGTCGCGAGGTTTCGTTTTTTTAAAGATTTGGCCACTTATAAACGACTTGTTCGGCGTTTTGTGAAAGAAGCCGTAGACTATGGTATGAAGCTGAAACAATCGCACAGTTTCCTGCTGGATGGCGATAATCGTAAGCTGACAATAGTAGAAGAAATTGATGAAAAATTAGTGGAGTTAACAGATACAGTGTTGGATCAAGAGAAGAATTCCATCGAAGTGTTGGACCTTATCGGTGAAATCAAGGGACTGTTAATGAACTTATACACGTAATAAGGAGTAAAAAGGGGATGGATAACTTATGAGATCGATCCTCTTTTTCATGGATCATAGGGAGTTAATTGTCGAAAAAAGGAATGTGAAGGAAAATGCCGATACAATCATGGCAAGAGATGTCGGATAGTCAACCTATTGTTAGCAAGATGCTGAAGAATCATGTGAAGAAACAACGTGTGTCACATGCCTATTTATTTCAAGGAGATGTCGGTACGGATAAAGAAGGGTTAGCTATTTTATTAGCTAAAAGTATTTTCTGTAACCATCTCAATCAACATGAACCGTGTCAACAATGCAAAGAATGCCGTCGGATTGATAGTGGAAATCACCCAGATTTGCATTGGATCGTTCCAGACGGCGCCTCGATAAAAAAAGATCAGATTCTACATTTGCAAAAGGAATTTACTTATACTGGCATGGAGTCCAACCAAAAGGTATATGTCATTGTCGATGCGGAGAAAATGACGGATAATGCGGCGAACCGCTTATTAAAATTTTTAGAAGAACCGACACGGCAGACAACAGCGATTTTATTAACTGAAAATTTGTATTCGATTTTGACAACGATTCGCTCACGTTGCCAAATCATGTCCCTTCAGCCATTGAATCCAGATCATTTGCAACAAAATTTGATGGAACAAGGACTCACGGAAGCCAATGCGAAATTAATCGCACAATTTACACAAAGTACACAAGAAGCATTAGAAAAAAGTAACGATGCTTGGTTTGCACAGGCGAGAAAATTAGTGGTACAATTAACGGAAATGCTCCTATATCATCCAAAAGAAGTACAACTATTTGTACATACGCATTGGATGCCACATTTTAAAGAACGTAGGCAACTACAAGAAGGGCTGGATTTGTTACTGATTTGGTTAAAAGATATTGTTAATTTCCATGTTGATTATAGAGAAGCGATCATTTTCATTCAACATCAAGAAAGAATTGAAAAGGCTAGTATGCAATGGTCTTTACAAACAGTGACGATGGCTATTGAGTTTGTCATGGAAGCGAAGCGAAAAATTGAGCAAAATGTGCATCCACAATTAGTGATGGAGCAATTAACACTTCAAATATCGAGGTGAATTAAGTGGTTGAAGTTATTGGTGTCCGTTTTAAAAAAGCGGGTAAAATATATTATTTTGATCCAGGAGAACAAACGGTTACAACAGATGATTATGTGATTGTAGAGACCGTTCGAGGGGTTGAGTTCGGTAAGGTCGTAGTTAGCAATAAACACGTTGATGATGAAGATATCGTCTTACCTCTGAAGAAAGTGATACGGATTGCGACTGAAAAGGATAAATTAACCGTAGTCGAAAATAAAGAGACGGCGGATGAAGCATATCATACTTGCCAAGCTAAGATAAAAGAGCATGAATTGGATATGAACTTAGTCGATGTTGAGTATACATTTGACCGAAATAAAGTGATTTTTTATTTTACCGCAGATGGTCGTGTGGATTTCCGCCATTTAGTGAAGGATTTGGCTTCCGTCTTTAAAACAAGAATTGAATTACGCCAAATTGGAGTCCGAGATGAAGCGAAGTTATTAGGTGGCATTGGACCTTGTGGTCGTATGTTATGCTGTTCTACATTTTTAGGCGATTTTGAGCCGGTATCGATAAAAATGGCTAAGGACCAAAATCTGTCGTTAAATCCTTCGAAAATATCCGGATTATGTGGTCGCCTCATGTGCTGTCTTAAATATGAAAATGATGATTACGAAACAGCGAAGCAAGAATTACCTGATTTAGGTGACGAAATTACTACATCATATGGGGTTGGAAAAGTTGTTGGCTTGAATATTTTGGAGCGAATCATCCATGTAGAGCTACCTGAGAAAGAAAGAGTGATTGAATATACCTTGGATGAGTTAATGGAAGAAGGCGTTATTAAAACCCAGGCCAGAGATTAATGGGGTGTGAAAGTACGTGACAAAAAAGGAACTATTTGAACAAGTATCTGATATGGAAGAACAGATTGGACAATTGTACCAACAACTCGGTGATTTAAAGACACAATTAAGTGCGATTTTGGAAGAAAACAATCGTTTGGAGATGGAGAATCATCATTTACGGCATCGATTAGATGAAGATACAGAAGCGGTACATGAAGACAGTCAAGAAGATGATGAGTGGTCTGTGGGCGAAGGATATGATAACTTAGCCAGGCTATATGAAGAAGGATTTCATATTTGTAATGTGCATTTCGGCAGCCCAAGACAAGAAGGAGATTGCCTATTTTGTCTGTTATTTTTAAATAAAACGAAATAATGATGGAACGGGGCTGACACAACGCGTGTCAGTCTTTTATGTTAACAGTATCATTACGTCTATGATTCGATATGTTTATTGTAGATCTTTATTATGAATCGTTTTCGGTGGGCGTTTGCCCTTGACATAATGGTAAAGGTTTGAGGAGGTTGGCTTATGGATGCGGAGTTATTTGGTGACGAACGCATGGATGATTTGTTAGCAGAAGAGAATTTAAAAATTATTCAGAGTTCGTCTGTATTTGCGTTTTCTCTAGATGCAGTGTTACTAGCTAACTTTGCAAGTATACCTCGTACAAGAGGGAAGATTTTAGATTTGTGTACTGGAAATGGTGTAATTCCACTTTTGTTATCACAAAAATCACAAGTTCCGATTACAGGGGTAGAGATTCAATCAAAATTATATGATATGGCTCATCGGAATGTCACGTTAAATGGTCTTAGCGAGCAGATTACAATGATTGAGGGAGATTTAAGAGAAATGCCCGCTTATTTTCAAAATGATACATTTGATTTAGTAACCGTCAATCCTCCATACTTTCCAACGAAAAATCAAAATCACTGGAATAAAAATGATTATTTAACAATTGCTAGACATGAAATTTATTGTGATTTAGAAGATGTTGTGAAGGCATGTAGCAAATTAGTCAGACCTGGCGGGAGAGTAGCTATGGTTCACCGTCCGTCTCGTTTTGTTGAGATCCTAACTTTGTTGCGTTCATATAAAATCGAACCGAAACGCCTTCGATTTGTTTATCCTAAAATGGGGAAGGAAGCCAATATGCTTTTAATCGAAGGCATTCGTGATGGAAAACCAGATGTAACCATATTGCCACCGTTATATGCTTATACAGATCAAGATCAATATACAAGTGAGTTAAAGGAGATTCTCTATGGGACAACCAACTAACCATTTTGTATATATATTACAATGTGCGGATGAGACGTTTTATACTGGATATACGACAGACATCGATCGGCGCTTGCGCATGCATGAATCAGGAAAAGGTGCCAAATATACACGTGGCAGGGGTCCCTTTACCGTCGTATATCAAATGAATTGCCAGTCAAAATCTGAAGCACTACAGTTAGAAGCAAAAATTAAAAAACTATCACGAACAAAAAAACAACAATGGATCGATTACTATCAAGGAAGGTGCGACACAAATGAAACAACAAAAAAGTTTTCATGATTCATCGGATACTGGAGGATTGTATATTGTTCCAACCCCCATTGGAAATTTAGAAGATATCACCATTCGTTCGCTAAAAATATTAGAAGAAGCAACGATTATTGCTGCTGAAGATACAAGGAACACAGGGAAGTTGCTCCATCATTTTAAAATTGAAAATAAAATGATAAGTTATCATGAGCATAATAAAGACAAAAAAGAGCCAATGATGTTAGATTATCTACGTAATGGCCATATCGTGGCAGTAGTAAGTGATGCTGGAATGCCGGGTATTTCAGACCCAGGCTATGAACTGATTACAGCTGCGATCCAAGAAGATGTTCCTGTCATTGTATTACCAGGGGCGAATGCAGCGCTTTGTGCATTAGTCGGATCTGGGTTACCGACCAATGAGTTTTTTTTCTATGGATTTCTCCCGCGTAAGAAAAACAAACGCCTTGAAGAAATTGAAAGAATACGTTCTTATCAATCGACCATTATGTTATATGAATCACCGTATCGTGTGAAAGAAACAGTTACTGCGTTACGTGAGGGTTTGGGCAATCGTAGGGTTACACTGGCTCGAGAGTTAACGAAACGATACGAGGAGTATGTACGAGGGACATTGGAAGAATTAGAAAATGAATTGCAAGCAAAAGAAGTAAAAGGCGAATGCTGCTTAATCATTGAGGGGGCATCAGATACAGAAACGTATCAAATTCCTTGGTGGGACTCCTTTACATTACAAGAGCATGTAGAAGCAGTTATGGCAGAAGAAGCTTGTTCTAGTAAAGAAGCAATCAAAAAAGTTGCAAAAACACGAAATTTGTCGAAAAGGGATGTTTATCAAGCGTATCATGTCGATTAAATGAAAAAGAACCACAATCGAATAGGCTCGATTGCGGTTCTTAATTGCTTATTTTAATTTTTTCTGAATTTCGTCAACTAGGCCCTGTGCCCCTTCTGGACTAAGGACAAGCTTGCCATCAGCTAAAGTGATATTATCATCAGATATTTCACCTGTAATTTGACAAGTCATGTTTGGTTTATATTTTTGCAAGATAATTCTTTCATCATCGACATAAATTTCAAGCGCATCTTTCTCGTTAATTCCTAGTGTGCGACGAAGCTCAATTGGGATAACAACGCGTCCTAGTTCGTCTACCTTTCGTACAATACCTGTTGATTTCATTCGTTCTTCTCCCCTTTTTCATAAATAAATTCGTCATCATTCGACATCTATAGCGTTATAATACCATTAGTTGCCATTATTGTCAAACTAAAATAGGAAAGATTTTAAAAAATCTTGAATTCAATGTATTAATGAAACCTGCTTAAAGCTAGATAGTGAGAATCTCAGAAGTGAGTGTGTTACGATGTTATAGAACGTCGACTTACAGGCGATCATGTATTAATAATGGAAAAATGAACGAAAAATCGCTACAATGGAAACAGACACTTCATGTAAAATAAATTGTAACAAGAAAAGAATGAGTAAGGAGGCACGTTGATGACATCAGACAACAAAACGTTTTACATAACGACACCGATTTATTATCCGAGTGGCAATTTACATATTGGGCATGCCTATAGTACGGTAGCCGGTGATGTGATGGCTCGCTATAAGCGGTTAAGAGGCTATGACGTCATGTATTTAACGGGTACGGATGAGCACGGACAGAAAATACAAAAAAAAGCGGATGAAAATGGTGTCAAGCCACAAGAATACGTCGATGAAATCGTTAGTGGCATTAAAGATTTGTGGGAAAAGCTTGATATCTCTTATAACGATTTTATCCGAACGACAGAGGATCGACATAAGCAAGTTGTCGAAAAAATCTTTGAACAATTATTAGCACAAGGTGACATCTATCTTGATGAATATGAAGGCCATTATTGTACGTCTTGTGAATCATTTTTCACCGAACGCCAATTAGATAATGGTCACTGCCCAGATTGTGGCAATCAAGTTGATTATGTGAAAGAAGAATCTTATTTCTTTCGGATGAGTAAATATGTGGATCGATTGCTTGCGTTCTATGAGGAAAATCCAGCATTTATTCAACCTGAAAGTCGAAAGAATGAGATGATCAATAACTTTATCAAACCGGGACTAGAAGATTTAGCGGTATCACGGACAACATTTGATTGGGGTGTGAAAGTACCAAGTGATCCGAAACATGTCATTTACGTTTGGATCGATGCACTAAGTAACTATATTACCGCATTAGGTTACGGCACAGATAATGACGAACTGTACCAAAAATATTGGCCGGCAGATGTTCACTTAATGAGTAAAGAAATTGTTCGTTTCCATACGATCTATTGGCCAATTATGCTTATGGCACTCGACTTACCGTTACCGAAGAAGGTATTTGCCCATGGCTGGATTTTAATGAAAGATGGGAAAATGTCTAAGTCAAAAGGCAATGTCGTCAATCCAATTGATCTAGCGGATCGCTATAGCCTTGATGCATTGCGTTATTATTTATTGCGCGAAGTGCCGTTTGGTTCAGATGGGGTATTTACACCTGAAGGTTTCGTCGAACGTACGAATTATGACTTAGCCAATGATTTAGGTAACTTGTTAAATCGTACGGTTGCCATGATCAATAAGTATTTTGACGGTGAGGTGCCTGCATTTGCCTCAGCAGAAGAAGTTTATGATCAAGAACTTGAACAGATCGGTATTGACACGATTGACCAAGTGGAAGCTGCATTGGATGAGATGAGTTTCTCAGTTGCATTGTCACATATTTGGAAATATATTAGCCGAACCAACAAATTTATTGATGAAACAGAACCATGGATCTTAGCAAAAGACAGTGAAAAGAGAGACCGGCTAGGAAATGTAATGGCGCACCTTGTAGATAGCCTTCGTCGCATTGCGATTTTACTTCGTCCGTTTTTAACCCAAACACCTGATAAGATCTTTGAACAAATTGGTGTCACGGATGAAAGTCAAAAGACGTGGGATAGCTTACATGATTTTGGTGTTCCAAAAAAAGGTGCGAAAGTCTTGAAGAAAGATCCGATCTTTCCTCGTTTAGATGTTGACCAAGAAGTGCAAATCATTAA
This sequence comes from Gracilibacillus halophilus YIM-C55.5, assembly GCF_000359605.1. Taxonomy (GTDB): domain Bacteria; phylum Bacillota; class Bacilli; order Bacillales; family Amphibacillaceae; genus Gracilibacillus; species Gracilibacillus halophilus. The sequence goes on from NZ_APML01000059.1 coordinate 13,902, forward strand.
AGATATGATGACAAAACCTGCACCAAAGAAAGAGGAGAAGGAAGAACCAGAGAATCAAGTGGCTTTTGATGACTTTATGAAATTGGACTTACGGGTTGCAGAAGTTGTCCATGCGGAGAAAATGAAAAATGCCGATAAATTATTACGCATTCAATTAGATGTCGGCGATGAAAAACGTCAAGTTGTTTCTGGCATCGCGCAATTCTATACGCCTGAATCTTTAGTTGGTAAAAAAGTTATTTGTGTTACCAACTTAAAGCCTGTGAAATTACGCGGAGAATTGTCAGAAGGTATGATCTTATCTGGAGAAGATAAAGACGGCTCATTATCACTGGCAACTGTAGAGTCCAACTTACCAAACGGTTCAATTGTAAAATAAATCATCGAAGAGGTTGTCTAGGGGAGGAAATTGTCCAAGACAACCTCTTACTTTAGGCGATTAGGAAGGTGAATAATGGATGTTATTCGATACACATGTTCATTTGAATATTGAACAATTTGACCAAGATCGTGAAGAGGTTCTTAAGCGTGCGCAAGAAGCTGGTGTAGCATATATGGTCATTGTTGGTTTTGATCACGAAACCATTCCCAAAGCGATTGAATTAGCCGAACAAAACGATCATATGTATGCTGCAGTCGGCTGGCATCCCGTTGATGCGATTGACATGACCGATAAGGAATTACAATGGCTAGAAGAACTTGCGAGTCATCCCAAAGTGGTCGCTTTAGGAGAAATGGGGCTTGATTATCACTGGGATAAGTCACCGAAAGATATACAGAAAGAAGTTTTCCGCCAACAAATTCATTTGGCGAAAAAAGTGAACTTGCCTATCATTATTCATAATCGTGAAGCAACCGAGGATATTATAGCGATCTTACAAGAAGAAAACGCAAGCCAAGTCGGTGGTGTCATGCATTGTTATAATGATTCTGTAGATTATGTTGATACCTGTTTAGACATGAATTTTTACATTTCGCTAGGCGGACCAGTGACGTTTAAAAACGCGACTTTGCCAAAAGAAGTAGCGAAATATGTGCCAAATGATCGGTTAATGGTCGAAACGGATTGTCCGTTTCTTGCTCCACACCCGAATCGAGGCAAGCGCAACGAACCTGCCTATGTAAAACTCGTTGCAGAGAAAGTTGCTGAGATACGTGAAACAGATGTAGATACTATTGCACAAATGACCACTGCCAATGCCAAGCGATTTTTCCGTATCGAATAAAACGCGGAATGATGGGATGATACTCATTTTTTTCTAGCTTGTTAATAGAATGTAAACGAAATGAAACATTTTGAATTTGAGATGGGCCAACCCCTTGTGTATCAAGGGGTTGGCTTATTTTATAGCAACATAAACGCGTTTGACAGTTGATTCCCCCCTTTATATAATACAACAGCGAGTGAAAGGAGGGGAATCGTTTATGAAACGCCTTTTCCAAAAATTGCACTTATTGAATAGAAAATCATTTTATATTGCATTAACGATCATTACTTTTCTTGGATTTACGGGATTTGCTTTATTTGAAATGACAAAATCACAGGTCACGGTTGTTCAGGAAGACGAAGAACTTCATGTGAGAACACATGCGGAAACAGTTGGCGAAGTACTTAATGAATTAGCCATTGATGTAGGTGAGCATGATGAATTATCCCATGATGTCGATGAACAAATTCAGCCGAATATGACCATCAAACATACAATGGCAGATACCATTACAGTAACGATAGATGGAAACAAAGATACGTATCATACAACGGCAGAAACAGTTGGTGAGTTTTTAACGGAAGAAGACATTAACGTAAAAGAACAGGATCAGCTGTCCCATGCTCAAGATACACAAATCACGGATGGTTTTGCTTTGAAAATGAACAAAGCTTTCCAAGTGACCATTCAAGACGCTGATGATAAAAATAAATCATGGGTAACAGGTGGAACCGTTAACGATGTATTAGAAGCAAACGATGTTACATTAGATGAAAATGACAAAGTACAACCAAAGTTATCAGAAGAAGTGGATGCAGAGACAACAATTACTGTCACACGAGTTGAGAAGGTTACCGATGTCGTTGAAGAAGAAATTGATTATTCTGTTGTAAGCAGAAATGATGACAGTCTTGAAAAAGGCAAAGAGTCGGTGATCAAAAACGGTGAAACCGGTATAAAAGAAAAGGAATATGAAGTGACGTTAGAAAACGGTGAAGAAGTATCGCGAGAATTGATCGAAGAAGAAGTCGTCAAAGAAAGTGAGAACAAAGTGGTTGCAGTTGGAACGAAACAGCCTCAGCCTGTACAAATGTCCTCTGAACAAAGGAATTCAGACAGCAGTAATGGTGATGCGGCGAAGACGTTATACATGGAAGCCACTGCTTATAATTGGGATTGTCCTACTTGTGATGGACGCGGAAAAACAGCCACTGGTTATGACTTAAAAGCGAATCCAAATGGTGTGGTCTCAGTTGACCCAAGTGTGATTCCTTTAGGAACAAAAGTATGGGTAGAAGGCTATGGCTATGCTGTTGCGCGTGATACGGGTGGACATATTAATGGGAATCGAATTGACATTCATATGTCTAAATCACAGGCACAAAGTTTTGGCCGGAAAACAGTTAAAGTAAAAGTATATCAATAGATGATGATTACCTTTGCGACAAGCTCGTAAAGGTAATTTTTCTTTTCTGAAGAAAAAGGTTATAATATGAAGGGTTATATTAAAGCGAAACGGATGGTTGGAGATGAAGATTAAAGAAGTAGTGGTTGTTGAAGGGAAAGATGATTCAGCAAAATTAAAACAAACAGTAGATGTCGATACCATTGAAACGAATGGATCAGCTATCAATGAAGATACGCTGGAACAGATTAAGCATGCGCAACAAAAGCGAGGCGTCATTGTTTTTACCGATCCAGATTATCCTGGTAAAAGAATTCGTCATATTATTAATCAGCATGTTCCGCGTTGTAAACATGCTTTTCTTACCAAGCAAGAAGCCATAGCAAAAAGAGACAAAGGAATCGGTATTGAGCATGCGTCAGAAGAGGCGATTCGTAATGCTTTAGCGCAAGTATATCAAGTTGCTACTGAAGTCGATCATGATATTACAAGAGAAGATTTAATCAAAGCGGGATTAATAGGTGGAAAAGGCGCCAAACCACGTCGTGATGCCCTCGGTAAAAAGTTACGGATTGGTTACGTCAATGGAAAGCAATTGCTAAAACGGCTACATATGTTTCAAATATCACGTGAACAACTGTTTCGTGCGATTGAGGAAATAGCGCAGGAGGAATCAAGGTGAATCAAATAAAGCCAATAGCTACACCAAAACGAACGAAGGAAATCATGGAACAATTTCACTTTGCATTTAAAAAAAGCTTAGGACAAAATTTTATTATTGATGTGAACATTCTCCAAAATATGTTAGATGTAGCGGGTGTGACGAAAGATACGAATGTGATTGAGATTGGTCCAGGGATTGGTGCATTAACAGAGCAAATAGCAAGTCGAGCTAATAAAGTGGTAGCGTTCGAAATCGATCAACGTTTACTCCCTATATTGGAACAAACACTGTCCCCCTATTCAAATATTCATATCGAAAATCAAGATATCCTGAAAGCGGACATACAAGACGTATGGGCGAATTATTTTGCTGATGAAAAGCCGGTAAAAATTATTGCCAATTTACCTTACTATATAACGACTCCGATTTTAATGAATGTATTAGCTGCTAAGATTCCTGTATCAAGCATCAGTGTAATGATTCAAAAGGAGGTCGCTCAACGGATGGCAGCACAGCCAGATACAAAAGATTATGGTTCATTATCGATTGCTGTGCAATATTATACCGAAGCAGCGGTCAAAATGAATGTGCCACGGACAGTTTTTATGCCACAGCCAAATGTTGACTCTGCGGTGTTGCATTTACAAATGAGAAAAAGGCCGGTTGTAGATGTAAGTGATGAAGAATATTTTTTTCGATTCGTTCAAGCTTGCTTTCAACAGCGAAGAAAAACATTAAAAAATAATTTATCGAATTATTTTAATCATACGTTCTCTAAACCAGTAATTGATCAGCTGCTAGCTAATTGTGAAATTAACGGAAAACGAAGAGGAGAATCGCTAACAATCGAGGAATTTGCCCAATTAGCCAATCAGTTCTACGATGCAGAAAAACATTTTTAATTCATACATAATTTTCAAAAGATGTGAAAAACTATTTCTAAATTCAAATTTTTTTATTGACATTGTTTGATCAGTGTTGGTATAATTGTTAGTTTTATTTGACATATGGACAAGAATGTAGTATACTGAACTTTAGTGAGGTGGATTGCATTGGCTAAAACATTGGTAGAAATTAAACAAGGTTTAGAAGGTAATGTAGGACGAAAGCTTCGAATTAAAGCAAATGGTGGAAGAAAGAAGACGATTGAACGTTATGGAACATTAGCAGAGATCTATCCTTCTGTTTTTATTGTGGAACTGGATCAGGATGAGAATGCATTTGAACGTGTGTCTTATAGCTATGCTGATGTTTTAACTGAAACCGTGGAATTAAATTTTACAGAAGATATTGAAAAGGCAGTAGTAGGGGAGCAGTAAACGATGTTTGCTGCTTTTTTGATACGCTGTTTTCTAAAAGGTTGTTGCTATTTTGACACAAATTATGATGAGCTCGTAGGCGATGACGCCTGCGGGAACAGCACGAGCCGAAGACCCCCGCAAGAAAACTGTGTTTTCT